>CALMSO010000043.1 GCA_937872385.1 uncultured Saprospiraceae bacterium
TGCAACAAATAATGCAAGTATTTAACAATTTTTTAATCTGCATGGATGAAAATTAATACAGCAGCAAGGTTGAAGATGCTTTTTTGGAAAAATAGCAGTCGCCATTTTTATGGGTAAGCGCACTGCAAAACTATATAGGTGAAATGTCTGAAAAAGCCTATCTTTCCGGTGATCTTAGAGCGCGAACGCAGATGAATAAAGGACAAAAAACACAACAGCTATGCCTGCCAATACCCGTTTTTCTTTTATCATTCTCACGGTGTTGTTTTTTCTGTGGGGTTTGCTTACCTCGCTGAACGATATTCTCGTGCCTCACCTCAAGGCGGCTTTCGACCTGCGGCACTGGCAGGCGCAATTGGTGCAGTTTTTTTTCTTTGGGGCGTACTTTTTGATGAGCATTCCGGCGGGGCTGATTATTCGTAAAATTGGCTACAAACGCGGCATCGTGGTAGGCCTCGGGCTGATGGGGCTGGGCTGTTTTTTGTTTTATCCGGCTTCGATAGTGCAGTTGTACGGCTCGTTTCTCATGGCATTGTTTGTGCTGGCTTCAGGCATTACCATTCTACAGGTAGCCGCCAATCCTTACGTAGCCATTCTCGGTACAGAAGACACTGCTGCCAGTCGCCTCAATCTTTCACAAGGCTTCAATTCGCTGGGGCACACCATTGCGCCCTTGCTGGGGGCTTGGCTTATTTTGCAAAACGCTACGACGGTATCGGTGGAGCGGGTGCAGGTGCCCTACATTCTGTTAGCGCTGACACTGCTGGTGATTGCGGTGGTGTTTCATTTTTTGCAATTGCCTGAAATTCAGTACGAAAATCCGCATCGGGCCGGGTTTCGGCTCTGGGATTATCCGCATCTTGTGTTGGGCGCGATTGCCATTTTTTGTTATGTAGGCGCAGAAATTTCGGTGGGCAGCTTTTTGGTCAATTATTTCACCTCGGATGCCAGTATGCTATTAGATACGAAAACCGCCGGTAATTATGTCGCTTTTTACTGGGGTGGCGCTATGGTCGGCCGTTTCATGGGGGCGGTAGCCTTAGCCGAGCAGTTGCCTTCAGTGCGTCGGCGCTGGCTGATGGCGCTGTTTCCGGGCATCGCCATTGTAGTGGTGTATGCGATTGTGCTGGTCAAGGACTTGCATTATAATATGGCGGTTGGTTTTGGCATTTTGTTGGCGCTTAATTATGCCCTGTTTCTAATAGTAAAAAAGAAGCCGTCGGCTATGCTCGCGCTTTTTGCCTTATGTGCCATGGCGCTATTGGCGGTGACCATGACCACCGGCGGGCTGGCGGCGCGTTGGGCGGTGCTGGGCGTAGGTTTGTTCAATTCTATTATGTGGTCCAATATTTTCACCTTAGCCATAGCTCGGCTCAAGCAGTACACCAGTTATGGCTCTTCGCTGCTCGTGATGATGATTGCCGGTGGCGCCCTCATCCCGCTCATACAAGGCATGGTAGCCGATGCCAATGGCGTGAAGTTTTCTTACATCGTACCTTTGCTGGCTTACGGCTATTTAGTTTTTTATGGCTGGCGCGGGTATCGTCCGGGGGGTGCTACAAATGGTGGCCATTGACATATTCCTGAAAAAAGAATACTTTTGTAAAATATTTTACCTGACAATCAGGTTTTTAGAATGATCGGGTGGTTATGACTGCCCCGATTTAAGGACTATTAACACAAATGTTATGCAAATAGATGTTGGCGCGAGCATTGCTGCCTTATTATATGACAATCAGACGGTGAGCATCCCTGGGTTGGGCAGCTTTATTTCCAGCTATAAACCCGCCAATACCGATCCGGTGGAGGGTAAAATACATCCGCCGGCCCGGCAATTGAATTTTAATAAAAACCTGCTGCTGGACGACGGGCTGCTCGTGCAGTATTTGCGCAAGCATTATAATGTAACCTACCCAACGGCCATGCTGGCTGTAGAACAATACGTAGAGCAGGCGAAGGCTACTATCGAGCGCCGCGACATTTTGACGATCCCTGGCGTAGGGCGTTTGTATAAAGATTATGAACAGAATTTTCAGTTTTTGCCCGACGATGTTAATTTCAATACCGATGCCTACGGCCTGCCAACGGTACAATTCTACCCTGTGCTGCGCCAGCAACGCGAGCCAGCCACGCCCGGCAAAACGACCACAACACCTCGTGTAGCTTCTACGGCCAAACCGGATGCGCCACCCTCCGGACTAAAAAAATGGCTGCAACAAAACATGGCTTTGGTCAGCAGTGTGCTGGTCATTGTGGTAGCAGTTGGTATCTATTGGCAGTTTTTTCGACCCGCACAAGCCCTGCCTCAGGCAGAGGAGTTGCCGCAAAGCCGCTATAATGTAAGCCCTTCCCGGATGACTTCTGACGACGAGCTGCTCGAAACAGCACCCGGCAGTATTGCCGATGAAGACAACATCAATGACGACGATGCCGATGAACAAAGCACCGAGGGGCCCACGCTGCGTACGCAGCAACCTTATGCCTTGATTGGGCTGGGTATGTTTGGCAATACCGAAAACGTAGATCGTTTGGTGAAGCAAGTTTTTGAAGCGGGCTATGAGCCATACACCGAAAAATCGGGCAAACTCACCCGCGTGGGCGTCCAAATTCCTTACAATTCCGAGAAGGAAATTCAAGATGCGCTGAAAGACATTCAGGAAAAGCTAAGCATCAAAGCCGTCGTGCTCAAGCGTACCAGAAATTGAAGCTACAAGCGCACCGAGTTTTTTCATTGTCGCGTGATGGGGTTGGGCTGGCGCAGTGTTTGTAAGGCTTTACGCACCATGGGATCGGTTTCGTTCCACACCGCATAGAATCCTTCGCGGTCAAAAAGATTTTGCCCAAAGCTGGCTTTTAAATAATGGCGCAATGGCGCATTGATTTTGCGCAACTCCTCGGAAGCATCGGTTGGATTTAGCACGCCATTTTGAGTAGCATATGCTACAAAATCCGTCAGCAAGGCATCGCTGATGCGGAAATTGTTTTTAAACTGCCCGATGGAAGCATAGTTGAAATCGGCGCGATGGTTTTGCACGTATTTGAATACAAACTGTGGTGCCAATTGCCGCAGGCGAAAGTAATAATCGCTCAGGGCTGTTGTGTCAATAGGGACAAATACATCCGGGGTGATGCCACCGCCGCCATAAACTATTCGCCCTTTTTCGGTATAATATTTTGTCGAATCCTGGACAGCGATTTGACCATTGCCCGACAGCTCGCCAGACTCTAACCGCGACAGAAAATCGTGCTCGTATTCACCCCGATCGGAGTAGGGTTTTTGAATAGAGCGCCCCGAAGGCGTGTAATAGCGCGCTACCGTGAGGCGCAGCGCGGAGCCATCGCGGAGGCTGTATTGTTCTTGTACCAGACCCTTGCCAAAAGAACGCCGCCCGATGATTTGGGCCCGATCGTGATCCTGGAGGGCACCTGCCAGAATTTCGCTGGCCGAGGCCGAGCCTTCATCAATCAATACCGCGATATTGCGCACCTCAAAAAACGCCCGGCCGGTGCTTTCGTAGTCATTGCGATGCACACTGCGCCCCTCGGTATAGACCAGCAGCTTGTTTTTGTCGCGGAAAAGCTGGCTGAGAATATTGGTTGCCTGTTGCAAATAGCCGCCAGGATTCTGACGCAGATCAATCACCAAATCTTTCATTTTGTTTTTTTCCACGAGTGTTTCCAATCCTTGCATGAACTCCTCGTAGGTCTTGGCACTAAAACGATTGATTTTGATGTAGCCCGTTTCGTCGTCGAGCATGTACGCTACATCCACGCTATGCACGGGTATGGGTGCGCGCTCCAAAGTGAAGCGCCGCAAAGTGGTTTCGTTGCCGCGTCGGATACCAAGGCTTACTTTCGAGCCTTTGTCGCCGCTAAGTAACTTGATGACACCATTGGAAGTGATGCCCACGCCGGCAATAACAGAATCTCCCGCTTCGATAATTTTGTCGCCAGCCAAGATGCCCGCCGACTCGGCCGGCCCACCCGACAAAGGCGCGACCACCGTGACTGTATCGTCGAGGATCATAAATTCTACACCAATACCGTTGAAATTGCCTTCTAATTGCACATTGACGCTGGCCAACTGCTCTGCTGAAAAATACACCGAATGCGGATCCAATTGCTTGAGCAAATTAGCAATAGCTTCGTCAATGAGTTTATCTCGATCCACTTCGTCCACGTATTTGGCTTCGATGTAGCGCATCAACTCTTCGATTTTGCTGTAGCTTTGCGGGGTCAGCAGGCTGTTGTCCTGCAAATCAACTACCCTCGGCGCTTCTGATTGCAAGCGCATCCCAATGAGCATACCTGTCACCAGAACGACTGCTAATAGCAATGGTAACCAGATGTTTAGCTTGGCGGGCCAATGTTTTTGATTTTCCTGCATCATTTCTGTTCGGCTTGATAGAAAGACGGCAACAAGGGCCAAAGCCCGTTTTTTTGTGCTGTCTTAGCTCCTTTAAGACAAAAATAGGCAAATAAATGTTGAAAAAAGGCTTCTTTTTTTGCCCGTAGCCATAGGAGGCTGCAATATATTTCAGTTATTTCATATTGGTTGTTAGGGCTTGTATTGTCATAGTAGCGTTAAAAATTTGAATAATTTGCAAGTAATCGAAAGATTTAGGTTGCGCTTTTGACGAAAACCGAATAAAAAGCTATTTTTGTTTAATAGTTGTTAATAGTTTCTAATAGGTATGAATAAAACATTCGAATTAGACGATTTGGATCGGCAGATTTTATCAGCGCTCATGCGCAATGCCAAGAAGCCTTACACAGAAATAGCCAAGGAGCTGTTTGTGTCAGGTGGTACAATTCATGTACGCATGAAAAAACTCGAAGAGGCAGGCTTAGTCAAAGGGTACAATCTGGATATAGACCACGGCATGCTGGGCTACGATATCAGTGCTTTTCTGGGCGTATATTTAGATAAAAGTTCGCTTTACGACGATGTGGCCAAAGCCCTCGAAGCCATTCCGGAAATTGTGGAAGCCTATTACACTACCGGTATTTATAGTATTTTTGCTAAAATTATCTGTCGTGATACCAATCATCTGCGTAGCATTCTGCACGATAAAATCCAGAAAATACAGGGTATTCAGCGTACGGAAACTTTCATATCGCTTGAAGCCAGCATCAACCGTCCGATTGATATTGTGAATGTAGAAATTGAAACGGATAGCAGGGAGGAGGTTTGAGGGGTTGGGAAATTGAGATATTGGGATATTTTAGAATAACAGCAAGCGAATTTGCCTTGTCCTCCGCATATATATCGGATTACATTTCTTTGTTATAAACACCAACATGGGATTCAGAGCGTCCATCATTCGCCCCATTGCCAAAATAGTGGCCCGCCGCATAGACCGTTGGTCGGCGGAAGCTGTAGCAGCTCAGCAAAAAGTATTCGAACAACTCATCGCCACAGGCCGACGCACGGCTTTTGGCCAGGAGCATGGTTTCGAGCGTATTCAGTCCTATGAGGCGTTTCGGGCGCAGGTGCCCATTCGGGATTACGAAGGCATTCGGCCTTATATCGAGCGTATCAAGCAGGGCGAAGCCGACGTGCTCTGGCGGGGTTTTCCAAAATACTTCGCTAAAACCTCTGGTACCACTTCTGGAGTCAAATACATTCCGCTCACACAAGACAGTCTGCCCAATCATTTTGGTACGGCCCGCAATGCCCTGTTCAATTTTTATGCGCGCACTGGCAAGGGTGGCTGGTTAGATGGCAAGATGATTTTCCTCTCTGGCAGCCCGGAAATGGACAAGGTCGGGGGTATTCTCACCGGTCGGTTGTCGGGTATTGTCAATCACCAGGTGCCCGCGTGGCTACGCACGAATCAGCTTCCTTCTTATGCTACCAATTGTATTGAAGACTGGGAAACCAAAGTAGAGCGCATTGTAGAAGAGACCCTCCGCGAGGATATGCGCCTCATTAGCGGCATACCGCCTTGGGTACAAATGTATTATGAGCGCTTGCTGGAGCGCAGCGGCAAAAAGTATGTCAAGGATATTTTTCCGAATTACTCGATGTTTGTGTATGGCGGCGTCAATTTTGAACCCTATCGCGCCCAGTTGGAAGCACTGGTTGGCAAACGCATTGACAGCTTAGAGACCTACCCCGCTTCGGAGGGGTTTATCGCTTTTCAGGATCAGCCAGATAGTAATGCCTTGTTGCTCAATGCTTATTCGGGCATTTTTTTCGAGTTTGTGCCAGCCGAAGAGATTTTCAATGAGCAGCCCACCCGCCTGTCGCTTGCGGAAGTAGAACTGGGGGTGAATTATGCGCTGATTATCAATAACAATGCTGGGCTGTGGGGCTACAACATCGGGGATACCGTGCAGTTTGTCAGCAAAAATCCCTATCGAATCATCGTTAGCGGTCGCGTCAAGCATTTTATCTCGGCCTTTGGCGAGCATGTCATTGGCAAGGAAGTGGAGGAAGCCTTGCTTACAGTAGCGAATGCTACGGGTGTGCGCGTGGTGGAGTTTACGGTGGCGCCGCAGATAGTGCCGCCGGGCGGTGGCGCGCCTTATCACGAATGGTTTATTGAATTCGATGAGATACCCCACCAACTTGCGACCTTTGCCGCTCGCCTCGATGCGGCTATGGTGCAGCAAAATATTTATTACGAAGACCTCATTAAAGGAGGCATTTTGCAACCGCTCAAAATTACGCCGCTGCAACGCAACGCTTTCCGCGAATATATGAAAACCCTCGGCAAACTCGGCGGGCAAAACAAAGTGCCGCGCCTGAGCAACGACCGGAAAATTGCAGAAGCATTGGAGGCTTTCAAACATTGAAAAGCGAACACGGGCGCGTTATTTTTTCGGCACGGACTGCTGCACCAATTCTAAAGTAGCTAAAGCCAAGAAAATTTTCTCCTCTTCGGGAGTAATATCTGATTTGACAAACTGAAAAGCGCGAGCACTTAGGCCGGCATTGGATTGTACTTCGGTTTTGCTAAGGCTGGCCACCTCGCGGTCGTGCACGATGACAGGTGTAAGTTCCATTTCATCACGCTTGATACGGGCGATTGCTTTCTTGCGGGCATTGTACAGCACACCATTATTATCTAAAGCACCAACGAGTTTGTTGTCCACCAGCACCTGTATTTCCTTGTTGCGAATCCAGTAAGCGTACTCATGCGTAGCGGTGCGCGCATAGAGCAGTGCATTTGTACCCGACGATACGTAGCGTTTGTAGCTATAAGCCAGCACCGGCTCGTGGTAAATGGTCGTAAAAACGCCTTTGGCCCGCAGGGTAAAGCTCTTTTTCACGCTTTGGTTTTGTTGTTGCAAAGAAAACAGCTCCAGCTCCTCCCGGCGGATGGGCACCAATTCGTCTTTCAGCCACTTGTTCATATCAGCTTGCATCAGTTGCAAATCTGCTTTAATGCGGTTGTAGCCCGGCTGCACATGCGGCAGCACCCGCGTGAGCACAATAAATCCAGCAGCAACTAAGGCCAGGGTAATAAACGCAAATGGTATCATGTTGTGTCAGGTTATTTTTGAAAATCGGGAATCGGGCTTTATTTACTCCGCACCTCCGGACTGTTCGTTCACTGCAATGCCATGTCGGGCTGGCTCCTCAAACTGCTCGCGCCGGGTTTGCAGGGCTATTTTATCTGCGGCACTCAGCAGCTTGAAGTCTTTTTGTAAAATGGCATCCAGCTCCGCGACGATTTTGTCGGCTGTTTCCCAATATGTAACGTGTGGCTCGCTAATATCGTTGACAATACGGGCTTTCAAACGTCGGATTTCCGCTGCAAATAAAGGGCTTTTTGCCAACAGTTGGTCGGATTTTTCCAAAATACGCAGGTGATGCCCTCGGCCCAGCAGGCTGCTGCCGCCATAATCCCATGTTTGTAAAAACCAAACTGGAAAAAAATACTCAATGCTGTCTTCTGGAAATAGCTCAATTTGCAAGGCTACGAAATCATCATCTTCCGGCTGGGGCGTGCGTGCAGCGGCGCTTTGTAGGGTTTGATAATTCCAAAACAAATAGTACGCGGTGCCTTCGGCTACGAGCTGTGGCATGAATCCAGGCATGGCCTGCCGGAGCCAAAACAGGTCGGGTAGGTCTGGTTGCACCTCAATGCGGTCTTGCATGAGCCGGGCCATGGTGTCGCGCAAGAAGCTGCCTTGCTCATAGACTGCGGCGAGGTCGGTCGCCGATTCGATATTGTGAAAAGCTTGTCGGTACACTCGGATACTATCGGCTAATGCTGTGCCAAAGAGCGTTTGCAGGCGTTTTTCGATGAGCAGACGGGTGCGTTCTGAGCCATCATTCAGTTCAAAATGAAGCGCACCAGCATATACCCAGCCTATGGTACCATCTTCCGTGCGCACCTTGAGCCAGGGTTCGTCAAACCAGACACCCCGCAGGCGCAGGCGCGTAGTAAAATTACTCACCTCGCCGAGGTCGTAGAGGGTAGTGCCTTTTGGCAATTCGCGGATGATACGCCCTTCGGGGCCCGCTTCGGCGCGTAGGCGGGTGTTATCCACATTGGTCGTGAATCGGGCGGACACCGCGTCGGAAGTTTCGGCAGTGGGCTGGCGGCAGGCAAAGGTTAAGGTCAGCAGAACGATTAGCCAGTAGTTTTTTTGCAACATCAGATTCAAGGTTTTTAAAAGCAGCATAAAAACAAGTTTTTCTACGGTTTTACCTTTATTTTAAAACAGAATAAATGGTTTTTTTAGATGAAAGAACGCAAAAATTCTAAGAACAATCGCAAAGAAAGTTTACTTTTACAGCACTAAGTGTTTTAACATCTAAAATCTAAACAATTATGAATGCTGTATTAAATCTCGGAAAATTTCTGTATGCGATTCCCTTCGCTGTTTTTGGTATTTTCCATTTAATGGGTGCCAAAAACATGGCCGGCTTGGCTTTTGGTAGCGAAATCCTAGTGTATCTTAGCGGTGCAGCGCTGATTGCCGCCTCAGTGAGTATGCTGATTGGCAAATTAGACAAACTGGCTACCGTACTGCTGGCGCTGATGCTGATTTTGTTTGTCTTTCTGGTACATCTCAATGGTGCTATGGCTGGCGACCAGTCCTCAATGTCGGGCTTGCTCAAAGACACCATGCTGGCGGGCGCAGCCCTGATGTACGCCAAAACGATGGCTAAAGATAAGGCTGTAATAGGCTAACACAACCGCCCAAGCATGACGGGAGGGGCCCGAGGCATCCCGTCATGTTATCAAATTGATTAGCGTTCGATAATCGTCAAACCAAGCGTCTTCTGTGCGCATTTCCAAAAGCTCCAGCATGGCATCTTGTGCGTAGGCTTCTTCGAGTTGGAGCAGCGTTTGTTGGCAGCGTATTTCTACCTGTCCGGCTTGTATCTGTCGTATCCGCCATTGATAAGTTTGCTCCATGCGCGCGAGAATGCGCGGGTGCACCTCGGTATGCAGGCTGCCGGGGGCCATGGCCCGGGCCTCGCGGAAGGCGGCATTGTTGCGAGCAATCAATTTGCCATTTTCAATAATAAAATAGGCAGTATGTGCCCACGAATGCTCTTCGGCGAGCAATTTAGAATAAATGACCAATTGCAGGTCTTCCTCATTTTTGATCATTTCCTCGCGGCGGCGCACCCCGCGCCATTTCAGGTCGAGCACGGCTAATTCTCCGGCTTTTTCCAGCACTACATCAGCACGGCCATTCAGCGGGATGCCCATGAATGTTCCTACCAACGTTTTTTCTGTGTCCAACACACGCCAGCCATTTTGCTGAATAATTTGCACGAGACTCCAGGCTGCAAATTTTATTTTTTTGATAAAAGCGATGCGCTCCGGCTCGCGGCCGTACATCAGTAATACAGCACCTTCTTTGCGTAGCAGGGCTTCGGCCCGCTCGTCAATCCATCGTTCTATGGCGGTTTTATCTAATTGGTCGAGGTCTTCGCGCAGCAGTTGCTCAAAAAAGCGATGTGCTAAATTGCCCATGAGGGCGGGGTCTTTTACAATACTAAGAATGGAAGATTTGTGCAGTTTAATTTTGTGCTTGAATACCCATTGGTAAGGATAATAAAAAAGCGTTTCGAGGCTGCTGAGGGTTTCCTCCGGGCGTTGGCCGAGCTTACTGGCTGAGCGGATGTGTAAAAAAGGGCGTGGCTGCCCAAGGCGTCTGAAGGGTAGAGGCTGCTGCTGCGGCAGGGCCGTCCAATAAGCAAATGTATCGGGGTAGTCGCGTTGGTTCAAATCGAGGGTAATAGCTGATAAATTGCTAAAAATAGCTTCAAGATTGCCCAACAGGGGGTGGGGAAGGGTTTCGGTGCCGTCTTTCACCGCCGGAATGGTGAGTACCAAACGCTGCCGGGTGCGGAGCACAGGTTGGCGCCGCTGCCAGATGAGCAATTGATTTTCATCTTCCGGGGTGCGCAGGCGGATGTGGCGGGCTTGTAGCCAAGTGCGCTCGCTGCGATACCACCGCGAGAAAAAGTGTACGGGTTCGCTTTGGCAAAAATGCACCCACAGCAGGGTGTCCACGTCGCCGATGAAAGCGTTGGGCTGATGCAAATAAGGGAGTCTTCCGGCTTCCTCCGGCTGAAGATTGACCGGTGCTGGCTCATAAATGGTGCGCACAATGCGTTCTAATTCGAGCTTGCCGAGTTGCGTTTCGGGCAGGGCTTCGAGCAAGTCGGCAATGCGGCGCGCCTGTTCGCTGAGTACCAATAGAGAGTTGCCGGAGTTGTTGTGCTCATCGAATCGGGCACGGGCCCAGCGGTGCAAATAGCTGAAAATCTGTATCACTTCCTCTTTGGGCACGGTGCCGGAGCTGTCGTAGCGGCGGCGTTCAAACCAAAAGCGATATTGAAACCGGATATCATCAAGGTCAAGCGTGGGGTCGCGTTGGGCGCGCGCTTCGGTTTCTTCGAAGTAACGAGCCATCATGGCGTACCAGCTATCGCTATTCAAGCCGGGCGTCTGTGCCATTTGGGCGGCAATACGATTCGCTAAATCTGCCTCTAATGGTTTGATCGCCAAAGAGACAAATTCCATTATTTTGAAAGGATCCACTGGATTCCACAAAAAAGCTGTGACCAACTTGAGCACTTGCAACGTGGGACGCGCCAGCGAGGCCGAGGGAATGCCCATGCCCGGTAGCCCCTCTGGTGCAAGGGCATAATCGAGGGCGCGATTTTTATCCGGGATTAGACAAACTGGTTGAAAATCAGGATTTTTTCGTAATAATTTGGCTGTAAATGCCGCCAGATCGCTTTCGCGATGGGCGCGGAGCAGGAGGAGCGAGCCGTCGCCTTGCAAAGGAATTTTTGCATCGGTTTTTTCCCTATGCACCAGCGTGCGCTGAAAAACAGCCAAATCGCTTTCGCCTTGTGGTGAGGGCGGCTCAAGGGTTTGCAATGTGGCATCAAGCCTTATTAATTTTTGCAAAAGCCGCTGAAAATGAATAGGTAATAATTCAAAAGGCTCTGCTATATAAAGATGTGTGAGGGGCTGCCGGCGTTGCTCCAGCATGTTGCTCACCAGCCTGAAACGGTCAGCGTAGCCCGCGGCGAGCTTGCGTTGGTCGCCATCAAACATGGCTTCTATAGCTCCGAGGCATTGTAGCCGCGCCGGGCAGTCGGCGGTAGTCCATTCCTGAAAATCCCAGCCAGCCAGCAGCAGTTCGTCGCGGCGAGCCAGCAAATCTGCAGCGGTCGCAAATTGATCCGCTTCGAAAGAAGCGCGGAAAAAAGATGCCGGCTGCTCGCGCAAATAAGTACGCAGCACCTGTCGGTATTGTTCGATGCGCAGATACTCGTTTTCTGGTGGATGCCCGAAAAGCCCCAAGTGCGACTCTAGCATTTGAAGCAAGCCCTGCGGCCCGAGGTATTGCACCCCGCCTACCGTCTGCTGCGGCAAAGGGCAAGCTATATCATCCAAAGCCAAACCGAAGTAAATACGCATTTGTTGGTATTAAGCTGTTGGTGCGCTTTTCGCAAAAAAAATGATTAGGAGACTTTCCAAGCCAAAGGTTAATAAACTTTAGCTAAAATATAATGAAATATTGTTATTTGTTAATTGAAAAAGCTTCTACATTTTTGATAACCAGTGATTTATAATTTATTTTTACGCTTAAAACAATTGGTGCCGGGTCAAATGGGTGGATGTGATTTCGTAAATCTTTGAGATTTGCGAAATCTGAACAACAAAACAACCGTTTTGGCCCACTATCAAATAATTAATTATGCGCCGACACTTGATAGTTGATTTTTTGCAATAGAATGTAATGATTTGATAGTAACTAGCAATATTCCATTATTTACATCTTCGAGAAATACAAATTCGTCTCTTTTGCCTTTCTTAGCCATAAATCCTGATTTCTTCAGCCAATATTCGGTTCCTCAGTCTTGGTTTGATAGCTTGATATTCGACCAGATCTACCTTTTTGCCTAAAACATCTTCCAACTCATGTTTTATTCCAACGAATTTTAGCAGACTTATTTCATCGCCTAATTCCACCAAAATATCAATATCACTTTCATCTGTTTCATCGCCTTTTGCAAATGAACCAAATATACCAGCACGTTTAATATGGTATCGAACCAGTATTGGCAATGTCCTGTCTTTTATTTCTTCTATTTTCATTTTTTCATTTTTAATTACCACCCAGCGCCAGCACATTTATTTCTTTTGCTCTACAATCTGATTTTATTGGCAAATATACTTTTTCTGGGGCGCTTTTCGTTCAAATGCCATTGAAAATATCAGACAAGACGTTCATCTATTGCAGATAGTAATTTAACTATTTTCAAAACTTTAAACACGTTTCTAACTATGAAAAAACATGTCATTTTCGGTACCCTCTTATGCATGGGTTTGTGTGCAAGCTCCGCGCTACGGGCGCAAAATATTGGCGTCAAAGGCGGCATCAACTTAGCGAGCATAGCCAATTCAGCGGCGGAAGCCAGCTTTAGCGATTACAAGGCTACGGCCATTACCGGCATCCAGGTCGGGTTGATTGCAGAGCTGCCCATTTTGCCTGTTTTTGCTATTCAACCGGAGCTGCTCTGGATACAAAAAGGCGGCAGAGCCACATATTCTGTGCTGGGCAGTGAGGTAGAATCGCGGGTGCGCTACAACCACATCCAGATACCAGTGCTGGCTAAGGTGAAAGCTACTACCGAGGGTAGTGCATTTGGGCTGAATTTCTTTGGCGGGCCTTTTGCCAGTTTTTCGCTGAATGGTAAGGCGGAAACCGAAACCCGCACCCCGCTTGGCACGGTGACCAACGAGCGCAAAATTGAGTATGGTAAGGACGATAGCGTAGAGCGCCGGATTGACTGGGGGCTTACCTTTGGGCTTGGCGCCAGCTTTGGGGCTTTGTTCGTGGATTTGCGTTATGACCTCGGCATCAACAATCTGCTGGACGATAGTGTGAGTACCGGTGGACAAAACGACAAGCCTTACCTGCGCACGCGCGGTATCGGGCTGACGGCCGGGCTGATGCTGGGGCGCTAAATGGATTGCAGGAAAATAAAATAATACCAGTTGTTATTGAAAATGGCATAAAGTACATCACGGTTTATTGAAAAGGCATAATATTACAAAAAAAACACATTTTTTTTAATCAAAGCTATTATAGAAACACCTGTCAAGGCTCTACCGTGATGTGTAAATTAATTTGCGGATGCTTTTTAGGTGCGATCACGGCGCTCAGCACTGTGAACGGCAGTGTAAATTCACTAAGCTGTTCTAAGGTTTTTACTTCTAACGTAATGCTGCTGTAGGGCTTGATGAGCAGCACATTCGTATTGGAATGAAAGCTGTAAGGGCTGTCGTTGGCCAGCACGTAGGTTGCATCGCTCACGTTTTCAATCACCACTTCAGCGATGGATGTAATGCCCTGATACCGGGCCTGGCGCACTTGCAAGGAGGCTTCCATAAGTGGCCGTAGGTACGCTTCGCGCCCGATGAGGGTATGATTGAAATAAGCCACTGTGCGGCGCTCGAATAGCGCTTCCCGGATGGCTGCTGGGGTTTTTTCAGTAGCAAAAACTAAGGTAATCGGGCGGTGCCCACCCTGCGGGATGTTGTATTGCCAATCTACCAGTCCATGAATATCGGAAGTACCCATGATGGTAAGGTTATAATCGAGTGCAATTTGCAGCGCTTCATCCGAATAGGTCAAATCATTTACCACTTCGATACCATCCAGCAAACCTTCGGCGATAAGGTAACGATGCAAATCGGTCATAGTAGCCACGCCGTCTTTGCGATGGGCCACCCAGTTGGGATGATTCCAAAACACAAAGGCGCCTTGTCTTTTGGCTTCCCGAAACACCTCCACCGAATCAGCGATGAGTAGTTTATTAGCATCTTCAATAAAAATGGCGTTGGAGTGCCCGGGCGGCATTCGGCGGGTGATTTCTGAACCATGCACTACGATGAGGTTTTCGTAGGGGCGTGCGCGTTGCTCGGCCAGCTCAAACGAGCGATTGCGGTCAGGATGCGGAATATCGGCACGGTGCGGTTGGTATTCAAGGTGCTCGGTCAGGGCTATGGCGTCGAGGCTATCGCGGAGGGCTTCTTCTACCCGAATATCCGGCCAGACACTGCCATCAGAAAAAACCGTGTGCTGATGAAAATCGCACTTCAGGGTTTTGTAGCCAGGCACATCCGGAAAATAGATGGCGCGGTCAAAAGCGTGGCGGTGCGGCATTTGTCCGGGCAGCAGATGCGCGGCTGAAGCCAGCACCAAAATGAAGCATAATCTGATAGTCATAAGTGTTTGATTTTAGCATCAGTAAGATAGACAGCGATCGTCTTTTGCCCAAAAAAACGAGGTTATTTTATTGTAAACTCTGTAGCGTATCAGATGGAGAAATGCATTTATTCGTCGGTTAAAATAATGGGACATTGTTATTTGTTAATTGGAACGGCTGTTATGCCTTTGATAATCAGTTACTTATACCATTTGCGATTTGCGAAGTCCGATTTACGATTTTGTAAAATTCTGAAAAACAAGCTTTTGGGCATAAATAAGTACGTCATTTCCAATTGAAAATAGTATTATTTGTTTTTTACTAAAAATAATTATGTCCGGATACTTATTTTCAATAATAACGCAAAAAGAGCCGTACTTTTGCGCGGTAGGCATGATACGGCTCTTTTCTTAAATTTTGATAAAGCGGATATTATAAAACAAGAAAAAATTAATATTCTAAAGCCCGCGGCAATTCTTTTGCTTCGGCTACCCATTTTTCTACTTCTTTTAGCGAAGGCGTGCGGCGGGTCAGTTTCTTTTCGGCATTTACTTCTTCCATTTTTGCCGTCAGATTATCGGGGCGGCGCTGCGCCAGTTCGGGCACGGTGTCCACGCCAGCGGCTTCCAGCAATTCCGCAAACTCTTGCCCAACGCCGTTGATGCGAAATAAATCAGCCATATTGGCGAATCTCAAAATCAATTTCTCTGAGATGCCAGTGGCTTCCGCCAAATCCTGACGTTGCTTTTTGGTTTTAGTGTTTTCCAATAATGCGTCCGTCGTTTTTACGCCAGCGGCGCGCAGTTTTTCGCCCATTACCGGACCGATTCCTTCGATTTCTTCGATCTTGTAGTTTGCCATCTGTCTCATTTTTTGCCCTACTCGTATGGCTTTTCGGATTACGCCCCGTTTTTTAAGTGGGTGCTGGACTCCACCATTTGCAAGCTAAATCACATCAAACTGGATTGTAATATTTGCTCTTGCAATTATAGTAAAATAAATCTGGCAGATAAAATAAATTGGCAAAAAAATGTAGCATTGCTTATGTGCTGGCAGTTGCCTGCAAATAGTGTTGATACATATCACGATACCATCGGTAGGTAATAATGGCACAAGCGGATATAATATCGTTTATTATGAATCATTCATAAATAAGTAAGGTTGATGTGGGAATAGGAGAATTGGTTGAAAAGTTGAACGGGTTAAAAAGGGTGATGGGGCGAATAGGGGAATAGGGTTGAGGAGGGGTGATAGGTGATGGTATCTGGCATCTAAAATCTATTATCTATTATCTGGCATCTAAAAATCTGGTATCTATCGTTTATCGGCTGTTATTTAAAGCCTACCTTTTGATAATCAGTTGTTTGTGTGTCTTACTGCTAAAAATAATGATGTCCGGGTACTTGTTTACTCCTTCGAGGTCAACTCGGTATTCGCATAATCAGTGATTTGTACGGTTTTACTAAAAGAATTATATCTAAGTATTTCACCCCAAAATTAACTATGACATAATAACTTTTAATCCGTAATTACATCCCAGCCATCACCTATGCTCTATGACCCATCACCTAAACCTCGACCACCTGCAATTTCGCATATTTCAACATAATCCTTTTTTTCGGCTCGTCGAGGTCTTTGAAATGAATGGTCGCCACCGGGTTATCCTTGTTGCCCTCCATGCTGAGCACTTTGCCTGCACCAAATTTGAGGTGCAACACCGCCGCACCCACCTTAATCTCCTCCAGCGGGCTGGGCTTGAAGGTAGCCGGGTCAATCCGGATGGTCGGCTCGTTCATGGCGCGTTTGAAATGCCCCATGACTTTGGCCACCGGCGTCTCCTCCTGCACTTTGGAAAGCGAGCGCACCGCCGCCGTACTCTCCACATGCTGGTGCGGTATCTCCGCCAGAAAACGACTTGGCTCGCCGCTGCGCAACTGCCCGTAGCGATAGCGCGAAGTGGCATACGACAGCGTGAGGTACTCCTCGGCGCGGGTGATGGCTACATAAAATAGGCGGCGCTCTTCGTCCAACTGCTCCGGCGCATCCATCGAAAGGAAAGAGGGAAAAAGATTCTCCTCTAAGCCTGCTACGAATACGGACCTGAATTCCAGCCCTTTAGCAGAGTGCACTGACATCAGGGTGACAAAATCGGCGGTGGTTTCATTTTGATCTAAATCGGTAATCAACGCAATATTTTGCAGATAAGCCGCCAGGCTATTATCCGCTTGGTCGGTGCCAGCTACCGCTATCACGTCGTCTTCTACGAATGCCTGAATGCCGTCGAGCAGGGCGTTTACGTTTTCGAGGCGGCCCGCGCCTTCTATGGTCGTATCGTTTTTCAGTTCATCGAGCAGGCCCGAGCGTTTGGCGATGTAGGCGGCGATGTCGTAAGCGTTGTTGGTTTGGGCTTTGGCCGCAAAATCCTGAATCATGGCCACAAAATCGTTGATTGCGTTTTGGGTGCGCCCGCCGAGGTTGGCCTGCCCTAAGCATTGCCACATGGGCAAGTTCATTTGTCCGGCTAAGGCGCTGATTTTTTCGACGGTCGAATTGCCGATGGCGCGCTTCGGATAATTGATGATGCGACGCAGGGCTTCTTCATCTAACTGATTGATTGTCAGGCGTAAATATGCAATTAAATCCTTGACTTCCTTGCGCTGATAGAACGACAAGCCGCCATACACGCGGTAGGGCACATTGTACCGCCGCAGGTATTCCTCGAAGATGCGCGACTGGGCGTTGGTGCGATACAGAATGGCAATATCACTGTTGCTGAGGTGAAAGCGATTTTTTTGTTCTACAATGGTATCCACCACGCGTTTGCCTTCCTCGTTGTCGTTGACGGCTTTGATGACCTTGATCTTCTGCCCGACGCCTTTATCCGACCAAATTTTCTTTTGTATCTGTTTTTTGTTATATGTAATCACTTCATTAGCAGCTTGTACAATGTGCTCGGTCGAACGATAGTTTTGTTCTAATTTAAACACCTGAAAACCGTAAGGCTTGAAGTCATTTTCAAAATCGAGGATATTCTGAATCGTGGCCCCCCGAAAAGCGTAAATACTTTGCGCGTCGTCGCCTACCACACATATATTGCGCGGGCTGCCGTTGTACTGCACCAATTTTTTTACAATGGCATATTGCAAATAATTAGTATCTTGAAATTCGTCCACCAGGATATATTTAAATTTCTGGCGATATTTATCCAACACATTATCAGGATTTTTTTGTAATAATTCGTACAAACGATACAATAAATCGTCAAAATCCATAGCGCCAGAACGCTTGCAGCGAGCAGTGTATTTTTCATAAATTTGCGCCGTCATGCCGCGCTTGGCGAGGCGGTCTTGCTCCATCAGCTCCGCATTATCAGCGTATAATTTTGGAGTAATAAGATTGCTTTTGGCCGAAGAAATGCGCCCCCGAATGGCATTTACATTATACACATTTTTATCAAGATTCAATTCCTTAATAATGGCGCTCAGCACGCTTTTCGTATCTTCGGTATCATAAATCGTGAAATTGGACGGATAGCCGATTTTACTAGCTTCGACGCGCAAAATACGCGCAAAAATAGCGTGAAAAGTGCCTGCCCACACCTGATTGGCACGCTCGCCGACCACTTTAGCAATGCGCTCTTTCATTTCGCGGGCCGCCTTATTCGTAAAGGTGAGCGCCAGAATTTCCCAAGGAGGCACGCCCTGCTCGATGATGTGTGCAATGCGGTAGGTGAGCACGCGCGTTTTGCCCGAACCCGGCCCCGCCACCACCAGCACCGGCCCGTCGGTTGTCGTCACCGCTTGTCGCTGCACTGGGTTGAGTTCCTGTAAATAATTTTTACTCATTTTATTTACTTTATTATAATTTTACTCGCCGTTTATTATATGCTATTTATGTTGCAAATAGCTGATAATGAACGAATGGAAAGATTTTACATCTAAAATCTAAGGTCTAAAAAAATACAATTATTGATTTTCCAATGCTTCCCAATACTCGACCGCGCGCCGGGTATGCGGTATGCAAATAGAGCCGCCGACGAGGTTGGCAATGGCGAAGACTTCAAATACTTCTGCGCGCGTGACGCCCAACTCGTGGCAACTGCCGAGATGGTAGCGAATGCAATCGTCGCAACGCAGCACCATGGAGGCTACGAGGCCCAGCAGTTCTTTGGTTTTTTTATCCAAAGCGCCATCTTGATAGGCATTGGTATCGAGGTTGAAAAAGCGCTTGAGCACGAGGTTGTCTTCGGACAAAATCTTTTCGTTCATTTTGGAACGATAGGCGTTGAATTCGTTTACGATGGACATGATGTTGGGTTGAATGGTTGAAAAAGGTTTAAAAGTTTAGGGGGGTTAGGGGGTTTAATTAAAAGTTTAGAGGGTTTAGGGGGTTTAGGGATTGATTAATAACTTTTGCGGTTTATAATTCACCAGTTTATGATATTATAAACATTAGTAATGGCCAGACGACGGCTTGTCATCTGACCACTGCTGTTTTGAATGTGGTAAAGATAGACATTTTCCGACAAGAAAAGGGGGCATATTGGTAGAAAAGTAATGTGGCTACCGTTGCAGAGCATTTTCAGTATCCGAGCGGTTGTAGGTGTACATGTGCTTGCACGATTTCGATGGCGCGTTGTACCTTCCAAGGAGTACGCAGGTTGATTTTTACTTCTATTCGACTGATTTTCAGGGCGGCGCCGTAGGTGTCGAGCGTAGTAGCTACCACTGGAATGCGGTGTTTTTCGACATAATCGCGGCGCGGAAAGTCCGCCAGAAACGCTGGTACGAAATCATATTCGCCAATAACGATGATGCCCGCCAGCGGCGATGGCTCCTCCGAGTTGCCCATGCCTTCAATGACGTCAATCACGTCGTTGATGCGACGAAAACCTACAATAAGCAGCGTACGGCTGGCGGGGATTATTTCGCCGCGCTCGGCCAAAGCCCCAGAAACGGTGTGCTCCACCCAGTTGTCGAGTTTGTCTTCATTGAAAAGGGTCACGCCGTTCACTGCCCGCCGGATGGTTTCCATGATGGGGTAGGTCAGGTTTTGATCAAATGGCAATACGCCCAGCAGCGGAATTCTCATGGCATCGAGTTTTTTACCAACATAATGGCGCACCTTATCGAGCTTGGTTGGCAAAACTTTATTGAGAATAACGCCCCGAATAGGCACCTCCTGCTCTCGAAAGAGCGCGAGTTTTACGTTCAAATCGTCAATAGTGCTGCCTATGCCGCCCTCGGCAATCATCACTACGCTGGCTTGCAAGGCCTTTGCTACCTGTGCATTCGACAGATCAATCACGCTGCCTACGCCCGGGTGCCCCGTACCTTCATAAACGACCACGTCGTGCTGCGCGTGCAGGCGCTCGGCCGCAGCCAGAATGCGCCCCTGAAAGTCGAAGCGCGTGGGGTCGTCAAGATACGCAGTGGTGAGGCCGCTGCCCACGATGACCGGGCTATGCTGCTCGGCCGAAAGCTCAAAATCCATCATACGGGCAAACAACAGCGCGTCTTTGTCCACCTTCAGGTCGCCGAGGTCCACAAATTCCTGCCCGAGGGGTTTGCAATAACCGACGTGGTAGCCCTGCTGGCGCAAAGCAGAAAAAATGCCCAGCGTACAGGTGGTTTTACCGACGTGCTGGCTGGTAGCTGCAATGTAAATTCGGTTGGTCATAGTTTAGCGATTGGCACTCGTTTCTCCTGATACATGTTACAAAAACGCAGTTGCTGATGATATGGAAAGACGTCCACAATTTCGCCACGGCGCAATTTTTCTTGGGTCTCTTGCCAGAATGCTACGTCGTACATATCCTGGTGCAATTGAAAAAACAGCTCGCGCACGTCTTCGCGGCCAATGAGAAAACGGGCAAATTCTTCTGGGAAAATGTCATTCGGACGCACGGTGTACCAAGGCTCGGCTGCCATTTCGTCTTCATGATTGCGCGGAGCTGGTATGCGCCGAAAATTGCAATCGGTCAAAAAACAAATTTCATCATAATCATAAAACACTACTGTGCGTAACCGCGTGACGCCAAAGTTTTTCAACAGCATATCGCCCGGAAAAATGTTCACGGCTGCTAATTGTTTGATCGCTTTGCCATAATCGTCAATCACTCCTCCGGCCTCTTCTATCGAGGCGCGCTCTAAGAAAAGATTGAGCGGAATCATGCGTTTTTCTATATATAAATGCTTGATTTCTATTTTTTTATCAAAAACGCGTACTTTCGACGGCGCGTCTTGCAATAGTTCTTCTACCAATGCTTCGTCAAACCGATCCAGCTCGAAGACAAAATTTTCAAACATGTGGCTGTCGGCCATGCGCCCCACGCGGTCGTGCTGCGACACCAGTTCGTATTTTTCCTTTACTTCTTGTTCGCTAACGTTTTTAGGCGGCAAAAACTTGTCTTTGATGACTTTAAAAACCATATTGTACGAAGGCAAAGTAAATACACTCATCACCATGCCCTTGATGCCCGGCGCAATGACAAAACGATCATCGGATTTGGCTAAATGCCGCAAAAAGTCGCGGTAAAGTACGGTTTTACCGTGTTTCACAAAACCAATAGAATTATACAATTCGCTCAGGCTTTTGAATGGAAGCATGGTTTGCAAAAAATCCACCATTTCGCTGGCAATATCGGTATCCACAAGGAAATAGGAGCGATTGTAGCTAAAAATAGAACTGACGTCGTTCATTTCGGTGAGCAGCGCATCCACATAGATGCCGTTTTCCTCATTGAGCAAGGGCAGCACAAAAGGGTGAATGCGCTCGTCGAGGCACAAGCGGCCGACTAAATAAGCGCCTTTATTGCGAAAGAAAACCGAGCGCAACATTTCGATGCGGGCACTGCGGATGGTTTTGTATTCTGAATCCAATTTTTGTCGCAAGGCCTCAGCCACATAACGGATGTCGCGCTCGAGGTCTTCAAACGGTGTGTCAAAAGCATAGCAGGCCAGCACCTGCCGGATGGAAGTTTCCAGCGGGTTAGCTAAGAAAAAGGTATAATAAATAGGCAGCATAGACTTGAACTCCCGGTAGGAGCCGGTGGCGTGTACAAACATCAACTCCTCGTCGGCGCTCAGCCCTCGGTGGCTGTGCCGGAAAACAGAATTGTAGTACGTTTCGGCGATGTTGCGCGTGTTGAAATTCAAAATTTCGTCTAAATACATCTGCTTCATCTCACGCCATACGTCTCGGTCCTGCGCTTTGTTGCCCAGAAAAGCTACGATGCGCTCGGTGGTATTGCCCACCAAATCGCGGTACAGCGAAAGGCGCTCGCGGGAGTCGGCTTGAATGCCATGCCAGTCGCGGTGTTCAAATCGGATTTTCGCACGTTTGGTAATGCGTTTGAATTGCTGGTGATATTGAATATAATCGCCCAGAATTAAATAAGCGGCGTCGTAAGGTAGCAGTTTTTCAAACATCGAGCATTTAGATTTGACCTAAATATACACATCTAACCGGCGATTTTGAAAATTTTATTTTGCCTTATTTACAATGGCTGCATTTTACAAAATCAAAACCGGATGTGCGCTACCTCAATCAGTGGGCTGAGCGGCCAGGGCAGCATGGCGTTGAGCAGGCGGACATATTGAAAACGAGGCAAGTCTTCGGGGCGCAACGGTGCAGGTTGCAATACGCCAGCATCGAGCAGAAATTGTCGGCGGGTGCCAGCCAGCAAAGGGGCCGCAG
This sequence comes from uncultured Saprospiraceae bacterium, assembly GCA_937872385.1. Lineage (GTDB taxonomy): Bacteria > Bacteroidota > Bacteroidia > Chitinophagales > Saprospiraceae > JADJNW01. The sequence continues at coordinate 22,409 of CALMSO010000043.1, forward strand.
GGGTCAGCCAGCGGTCAGCCTCCAGAAAGGCGATGTTGGCGTAAGAGGTATCGGTCAGGTAGCCATTTTGTACTATGAGCACATCATCGGCATCGGTGGCGGCTACGTGCGCGTGCAGGCGGCTACGGTCGTGCCATTTGTAATGATAATCGAGGGTGTCGTCTATGATGAGCTGGAGCGAGCGCACCGGTCGGATGTTGTAAGGCTCAAATTCAATACACTGAATATCAGCATTATAGGTAATTCTGCATTTGTAAATGCCGTCGTCAAGATGGTCGGGAATGTGCAGGGCCTCAGCCAAATCTAACATTTGCGGACACGCAAAAACTTCCCGCCGCGTGCGGTTCATACGCTCCGCGTGGTACTTCAGCGGCAAGGCCACGCGCCGGCGCTCAATGCGCAAGGTTTCGATACAGAGCGGGGAAGTGCTGATTTTTGAAATAATCTATTGGTTTAAATTTTTGAAAACTGATATTTAGACGATTGAAAGACAGGTAAATACACTTTATCAATCATTTCTTGGTATTCACTGCCAACTTCGCTAAAGGCGGTAATGCCGCCACCACTTTTATACACCAATCCGGTAGGCGTTTGTTCGATAAAACGGATCATCACGCCACAGTCGAGGTTGCTACCGTCAAAAATGCCGAATACGCCGGTGTAAAAACCGCGCTCGTACTGCTCGGCGGTGCGAATAATGTCAAGCGTTTTGGGCTTGGGTGCCCCACAGATAGAGCCAGCCGGCAGCAGTTGAAAGAGCAGGTCGCCGAGTCGGGCGCGATAGTCTTTGGGCAAATCCCCCACAATTTTTGAGCTTACTTGTAGCAGGTTTTTGCTGGCGGTATGCACCTGCTCCACGTAGCGTAGGGCTTCCACGCGCACGTTGTGGGCTACCATGCTCAGGTCATTGCGAATGAGATCTACGATGGTATAATGCTCGGCAATTTCTTTTTTATCTTGCAAAATAATTGTTTTGGCATTGGGAATGGCTGCGTCAATGGTACCTTTCATCGGGAAAGAAGCAATTTGCCCGGCGCGGATTTGCACAAAAATTTCCGGCGAAAACACCACAAAACGCTCGCGGAGCCATAATTTGTACCGTGCGCGGCTGTATTGAAAAATGTCTCGGAGGCTGAGATTGGTCACGATGGGCGTCGGGTTGGTCAGATTTACCAAAAAACTGTTGCCCGCCTGAATCTGATTCGTTACAAAATGGAACTGCCGCTCGTATTCGGCGAAAGCCATCGGAAATTTTTCAAAAACAACTGTGGATACCGGAGCGCTTGTGCGCGGAGCGTTGCTGCGGCCATTTACTTCATATAATAATTCTGCCGGGCGCACCTCCGCTAAAGGCAAGACGATTGCTTGCGCGCAGGCAAAATCAATGGCAAACAGGAAGGGCGTGCCTTGCTGTCCCAATTTGTTCATTTGTGTAATGGCGAATGTCCGTTGCATATGAGTGCACTAACAATTGAGCAAGCGCAAGGGTTCCTTGAAACGTGCTATCTTGCGACAAATTGTACAAGTCTTTTTCCGCAAGTGCTGGTAGAAAGCTATTTTTGCTGTTTAATGAAAAAAACTCAACACTTCTGATGACAAGAATATACTTGACTTTGCTTTTGGCCTGTTGGTGGCAAATGGCTTCGGCCCAAAATATAACCGATTGCTGGCAAGATGTAGCCGAAAACGACCTGCTGCTGCCACGCGAAAGCGCAAGAAATGTGCAGGCGACGCAATACCGCGCCTTAGCCTTAGACCTTGACCAACTAAAGACGCAACTGCGCCAAGCGCCGCTCGAATTCACCCGCAATGCCGAGCGGAGACCCTTGCTGATAGCACTACCGCTGCCCGCTGGCGGCCAGGAGGTTTTTGCGGTGGTAGAATCGCCGATTATGGAGCCGGAGCTGGCGGCGCGCTACCCGAATGTAAAAACCTACAAAGGGCAAGGCGTGCACAATCGCTTTATGAACCTGCGATTCGACCTGAGCGAGCGCGGCTTTTATGCTACGATAAATACGCTGCGCGGACAGATTTACATTGACCCCTTGGCCTCCGGCCAAACGCGCTATTACCAAGCGTATTATACCCGCGATGCACTTCAGGAACCGACCGAATTGAGCTGTGGCGTACCTACGCCCGCTGCCGAGGCCCAAACGCCTGATTTACATGAATTTTCGTCAGATGCTCCCCTCCTCAGCCCGCGCAGCAATCAAACACTGAATTTGCAAACCTACCGTATGGGCGTGGCTACCACGGGGGAGTTTGCCCGTCGTTTTGGTGCTACCACCCGCGAGCAAGTGATGGCCGTAGTGGTCAATGTAATCAATCGTGCAAACACAGTGCTGGAGCGCGATGTGGCCATTCGACTTGTGCTGGCTAACAATAGTGATGTAATGTTTTTCCTTGATCCGGAGACAGATCCTTTCACTAACGGTACGAATGCTGGCTCGGTGCTTGGGCAAATTCGAGCGGTGCTCAACGCAAATATTGGCGTCAATGGCTATGACATTGGGCATGCACTGTCGAGTAGTTGTACCGGGGGCACGGCGGGCGTAGTAAGTGGCTTGGTTTGTAATAATGACAACAAAGGTGCCGGGGTTTCCTGTATTAATAATGTAAATATCTCTTCCATCGAAGTTTTTGCGCACGAGGTCGGGCACCAGTTCTCGGCGAGCCACACCTGGAGCAATTGCCCCGGCAATGAAACCCAACTGGCCAGTGCTTCGGCCTTTGAGCCGGGCAGCGGCAATACGATCATGTCTTACGCGGGCGTCTGCGGCGGCGGACAAAACGTACAGAACAGCTCCGACGATTATTTTCACAATCGCTCATTGGAGCAAATGACCTTGTTCAGTCGGGTCGGGCTGGGCGCCAATTGTGCCGCTATTGTACCAACCGATAACGTACCACCGGAAGTGACTTTGCCTTACAGCAATAATTTCTACATTCCGATCAGTACGCCCTTCGAGCTGACCGCTACCGCGACCGATGCCAATGGCGATGAACTGACCTATTGCTGGGAACAGTACGACCTCGGCCCCAACAGCAGCCTCGGTAGCCCCACAGGTGATGCGCCCGCTTTCCGGAGTTTTCGACCCACCAATTCGCCTACGCGCGTTTTTCCGCGTTTGCAAAATATTATCAACAATACCAGCTCCAACGCCGAAGTCTTGCCTACCTACGACCGCACCCTCACTTTTCGCTGCACGGTGCGCGACAATTTTCCGGGCAGCGGCGCTGCGGTCTGGCGGCAGGTGCGCTTTTTGTCCACTTCTTCAGCGGGGCCTTTCCTCGTGACACACCCAAACGAAGATACCGTGCAATGGACGGCGGGCACCTACACCGAAGTGCGCTGGGATGTAGCTCGCACCAACAACAATTTGGTCAACTGCCGGGCTGTCAACATCCGCCTCTCTCTCGACGGAGGCCTCACTTACCCTTTCCTGTTAGCCGAATCGGTACCCAATAACGGAACCGCACGGGTGCCCGTGCCCGACGTTGCCAGCAGCCAGGCCCGCGTGCGCGTAGAGGCTGCTGACAATATTTTCTTCGATATTTCTAATCAAAATTTTCAAATACTGCCCGCTGCTGTGCCAGATTATACCTTGAACGTGGCACCAGGATTGGTGCGTGGGCATTGCCTGCCGGAGCCACTGGAATTTACCATCAACAGCGCAGCATTCCTCGGATTTGCAGCACCTATTAGTTTAGAAATCATTGACAGCCTGCCCGACGAAATAGAGACAAGCCTTTCCAGCACCACATTACAGCCCGGCGAAAGCACTACGCTAAGGGTACGTTTTAATACCCAATTAGACGGCACGTTCCATTTGCAAGTGCGCGGCACTGCCGATGGCGGTCAAACGGTATCGCTACCCGTTTCGTTTTCTACAGTTTCCAATGATTTTTCCAGCTTGCAAATGCTCAGCCCAGCCGATGGCACAGCAGGAATCATCCTATCATCCACTTTTTCTTGGAATAAGGTGAGCGAGGGCGCGCTCTACGCCTTTGAATTAGCCACCAGTCCAGCCTTTGGTGCAACGGTTATCGCTTCGGCCGCCGAACTCACAGACACCAGCTTCACGCCTTCTATTTTCTTGAAAGACAATGAGTTGTACTTCTGGCGTATCCGCCCTTTCAATCGGCAGTGCAGCAGCGTTGGCGAATGGCTTGAACCTTTCACTTTGCACACGGCTACGGTAAGTTGCGATGCCACCCCCAGCACCAATGTGCCCATCAATATCTCCGGTTCGGGCTTACCTACTGTAAATTCTACTTTGGTTGTAACCAGACAAGGCGTGATTAGTGATGTGAATATTCCCTTGATTCGGGCCAATTATCAACCAGTGAACAGCCTGCGCGTAAGCCTTATCAGCCCGGCGGGCACAGAAGTAGTATTGTTCAATCAAAATTGCGGCGCTACCCTGCGTTTTGAAGTCGGATTTGATGACGAATCGCCCTCGGCTATTACTTGCCCGCCCGACAGCCGCATGGTGGTGCGCCCCGTAGAACCTTTGGCGCGGTTTATCGGTGAGAATACCGCTGGTACCTGGACGCTGCGTACGCAGGTGGTGCGCCCGGGATTTGGCGGCGGCGGTGGCATTGAAAGCTGGGGCGTAGAGTTTTGCAGCACTTTTTCACCTAATAACCCTTTTATTGTAACCAACGATACGCTGCGCGTACCGCCAGCACTTACCAACACCATTACAATTAACGAACTGGAAGCGAGGGACATAGACAACAGCCCCGATGAACTCGTCTTCACCTTAGTGAGCCTGCCCGCGCATGGTACGCTACGCCTCAACAACGCAGTGCTACAAATCGGCGCTCAGTTTTCGCAAACCGATATCAATGCTTTTCGGTTGCAATACACGCACAATGGCGACCCCAGCCTCACAGACGGCTTCACTTTTGTGGTGCAGGATGGCACGGGCGGCTTTTTGCCTACCCAGCGTTTTGCCATTCAAATTGATGAAAATGCGACGGTAAGCACGAATAAAGTATTGATAATCAACAATGTACATATTTTTCCAAACCCGGCACGAGACCTTTTAAACCTGCGCTTCGATCAGGCACCTAAAGGCAATCTCTGGATCAGTTTGTACAATGTGCAAGGGCAGGAGTTGTTAGGTCGGCGCTTTGAGCAGGCGGATGATGTATTGCAAATACCTACGGCCGGGCTGCCTGGCGGTATGTATTTTTTGACTTTGCGTAGCGAAGGGCATACCTTGACGCGCAAGGTGAGCATTCAGCGATAGTGTCGCAGGGCACTTTAGTCGCCGTGGCTGGGTGCTGCGGCGACTATTGTTTTTTCAGGTGCCAAGGACTCCAAAAATGTCACGGACGTACCCAATTGCCATAGCTCTTGTGCATCCGCCGCGTAGTGATGATGTGGTTTTTAGCATCCAAAATTTGAATCAAATAAAGCCCCGTGGGCAGGTCGGCGATGTTGTAGCGCTGTTCTTTTTCAACCCGAAAACTGCGGATGCGCTGCCCCAGCAAATTGTACAGATGCAAAGTGCGCGCCTCACCCGCTTGGACGGAAACCTCGTCGAGTGCGAAAAAATCGGTCGCAGGATTCGGATATAACAGATATTCCGCTTTGGGTGTCGCTGTTCCAGCCGATGCCGGCACATTATAATTGTACTGCGGGCGATTAGTGTGCGCGCCGTCGGGGCCACAGTCGGGCGGGCGCTCTGTTTGTGCGTGTAGCGTGCAGCACAAAAGGGCAAAGCAGCCAGCGAGTAGTATTTTTTGCATAAGCCAAAGCAATTTTATTGCAATGTAGCCTATTTTTTTGGCAAATGCAACCGCCCAGCAGCGGCGCGTGAAGATTTATCCTCGGATAGTCGCCCGAAATGTTGCAGGAATAAATGACAAGGGCTATTTTTGCAATCCATTATAAAAATGTTATCCGGACAGCTTATTGCCGGCAAGGCATTTCAAATCTGAAAATTTCATTATTTCACAATCAAGCAAGTTGCAATTATGGGGAAAGGGGATAAAAAAAGCAAGCGCGGCAAAATCTGGCGGGGTAGCTACGGCAAAAGCCGCCCGAAGAAAGCGCGCAAAGTGCTGGTGAAAAACGCTGCCTGAGCACTAAAAACAGGGTAGCGACTGTATGGGACAAGCCACAGAACAGACAGCCGCTACCCAATATTTTTTTAACGACTTTTGGTGCGAATGACCACTGCACCTTTGTTGCCGCGCAATCCATATTGAGCAGTAGCATCGGTGGCGGTAAGCACCTGCACGGTGCGAATGTCATTTACATCTACCAAACGAACAGCCGAAGCATAACTCTCACCCACGAGACTTCCGTCAATCACAAAAAGTGGTTCTCGCTCGCCAGTAAACGTATCCGTGCCACGCACATACACGCTGATGTCTTCGCCCGTGCCTGCTATGCGCACGCTGGGTATGCGCCGCAGATAATCCGCCAGCGACTGGTACACGCCGGGGGTGTTGTCTATTTTTTCTACCGGAGCCACGGCGCTCGACCGCTGGATGGTGCAGGCTCCAGCCAGACACAATAGCAAGATGAACAATGCTGGCAGTTGACAATTTTTCATGGCTACCTCGATTTTGTAATGGAAAAAGGTTTCCTTTTTATTGTGCAATAACGAATATACAAAAAATCCTGTTTTCAAGGGCTTTTAGGGTCGAATTTGCAAAAAAATATGACAGGCAGGTTTTTTCTTTTTGAAAAAAGGCGTACATTTGCATTCCAAATAAAGAAAAGCAGTATAAGTTATGAAAAAAGATACCCATCCGGCAAACTATAGAATGGTCGTTTTCAAAGACTTTTCGAGCAATGAAGCGTTTCTGACGCGCTCTTGCACGCCTACGCGCGATACCATCGTGTGGGAAGACGGCAAAGAGTACCCCTTAGTGAAATTGGAAATTTCCAATACTTCGCACCCGTTTTTTACGGGCAAAATGAAATTTGTGGATACCGCTGGCCGTATTGACAAGTTCAATAGGAAGTTTGCCAAGTTTACGCAGGGGAAAAATTCCTGATTTCATTGTGCAATTTCCGACAAAAAAAGTCCCTTTCAGTCGTTGATCGGGACTTTTTTTGTATTATGCATCGTCAATTTTGAACCGCTTGCCCGAATAGCAACTCATCAGTACGCAAAAGAAACATCAACGCCACAATATTCATTGCTATGGCAAACATCATTCTATTTGACAATGAAGTGCGCGAGCAATTGCTACCACTTACCTACACCCGCCCGGTGTGCGAAATCCGCGTCGGCATCCTCAATATCCGCGAAAAATGGGAGCACTGGCTCCAGGACAAGGCGTCCTACATCACACAGGATTACCTCGCCGAAAAATATCCGATTGATTATGGTGCCGACAATTTCCTGATTAACGGCTCCGTGCTACCCTCCGAGCCGCTCTGCCGTCTGGTCACGCAGATGGAACCCCGGGAAGCCTACCTCATGGGCGACGAACTGATTGTAGCCCGGCTCGATGGCGAACAAATGGAGCAACTCATTCACGATGAGGACTTTGGCGAACTCAAGGGCTTCGATCTTGAAGATACTCCCTTCCTGAAAATCAATCATTTATGGGATATTTACCGGCTCAATGACGCAGCCCTGCGCGAAGATTTTGCCTTGCTGACCAAAGGCCGCACTTCGGAGCCGCTGAGCGCTACCAATCGCTGCTTAGGGACGGAGCATATTTTTGTTGAGCCGGGGGCCAAAGTAGAATTTGCTACCATCAATGCTGAAACTGGGCCGGTATATATTGGCAAAGATGCGCTGATCATGGAAGGTTGCCTCATTCGCGGGCCGCTGGCGCTGTGCGAAGGGGCGGTATTGAAAATGGGCGCGAAAATATACGGCGCTACTACGGTGGGCCCCTATTCCAAAGTGGGCGGCGAGGTGAATAACTCGGTGCTGATTGGCTACTCCAATAAAGCGCACGAAGGCTTCCTCGGCAATTCGGTGCTGGGCGAATGGTGCAATCTCGGTGCGGACACCAACAACTCGAACCTGAAAAATACCTACGACGAAGTCAAGCTTTGGAACTACCCGGCGGAGCGATTTTTGCCTACTGGCCAACAATTCTGCGGCTTGTTCATGGGCGACCACGCCCGCTGCGGCATCAACACCATGTTCAATACCGGTACAGTGGTGGGCGTTTGCGCCAATATTTTCGGGAGCGGCTACCCGCGCAATTTTGTCCCTTCCTTTGTATGGGGCGGCCCGGCGGGCTATCAATCCTACCGCACCGAAAAAGCGTATGTAGCTATTGAAAATATGATGGCGCGGCGCAATCAAACGTTTAGCATCGAAGACCGGCTGATTTTATTACGTATTTATGAAGATACTGCTAAATATAGAGCTAAATAACAATGCCCCATTATTTAGTTTAATAAAATTTCATTTACCCTTTATGAAGCCTTCCAAAGAAAAATTATACGATGCCTTAGGCGAGTTGATGTACGCTGTGGCCAAAGCCGACGGACTGGTGCAAGAGGAAGAAATTAGCCGTTTGCAGGAGATTTTGCAAAACCACCCCTGGGCCCGGGAGGTACAATGGTCCTTTGATTATGAGAAAAAACGCGACACCCCATTAGAAGAAGCCTTCGACAAAGCCTTAGAAACCTGCAAAGCCTATGGCCCCGCCGAAGAATACGCCCACCTGTTCGACATTCTGTACGAAATAGCCAAAGCCAGCCACGGCTTAGACAGCCAGGAAGCCAAGGTCATTGTGCGCTTCCGGCTGGCACTCCGCGCGCACCTGCTCGAACGGGATGAAGAGGGGGGGGGTAAATAACTTTTCTATTAAAAAGAGCTTTGTATAAGAACTTAATCTAAATTGAGTAACTTCCCTTTTAACTCTTTTTGGACTATAATCGCATCCAAAGAGACTTCGACATAAATAGGGTAAATAGATCTGAAAAATAGTTTATTGGAAGGATCAAAAATTATATTACTTTTCTCGGTGAGTTTTTCACCCAATCTCAAGCGCAACATTTTTTCTGATTTTATATTAGTAAAGATAAAACCTATTTCAGGTTGATGTTTTGCCATTCTAATTACATATGATTCTGCTTGACTTATACAGCCTTCGCATCCAGATCCCGGTATTATTAGAAATTTTTTTAGCTTCAAATCTGTTAGTGTTGAATCATATAAGATGGCTTCTTTGAATAGAGGAAATTCATCGTTACCTTTCTTACAGGAAAGAAGAAATAAGAAAATTGTTATAACAACTAAAAAAAAACAACAACTCTGTTTTACCTTCATAAAATGTAAATATTATAGCTTGTATTGTATCAATTCAAAAGACATCAGATTTTCATTATCGGTTATCTTTTGTATCCAGATGCCGTCTTGTGTAGTAAAGATATTGGTAAAATAGTATTGTTTGCTTTTATCTAATACAAAGCCTCCCATCAAGTTGTATTGAGCGTCAAATAAATAAATCATCGGCTTTTTAGGGTCTTCAGGGTTTGTAATGCCCGCCTTAATATCATCCATATCATAAGGTAACAAAGCTACCCTGATTAATACTTTCCGAAAGTCATCATATTCCATTTTTGAGAACGAGTGATTAGTCTGAAAATGAATCCATAAGTCCTCACCACTTCGAACCTTCGGAGGTAATCTGTAGCCTTCTGGGGCGCAATAATGCTTTGTAATGCTGTTTTGATTGGAATTATACTCGTAAATATAGGGATCGAAGTTAAAGCTGTAAATCAGGATTGGTTCGGCACGTTTCCAGGTAAAACCTAAGTGTCTAAACGTAGAATTATCAAAGTTTTTATCATAAACAGATGATGGGTGCTGAATCATAAACCTAGAACTACCATCTTTGAGATTATGCTCAATAAGTAGGAATTTATCCTCTTCGCCCTCTTTGGCAATCCAGCCAAAAACATTATTGATGTAAATGTAATTATTCATTTTTATAAGCGGATTAGAAGCAGTAATCCAGTGGCTTTCTATTCTCTGAGCATCATCTTCATCTACAAAGCTGGACTTGCTATTTATCATCCCTGTTTCATCACAAATAAAGTAAAAGTCGCCATATTCAGGGAATAACAATATTGAATCCTTGTTCAGGTAATAAAAAGCGTTAATATCGGGTATTTTCCCTTTTTTGTAAGCCAGAGCTACCTTTTTATCTAATTTCTCATTTTTGAAGTCATAAAAATAAAGTGTTTTATTGAACCGATTATAAATCAGGTACTTAAGTGAATCTGTTTCTCGATGTAATACCTGAAAATACCCGATTAAAGGCGGGGTAGCAGTGTCCAGCGGGAGATGAATTTCTTTTGCAACTGAAAATTCAAGTAGATTAAAGTTATAAGTATTACTCTGATACTTGTCGAGAGAGCAGCTACTGTGAGAAAGTAAATGCGCTATTAAAAAGACAATGTAGAGCATATCGAGAACGGATGCCTTAGGACTACACCGTATTATCTTTTTTGGCATAGATGTAATTTTTTATCAGTTCATTTATAGCACCACACAACCACATAAAGATGAAATATAGTATTAATATTATTAGTAATAAGCATGAGCGACAAATAAATGAATGGTGTTTTATTGGACTAACTCATTTATTTTCAAAGTGTTATATTAAAAATTTGAATATCAAGTTAATTTAAATTAACACCTTAAATTACAAGTAAAGGGCTGAAAATTTATACTTTGAATACAAAATTCATTCAGTTATTAATACTATCTAGCTTATTATTCGGCGTCATCATTACAACTTATCATGTAACAATCTCTATTCGATCCCCAAACACAAAATTTATTATTTATATCTGACTTGTCACACCTTCCAGTATCTAGATAACCATCACAACTGGCACAGTCAGCCTCAATATTTTCAGGAAAAGCAAACATAATTATTAGGACAGTAAGCAAGAAATTTTTTTTCATAGCGTTGGATTTAAGTACAGTGAAAAATATTTTGACTCGTCTCTGCGAGATTTTCGAAATTTTGTAAAAAGAGTAATCTGACAAAAAATATGCAAAATAGTTGATATTGGGTTTTGTAAAATATATTGCATATAATTATGTACAAATTTGATTTAGTGCTTTACTTTAAAATGCTGGAAATCAAGGGAATTAATCCGATAAATTGTTCATTTATTTGATGCCCATGCTTAGATATAATTATTGTGCATATAGAGATTTGAATAAAAAACTTTGTGTTATCCACCTTCCTCATCTTCATAGTAAGCTGGTGGTCTCCAACAGTTAGGTGTTCCTTCAACACATTTCTTATTATTTATATCAGTTTTATCACAACGCCCATTATCAAGATGTCCATCAATGGAATAGCAATTTGCTCTTGAATCGAGAATAAATATTGGTGCCAAGAAAGTTAAAAATAACACATGCATGACAACTTTTTTATTTGCATAAATACGTTTCTTCATAAGAAAATTATTTTGAATTTTTAAAAAACAATAGAGGTTACTAAAATTGATTTTGAGAGTGACTCTGATAGCACGCACATACAAAATTAATAAACTCTAATATTCATATACAAATATATGATTTTTTGCCAACCTTGTCAAGGGCTTTTTGATATTTTTTTAAAAAACCACAAATCGTTGATATGTACAATTCTTTTGCCTTAAGGCTTTTCATCATGGTCTGCTTATCGCATTAATGCCAACTGCAAATAGATTTGGCTTTACACCCCCTTTCATCCTCCCCCCCGTGCTCTGCTTTCAATAATTAGCTTCGTAAAAGGCGCGGTAGGCGTCTATGCTTTTTACGGTGGCGAAGAGCTTGCCGTAGTTGGTCTGGGTGATGGCGTAGATTTCGTATTTGATTTTTGTGGGTATGAAGTCCTTGGAGTTTTTCTGTACACCATCTACGTATTTTATCGCATCTTCTTTATTGCGGAAGCGCCGCACTACAACAATGGGGATGCGGATTTCGCCGGTAGGCAAAAAGACATCGGAGATGCGCAGCCGGTCTAAGTCGTGGTATTTGCGATTGTAATCGGAGACGGCATTGCGGGCGTCGTTGAGATTGGTAGCATCAGATAGCACCACGATGACCGAATGCACTTGGTCGTCTTGCGTTTCAAACTGATCCGCCTCGATTTTTTGTGCGCCGGGCAGCGTGCCGGTAGAAGCGCCGAGGAGGCGAAGTACTTCACGGGCGTATTTTTGCTCTTCGGTGTTGGGGTATTTGGCGACTACTTCGTTCAGGGCAGTGACGTACTGGTCTTTGCCTTGCAAATTGCCGACGCTCATGGCGCTGAGCAGGGCAAATTTGGGCTGGAGGGCATTGTTGGCACCGAATTTTTCGCGGGCCGAGAGGCTCTGGTCATAGGCGTAGCGATAGTCGCCTCGGGTGAAGGCGGCGTAAGCCTCGTTGTAATATTGGGTGAGGCGGTTTTCCTCGTTTTGCACCTGCACGATGTAGCTGGGGTCTTTGAGCACTTTGGCGTAAGTGGAGTTTTCGTATTTTTCCATGATTTTCCGGGCGTAGGTCTGTGCGGTAGCGATATTGTTCAAATCGGTATGCGCCAAGTACAAGTAGTACCAGGAGTCGAGTTCCTCGTTGCTGCCGGGATAGCGGCGGTTCAGCTCTTCCATGGCTTCCACCGATTTTCGGTTGTTTTCGAGCCGGTCGCGGTAGAGTTTGCCAAGCGAGAAGTACGCTTCCCGCAGTTTGATATTGGCGATGGTCATTTCTGCCTCCGTTTTAGGTACGCCTTGCAAAACGGCCGCTACGGCTTCGTCGCTGATGACGGCGGTAGCGGCGGCCTCGGCGCTGGCAATGGGAGCATCATCGGTTGTTGTGAAACTTTGCCGGCTGGAGCGGCGCCAATTGTCCTCAAGCGGGCGGTCGCCCCATTTGCGTTGGAAGTCGCGTACTCCCTGCCTTAGGTTTCGATCATTATAGGCAAAGAAACTGCTTTCCTTTTGCAATGCGGGTGTATTGGCAGCGCGGGGTGCTGGCGCGTTGTCGGCTTGCTGGGCAGCTTGAGCAGCAGCTGCTTCGGCGCGTTGGCGAATGGTATTGGCGGCAAAACTTTTGCGTTCGTCTTCACTCATACTGGCAATGCGCAAGAGGCTGTCTTGCAGCGCAATCGTTTGCAAATGTCGGGAAATGTCGGTCAGGTTTTTGCTCAAGCGCTCAGTTTCTTTGTAGCGAGGGTCGGTTTTGGGCATTACCTGTAGGGCTATGTCGAAATACTCCTTGGCGGGTACGAAGTCTTCGGCTTCAAAGAAAAGATTAGCCAACAAAATGCTGGTTTCGGTTTTCTGTGCATTATTGCTACCACCATTCTCGAGCGCCAATTGCAAGTTTTCGATGGCACCGGGTCGGTCGCCGGTTTTCAGGGCAATGTTGCCAAGGGCAAAATATAATTGGTCTTTATATTCAGCATTTTTTTCATCTCTGAGCATTTTATTGAGGTTGGCAATGGCATCTTGGGCGGTGCCTTTGCCGCTGCCCCAAGCATTTTGCGCCATGCTCAGGCGCGCGTTGAATTCCATTTTGTACGCATTGGTGTAGCGCAGCACACGCTCAAAAGTGGCATAAGCCAGATCGCTGCGATTGGATTGTTGGTACAACTGGGCGAGCACAAAAGCGTAGCGCGCCTTGTCGTTGCGTTGGTCGGCGGTGGCAATGGCGTTTTCGAGTGGCTGAATGGCCATTTCCGATTTTCGCTGGTGCAAAAACAAATGGGCTTGCACGGGGGCTGCCTGTTTTTTGATGTCCTTGAAGGTTTTTGGGTCTTCAATCAGCTCATTGAGCAGGCGCTGCGCAGCGTCATATTTTTGGCGCTCGATGAGGGTTTTAGCCAACCAAAGTTTGGCATCCTGATAGACTGGCCGGTGCTTCAGGAAATAATTGTCTGGGGTCTGTTCTTCCGGTTTGATGTCTTCGGGTTTGGGTTTGTCGTCCTTTTTTTTCTTTTTATCGTCTTTGGCTTTCTTATCGTCTTTTTTCTGTTCTTCTGCTTTGGCTTCCTCGGGCTTGGGGGCTTGCTCGGCGTCGCGGCGCGAGGAGGGGCGTTTGGGCAGCGGCGTTCCTTTTCTACGGGCTTTTTTTACAGCACTATTGTACTTTGCACGTTCTTTTTTCTGTTGTTTGATGCGGCGTTCGCGCTCCTTTCGGATGCGTTTTTGCTCGCGTTGTTTTTCTTTGGCGGTCAGTTTGCGCTCCTGCTGGGTTTCTTTATTAGCCAAGCGGCGCTCGGCTACGGTTTTGGCGGCCGGGCGTTTGGCGCTGCCCCTACCTTTGGCTACCCTGGTGCCGTCAGGTTTGAATTCATTGAGAATATATTTGAAAGTGGCTTCCGCCGATTCGTAATCTTTTTTCAAAAACTGCGCCTTGCCTACCAACAGATAACAATCGTCCGTCCACTGGCTTTCGCGGTGCAGATTCACTACCACCGATACTTTTTTGATAGCCGTATCCATAGCCGGGCTGATGCCCTTGGGGTTGTCATTTTCTAAGTAAGGAAAAAGCGGCAGCAGGCGGGTATAATTGTCTTGGTGCTGCTGATTCAGATTAGCAAAGGTGAGCGTCATTATCTCATTGGCATTGAAATAGCCGTTGTACTTGGCCGTCGTATTGTGATAAAACTTGGCCATAGGCGACATGTCCTTTCTGCTTTTTTGTGTAGTGCAGGCCGTCGTCAATGAGATAGTTGCTAATAAAAATAGTACGTAGTGCAAGTGTTTCAAGGCAAAACTTCTTTTTTGTTAAAAAAAACACAAAACCGGGGTTAAAAATGCCTCCTCGTGCTTTTGCTTCACGAAATGTATTAATTTTGTAATGGCAAAAAGACAAAGATACGGTTTTCTGTACAACACTTCAAATCGCAAAAAACGCGTTTATAGTGTGTAAAAGCCGATAATTAACGTATCGAACGGCCGTATTCGACCATTGATTGTAAACACTATGGCTAAAGGAAGCGAAGAGCCGAAAAGCTGGTTTGCCCGCACCAAAGAGCGGCTGCAAAACACGCACCGGCTCATTATTATGAATGACGAAACCTTTGAGGAGGTAGGTTCTTACCGACTTACGCTGCTCAATGTGTATATTTTGCTCAGTACGCTCATCGTTATTACGGCCGTAGCCGTCACAGTGAGCATTGCCTATACGCCCCTCAAACGCTACATACCTGGCTACAGCGGTGGCGGCAACAACGACCGCGAACTCTACCAAGTGATGCGCCAGATGGACGATATGGAAAAGCAGCTCAAAGCGCACCAAACCTACGCCGAGAGTGTACGCCGGATGCTGGTGGGCGATGTACAAACCGCCAAAGACGTGCCGCAGAGCAAAGAAATCACCCAAGATAGCTCCATGGTGGAGGTGGGCCGCATCCCCGTGGATGACCAACTGCGCAATGAGGTAGCCATCAGCGAAATCGGCTCAGCTGCGCGCAATAGCCGTACCACCAACCTCGCCCCCCGCGATACGCCCTTAGAGCAGTTGTTCTTTTCGCCGCCAGTGAGCGGAGAAATCAGTATGTCTTTTTTGCCTGATAAAAAACACTACGGCGTGGATATACTTGCCCCCAAAAATACAGCGATCAAGGCCGCCATGGACGGCTATGTTTTTCTATCAGATTGGGTGCAAGAAACGGGCTATACAATTGGTATTCAGCACGCTAACAATGTTATCACTTTCTACAAACACAACTCGGCCCTGCTCAAATCAGTAGGTAGTTTTGTTCGGTCGGGGGAGGCAGTGGCTATTATCGGCAACACCGGCACCCTGAGCAGCGGCCCGCACTTGCACTTCGAGCTTTGGCACAAGGGGATGCCCGTTGATCCTACCATATATGTCAATTTTTGAAGGCAAAATACCTAAAAATCATATTTGAAATCTTACGCCCTTGCCGGAATTAATTCTCACTGGCAATAGACTTTTTGTATTTTTTACGCTAACTTTGATGTCTCAAATTTGAAAACAAGCACAACCATGAATCTCAACCCACAAAACGGCTCTAATGGCGCAAAGCTCACTTCCGCTTTCAACGAAAAAGGCGAAGCGCTCAGCCCGGTATTACAAGACGGTGTGAAAAATTTCCTGATTGATATTGACGGCACCATCTGCGATGATATCCCAAACGAGCAGCCGGAGCGCATGGCTACTTGCCTGCCCTATCCTGATGCATTGAAAATTATCAACAAATGGTACGACGAAGGGCACATCATCACCTTCTTTACTTCTCGCACCGAAGAGCACCGCACCGTGACCGAAGAATGGCTGCGCAAAAACGATTTTCGCTATCATGCCATCCTGTTTGGCAAACCGCGCGGCGGTAATTATC
Organism: uncultured Saprospiraceae bacterium; assembly: GCA_937872385.1. Taxonomy (GTDB): domain Bacteria; phylum Bacteroidota; class Bacteroidia; order Chitinophagales; family Saprospiraceae; genus JADJNW01. The sequence goes on from CALMSO010000043.1 coordinate 38,702, forward strand.
ACTGGATTGACAATCACATCGTGAAAGCGACCCGTTTCAAAGGCAAATTCACCGATTTAGTGGTAGAAACCCATGAAATAGAGGTCTTTAAAGATTAGTTGAAAGTTCTATATACTCTTTTCAAGAATATCCCGCAAGGCCTCGTCGAGCTTCGGAAAGCGGAACAAAAAGCCTGCTGTTGCTATCTTTTCCGAGGATATTCGGTTGCTGTTCAAAATGACATCGGCCATCTCGCCCATGGCGAGGCGCAGCCCTACGGCCGGAGCAGGTAAGGTCAATGCGCGCTTGCCGGACGCCTCCACAATTTGCTTAGTAAATTCCCTATTCGTAACTGGCTCCGGTGCCACCGCATTGTAATAGCCTTGTAATGGCTCGTTTTCCATCGCAAACTGAAACATCCGGCACACATCATCTATGTGAATCCAAGAATACCACATGCTGCCGTCGCCAAAATAGGCCGCCGTGCCAAAATTGAGCGGTAGCAGCAGCTTTTCCAATGCTCCGCCTTTGGTAGAAAGTACCACCCCGATGCGCAGCCCCACCGTACGAATGCCCGCTGCCATTACTTCGTCAATGGCGGCTTCCCAGGCTACGCAGCTTTCCGCCAGAAAACCGCTGCCCGGCGGGTCGGTTTCGGTCACGATTTGGTCGCCGGTATTGCCATAAATACCAATAGCCGCGCTCGAAATGTAGGCACGGGGCTGTCGCTTGAGTCGTTGTAAAGTATTGATTAACAGCCTTGTACTATGCGTTCGGCTTTCGATAATCAGGCGTTTGCGGGCTTGCGTCCAGCGCTGGTCGGCGATACCAGCCCCAGCCAGATTGATAATATAATCGGCTCCAGCCACGGCGTTTTCGTCTATAGTGCCAGCCGCGGGGTCCCAAGCGAAGGCGGGAAATTCGGCGTCCGGATTGCTCCGGCGGCTGAGATGCCATACGGTGTAGCCGCTGTCGCGCAAGATTTGGCTAAGGCGCGACCCCACTAAGCCGGTGCCGCCACCAATCAGTACAACGGGTTGTTTGTCTGTTTGCATGGTTTTTTTGTTTGCAATTCATTATTGGCAGTCTTAACACTTAGAAATTTGTATTGTTGAGCGCATAAAAGGCTTGGTTCCGGCGTTCGTTTACTAAAGTTTTATTAAACAACTGTCCGATTCCGCTGAAAGCCGTACTTTTGTAATACTGCTGGAAAAAGCAAATTTTCTTAAAAATGTAAAATACTGATAATGAAACAATTGACTATTGTTTTTTTGATAATAATGACCGGCTGGGGATCGTTGGCGGCGCAAAAATCTGTTCCGTCGGTAGAGCTAAAAACCTTAGACGGCAAGAATGTGAATATCCAGAAAATATTGCAAGGCGATAAAATCGTAGTGCTCAGTTTTTGGGCCACCTGGTGCAAGCCCTGCCAATTGGAACTCGACGCTATGGCCGATCTTTACGAAGAATGGCAAGAAGCCTACAATGTGGAGATTGTAGCGGTCACCATTGACACCCAGCGCGCGCTACCAAAGGTGCTACCAATGGTGGAAACCAAAGGTTGGGCATACACCATTCTTTCGGACGCCAACCAGAACCTGAAAAATGCCCTGAATTTCCAAACGATTCCGCAGACCTTCCTGCTCGATGCCAACGGCAATATCGTGTATGAGCACTCCGGCTATGTGCCCGGCGATGAGTATGAATTGGAGAAAAAAATCAAGGCGCTGGCAGGCAACTAAATTATACTTTCGTATGAAAGCCCTCTTACCCTTCCTCATCAGCATGATAGCGGGTGCTAATCTGACCGCTCAACTATACCAAACCGTGCAGCGGCCCGTGCCATTGCTAACAGAACAAACCTTCTACCTGAACAGCCAGACCCGCATCGGCGGCAAGCCACGCAACGCCATTAAAATAGAACTGCCGGACAATGCCGTGCAATGGTCTTATGCCTTTACAACTTCCAAAAAAGAAGGCGGCGGCGACAATATCAAGCTGCTCAAGCAGGTGACCGATTTTGTAGCCAAGGGCTTGCTCAATTCCAACGTCATCGGCATTACGACCAATCTTGCTTATCAAGTTATAAAACCTACCGGCGCCGGCGTGGTGGACGTTTATCTGACGGATGCCCAAGGGCAGGAGCAGTTTTTTGCAACTTCCTGGAATCGCTACAGCTACACCAAACCCGAGCGCACCTTCGATGGCTCGCGCGAGAACATCCGCGACGGGTTGGTGTTGGTCAACGATGTCAAGCAGCGCGTGGTGTATCTATGTTTTAACAATCCGAGCAGCACCGAAGGGCTATACGTCACGATAGAAGCCATTGCGATGGTCACTACCCAAGAGTACGTGGACGAGTGGACGCCCGACAACAAAGACCGATTTTTCAATGACTGCGCCGACGCGCTGCGCTTTCAGCCGGAAGCCATCCGGGAAGTTTGTGATTGTTATAAAAATCGAACGATTGTGCGTTACAAGCCGGCTGCATGGCTGCAAATGGGCGCACAGGAGCAAAAATTATTGCAACAGGGTTTCATTGAAGAATGCCTGAGCCTGACCGGCTGGCAAGAAGCCAAAGCCAAAGTGCGTATCAAGGCGCTGACCGAGGAAATTCGGGGGCTGGAGTTAGTAGCGGATTACCCTGCCCTGACGCGGCGCTACCGGGAGCTATTGGAACTTGGCGAAGACAATGCAGCGCTGTATTACAGCCTGAGCCGCAGTTTGCTGCTGACCAAACAACCCGATGAAGCCAAAACCGTACTCACTAAAGCCCTCGGCAAATACCCAAAAGAAACGGGACTCTGGCTCAACCTGGCGCACCATCATTTGCTCAGTGGCAATGAAGCCGGTGCTATTGCTATTTACCAACAATACCGCGGCGAGCGGGTAGCGAAAAAATACCGCTGGGAAGAAGCCGTCAACGAAGATTTCCGCGAAATGGAGGCCCAAGGCATCAGCCACTCGGCTTTCGCCAATATTCGCCAAATACTTAGTAGGTAAGTAATTGTTTATCAGAAAGTTAAGTTGAAATTTTAATTTCGTAGGTCTTGCGCGTCTTATTGCTCAGCTTGCTCGAAATCAGCCAAGGATTATAGACCTTGAGCATCCGGTAGGTGGTGCCGTGTTGCAACGCAAAATCGCCCAGATTTTCAATAGCTTCCTTCACCTCCACGGTTTTATAATTGCTCAGCGGCGGGTAGCCTTCGTTGGGCTCTAAATAAAAACCGAATGCATCCGGGTTTTGCAGCACTTCCTTGATGGCTACCACACGGAACACGTAGCGCGAGGTCTCGTCATTGAGATTTAAATCATAATAATTATTGGCGCGCTGGAGTTGCATTTCCTTTTTGAGGCGCGGGCCACCCATATTATAAGCGGCGGCTGCCAGCGTCCAGTTGCCAAACTGTTTTTTATAATCTGATAAATATTTGCAAGCCGCTTCGGTCGCCTTTTCGATATGATAGCGCTCGTCCACTTCCTCGTTGATTTCCAGACCGTAATATTCGCCGGTATTTTTCATAAACTGCCAGATGCCCCGTGCGCCCGCCGGCGATACCGCATTGCGCAGGCTGCTTTCGGCTACCGCTAAGTATTTGAAATCATCGGGCAGCCCATTGGTTGATAATATCTTTTCAATCAACGGAAAATACTTGTAGGTATTTTTAATATGTAGTAGGGTAGTAGCGTGTAAATAAGTATTGACCAACAACTCCCGGTCGAGGCGCTCGCGCACGTCGAAATTATCCATTGGCAATTTTTCATTAGCAAAATCAAAGGGCTTGTCCAACGATACCGGTCGGATCGTTTGCGGCAGCTTTCCGGAATTTGGTTGACTTGCAAGCGGTTTTTCCGGCGTTTCGGTATTCGAATAATACGACGCGAAAAAGAGAATCGTCAGAAACGAGGCCAAAGCCAGGGTGTACAGTTGCAATGTTTTTTGCATGGTCGTCTTTTTTTTTTGCCTACACAGCCCGCACGCCTGCGGCCGCTGGTCGGGGTTTTTACAATTTTCAGTACTAATATAGTACATATTGCCATGCGGCGCTGTTGGCATAGTGTTAAAATAGGCGAATGAGCGTTAAAAAACGGGATAAATGTATTTTTTATGGCAAATTTTCCGAAAAAAGTGTATATTTTCGATTCAAAGCGACTTTAATACACCATCCTGACCAAATCTGCGAGCTATGGAGGCAAGTATTTGCTATCGGGGGCACCTGCCCGACAAAAGCCGCGTACAACAGTTGATAGCCGAAGTATGCGACATCGCCCGTACCATGCAATGGCCACACGCCTGTATGGACGAAGACTGGCACCAACCACCCTCGGCTCGCCTTGACAGCAGCTCGGAATCGGGTATCCACATCACGGGGCACTGCGGGCTGAAAGGCGTTTGGTTTCGACCTCACGAGCACTGCGAGCCGGTTTGGCTGTATTTTAATGCGGCAGGTACGCTCACCTCCCCCTTTCAGTTGGCCCTCGACGCCGAGGAAGGCTACCCGGCGCGCGCACCTTGGATAGCTATAAAAACCCAAACGGCAGGGATGGATACGCATATTCGCATCATCGGGCTGTTGCGATACTTGCAAGGCACTTATCAACTCGACCTGAGCGTGTACGACGAAAGCGGCTACTGGGCTACCGGCGATGCCGAAGCACTGGCGCGTTATTTTCAGCAGGCGACGCCGGGCACCGAAACCAACAAAGACGCCGTCATTGAGCAATGATTCAACATGCAAAAACAACCTGCGTGCCGCGCACTACAATCGCTGTAAGAAAGTTGGGTTGTTCTTTACCGATCTTTTTTAAACCGGAATATTTCATAAGGCAGCCGTAGCCGCATTAAGGAGCTCAAAAATAGACTTACTAAATATTCGATTATCAATAGTATAATATCATTTGCTATTTGCGAAGTATAGTTCATGGTTTTATAAAAATTTGAAGAACAGGTTTTTGAGAATAAATAAGTGCGTCACTTCCAATTAAAAAGAGTATAATAAGGAATACTTACAATGCTAATACGGATTTCGATGTAATATATGTTATTCGCTGTTCGTTATTAAAAAATGCATAATTTTATCATAAAGAAAATACATGCAATATTCAACTTTGTTGCTCCTTGTTTTAGCGGTTTTGCCTGCGACGTCGGCTGGGCAGATTCATTTTCCACGCATCAGCCCGGAAAGCATCTTGCAGCAACGGGTTGGGCTAACGGATTTTACCATCGTTTATGGGCGACCGGGCCGACGCAACCGCCAGATTTTCGGCGAGCGCGTACCCTACGGCCGCATCTGGCGCGTGGGAGCCAACGAATCCACCAAATTTACAGTCAGTGATACTATTCTGGTAGCCGGACAAATACTGCCGGCTGGCACCTATGCTTTGTATGCCTTCCCGGAAGCGGACGCCTGGGAGATCGTTTTTCATCATAATATCAATCATTGGGGTGATGGACGCGACCAGTACAACCCCGCCGAAGATGCCCTGCGCTTGCGCCTACTTCCCGAAGTGCTGCGCGATACCGTAGAGACGCTCACTATTGAATTTACAAATTTTTCGCACCAAAG
>CALMSO010000044.1 GCA_937872385.1 uncultured Saprospiraceae bacterium
AGCCGTCACCCAGCTCACCATCAATGCGGAAAACCCGCGTGATGCGGATACCCGTTTCACGGACTCTATCATCACAGTCAAACTTGGGTGCCTGCTTGTCTTCAGCATTCACATAGCCCCAGCAGATCATTTCGTTGAGATTGCAGTTGCCATTAGCATCTTTGCCATAGACACGATAGATATAACGGCCACAGCCCCAGGTGATTCTGCCCTCTTCATTGACAAAAGCGCGACCGTTGATTACATGCACTACATGTACGCAGAAGTCATTGTCGCAAACCAATTGACCTTTGATTAACTGGCTGGCTTTCAGTTCTACTTCGCAATCTTCATCTAATGTGACATTCACTTCCTCTATGCAGCTTAGGTTGCGGTAATCAGTCGTAGAAGGACGGCTGAGTACCTGCATTTTGATAGTCACATTCGGCTCACGGTCACTAATGGAACCGTCTTCATTGTTGTCATAGCCGATGAAAATATCATACAACATCGCATTCGACACATTAATGCCTTTGAGCGTGTACTGGAAGTAAATTGCGTAGTCGCCCGTCACTTCCGTAGAGGTCAGCATGTAACTGATGCCTTTGGCTGCCAGTACATTATTGAAATCAAATTTGATTAAATCAATATTGAAACCTGTCAAATCGCAGCCGAGCAGGTAGAAGGAATAGGTGAATTCCGTTTCGCCTTCTTCGTAGCAATCCAGCAGCGTGTAGGTAATGTCCTCAGCTACTATGGTCGGTTTGGGCAGGAAGCCGCCGTCCACGTCTGGATTGTACTCGCGCTCTTCGAGGGTGTAACACCCAGCACTGAATACCAATGGGCGAATTGGCGTAGGATTAGCATCCGAATCAATCGAATCGTCATTACCTACCTTGAAAAGCGTCGGTTTCAGTACCGGCACGCACTCGTGGTCGGCCGTACTTACGTCAAATTCAATGCAATACTCCCGCTTTGGCAGCAAACCGGTAAACATATACATACCGTTCTCGTCCGACTGAATTTTCGCCTCGAAAGGATTACCCAACAGGTCGAGTGTTTTCAGAATGGCGGTAATGCCAGCAATAGGGCGATCGCGCAAGTCTTCCGGCAATTGCAAGCCGTTATCATTCAAATCTGCCCAGGTATAATCACCGATTTTAGCTAAGGGCTGGTAGTAATCTTCCACCTCGCCATCCGGCGCGCAGCCATAATAATCCATACCACTTTCCGTCGTCAAGCGGAAGCGTATGTGGGTTTGTAATACCTGTTCGCCACCGAAGTCGGCATCATCAGGTACTACAAAACAATAAATCTGCGTGCTCGTACCTGCTGGCACTGGTGCTTCGCCCGTCGGGGTGATGGCAGCGCCATTGATTTGTGAGAATTGTACCTGTTCGCCTTCGTCAAACTTGCCATTGCCATTGAAATCAATCCAAGCATAGAGCAGGGCACCGGCTGGCGTGGTGGCCGTTACTTCAAAACAAGCGAGATTGCCCGGAATCATTGGCGTAATCAAGCGAACACCATTCTCATCATTATCGCAAGTGACCCCATCCGGTTTAGAATAATCGCTCGGAGTATTGTCATCACCACCCGTTTGGCGACCAGCCTCATCATCGGGAGCTCCATCGCGCTCCGCATCCACGCAGGTACCCAAATAGAAGTCCGGCTGAATGAGGTGCTTGGCAGGATCGCCATCGGCTAATACCGTGCTTTCAAAGCTGCGCGGCAAGTCGCCATAATCCATTGGCGTATAGCCTTGATCGAAGGTTTGGTCGTCCTGATTATCCGGGAAGTCATTGATCATACCGGCCATATCGCTGGTACCGTCTTCGCCAGTTGGCAGACCGTCTATTTGTTCTATAACAAATTCAACCCCGGTTTCCAGATCGTCAGAATCGAGATCATCTCGGTCTCCTTGGTTGGTTTTTGTTGGTGTCAAATGACGAATTACCGATTGGTTCGGGTCAATGTTTAATTTGTACTTACCCTCAATCAAGCCGCAGAAGTAGTAGATACCTGCCTTGTTGCCAACCACTGCGGTGGTCACAAGGTACGTGCGGTCGTCATCTGTGCCGAATTCGCCATCTTCACCAGCCCAAGTGAGTTGCACTTCCACATCATTCAGACCTGGCTCGTCAATTGCATTGCCCTGAATGCCATCGTTGTTGCGGTCTTCCCAGACGAGGTTACCGACTTTAGCCAGCGCCACTTTATGGTCTTCCACCTCGCCAATGTCGGCAGCACCATTGAAGGATAAGTCACCGTTTTGCGACAAGCGGAAACGCGTCATAGCTTGGCCACCATTGAAAGTAGCGGTACTCGGCACCATAAAGCAAAGCTGTCTTTCGACGAATCCGCCATTTGGTACGGTCACACCGCCATTGCTGAAATCGCCAGTATTCACTTCCTCGCCGGTGTCGAACGCACCGTTGCCATTCCAGTCTATCCAAGCCTGTAACACAGCGTCTTCGCCAGTAGTATTGACCGCAGTCACGATAATACAAGCTTCAGAACCCGGAATAAACGGAGTGGGGAATTCAACGCCGTCTTCGTCATTGCCATCTTCGTCACATTCGCCGTAGCCGAAGGAGCCGATATTGCCATCGTCGCCATCTTGCATAGCACCAGCCATAGCTTCAGGCTGACCGTCGTTTTCAGCGTCCACGCACTTGCCCAAATAAAGTTTCGGGCTGATGATATGACTCGGGCCGTTGTTATTGTTTGTAGTAGAATAGGTATCGGGCAAGTCACCATAGTCGCAACCAACCGTGAAGTCCGTTTTGACGGATAGCGGCGTGCTACAACCCGTTTCCGGGAAAGCAAAAGCTGTAATTTCAAGCTCGTACTCGCCAGCGGGAAGATTATTGGGCAGATTGAAGCTGCCTGCGCCATTAGTGAAAGTAACCGTTACGGTATTATCATCGCCATTGAGCTTGTAGCTAACAATGTAATCGCCATTAGCGAGATTAGTAGCTCCAGACATGCTGACAGTTGGGGCAGTACCGGCACAAACGCTGCTGATACTCAGCATCAATTCTTCATTGCGCACATTGGGCGCAGGGTGTAATACTACTGACTTGTTAGCCGTAGATTCGCAGCCATTGAATACTGCCTTAAAGCTGAGCGTAGCAAGAATGTCATTACCAGTCGTATTGCCAACAGCCGTGCCCGTTATAGTTACTTTGCCATCGCCATCCGCCGTAGCACCCGTAGCATTATCGGCGATACCCACCGCCGTGCCGCCTGACCAAGTTACCGTAGCACCTGGCAAGGTCATAATTTCAAAAGAAATGGCGTCTCTTGGACAATATTTCATTTCGGCAGTGCCCATAATGACTGGCTCCGGACGTACCGTCACTGACTTGGTTGCTGTGGCTTCGCAACCGTTCAATACCGCCTTGAAATTGAGCGTAGCTACAATGTTGCTACCAGTCGTATTGCCAACAGCCGTACCTGTTACTGTCACTTTGCCATCGCCATCGGCTGTAGCACCCGTAGCATTATCGGCGATACCCACAGTTGTGCCGCCTGACCAAGTTACCGTAGCACCTGGCAAGGTCATAATTTCAAAAGAAATGGCTTCCTCTGGGCAGTAGGTCATTGGGTCAGTGCCCATGATGACTGGTTCTGGCGAAACCGTCACGGACTTAGTAGCCGTGGCTTCGCAACCGTTCAATACCGCCTTGAAATTGAGCGTAGCTACAATGTTGCTACCAGTCGTATTGCCAACAGCCGTACCTGTTACTGTCACTTTGCCATCGCCATCGGCTGTAGCACCCGTAGCATTATCGGCGATACCCACAGTTGTGCCGCCTGACCAAGTTACCGTAGCACCTGGCAAGGTCATAATTTCAAAAGAAATAGCGTCCTCCGGACAGTAGGTCATTGGGGCAGTGCCCATGATGACTGGCTCTGGGCGAATAGTAATACCCTTGCTGGCCGTGGACAGGCAATTGTTCAATACCGCCATTATTTGCAGCGTTGCCATCCGATTCGTACTCGTTTGATTGGCAACAGCAGTACCCGTAATCGTTACTTCACCGTTGGCATCCGCTATAACGCCCGTTTTTTCATCCGGAATACCAACCGAGGCAGCCCCCATCCAGACAACATTAGCGCCCGGCAAGGTCACAATTTCAAAAGAAATGGCTTCCCCTGGGCAATAAATCATAGGATCAGTGCCAACCCTGATGACCGGTTCTGGCGAAACGGTCACTGACTTAGTAGCTGTGGCTTCGCAACCGTTCAATACCGCCTTGAAATTGAGCGTAGCTACAATGTTGCTACCAGTCGTATTGCCAACAGCCGTACCTGTTACTGTCACTTTGCCATCGCCATCGGCTGTAGCACCCGTAGCATTATCGGCGATACCCACAGTTGTGCCGCCTGACCAAGTTACCGTAGCACCTGGCAAGGTCATAATTTCAAAAGAAATAGCGTCCTCCGGACAGTAGGTCATTGGGGCAGTGCCCATGATGACTGGCTCCGGACGTACCGTCACCGACTTAGTAGCTGTGGCTTCGCAACCGTTCAATACCGCCTTGAAATTGAGCGTAGCTACAATGTTGCTACCAGTCGTATTGCCAACAGCCGTACCTGTTACTGTCACTTTGCCATCGCCATCGGCTGTAGCACCCGTAGCATTATCGGCGATACCCACAGTTGTGCCGCCTGACCAAGTTACCGTAGCACCTGGCAAGGTCATAATTTCAAAAGAAATGGCTTCCTCCGGGCAGTAGGTCATTGGGTCGGTGCCCATGATATCCGGCTTGGGCTTTACGACTAACTCGGAGCAAGCGCTTGGCGTACAGTCTGGTTCGATATTTCTCGGATCGGGCGAAAGCATGGCCACGATATAGTACGTGCCAACGGCCAAGCTTTGATTGCTCAGCGTAGCTTCGTCTTCATCATCATTCAAAGTACCCGTACCGAGTAAGGTACCCATTGAGTTGGTATAATAAGCCTCGTAGGGATTGGTGGGACAGCTCATAGAGGTAGCAGGGAAAGCAACAAAAATGATATTGAAATCCTGCTGGAGGTTCTCATCTTCCGACAAGTTAGTCAAGCCGGTAGCCTTGAGGTCAAATGTTTCCGGGTCGCAAATTTCGTCGGGTGCAGTGAGCGCAGCTATTCCAGGGCAAACAAAGCATTCTGGAGTAACACTTTGGCTGGTAGCGCCGCAGGTGGCTCCCCGGTCGTCCTGGATATAAATAGTATGCGACAGACCATCATCCGGAATGAATACCTTGTCATTCATCAGCGTGGCGAAAGGTCCCATTTCATTATCCACACTAAATACTACCGTACCAACGGCATTCATTACATTCAGTTTTACAGCAATATCGTCATCAATTACCTCATCGCAAAGTACTTCCGGATTAAACTTCAGGGCATCTACTACTACAATGGTAGCAGGTGGGTCAAAAGCACAATCGTTGGCATCTTCGATTTCTACATCATAAGTACCCGGATCGAGATTGCCGAAAACAAACGTTGAACTCATTGTAGGCATAGAGCGCGCCAGTTCCATGCCATTTTGATATAGAATATACACGTAGGGCGGCTCACCTCCACTGCCATTAGCTGTGATACTTCCTTTTGGAATAAGCGCACAAACCGGCTGAGTAACGTCCAATGATACCGTTGGCAAGTCCTTGACCGTCACGTCTTTTTCGCACTCAAGGAAACAGCCATCTTCTAATTCGGCTTTCAAAGTCACCTTGAAAGTAGTAAGTCCGCTATTTTCTGGTACAGTCACCGTAATAGAAGCAGTACCTTGCCCGGTGAAAGAAAGGCTATTGCTTACCGTCCAGGTGTAGTCGTCAAAACCCATTGGCCCGTCGAAGGTAATCATATCGCCTTCGCAGACTACGTTGTCGCCCTCAATCATGCAAGGCTTCGGATTCTGCTCTATATCAAACATCATAGTGCAGGTAGAAAAGCAACCGTTGGCATCGGTCACTACCACCTGAACCGTCACACTACCGGTAGTTGCGCCGGCATTGATTTTGACCATTTTTTGGTTGGCAGCACCATCAATACTGGCCAATGCCCCACCATTGGTGATAGACCAAGCATAGGTATAACCGGTACCCTCCGGGGCATAAAACTTGGCTGAGGTAGAAGCGCATACCTGATTGGGGCCCATGATATCGCAGGGCGGATTGGGTAGGATGTCGGTTTCGGCTTTACAAGTAATCGAACAGCCGTCGGCATCTATGACTTGTACTTCCACTTCAATCTTATCGGTGCCGTCAGCATTTACCGTAAACGTTCTGCCTCCATTGGAAGTGACGCCATTGAGCGCGCCGCCTTTGATAGACCAGTTGTAGGTACTAAAACCAGCGGACGCCGTAAAGCTGACGCCGGTAGTGCCTTCGCAGACAGCTTCATCGGCTGTGATTAACCCATCGCAGGTCAACACCTTATTAACACCAATAGTAACCGGGCAAGTAGCCGTACAGCCATTGGCATCCTCGATTTCGAGGGTATAGCTGCCTGCCGCGAGATTATTGAAAGAAGCCATAGCCGCCTGCTGCGGCCCCGCAATAGTGTTGCCGTTTTGCGTAAGCGTAAATTTATATTGTCCGCCGCCAAAAGGTGTACCACCGGTAGCCGTAGCGGTCAAAGAGCCATTGTCAATCCCTTCGCAGGAAGCATTGCTTGGAGTAACTGTGCCACAAGCCAAGGTAGGCGGCGACATCAGCGTGAAGCTACAGCTATTCATTACCGAGCAATTATTGGCGTCTTGAACGTCCACCATGTAGCTGCCGGGGGCGAGGTTTTCCACTGTTATAGAAGGATTACCCATTACGGTTTCAATAATCATAGCACCTTGCCGAATGACAAAAGTGTAGCCCGTAGCACCAGGCGTGCCACCGCTGCCGGTTAAAGTTACTTTGCCGTTGGCATCGGCTCCTTGACCAGGTGCGCAGAAAGGATTGATCGGATTGGTAACCGCACAAGAAGGCAGGCTATTGGGTTGTCCTACAGAAACACCTGGGCAGGTTGTTTCACAACCTTTGGAATCTTTTACAGTAATGGTGTAATTACCAGCTGGCAGATTGTTGAAAACCGTGCTGGATTGCGGACCGCGATTTACCGGGCCCGAAATAGAGTACATATAACCACCATTGCCACCAGAAGCCGCACCGACATTAATAGAGCCGGTAGAAGCGCCAAAGCAGTCCACATCTGTTACGCTGGCAGTACCACACACTAAGGGGGCTGGCTCGGTAATGTTGAAATTGTAAGTACAGGTGCGCATACCTACCGTCACGGTAGCCGTGTACATACCCGGGCCGAGGTTGCTTAGGGTTTTGCCACCGGTATTGGCTGGCACGCCAGGTCCCGACCAGATAATGGTCAGATCACTTTCAGTCAAACCAATCAGCGTAAAATCAAGTGTAATAGCGCCACTTTTAACACCGGGACAGTCTATTTGTGTCACCGTACCTTTGGCGTCAAAGCCTTTGGTCACTTTGGCGCATAGGCGCAGGGTACCGAAAGTACGCGAAAAGAAAGCGAGATTGCCACCACCACTGACACCTGAAGTATTGAAACCCTGCACCATCAGACAAGCCTTGCCAGTGCTCAGCAACTGATCAATAACAGCGGGTGCGGTAATGGTTTCGTTGCAGGAATCATCCGCAGCCAGGTCATTAAAACTTTCAGCCGAAGTGCCTGCAAAGTCAGGATTCGCCGCGCAGGGCTGGTCGAAGGCGCTAAGCTGCTTCGTATTGGCAAACACATCCGAAGGATTGAGGCTGCAAATCACCTGGTTGGTCGGTGTTTTTATGTCCAACGACCAAGCGATTTGGCCCGAAGCATTGCCAATGGCAATCGGATTCACGCAATCGAGGTTTTCGATAGCCGTCATCCCAGAGATTTCCACGCAGGCTTCCACTTCTATTTCCACTACACCGCAAGCCGGAATCGGCGAGTCAATACACTTATTTTCAAATACAAAATTGCGGTTGCTCAAATCTAAGTCCATGCAGTCTTCGTTCAGCACGCAAAGCGACTCTCTCTTGAGATCGCAAGTAGGGCTGGGGCCGCAGATGTTGCCTGCAGTAAAGCCTGAACCAGCCTTATTAATAAATTTTGACTCCCCTACTGCGTAGTTTTTGTCGAGTACAAAGTAGTAATTACGACACTCACTGGCACTGAAACCTTGGTCAAACTTCAAGCCTACCGTTCCATCAGTGCTGGCATCAGCGCCAAAGACAGGCGCTCCTGCTCCCGAGTTCAAGACGTAATCCCCCGTCCAAGTCCCTCTAGCAATTACATTAGAAGTCTCTACCTCCGGGCAAAAAGCAAAGACTATGTGACTCGTAGCTGGCATAGCGCCGGAACAAACCTTATAAAACCAGATAGACCGACCCGGCACCTGATAGTCGTACTGAACCCCTACAAATGTTACACTCGCACCACCTACGGTACGCGTTGGTTGGGTGCAGCCCGCTTGTTCGGGCGAGATGGTGCTCATCAGCATAGACGCAGCCTGCGTACCCGCCGGCTCTGGCTGGAAAAACACGGTCCGCATTAACGAAGAAAACGACAGTGCCATCACGAAGCTGCCGACCGAAAGAGAATATAAAATTGCTTTGTTTTTTGGAAGCCATCGCTTTAGTACGACTTTTTCCACGAGCTTGTTTAATTTTAATAGTGTCGAATTACCTTTCATGAGATAAATTTTTGTGTTATATATTGTTCAGGTCGTAAAAAATATGCTATACAAAAAGGCTGCCCACTGCACCAAGTGCAGTAGGCTAACTCCTATTCACGTGTTCAAAACTTAGCTCGTTAGCAGCAATACCATCCAAGCGTACTGCTTGTTAGTATTGTGCTTTCGGTTCAGGGAGTGTGTTAAACGTTGGAACATATTTGTAAGGGAGAACATAAATATCAATCGTAAAGGGAAATGTCTGTGTGCAACTTGTTTGAAAATGCGTATGCCATTTAAAACAATACCTGTATTTCGAGTCCCAGCAATTATTATTACTTCAATTACCAAAAACTACCTCCGCGCACATCCCTTCGTTTGGGGAAATAAAATACAGGGCATCGCTTTGCTTTAACGATACATACGAGTTGCTCATACAACTGCTAAGTGTGTTTGCGCTTCGCATTAGACAATAAAATCACGTCGCCCAATAATACCTCAGAAATTGGTAGCTATGGTGGCGACAGAATTGCCTTGTAATCGGCGTAGCGTTTTGTGTGTTTCTTCCTAATTTCACCTATGGGTGCCCAATAATAAAAAGGGTGGCACAGCACCGGAACCGCTTAGCGGCGAGGTCCGGTAATGTCCACCACAATTACTTTGGGGCTGCGTGTCGTCTCCACACGGAGACCATGATTTGTCATTAATAAGCCCATAGTTTTGTGTTTATCTGTTGGGTTAAAAAAATGATACAACGCCTTAATTTTGCATCATCTGTGACAAAAATACGCACTCAAGTAGCAAAATACATAGACACAATTCTTGTTTTACCTACCCGCCAAAATTGGCGAAAATGCGTTTTTAAAAAACATAATTCTCTGTTTATCAGACGATTGAATACAATACTTTTACTTCGGTTTTCAAACAATTGTGCCGACATCAATTTTTCAAACATAAAAAAGCAGAGAATATATGCAACTGATAATCAGTATTATACAAAATAAAATAGATGTAATAACAAGTGTTTTAATACTTATTACTCATTGAAAACCAGCGTATTGTACAATGACTACTGCCTTTTTTCGAAAGGCATGGTAAAGAGGAACAATGGGGGAACAATAAAACTGAATATACTACTTGTGTAATTTTTATCAGACTCAATTCTTATCATCAACTGCTATAAACAACTGAATATCGGTATTTTTTTATTACAAAACCATCCGAAGACATTTACTTTGTTATGCCCCCTGCCGGATAGTATTGCCCAAGGTATTAATCGCAAAATTCCAGAGGTCTTCGTAGGGTATAATTTCGATTTCGTGCGTCTGATTCGCCATTTCTATTGGCACCGATTTCAACTTTTTCAGCAGGTCTTCCGATTTGCGCAGCACAGCAGCCCGATGAAAATTGGCGGCCGGTATCTGCAACAACATTTTGATGAAACAGTTGCTCCGGAAGGTATCATCCTGCCGTAAATAGCGCGAACAATACTTTTCGATTGCCTCAATTTTATCAATAACTTTATTAAACTTCTGTTCTTCTATCATAAATAAAATCTGAATAATCAGAATAGGAATATTCATGCCGCGTTTGTCTTTAGAAAAAATGGGCGTTTCATTGCCAAATTTTCCTGGTCGAAATCGCGCGTAGCGCTTGTCGTTGCGCGCAGGGCTAATTTTCTCTATTCGACACAAATAATAAACATACGCTTCGTATATTTTCCACATTTCCAATATGTTGGGCGGCAGCGTAGCAAATTGTTTTTGCAGCACCACCTTGCGCAACGTGTTGTAAGCCTGCTGATACTGCCCCGTATGCAAAGCCAATAAAAGGTACAACTCCTGCAATTTGAACCAATTGAACGTACCGGCTTCAATGAATGCCAAACATTTTTCGGCGGCACTTTTGCCCTGCTGGTACTGCCGTAGCTGTGTGTAGCACACTATTTTTTGATAAAAAAATACTTGCAGCGGCACATTTGCCAAATATTCTTTGGTTTCAAAAAAAACAATCGCCTCATCGCAAACCTGAACGGTGTTTTTATAATCGTTCACACTGCTGTAAATCATCAGCCGAATCAGATTGCCGCACAAATGCAGCCGATAAGAATCGTAGCGCTGCATAGGCTCCTGAAGGCGGGTGTAATAATCCGACGCAATAGCATGGATTTCCGTTTTGGTAGCTTTATTGTTTATATACTTGATAATCAGTTCCGTATAAAGCTCTTCCGCTCGGTTTTCTTCCTGCCAGATGTCGGTATATTCCTTAAACATTTTGTTGTACAACTCAAACTTCGCATAGTCGCCCTCCAGCGTGCCGTAGTGCAGGCGCAAGGTACCCGCTACGTGCAGCACCAGCTCGGTAAATTCGTATTTTTTAGCCTGCCGGATAATTTTGCGACACAATGCAATGCCGGCCACTTTTGCTTTTTTGCCCATCAGCACCATGGCCGCCGCCCAGTCTTTGTGGCATTCGTAGTACGCTACTTGCCGCTGCGTAGAGGACAACTGCTTGAAATCCATCAAAAACAGCGCATTGACAAGGCGCTTCTTCAAGTCGTTGCGCAACTTCTGGTAGCTGCGATTCTCCTTGTCGTCATTGTACAACTCGGCTGCGGCCTCTTCGTCTGTGTAAAATTGATTGTTGACGATACCCTCATACAACCCGACTAACTTGCTGTCAGGCATTTCTGGTAGAATATGCCCGGCCTTAATCGTATTTTTGCCCAATAGGTATGTCAGCTCACGCAGGTCTTGCATTTGCTTTAGTTTTGAACACGGTAATTCTTCCATCGGTATGGGGATGGCGCGGTTTTGGGAATGCTGTAAAGCTGCAAATTCGCAACAAAATTAAGACGCTATGTTAGCTTGAATATAAAACCGCACGTCACACCTGAAAAGATGTTCAGCGAGTACACAACGTCATGGCCTGATACGAAAACAGACTTGTGCAGTAAGGGAGAAAATAATGCAACGAGTAAACTATGTTGGAGCAACTAAACTTGTTTTAAGTCGTGACAAAGATAGACTAAATATGTTAGAACCACAAAATGTTTTTTACTAAAAAAAATGCTATGTGTACCAAAAAGTCCGCTGTTGTACGTTTTATCAGTCCATACGACCGAATAGTCGAATAGATGCTGCCGGTTGCGGGCAAAAGTATTATTTTTACAAGCTGTAATTACCAGGTTTTGCACATTATTATGCCTTTATTACTATAATCAAACACTTTGTTATGAGTCGGTTTTTGTGTGTTTTTTTACCTGCGCTTGTGGTAGCTCTGGGTCAGGTACACGCCCAAAACGCCATTGACTGGGGCGTCCTTGCGGATGTGAAATTCGAGAAAAAATATTCCGATAAATGGGCCATGGATTATGACGAGGCGACATTTGGCAAGCTGCCACTGCTCTACGCCGGTGAGGAAGTAAGCATTTCGGGGTACATTATTCCAATAGATGCGCTGGGGCTTTCGTACGTGTTGTCGCGCAATCCGAATGCGACCTGCTTTTTTTGCGGAGGCGCTGGCCCCGAGACGGTCATTGAACTGCGCTTCAAACCCGAAGCCATGAAACGTTATCGGATGGACGAGCGCCGCACGTTCAAGGGCATTTTGCAACTCAATAGGGAAAACATTAAGCAATTCACTTACGTGCTGCTTCAAGCCGAGCCGGGCTGAGCGCATTGGCCTACTACCCAATACCGGCTATGGCATCTATTTCAATCAAAAAACCATAGTGCAACGCAGGTACTGGCACGATGGCCCGAGCGGGTCGGTGCGCGCCAAAAAACGCTGCATAAACTGCATTGACCTGCCCCCAGAGCGCTACATCGGCAATATAAACTGTGACTTTCAGTACCTGCCCGGGGCTGCTGCCAGCTTCATCGAGGATGGCTTTCAAATTGTGCAGCACTTGCAGGGTCTGGGCTTCGATGTCGCCTTGCTCTTTAGTGCCATCGGGCCGAATGGGCAACTGACCGGATACAAAAACCAGATCGCGCCAGCGCGTGGCCTGCGCATAATGGCCGCCAGGTAGCGGTGCGTTAGGAGTTTCGATATAAATAGGTTGCATGATGTAATGCTTTGACTTGCAGTAAAAAAGACAAATTTCCCCTTGCATGACAAGGTGGTTGTCAAGAAAAAAATCGGCGCACCTGAATAGAGCAGATGCGCCGATTGTGTCTAATTATGGAATCACGGTTTACAGTTTCTACCCGTCACCTTGATCGGATTAGACCAAAACACCGCATAGGGGCGGGTGTTGCCATGTCGGGTGTACATTACTTTCACCTGCACGGTGTAGTCGCCGGTCCAGGGTATGGGCACGCGGCGGTCGGGGCGGTTGGTATCCCATGTTTTGACTCCGCGCTCGTGGGTGGACGTCCACATGTACGTGATGTAGGTATTTTCCGGTGCTGATAGCGGCAAATTACCGACGACCCGCACCTGCGCTTGGTTTTCTGGCAGAAATCCGTTGCAAATTTCTTCCCCGTTCATGCATTGAATCTGAAACATCTGACCGTAAGTTGTTGTCGTGAAAAATCCAATTGTCAAAATAAAAAACAGTTTTCTCATGTCGTTTAGTATTGTTTGGTAATTTATACGCAGTACCGCTTAAAAAGTAACTTAGTTAACATCAACGTTAACAAGATTTTAATTATTACAAATTTGTGTTATTTCTTGAAAAGAGCCGTTGGGCAATTGCATGACCGAACATTGCCGAATCGTTTGCATGACTTGAAGCCTGAGAAGTTGGTATTACCTTATTTTGAGAAGTTGGTATGCCCGTATGCACGGGGAAGGGGGAATTATCACATCGGGTTTTTTGATTTATAAAGGGAAAATAGTATCCCGATACAGTTCACAAGTAGGTATTGCTATTCATTATGCAAAATAGCGATATTTTGGCTAAAAAAGAAAATAAAATGGCTAAAAATTACCTTTCTATGACCTGTTGCATGCAAAAAAAACGGATTTTGTTCAGCCTGCGACTAATTATAGCGCCGTACAAAGCCTCCAACCAAGTAGCTAACCCACTCAAACACAAAAACTTAGTGTAAAAGATACAAGAATTAGCTTCTGGCTGCGCTGCCTTCCGAAAAGAATCCTATTTTTGTCTTGCCAAAGAACCGGAACTCCGGTTTACTGTTTTCATCAAAAAAACAACCATGGTTGGACAACTCAAAGATAGCCGCATTCAACTGAAGCGGATTTATATCGAATCGCGGCTGCCGCAAGAATTGGAGCCATTGCAAACGCTAGCGCAAAATATTTGGTGGTCGTGGAATAAAGAAGCGATTGCCCTGTTTGATACCCTTAGCAACGGGGTCTCGATGGAATCCATGCACTACAATCCGATTGCACTGCTCGACGAAATGAGCCTTGACACTGCCCAGCGCCTGCTGGCAGACAAAGACTTCATGAAGCGCCTCCAGTCGGTCAACAAAGCATTTCAAGCTTATATCAATGAGCAACCCGCCAAAGATAGCCCGCGCATCGCCTATTTTTGTATGGAATACGGTCTGCATATTTCCTTGCGGCTCTACTCCGGCGGTTTGGGCGTGCTGGCGGGCGATTATCTGAAAGAAGCCAGCGACCTGAATGTCAATATGGTAGCCGTAGGCTTGTTGTATCGCTACGGGTATTTTCAGCAAGCCATTTCGCTACATGGCGACCAGATTCACAACTATCCGCCGCAAAAATTCACCCAACTGCCCGTACAGCCCGTACGCGATGCAGCCGGCGAATGGCTCAAAGTGGCCATTGACCTGCAAGGACGCACCGTGCACGCCAAAATCTGGGAACTCAAGGTCGGGCGTATTTCACTGTATCTACTCGATACCGACATCCCGGAAAATGCCTGGGAAGACCGCGTGCTCACGCACCAACTTTACGGCGGCAACAATGAGCACCGCCTCAAGCAAGAAATTCTGCTCGGCATAGGCGGCATGCGCGCACTCAAAGCCCTTGGTATCCAGTCGGATGTATATCATTGTAATGAAGGCCACGCCGCTTTTCTTAACTTGGAACGCCTACAAGACTACCTGCAACAAGGACTTGACTACGAGCAGGCGCGCGAGGTAGTGCGGGCTTCTTCGCTCTTCACTACGCATACGCCGGTGCCTGCTGGGCACGATTATTTCTCGGAAGGGCTGCTGCGCAATTATTTGTACAACTACATCAACGGTGCGGGCATTGGCTGGGAGCGCTTTGTGGCCCTTGGCAAAGTAAACGCTGGCGACCCCTCAGAAAACTTTTCGATGAGTCATTTGGCCATTCGCTTGTCGCAAGAAGTAAACGGCGTGAGCCAGTTGCACGGCAGCGTTTCGCAGAAAATGTTCAATGTATTGTACCAAGGCTATAGCCCAGAAGAGCTGCACATCAGCTACGTGACCAACAGCGTGCACTACCCTACTTGGATAGCCAACGAATGGGACGCCCTGTATCGCAAGGTTTTCGGAGAGAAATTCCTACAGGATCAGTCGAATAAAGACTACTGGCGCAAAATACACAAGGTGCCCGATGCTGAAATCATGGACATTCGCTATCGGCTAAAAAAACGCCTGCTCGACCACGTCAAAGCCAAACTACAAACAGATTTGACCCGACGCGGCGACAAACCCGGCATCATTTTTGAAATGATGAACAGCATCCAGCCCGATGCCTTAGTCATCGGCTTTGCCCGGCGCTTTGCAACCTACAAACGCGCCCAATTGCTCTTCACCAACTTGGAGCGGCTAAGCGAAATCGTCAATCAAACTGGGCGGCCCGTCATGTTCCTTTTTGCCGGCAAGGCACACCCGGCCGACCAAGGCGGGCAAGACCTCATCAAGCATATCATCAATATCTCGCACCGACCGGAGTTCATGGGCAAGGTTATCTTTTTAGAAGATTACAACATGGAATTAGCCAAACTCCTCGTACAAGGCGTGGACATTTGGCTCAACACGCCTATCCGACCCAAAGAGGCCTCTGGCACCAGCGGCATGAAAGCAGCGCTCAACGGCGTAGTCAATTTCAGCGTGCTCGACGGCTGGTGGGCAGAGGGCTACCTCCCTGGCGCAGGCTGGGCTTTGCCGTTGGAAAATACCTACGAAGACGGCAGTTTGCAAAACGAACTTGACGCCGAGACAATTTATAATGTACTGGAAGACGAAATCATACCTATTTATTTTGATAAAAACGAGACTGGTATCTCGCCGCGCTGGGCGGCATACGTCAAAAACATCATCGCCGAAGTAGCGCCCGATTTTACCATGACCCGCATGATGAATCACTATTTCGAGCGATTTTATCACAAACTGGCGCAACGCAGCCGCCTGATGCACGATCAAGGTTTTGCTACCGCCAAAGCTATTGTACAATGGAAACAACAAACCCTGCAACAATGGAACACCATTGAAGTAGTAGAAATGGACGTTTTTGATACCGACAACTACGCCCTGCCACTCGGCGAGCGCTTTCAGTCGTCCATCACCTTGCATACCAGCGAGATAGCTCCGGAGCACATAGGGCTGGAAGTGGTGTTTTTCAAACGCATCAACGACAATGAACTGGAGCTGAAGTTCTCGAAACCTTTTGAATTGAAAAGCCGCGAGGGGCGCCAGTCCACTTACTGCTGCGACGTCGAACTGGAAATGTCCGGTGTGTATGAATACGGCTTCCGCGTTTTTCCAACACATAAACTGCTACCGCATCGCCAGGATTTCAACTTGGTAAAATGGCTCTAACGACAACTCACTACAGCAACTGCCGGGCGCGTCCTCAGCGATTTGTCCGGCAGTTTTCTTTCTCTTCCTATTAAATTTTTCCTAAAGCGGCGCGTTTTGTCAATTTCTCGGCAAAATAAACGTTATTTTAGCAGCATATAATGCCTGACTAAATAAACAATCCAATGAAACGCGCTTTAAAAATAACGCTCATCACGGTCGCCTCGCTCATCGTCCTGACGCTGGCCGCGGCCGTGGCCATTCCTTTCTTATTCAAAGACCGCCTGCTGGCGGTGATCAAGGAAGTGGCCAACGAAAGCCTCACCGCTACTTTTGATTTCAGCGACGCCAGCCTGACCCTATTCCGCAGCTTTCCGAACCTGACCGTGCGCCTAAAAGACGTGACCGTGGACAATGCCGCACCGTTTGAAGGTATCCGATTAGCGGATGTACAATCGGCAGATTTAACGCTGGACATCATGTCGGTTATTCGCAATGAAAATCCACTGCGCCTGAAAAGTATTCACATTCAGCAGCCAAAACTAAATATTTATGTATTGGAAGATGGCCGTGCTAATTATGATATTGTAATACCGAGCACCGATACCACCGCCGTAGAAGAGGAACCCCTCGACCTCAGCGCCTTCCGGGCTAATCTTGAAAAATACAGCATCAACAACGCCAATATTTTGTACGATGACCGCAGCCTCGGCGTGTATGTGTCCGCTAAAGGGCTGACACACAGCGGTTCAGGCGATTTTACCATTGATGTGTATGATCTCGATACCCGCACCGATATTGATTCGCTGACCCTGCGCTACGGCGGCATCACCTACCTCAAACGCGCCCACACCACCTTAGATGCTATCTTTAATATTGACCAGCGCAATAGCAAATATACACTGAAAGATAATATCCTAAAAGTAAATGAACTGCATCTGAATGCCGATGGTTTTGTACAATTGGCCGAAGCCGACGACATCATCATGGACCTCACTTTTTCGACGCCGCAAAACAGTTTTCGTTATTTACTTTCCATGATACCTAATGCGTATATTGCTGGTTATGAACAAGTAAAAGCCGACGGGCAATTTGAACTGAACGGCTTTGTAAAAGGAACTTATAACGAAGAGCGCGAAGCATATCCAGCCTTTCAACTTAACTTTGGCGTAGAAAATGGCAATGTAAAATATCCCGACTTACCCTTAGGCATTAATGATATTTTTGCTAAAGTAAATATCAATAGCCCGTCGAGTAATTTCGATGATATAGTAGTAAATATTCCTGCCTTTCGGATGCGCCTCGGCAATAATCCTTTCCGGGCAGTTTTTAATCTAAAAACCCCGATTTCCGACCCCGATATTAATACAGAAATCGTAGGAACGCTTAATTTGCGAGAATTGGCGCAAGCCTTTCCTATCGAAGGTATTAGCGATTTGAACGGTACAATTGTAGCCGATGTGCGCGCCAAAACCCGGCTTTCCTATATTGAAAACCAGCAATATGAGCGTGTAAATATGGACGGCGTAATGGAAATAAAATCACTAAATTATAAAGATGCTATTTATCCGGCCGTTCGTATTAATAATGCCAAAGCTGCATTTACTCCGCAGCATGTGCGCATAGACAATTTCGATGCACAATTGGGTAAAAGCGATATCAAGGCCTCGGGCCGCGTGGATAATATTTTGGCGTATTTTTCACCCAAAAAGACGATGCGGGGCAGCATGACGGTGCGTTCGGGTTATTTTGATGTAAATGAATGGATGCCTGCCGAAGCCACTGCTGGCCCAGCTCTGCCTTCGGCCGATGCTACGGCCGCGAGCACTCCGATGGAAATATTCGACCGGTTTGATTTTACACTCGATGCTGCATTTACTGAAATGGCTTATGATATTTACAGCCTGAAAAACCTCGTGGTAAAAGGTAATATGCAGCCCAACCGTCTGGCAGCGCAAGACCTGAGCTTGCAAATTGGCAACAGCGATCTGCGCGTCAACGGACTGATTACCAATTTGTTCGACTATCTTTTTGACAACCGAACGCTGGGCGGCGAAATCAATCTGGCGTCTAATCTGCTGGATCTCAATCAGTTTATGACCGACGCTGGCGCTACTACCGCTCCGCCCGTCATCACACCGGAGGGCACGGTGGATGTCTCGACCGAGGTACTGGAACCCATTCTCGTGCCGGATCGCGTAGAATTGCAAATTAATGCCGATATCAAGAAACTTATTTACACTAATTTAGAACTAAATAACTTGCGTGGACAAATGGAAGTTACCGACCAGTCCGTGCTGATTAATGATGCTACCGCCAATCTGCTGGGCGGGCGCGTGGCCCTGAGCGGCGCTTATGATACCAAAGACCCTGCCAATCCTGCATTTACCATCAAATATGATTTGAAAAGCATGGATTTTCAAAAATCCTTTCAGGCGTTTAATACTTTTCAGGCGATGGCACCCATTGGCGAGTTTATTAAAGGCAACTATAATACCAGCCTTATCATGGATGGTAAATTAGGTAAAAACATGATGCCCGACCTAAGTACATTAAATGTAAAAGGCTTTTTAGAAACTATTAACGGTGCCATTCAGAATTTTAAGCCCTTGCAAGCCATTGGCGATAAGCTGAATATGGATTATTTCCGTGAGGAGTTGAGAATTACGAATAGTCGCAATTGGTTTGAAATGCAAAACGGCGCCATAGAAGTGCAAGAATTTGATTATAAATATAAAGACATCGAGATGCGCATCGGCGGCTCGCACAGCATTACGCAAGTAATTGATTATGCCATAAAGGCAAAAATTCCGCGCAAGCTATTGGAAAAAACAGGCGTGGGCGCAGCTGCCAGCGCGGGTTTTGACCAATTGAGCAAAGA
Source organism: uncultured Saprospiraceae bacterium (assembly GCA_937872385.1). Lineage (GTDB taxonomy): Bacteria > Bacteroidota > Bacteroidia > Chitinophagales > Saprospiraceae > JADJNW01. The sequence goes on from CALMSO010000044.1 coordinate 19,238, forward strand.
GGCCAATCGCTTCGGAATCAACCTGCGGCAAAGTGAGTTTGTAAATGTGCAATTCAACCTGACCGGCGATATTAAAAACCCGAAAGTGGGTATGAAACTACTCGGTGCCGATGGCTCAATTGTAGCTGAAGAATCGCCAGCCGAAGCAGCCAAAGAAGCCCTGACCAAAGAAGCCGAAGCGCGGATGGACGCTGGCAAGCAAGCCGTGAAGGAAGCCACCCAAGAAGCCATTGACTCCGCCAGAACGGTGCTGGGGCAAAAAGCAGAAGCGGCTAAAGATTCGCTGGCGCGCAAGGCCGAGGAAGCCCTCCGCGACCGGGTAGGCACAGCACTGGATTCTACCTTGCAAAAGCAGGGAGTGGATAAAATCAAGGAAGAATTGGACAAATTCAACCCGTTGAAAAGGAAAAAAAGTGGCGAAAACTAAGCGCTATTTTGTGGGCGTAGGGCTTACTTTTTGAGGTTTTTTTTGTCAAATTCGCGGAATAGCTCGCGGCGGCCGTACTTGCTACAGATGGGGCATTCGTAGGGGTTGTGCCCTCGTGCCGGGCAGTGCTCGCGCCCGAAGAAAATGATTTGCAGGTGCAGTTTGTTCCAGCTTTCTTTCGGAAAAAGTCTTTTTAGATCGGCTTCCGTTTTTTCCACGTTTTTGCCAGTGCTGAGGCCCCAGCGCCAAGCCAAGCGATGAATGTGCGTATCTACGGGAAAGGCCGGATGCCCAAATGCCTGGCTCATTACCACCGAAGCGGTCTTGTGCCCTACGCCAGGAAGTGCTTCCAATTCGGCAAAACTTTGCGGCACCGCGCCCTTGTATTTTTCGGTCAAAATTTCGGATAATCCTTTGATTGCCTTAGACTTACTTGGCGATAGCCCGCAGGGGCGAATAATCTCGCGGATGTCATCTACCTCCAACTGAGCCATTGCGCCGGGTGTGTCGGCGCGGGCAAAAAGTGCCGGCGTCACCTGATTGACCCGCTCATCGGTACACTGCGCCGAAAGCACTACGGCTACCAACAGCGTGTAGGCATCGGTATGATTGAGCGGAATGGGCGTTTCTGGATACAGTGCCTCCAGCGTAGCGGCAATATCGGCGGCTTTTTCTTTCTTTGTCATTATACGTATTCAAAATTTCCGAAAGGCGTAACAATTTGAACAGCAGTCTGTTCGGCGGCTTCTACGCGGCCCACGATCTGCGCCTCTACACCAAAGCTGCGAGCAATATCTATGACCCTCTGAGCGCCTTCCTCCGGCAGATATACCTCAAGGCGATGCCCCATATTAAAAACCTGATACATTTCGCGCCAGTTGGTACCAGACTCCGCCTGAATCAAAGAAAACAGCGGTGGCACCGCAAACAGATTGTTTTTAATGATGCGGAGGCCCGGCGCAAATTTTTGCACCTTCGTTTGTCCGCCGCCGGTACAATGAATAAGTCCATGCAACTGCCCCTGCAGCTCTGCAAAAAGTTGCTTTATAATCGGTAAATAAGTACGGGTAGGCGAAAGCAGCAATTTGCCAATCGGAATCGTCTGCCCATTTATTTCAATGGTTTCCGTGAGTTGGCGGCTGCCGGTGTACACCACTTCGGCGGGCACATTCGGGTCATAGCTTTCCGGATATTGCGCAGCATAGGTTTTGGAGAGCACATCATGGCGCGCGGAGGTCAGTCCATTGCTGCCCATACCGCCATTGTAGGTGTTTTCATAAGTTGCTTGCCCAAACGAAGCCAATCCGACAATGACATCGCCCGGTTGGATATGATTTTCCAGCACCTCAGCGCGGCGCATCCGGGCAAAGGCCGTGTAGCCTACGTCAAGGGTGCGCACGATGTCGCCTACGTCGGCCGTTTCGCCGCCGGCCAGCGTCACGTCTATGCCAAAGCCTTGTAAGAGGTCTAAAAAATCGGTGGTAGCCCGAATAATGGTGCTAATTACCTCGCCAGGAATAAGATTTTTATTACGCCCAATGGTAGAAGACAGCACGATCCGTTCCACACAACCCACGCAGGCCATGTCATCCAGATTCATCACCATCGCATCTTGCGCGATGCCCGCCCACACGCTCAGATCGCCCGTTTCGCGCCAGTACAAGTAAGCTAAGTTAGTTTTGGTGCCAGCGGTATCGGCGTGCATGATATTGCAATAGGCGGAGTCGCCAGCTACTATATCGGGCAATATTTTACAGAAAGCATTGGGAAACAAGCCTTTATCTAAATGTTGAATAGCGGCGTGTACCTCGTCTTTGGTAGCGGAAACGCCCCGCAAATTATATTTGTATTCCTCAGGCATTGCAGCGGTTTTCGCGCAAAGATAGACTTTTTATTGGGTTTGAAAAAGGTTGATGGGGGAATAGGGTGATGGGTCTAAAATCTAACATCTATCGTCTATCATCTAAATCATATATGGGGTACTTATGATAAATACCTTTGTGCTTAATTGCTGCTTAATAACTCACAAAAGGCAATTGATTATAAAAAGTCTTATCATTTAGTTGTTTTATAATAAAATCGGCTAAATCAGCCCGACTGATTTGCGTGCTCGCATTTACACCGACCCAACCGATCCGATATTGCCCGCGGCGCTCGCCATCCGTGAGTCGAGGTGCCCGCACAATCGTCCAGTCTAAACCACTGGCTTGTAAAGCTTCATAATGTTTTTGAGCATCATTTAGTATTTGTGGCACTGCTAAGCGCATAATAAAGCGAATCAAATGATCCGGGAGCTTCGGGCGGTCTTTTTCTTTATAAGGCAGACCACCACCCGATAAAGATATGATACGTTTTATATCATGTTTTTGCATAGCGGATATAATGTTTTGCGTACCCTCGGTTTGTACCCACGCGGGCGAGCCTTTCACCTGCCCAAAAAGACTCACGACTACATCCGTGCCCGCTACCACTTGTGCTACCGCTGCGGCATCGAGTACATCGCCTTTTATTACTTCCAATTGCGTAGATTGTTGGGTGATTTTTTCCGGCGTGCGCACTAATGCTTTGATAGTATATTCTTGCGCAAGTGCCTGATTCAGAAACTGTTGACCAGTGCGGCCCGAGCCGCCGAATAAAGCTATTTTTTGCATATTGTCCGTAATTTTAGTTGCATAATTGCCCAAAATTAAGCAGTTTTGCTATACCATATTACAAAACCTGTACTAACCTTTTTGTCAGTATGCCTACTACGCCTATTATCATTACTGCCCGCTGCCCGATTCGCACTACGCTCGAATTATTGGGCGGAAAATGGAAATTGCTCATCCTTTTTCAATTAGCGCAGCAACCCGCACGCCTCTCGGAGCTACGCCGACAAATACCCGACATTAGCGAGAAAATGTTAATCCAAGAATTGAAAACCCTCATGGAACATGATCTGGTAGCCCGCACCAATTATGGCGAAGTACCACCGCGAGTGGACTATCGGCTCACCGACAGGGGCCGCTTGGCCCTGCCACTCATTGAAGCCATGCGAAATTTTGCCTTGCAATATGAAAATGAAAAGACCTAAAAACAGGTAGCTAAATGATGTGATATTGTTAATTGGGATAGGGTTTTAAAAAGGGTGATGGGGGAATAGGGTGATGGGGGAATAGGGTGATAGGGTGTTGGGTCTAAAATCTAACATCTATCGTCTATTATCTAAATTTTACTTATTGATAACCAGCTATTTACAGTTCTTTTCATATTAAAAACAATTATACCCGGAACAATCGTTATGATATTAGATTGTAACAATAAGCTCCCATAGCTAAATATTCACATCATAAGCAGCACTTTACGCGCGCGCCATTACTACGCCTGACTTATCGCCGGTCTGCTCTCGCCCGATTTCAGTGATAGCAAACCACGAAGCAACTACCGCCGAAAGCACAAAATAAGCGCTCACCACCCAGGTCATCCACCACATAGCAGTACTGCTCGCGCCGAACCAATCGCCAAAGTAATAAATCAGCCCCAGCCCCAGCACAGATTTAGATATTTCAAGATACATAGCGTACTTCCGGCGATCCATCAATTCGGTGTAAGCGAAAACGCAAAGGAATACAAAAGCGCCGTAAAAAAAGATATTGGGGCTGCCAATGCGAGCAATGTAAGCGAAGAAATACACCAAAAGTAGATACACAAAAAACATCTGCACCCAAGACCAAGCGATGAAAGCTTTGGAAGCAGGCGTATCATATTTCTCGAAATGGTAAGGATCGGTGATGCCATACACCGGATATTGGGCCGCTACATCGGCAGGGCGCCAGCCAGTAGGCATAAACCAGATGCGCACTTTGTCCCACCAGCTACGAGCGCGCCAGGCATCGGTCAGTAGCAGCCAGAAGTGCTGAAAATTGATTTTAATCGGATTCCAGGTGCGCACCGGGCGCGTCACGCCATACACGGGTGGCACATCGGCTAATTCTTCTTGAAAAGTGCCAAACAGCTTGTCCCAAATAATAAAAATCTGCGAATGGTTTTTATCTAAATATTCCTTGTTAATCGCGTGGTGCACACGGTGGTGCGAAGGAGTCACGATGATTTTTTCTAAAATGCCCATTTTGCCAATCAGGCGCGTATGATACCAGTATTGTAAAAACAAATGCAAGGGCGCAATAATAGCAATCACCTGCTCCGGCACGCCCAACACAGCCGCTGGCAACAATAAAATAGTAAAATAATTAATAAAGCCCGACACGGACTGCCGCAGGGCGCAGGAAAGATTAAATTCTTCGCTGCTATGGTGAATAATGTGCCGATTCCAAAGGAAGTTAATTTCGTGGCTCAGCCGATGCGACCAGTAGCCGTGAAAATCCATCACAATGAAAGCCACTACGTAGGTCAGCACGGTATTTTCAATGCGCACCAAGGCCACCTTGTCCATCATCCAACTATAGGCTATAATGCCAATGCCAATGCCCAGCACATCTTTCGTGACATTGGTAATGCCGGAACTCAGACTCGACACACTGTCCAAACCCCGAATTACTTTTTTGCCCATCCGCCATTCGGCAAACTTTTCTACGAAAAAAAGAATGATAAAAATGGGCATAGCAATATTCAAAACATAACCGTAGGTTTCCATAATACTTAGGCAGTGTTAGTTTCCAATTTTTTACTTCGCTACAATATTCAAAAAAAGACCGCAAAATCGCAAGCGAAATTTCGCTAAAATTGGTATGCTTTTGTACCACCTGCTAAAAAACAGTTGGTTATAACTGATACAAGCAATGCGTTGATTGCTTATTTTTGAAGAATTTTCTCAAAACTCCAAAGTGTAAATAAAACTATTACATCACACAAAATTAACATTGCTTATGAAGACATTTATGATGACACTATGCACCTGTCTATTGGTGTCTGGGGCTTTTGCTCAGCGTATTTCGGTAGCCGAAATTCAGGAAACTCGCTCTACCGGCGATTCTTTCTTTGGCAATCGCTGCACCGTCAAGCTGCGGCTGGCGGGCGATGATGTGCGGCGCTACAAGTACGTCAAGCTCAATGCATTGACAGAGGCAGAGGACGATCAAGGGCTGGATTTGCAAAACACTTCCGATTGGGATTTCGTTTATCGGATCATTGAGGGGGCTACAGCCGACGTAGAATTGACGCTGCTGCCCGCTTCGCGCAAAGCGGAGGTCATCAGCAAGCTCAGCGGTGAAATCATGCTCTTTAGCCCCAGCGAAGCGACTGGCTCGCTGATTAATGTTGCGGGTTTTCAAAGCAAAACCAACACTAATTTATTGCCTGCCAAGTCGCCTTTCCAAATGGTGTATCTGACCAAAGAAGCCTACGAAAATTTCGTAAAAACCAACAAGCAAAAGACAGAAGCCGAGCTAAAAAAGCTCCCCGAAGCCACTCGCGCACTCACACAAGCGATGCTCGGCATAGCCGATATTTTTAATTATTATGTCAGCGACGACCCCAATCAATTGATGTTTCTTATCACAGGCGACCGCTCCAAAATGGTGGCGGTGACTTTTACGGATGAAAACGGGCAGGAAATTAACGGCAATGGCAGTTCGATCGGCGGCGATGGGTTGGCGATTTATTATTTTTCCGAAAAACCCAGCCCAAAATGGAAAATGAGCGTCATGTTGGAGACCGAAAAAGCAGTAAAAAAACTGCCTTTCAACTTCAAAGATGTGGATTTGCCGTAAGGTAAAATATTTATAAGTAGGAATGTCGTTTTTGAAAAGTCAATTCTATACTGTTGAAAATCAATTTATTACGAAACGGCATTTCCGCTTTATTGTTCGGGCACAAGCATCTGGCGGGGCACTTTGCGCACATAATCTTTAGGCAAATGCCGAAGCAATTCTTTGCGAAACAAGTGATAATCCACCGTGACGGTATGCCGAGGCGTATCAATTTGCTGGTAATGCGGCCGCTGTACCTCGCGCTCGCAGCGTTCTCGAATGTTGTCTGGGCGATGCCACTTGCCAGCGATGGCACGGGCCATGATTTTGCTCTGCAACTCCGCCCCTGGCCAAATGCAGCCCAAGGGCTGAAACATACCGATAAAATACAAATTGGCGTACTCCGGATGCAGCATTTTCAGGTAAAGCGGCACAGGGCCAGAGCTATAATCAATTAGCGAACGCTCGAAAAACGGATGTGCGAGCACAAAGCCCGTGCAAGCAATAATGACGTCGAAATCTTCGTGGCTACCATCTTTGAAATGTACGGTAGTGCCGTTTATGCGCTCGATGTCCGGTTTGGGATGCACTTTGCCGTGCCGGATTTTATACAACAATTCATCATTGACCGTAGGGTGCGTAGCCCCGAAAGCGGCATCTGGCTCCGGCAGGTTGTACAGGCGATTCGGCCCGTTGAGCAGCCGCAACAAAATACTCGATAGCCGATTGCGCAGCCCTATGGGTAGCCAAGTGAGCCGGCTGGCAAATACATCGGAAGGTAGCCCCATGATGAATTTAGGTACAATGCGATAGCCCCGCCGCCAACTGATGACCGTGCGTGCACTCACGCGACTGGTTTCTACGGCTACGTCGCAGGCAGAATTGCCCCCGCCGATGACCAACACTCTTTTGTCTGTAAAAGGCGCTGCTTTTTTGAAATGATGCGAATGCAACCACTCGCCGCTGAAAGTACCGGGATACTCCGGCCAGCGCGGCAGCCAATGATGCCCATTGCAGACAGCCAGATCGGTGAACTGTTCGGTGCGGTGTGTGCCGTCTTGCTCGATGAGTAGCTCCCAGCCCGCATTGCCATCTAAGGGGGTACATTTTTTGACCATTGTGCCAAACCGGATGTGCGGATAAAGATCAAAATGCCGAGCATAAGCCTGAAAATAGCGGCGCAGCTCGTCGTGCGAGGGATAATCGGCTACACTTGAATCGAAATCATCGAAGGTAAAATCCTCGTATTGCGAAAGCGATTTGGAACTGATGATATGGGTCGTTTCAAAAACGCTGGAATGGCTTTCCGTTTCCGAAAAAATCCAGTTGCCGCCCACGTCTTGGTTTTTGTCAAAAGCTATGGCTTCGATGCCTTCATCCAACAGGTTTTTCAAAGCGGTAATGCCGGAGGGTCCGGTTCCAATCACCGCCACACGTCGTTGTTGCATTATTCCGTAAATTTTTAATCCAGCGCAAAGGCGTAATAATACTCGCCGGGATAATCTTCATAAACACCCTCCAACATAATCTTCCCTTTGGCGCTCCTGATGGTTTTAATAAAATCTTCGATATTTTTCACCCGCTTTTCGCCCACTTTAGTAATAATAAACCCTGGCTCCATATTGGTGCGCTCTATCTTGCTACCTCGGTAGATGCTCAATACACGCACCCCGCGTTTGCCGAGGCTTTTGACTTCGGCATCGCTGAGGTCTTGGAGCTCCACGCCCAATTCTTTGAGTAGGTCTTCCTCTTTGGAGGCGAGCAAAGTAGTGCTGTTGCTTTTGTTTTTAAGGGTGACTTTAGTGCTTTCTTTTTTGCCATTGCGAATGAATTCTACCGTAATCGTATTGCCAGGGCGATAGCGCCCTACCTGCTCCTGCATTTCGGGTACTGTGCGGGTTTTTGTACCATTAATCCCTACAATTACATCGCCTTTTCGAATACCGGCGTCATCAGCACCGCTACTGGGGCTGACGCGGGTGACATAAATCCCCTCGATAGCGTCCAAGCCTAATGATTCCGCTCGTTCGCGGGTCATATTATCAATAAAAACGCCCAACATACCGCGTTGTACCACACCAAAATCGCGCAAATCCTTGATGACCTTCCGCACTAAATTTGACGGCACGGCAAAGGAATATCCTTCATAGCGGCCCGAGCGCGTAATGATAGCCGTATTGATGCCGATGAGTTCGCCGTTGGTATTAACTAAAGCGCCGCCGCTATTACCTGGATTGACGGCTGCATCGGTTTGAATGAACGACTCGATACGATCTTGCCCTTCTAATATATCAATGCTGCGGCCCTTGGCGCTCACGATGCCCGCTGTCACGGTAGATTCAAGATTGAACGGATTGCCTACGGCCAGCACCCACTCGCCGATGCGCAAGGAATCGGAATTGCCAAAGCGAATAAACGGCAGGTTGTCAGTATCAATTTTCAGTAAAGCCAAATCTGTACTCGGATCAGAGCCAACCAGCGTAGCACCAAACTCGCGCCTGTCGTTGAGCGTAACGCTAATTTTCGCACCGCCGTCCACCACATGATTGTTTGTAACAACGTATCCGTCAGCGGAAATAATCACTCCCGAGCCAGAAGAAGTGCCGTACGAGCTATTGCCCCAAAAATCGAAGCTATTGCCCGATTGGATGGTTTTGATATTCACCACCGAAGAAGTAACCATTTCTGCGGAAGCAATAAAATTGGTAGGTGCCGAAGACAAAAAGGTGCGCAAGGGGACATCCGACAGCGGATCGTGCCCCAAGGTAGCGTAGGTAGCCGATGAGGACTCCCGGATAATGACTTGCTGGGGCTGCTCCACCCAACGATATACCATGACCGCTACAATAGCACTCAATACGGAGCTGACAAGCACAAGAATGGATTGCTTCATATAATCGAAACCGTTTTCGCTTTTTAAAAAAAACAGGTGCACTGGCACTACTACAAAATTTGCTTTCTGCTGTGCCTCCAAAATAGGGTAACACTTTCAAATAACGCAAGTTTACGAAAATTAATTTCGGAATTTCCGACAAAAACCTCCGTTTCGTCGGCAAGATACCCTCAACGCATTTATTGCCCCAAGGCCTCCTGAATGAGCGTAGCTAATGCTGTGCCCGGAGCCGGAGCATTCGCCTGCACGATGTAGCCCGCCGCATTGACGAGTATGTAGCGCGGCACTTTGCCAATGGCATATTGCGCAGCAAAATCACTTTTCAAACCATCCGAAACGCCCAAATGGCGGCTGCCCGGCGGAAGTTCATCTTGCTGTACGTATCGAAGCCACTGTTGTTCGTCAAGGTCAATATTAACAAACAAAACGGTCAAGTCAATCGGTTGTGCCTCCAGCAGCCACTGGCTCAGAGCGGTTTTCTGGGCGAGGCATTCGCTGCGCTGCGCCGACCAAACGCTGATGAGCACTACCCCACCCCGATAATCACTCAGCCGATGAGCGCGCCCTTCGGCATCAAATGCAGTGAAATCGGGCGCAAACTGGGCGGCAATTGGCATTGTAAAGGCTACAAAAAACAAGAATAAAGCAAGGATTCGGCAACTTTTCATGCGTTTTGGTAATTTTGTAAGAATAAAAGGCAGTTTTGCCACTTTTGTTCGGCACAAAGCCGAAATTTGCATACCAAAAACATCAATCATGCGACCTGAGCAACAACCATCCGACGAAGATAAACTGACCTATGTCGGCAATATGTGGGGCTGGAAATTTTCTTACATCAGCCTCGGTATTATTCTATTTTTCGTGGGGCTGGCCGTAGCCCGCCACTGGATGCTGGGCGAACCCTTCGACCCGGCGCGCATAGACCCGCCCATTCCGGTGGAAAAACCAGCCCAACCGGCCGAAGCCCTTAGTGAAGATTCACTGCCATTACCAAAGGATTGAAGCAGCTAAGTAATGGGTGATTGTTAGTTGTTAATTGGGGCAGAGTTCAAAAAGATTGAAAAGTTGATAGGGGAATAGGATGAATGGGGGAATAGGGTTTAGAAGGGTTGAAAAGTTTAGAGGTTGAGGGGTTGAAAAGTTGATAGGGGGAATAGGTTGAGGGGTCTAAAATCTATTATCTATCGTCTGGAATCTCAAAATCTGGCATCTGGCATCTAAAATCTATTGTCTATCATCTATTGTCTAAAATCTAAAGTCTGGCATCTAAAAATCTGGCATCTGGCATCTATTCATTGATAACCAGTTATTTAAAATTTTTCATACTTGAAACAATTATGCCCGGGCACTTAATTAAATGCTGGAAGATAGATTTTAGATAATAACTGCGAATTGCGAACAGCGAACAGCGAATTGCAAATAAAATCACACATATTCTATTGAAAGCAGTATAATTATTATTAAATGCTACCTATAAAATTTTACAAATACCAGGGCACAGGCAATGATTTTGTGCTAATAGACCAGCGAACGGATATGCACCTGACCCGGCAGGATACGCAATACATTGCTAAACTTTGCCACCGGCGCTTTGGCATCGGCGCAGACGGGCTGATTCTATTACAAAACCACTCGGATTATGATTTCGAGATGATTTATTTCAATGCTGACGGCCGCGAGAGCACCATGTGTGGCAATGGCGGACGCTGTATGGTGGCTTTCGCCAAAGCGCTCGGTATTATTGAGCAAGCAGCCTATTTTTTGGCGATTGATGGCCCGCACCGCGCGCGTATTCGCCCCGACAACGGCTGGGTAGAATTGCAAATGATGGATGTGCCTCAGATAGAAACAAATGCAGATTTTTATTACCTGAATACCGGCTCGCCGCATTATGTACGCTTTGTAAATAATCTTCCAACTCTTGATGTAGTGCAGCAGGGCCGCACCATTCGGTATAATGAACGCTTTCGGCAAGAAGGCACCAATGTCAATTTCGTACAAATTGAAGCCGACCAGCACCTGAGCGTAGCTACCTACGAGCGCGGCGTAGAAGACGAAACCCTCTCCTGTGGCACCGGCGTGACGGCCGCAGCCTTAGCTTATGCACTTGCACACCCAGAACAAGCTAGCCGCAACCTGCGCATTGACACCAAAGGCGGCCAATTAGAAGTGCGCTTCGAGCCTGCCGATAGCGGCTTTCGCAATATCTGGCTGTGTGGCCCAGCCGAGCAAGTGTTTCAAGGCGAGATAATATGCAATTAAAAACCAATATCACAACACCCCAATATCATAATATCCCAATATCATAACACCCCTCAACGCCCTACCCGTTGCCCGGCGCGCTCTATCTTCCCGATCCAGAGGCGGTCAGTGGCCCGATCACAATTAAGGCATAAATTATTAATCGGATGTTCACTCCAGGTGTAAATAAGTTCTTCATAATTATATGATGGTGCCGATAATTGCCGCGTAAACGGAATATCATAATCGGCAAATTCCCAATAAGGGATGCTCATTTCGCGCTCGCGGCGAATCACCTCGACCACCCGGGCCCCAGCATCGGGCAGGCGCTCTAAAAAATGCGGGCTATAAATGGTGTGAATAAACATCCAGAGCGACGACTCAAAGCCTTCAAAAACAACGAATGCTGAGGGTTCGGGGTCATTGCGCACCACCGCATCGCAGAAGAAAAACGAAGCACAAGCCCAGGGCTTATTAGCTACTCGAATGCCGAAATAATTATACGCCCGATTGCACAAATACGAAGCGCCCCAGAAGGTTTCACGTGCTGTTTTGGACAACAAAGCCCGCCAATCTGCTAAATATTTTTCACCATAATATTTACATACATCGGCTACATCTTTATAAAAAGCATCTTGCAACTGCGGAATAAACGCAGCCGGCACTGCATGTTCGCGGGGAGTAATGAGATACAAACGCCCGGTTTCCGGAATTTCTGCTACCAGCTCGGGCTGGGTTTTAGCTAATTTTTGCAAAACCGTTTGCACATGATCCGTTTGTGCTAGCGTTATTACATTTGCGCATAATAAAATGAAGATTGGTAAAATTTTGTGCTTCATCGTTTTGTTTATTTAGTTGGTGATGCATTTGACACAATGTTTT
>CALMSO010000045.1 GCA_937872385.1 uncultured Saprospiraceae bacterium
TATAATCAACGAGCCATTGCAAAGCGAGGCGGTGCTCGGCTTCGCGGTCATTATATAATAATTTCTGCCCCAAATGCCAATCGGAAGTGTGCAATATTTTCATAGAGGCAAGATAGGAAAATCGCTGCGGGATTGGTGCAGTTGGCGCGGGATTTTTAGCGATAGCTTACATCAGTTGATCACCACATTGTCCACCCTTGATTCAATGACCGCCTGAATGGTGCGTGGCACATTCGAGAGCAGGTCAAAACCGGTAGCCGCCTCGATTTCATTGACCGAGACCCGGAACTTGCTCCAGTCTGAGCCAAGGCCGTTGCGATTGTCCACATCAATAGCGATGACGCGGGTATTTTCATCAATTCGCTGCAAATCATTGTCGCCATAGGGCAATACGACTACCACTTTCCACAGGCGTGCGGGCACGGTCACGTTGCCATTGGCGATGACTTCGCGGTAGCCTTTGTTGCCGGTGCCTCCTCGACCATAGACTCCAGAAATAATGTACAGTTCATTGCCTTCCGCTACGAGGCGGCGGCAGTAGAGCTCCAGATTGCGCCACAAAGATTGGTTGTTGTTGGGTGCTTGCGGCATGATATTGATCATAAAAAAGGTAGCGCTGTTGTCCACATCGGTGCGGGTGCGGTCGCCCGAAGGGCAGAGATGCCCCCGGTCAAAGCCATGAATGGCAAATTCGTAGTCGGTGCTGGTGACGCGGTACCAGCCTTCCGGAAGGTCATTGTAGGCCCGAAAATTGTCTTGGCGCGTGGTATTGCCCAACCAATCTTCACTTAGGTGCCAGCTTACCCAGTTGGCAGTGCCCCGGCTGCGGCTGTAAGAAAGGGCGTACTGTGGCAGGCTGATGAGATAGTTATTTTCGTTGCTTGGGTCGGGGGTGGCATCGCTGGGGTTGCCGAGCGTGAGGTGCACCTCGTCAATGACGACAATGGGCTTAGCGTCTTGGCGTAGTACATCGCAAGAGGAGACGATGAAAAACAGCAAAACAGAATAAAATAGTAGTTTTTTGTGCATGGGTTTGATTGCTTTAATAGTGGGCACTTTTTGCGGCAAGCGCCATTAGTGTATCCCAAATAATATTGTACCTTGTTACATGTAATAAGCTGCTCGTTAGGGCTTTGTGACGCGTTGTTTTTCGTTGGCAGCCTTCTGACAGCCTGATGCTTAGGCAAATATACAGTAAAATTTTCTGCTGATTTATATTTTCAACAACAAATGCACGATCTGGTTCGCAGCATTACATTGTTAGATATGGATAGTTGGAGAATTTGCTAAGAGGCAGTATCTTCACCGGCGATTTTTTGGGTTGTAATAACGAAACAAAAAACAGCAATATGATTCAAAAATATTTTGAAAACGCAGAGGGTATTATATTATTTGGAGCTATTATTATTGTCACTTTTATTATTGCAATTACTTTTAATCGGCTTTTTGGGCGTTTTATTAAAAAGTCGAGTATTATTATAAAAAACAATCCTACTAATTATCAGTTTCTCAAACATTTTATTACAGCTATTATTTACATTATTGGCTTCAGCTTGGCGGTTTATACCCTACCCAGCCTGCGGGCCGTGGCCAGCTCGCTACTGGCGGGTGCTGGTATTCTGGCGGTAGCAGTGGGCTTTGCTTCGCAGCAAGTGCTGAGCAATATTGTGAGCGGTATTTTTATTGTTGTTTTTAAACCCTTTCGGGTAAATGACCGCTTGGTGATACGCGAAAAACTAAATGGGGTAGTGGAAGATATTACATTGCGGCACACCGTGATTCGGGATTTTAATAATCGGCGCATCATTATTCCGAATGCCATTATGAGCCAAGAAATTATAGTTAATGCGGATTTTAATGATGATAAAATTTGTCGCTGGGTAGAAATTGGCATCAGTTATGACTCAGACGTGGACCGCGCGAAGGCCATTATGGCGGAGGAAGCCATGAAGCACCCCTTGCGCATTGACGGGCGTAGCCCGGCCCAAATAGCGGCTGGCCACCCGGAGGCGCTGGTGCGGCTGATTGAATTGGGCGAATATTTTGTCAAATTGCGGTTGTACGTATGGGCCAAAGACAATGCCGACGCCTTTGTAATAGGCTGCGATTTGCTGGAAAGTATCAAAAAACGATTCGACGCGGAAAGCATTGAGATACCCTTCCCGTACCGCACCATCGTTTATAAAAATGCCCGCAATGGCGAATGGGATGCCGACGACGCGCCCGAGGGCTGATAAAAGTCACTGCGCAGCGCGCTAAAATAGCGTATCTTGCTTGTATGGACTGGAACGTACAACATCAAGAACACCGCGACTGGCTCAGCCAACTGGACTTCTACGAAGACCAAATGCGCACTTTTCAAAAAGAATTATTGAAAATAGTGCAGCACCGCCCCGATTATTTAAGCATCGTGGAGCATGTAGATGAGTATCGTCGTATTTTATTGCGCAAGTTGGAGCACATGGACGCACTCCGGCACGCCATTATGCAGCATGAGCGCCAGATTAGCAATGCCGAATTCGCACCAGCGGAAGCGCACGAGGCAGTGAAAGTACAATTATTGGAATTTGTTGCTGATTTTGAAAAGCTCAAAGTCAATTTTCGCCGGTTTGTGGCTTACAACCAACCCACCAATGAATCGTAGAATGCAGCGTTCAGGAAATAAAAAAAGTCGCGCCAAAAAACTGAACGCGACCTCCCTCAAAATTGAATTAGTATGAAAAAACTCTATTCCTTGTTGAATCTATAACTAAAGAACTTCTTTTTTTTTAGAAAGTTGCACAGAATAATCAGTATTTTTTAAATTTAACGACAAAATAACATTTGCCACCTACCAATAGCATTTTTTGCAAGACAGAAAGCTGTCGCAACATTGTTTGTCTTTGTACAAGACTCTTTTTCTACGCTTTACCCCTATGAGCGCGTCGTTTTTTGCGCAGCAGCACCGGTTGCCAGAAACATTTGTAGAAAAAAAAAGAACGGTATTTTCCAAAAGCCAGAAAATATGTATCTTTGCGTTCGCTCTGAAAAAATGCATACCAAAGCATCGGTCATTTAGCTCAGTTGGTTTAGAGCGCCGCTTTGACAGAGCGGAGGTCACTGGTTCGAATCCAGTAATGACCACTATATAGACGGCTGAACCGGACGAGCGAGGGGATACTATTAAACACAAAAATCAATGTTTGATTTCGAGAAGTTGGATGTGTATCAAGAGATACGCTCCCTCAATACCAAGGTGCTGTACATGCTTTTCACGCGGAAAGACTTCGACAGCTACCTCTCAGACCAGTTCAAAAGAGCCAGTCTCAATGCATTGCTCAATTTAGCCGAGGGTACCGGCCGGATGACCAATGCCGACAAGAAGCGATTTTACATCACGGCACGCTCGTCGGTATTCGAATGCGTCGCAATTTTGCAAGTACTGTCGGATATGGGCAGCATAGAGCCAAGTATGTACGAAGAAATATACAAGGGATACGATAAAATCTCGCGGATGCTATTAGGGATGATTCGTTCATTAGACACCAATGGTTAAGCCATAATACAGATTTCGGGGTGTAGCTCAGCTTGGTAGAGTACACGTCTGGGGGGCGTGTGGTCGCAGGTTCAAATCCTGTCACCCCGACTTGATTATCAATAGGTTACGAGAAGTAATTTTCGTAGCCTTTTTTGTTTGTGTCAACTGGGCATAATCCAAAGCACCGCTTTAATAACAAGTTTTTAGCATCTGGCTTTTATGTTGTTTTTAATAAAAAAGCGTTATTTCATTTAGTTGATTGTAATATTTTACAAAAATAACGAATAATATCATTTTTAACTAAAAAATACGCATTGGTACTCGACCAACTGTTTGTGCTTCAAGTCTTTCTGGCATATGGCATCTGAAAGGGTGTTAATTTTCCTGTTCAGAGCGCAAAATAAAAATTGCTTATATTTACAGCACAAACCTCATGTGCCATGAATACCGAAACCCCTACATTACAAACCTGGCTTGAACAAGCCCGCCTTCTCATTGCCGAAGACCGGCTCGATGAAGTCCTCTCCATGCTGCGACCCATGCTGGAAAATAGCCCGCAATTGGATGAGGTGCTGCAACAATCCGGCCGCTTCGCCGCCATCCGCAAGCAGATACGACTCGGCACGGTAAGCCAGGCCGAAGCTAACTTGACACAGAACCAAATCCGCGCTGCCCTGCTGGAATTGCTGAGCGAAATTGAAGCGCAACAAGCCGCAGCGCCGGCTTTGGGCGAGGAAATGGTGCGGGCCATATCGGTCATGAATCCCCAAGGCATAGTCGTCAATTCCAGCATTCAGGCCAGCGGCGACCTCCACATCGGCGATAAGCAGATTACCCAAAATGCGGAGAAGATTTACAACATTGATAACATTGACAACGCCAATTTCTCCTGACCATGCGTAACGAAACCCACATCGAGGGCACCCACAATATCGTCATCCAGGGGGTGACGGAGAGCACCCTCACGCTCAATGTCAATGGCGAAGTGCAGGAAATCCGCAACGAGCTGTCCGCCCTGCGCACATTGCTGGAGAGCCGACAAACCCAGACGGTGCAATACGCCGACAAGATTTACAACATCGCGCATATTGATGAAGCGAATTTTGGTTTCATGACAGGTCGGCGTGCCTTCAACGAAGCGCTCACCCGGCAACTCATCGAATCCATTCAGCCTTACAGCTTGGCAGCTAAGCGCTTTTTGGAAAAAGTGGCCTCTATCGCCGACTGGGAACACGAAGTCCGCTTTAGCAACAAAGCCAAAGAAATCCTCGCCTACAGTTTCGTGGGGGTTCTGGGCATTCAGTTGAGCAAACTCATGGCCATCGGTAAGGAAGATTTTTCGGATGCCAAGCAACGCAAGTACATTGCCAAATGTATTGAAATAGCTCGTTATGCTACCAACCTGTTGTGCGTAACGCTGCTTTCCAAACTCTGGGACGAACAACGGCAACAGCCCCGATTCTTTTCGCGACACGAACGCCAGGTGCTGGAGGCATTTTTTCAAAATCATTTTGAAAGCTCCCTGCCCGAGCGCCTGCGCCTATTGCAAGTCTTGGATGGCATCTTCGCTCAAGCTGAACATGCGCTGCCCCTGCCCTTAGAGGAATGGCACGACTTTCGGACGACTATAACAGAAGGCGGCGCCTTTGCCACATCCATAGAGGCCCTGGCTGCTTTGCAGGTACGCATAGACCGTGCCCAGTATAACCTGCTGGACTGTGTGGAAGCCGAAAACCAGCTCACCGTTTTTCTCAGCCAGGTGGCTTTCCTCACGCGCTACCGCATGGCATCCATCCGCCACATCGGCTACTGGCAGCCCCGCAATGCCGATGCTCGCTATCTGCATCGCTACACCGCCCTCGGCATTGACAACAAAGCCCAAAAGGATGCCGAAAAAATAAACTGCACCCCCGAAACCGTGCAAACCGATGCCGTGCTGCTCTACCGCGACGACAATTACAGCCGCCACATCTGCCTCTCGCCCTTCCTGATTGATTACAATGCCCTCACCTTCGAGCATGGGCCAAAAATCTGCTTCTTCCTTTCCCAAGCTATTGATGGCGATATATTAGAGTACGTATTTCACGAAGACGGCAGCGTAGTACGCCTCGAAAAACAGGGCATTCTGAAACCCGATACCGACCTCAACGAACTGATGCTGGAACAGCAAAAACAAAAGATACTCAACTTAGACAATATGGTGTCGCTCTTCCATGAAGCGCACGCCTGCCTGCTGGGGGCAGTTGAAGAAATTGATTTTGAAGACCTTTGAAAGCAACCAATATGAACTACCAAAATCAAGCGCACATCTTTGCGAAAACCCGATGGCTGCGTAAACGCATATACCAAAACAAACACCGCTCATGACCCGCTATCCTTTCAAGTTCTTGGACGCCTACACCTACGAAGACCGAGAGTTCTTCTTCGGTAGGGACGAGGAGGTGGAACAACTCTACGAGATGGTCTTCCAGTCCGACCTCCTGCTGGTGTATGGCGCCTCTGGCACGGGCAAGAGCAGCCTCATTCAGTGCGGGCTGGCTGGCAAGTTCCAAAGCCACGACTGGCTGGCACTCAATGTGCGCCGGGGCGGCAACCTCAACGAATCGCTTGACCAAGCCCTGCGCAGCGCCGGCAGCGCCGAAGATACCGACCTGCCCGATTGGTTAGACGAAGACCTGAGCGCCGACATATCTGTACCTACTGCCGCGCCCGCTTCCCCGATGGCGCGTCGCCTGCGTGCCGTGTATCTCAGGCACTTCAAGCCCCTCTACCTCATCTTCGACCAGTTCGAGGAACTCTACACCCTCGGTAGCAAGGACGAAGAGCAGACCTTCATCGCCACCGTGCGCGAGATCCTGCGCGTGGAGCAGCCCGTGAAGATCATCCTCAGCATCCGCGAGGAGTACCTGGGCCATCTCTACGAGTTTGAGCGGCAAGTACCCGAACTGCTGCGCAAAAAGCTGCGCATAGAACCCATGTTCACTGACCGCGTGCAGCAGGTCATCCTCGGCGTGGGCAGCCTGCCCCAGAGCAACGTGAAGCTGCAAGCCGGCGAGGAAACCGCCATCGCCACCCGCATCTTCGAGAAGCTGCGCGGCCAGGACAAGACCCTCAGCATCCAACTACCCTATCTGCAAGTGCTGCTGGACAAATACTACCTGCACTGCACCGGTGACGAAAGCCGCCAAGCCGAAGCCACCTTCACCCTCGCCAGCCTGGACACCCTCGGCGACCTCGGTGATGTGCTGCGCAACTTCCTCGACGAGCAGGTGCAGCACATCGCTCGCCAACTCACGCAGCCCGTAGAAACCCTCTGGCAACTGCTCTCCCCCTTTGTGACCTTAGACGGTACCAAAGAGCCGCTCTCGGAAGCCGAACTCCGCAGCCGCCTGCCTGAGGGCTTCCCTGCGCCCACAATAGTGGCTGCCCTGCAAGCCTTCGTGCAGCGCCGCGTGCTCCGCTACATGGAGCAGACCGCCCGCTACGAAGTAGCCCACGACACCCTCGCCAAACAACTGCACGCCCGCCGCAGCGACGAAGAAATCGCTCTGCTGGAAGTGCAGCGCCTCATCCGCTCGCAAGTAGCCATCAAAGCCGAGGCGCGGGAGTATTTTTCCGCCAAACAGTTGGCGTTTATTTTGGAGGTGCGGCCTAAGTTGCGGTTGACGGCTGAAGAAAAAGCCTGGATAGAAGAAAGCCGCCGCTACCGCGAACAGGAAGCACAGGCGGAGGCAGAACGACAGCGTGTGGAGCTGGCGGAGGCGAAGCAGCGGCTGCGCGTGGTGCGGGGCTTGCTGGCGCTGGCGGTGCTGGCAGTGCTGGTGGCGGGGTATTTTGCGTATAGTGCGAATGTGCAGAGGCAAGTGGCCAACGCCAAAACAGAGGAAGCCCAGAAGGAACGTAGCAAGGCGGAAACCGCCCTAAGCAACTTCCTCATTGAGCAAGCCGAAAAGGAACGCCTGAATTTCACCAATCTGGAAGCCCGTGTGAACACCATCATCCGGGCTGGAGGCTGTCCCGACGACTTGATAAAGGACATGAGCAGCATTGCCCAAATCCATCCTGACAGTACCGACATGCGCAATACCATTCGATCAATTCAATCTAAAACATCCTGCCAATGAAACCTTGGATACTCTGCCTATTCTTCGCTTTGGCTGCGAGCACAGCCACCGCCCAGCGCACTTACGCCGAAGCCATAGCGCAAGGCGATGCCGCCCTGCGTCAGGGCGCGTACAAAATCGCTATTGACAAATACTTCGCCGCCGAGGCATTCGACCCTGCCAAAAAGGAGACCGTGCGGGCAAAGGTGAATGCGGTGTTTGAGAAGATTGAGGCCTTGCGGAGGGAGGCGGAGGATGCGAGGAAGCAGGCCGAAGCTGCCCTTGCCGAAGTACGCCTAAAAAACCTTTCCATCTTTGAATCTTTCGCCGCATTAGGCAAGAACCAAATTTACGCCCTAGACCATGCCGAAGCATTAGAAAAAATGAAGGTCGCTGTCGAGATTGATGTGGATAGCAAGCTGAAAAAGCAGCAGCTCACCGAGCCTATTGCCGAGTTGCTGTACTTCTTCGCAGAAGCTGGGCGAAGACCGCAATTAGCCAGAACCGCCGCATCGTTACTTTTGCAACTGCAGCCTTCTGCGACCTTGGAGGCTCATCTGAAAAAATGTTTGCAGGAAAACTGGGAAAACCGCAGCCAGTTTACGCCATTGCTTAAAGCCTTACCATCTTACCAAACGCTTCAAGACCGTTACTACCCCCGCATGGTATCCATTCCATTGGGCGAAGAGGGCATTTTTGAAATGGGCAGTTCCCCGTTGGAATCGGGGCATCAGTCCGACGAACAGTTGCACAAAGTTCGCCTGTCGGCCTACCAGATGACCGAAACGCCCACCACTTTTTACCAGTTTGCCCTATTCTGCGAGGCCGTGGAAAGAGGCATAGCCAGCAGGGCGCCCTATTGGGGTCTGCGCGGTGACCACCCTGCCGTGAATGTGAACTGGTATGAGACGGCAGAGTACGCCAACTGGCTGAACGAACAGAAGGGGCAGTCCCCATCCTACACCATTACGAAAATAAATAATAGTGATAGAAACAATAAAGTGCGCTTGGATTTCCTTAAATGGAAAGTAGATTGGAACAAAGATAGTAAGGGCTTCCGCCTGCCTACCGAAGCAGAATGGGAACTGGCAGCGCAGGGAGGGGTAGGCGCTTCCAGAACGCTATACGCCGGAAGCGACGACTTGGAAGAAGTGGGCTGGTATTGGCAAAATTCCGGCGACAAACCACTGGATGGCGACTGGGATTTGAACCGAATTTACGACAATAACGGCCGGACTCATGCTGTAAAAGGAAAAAAACACAACGGACTGGGCATTTATGACCTGAGCGGGAATGTATATGAGTGGTGCTGGGATTGGTATGACAGCGACTATTATGACGAATGTAACCAAGCGGGCGCAGTAGAAAAGCCCACGGGGCCTGAAAGTAGTATTGATGGCCGGGTGTTCCGCGGCGGCTCGTGGTACTACTTCGCGGCGTACTGCCGGGCGGCGTTCCGCGATAGGTCCGGTCCTGACTACCGCAACGACAATATTGGCTTCCGCTTAGTTTTCGTCCCGTAGTGAGGCAGTCTGCCTGTTCGGCTTTACTTATGAGCAAAGTGAGTGGGCGACAAAAAAGTGAGGGAGGGTGAGGGACGAACCCTTTCACGCTTTTTTGTTGTCCACGCGCGAAAAAAGGGAACTCATACCGCCTTTGGCGGTCGATTTTTTTTAAAAAAGGGTATATTTATGCAAATCAAACTCTTCACCATCCCCGTAGGCGATAGCGGGGGCGCGCTGTCGGAAATGAATGCTTTCCTGCGCGGGAACAAGATACTGGAAGTGGAGAACCAACTCGTCAACAACGAGCATGGGGCCTATTGGTGCTTTTGTGTGCGCTACATCGAGCGGGCTTTCCCGGAGGGAGACACTAAGAAAAAGGCGAAGGTGGACTACCGCAGCGTGCTCGATGAGGCTACCTTCCAAAAATTCTCAAAACTGCGGCAAACACGTAAACAGGTGGCGGCAGAGGAAGGCATATCGGCCTTCATTATCTTCACGGATGAAGAACTGGCGGAGCTGGCCAAGCTGGATGAAATCACGGAGAAAAGTATGCTCGCCATCAAGGGAGTCGGCGAAAAGAAGGTGGAGCGTTTTGCCAAGTATTTTATCACTCAAACCGATAGCGATGAAGCGGCAGGGATATCTGATTGAACCCATTGCAGCCATGGACAACCTGGAATTGGCCTACTACAAAGCCCGCAAGGGCAAGGCCGACAAGGCGAGCGTTTATGCCTTTAGTAAAGACCTGAGAGCGAATTTGCATCTGCTGCAAAGCCAGATACTGTCGGGCGAAGTGGAGGTGGGGGATTATCACTACTTCACCGTTTATGACCCTAAGAAGCGGCAAATATGTGCCGCGCCCTTCGCACAACGGGTGCTGCATCATGCGCTGATGAACGTGTGCCATCCCTTTTTTGAAAAGGCGCAAACAGGCGACAGCTATGCCAGCCGTATTGGGATGGGCACCTACGTCGCACTCGACCAAGCAAAAGAAAATACCCGCCGCTGCCAATGGTTTTTGAAATTGGACGCAAGGAAGTATTTCGACAGCATCCATCATGGTGTTTTACGGCAGCAACTTTGCCGGATGTTCAAGGATGACCAATTGCTATGCATTTTCGATCAAATCATAGACAGCTATTGTGTAGAATCGGGTCGTGGTATGCCCATTGGCAACTTGACGAGTCAGTATTTTGCCAACCATTATCTGTCGGCTGCCGACCATTACGCTAAAGAAATCCTTCGCATCCCTGCGTATGTGCGCTACATGGACGACATGGTGTTGTGGCACAACAACAAGGAAGCGCTGCTGGAAGCGGGCCGTCGTTTTAAGGACTTTGTTGAGACCCAACTGAAACTGGAGCTGAAGCCATTCTGCCGGAACAAAAATACAGCGGGGCTGCCGTTTTTAGGCTACCTGTTGTATCCCGACCGCACCCGTCTTGCTCAACGGAGCCGCAAGCGGTTTATAGAAAAAATCAAGGAGTACGGGCGATTGTTACAAAAAGGAGAATGGTCGCAAAAAGAATACCAGCGGCATATAGAGCCGCTCACTGCATTCACACTACACGCCGATACAAAAGTGTTTCGGCAAAAGTTACTACTGATTACAGAACACCTTTGAACAAAAGATAAAGGGCATCCATCGAGGGTACGAACCGGGTGATCCGCGGCGGCTCGTGGAACAACAACGCGGCGAACTGCCGGGCGGCGAACCGCAATAGGAACAATCCTGACAACCGCAACAACAATATTGGCTTCCGCTTAGTTTTCGTCCCGTAGCTCATGAGTAAAGCCGGATGGCTGCTGCTGAACAGATGGGTGTGCCTGTTCCTGGTTTCCGGGACAAATAGTTTTCCGCAATACCCGGTGTTGGTAGGGCGAGCTGGATGGCCGCTTCGAAGGCTTCGGGTATTTTTTGTCTGGCGTCTCTACGCCGCCGCCCTCGTCGGGCAATACGAGCCGCTCATCCGGCAGGACTACGCGGCCATGCTGCGCCGCTGGGCGGAGGTGTATTGCTTGGAAGGGCTGTGGAAGGAATAGCAGCCCGCCAAAAACCCACAACCTTCATTTTACGTTCTCTTAAAAAAGATAGCTATGACAATCTTAAAAATCGAACTAATCAACCCTGAGGCGAGAACCCTGCTCGAAAACCTCGCCAAGCTGGATTTGATAAGAATCCAGGAGGTGGAGGAAACGCCGCAGCAATTTTCGGCATTGCTCTTGAAACTCCGTTTACAAGAAGCAGAAGCTCCAACACTGGAGGAAATCACCGAAGAGGTGGAAGAGGTGAGGCATCAAATGCAGCAAAAGAATGGATAACGGCAATAGAGTGATATTGGACACCAATCTTTGGATCAGCTACCTCATTTCGAGTAGATTGGTGAAGATTGACTTACTCCTGCAACGGAGAAAAATAAGGTTGATTTTTAGTGAAGAATCGATGCTCGAGTTTATAAAGGTGGCGCGCCGACCTAAATTTAGAAAATACTTTTCCGAAGAGGACATCAACCGGTTGCTAGAACTGTTTGATTATTTTGGCGACTTCGTGCAAGTCCACTCCAAAGTGGATATTTGTAGAGACCCGAAAGATAATTTTCTACTGGCCCTCGCCAAAGACAGTAAAGCAGACTACTTAATCACTGGCGACAGCGACTTGCTTACTTTAGGACAATTCGAAACAACTAAAATTGTCACTTTCTCAGCCTTTGAGGCTACTGTAGGATAAGACAAGCATCTCTGCAAAGCCCGCGCCGCCCTACTCCGCCGCTGGGCGGAGGTCTATTGGTAGCCTTTGGAGGCTTCGTAAACGTAAAATTAAAAACCTATGGCTGCACGCATCAATTATTGGCAAGATTTGGAGGAGCATATCACCTACCACACTTATCTTGAAGACGAGTTCAAACGCTTGTTTTCGGGCTACGCGCTGGCGTACAATAAGCAGGAGAACAACCGGCGGGGCGCACTTTTTCAAAAGCGCTTCAAAAGAGTGGCCGTTTCTTCGGAGTATCGGTTGTTCTACCTACTCGCTTACATTCACCACAATCCCATTCACCATGGTTTTTGTACGGACTACATGGACTGGCCACACACTTCTTATACTATTTACGGTTTACAAAGTTCGATTTACGATTTTTAAGGTGTTGAAAATCAGAATTTTAAACCCAAACAAACCCGTCACGTTCAATTGAAATCGGTATTACAAGCCTATTTAGAACTTCAAAAACACTCTTCCGTCAGGCGGGAGGAGGTGCTCGCTTGGTTCTCGGACGATGCGACGAAAGCCATATCCTTACTGTTTCAGCATCATAACGACTTCAAAGCGGATGGGGATATGGGTGAATATACGATAGAAGATTAGTTCCTCCGTTCCGTACGTTTACGAAGCCTCGAAGGCTTTGTAAACGTAACTCAAGGGCGTGGCGTGCAGGCGCGCTACATCCTGCCACACCGGCCATGATGTATCTCCCCAGTGGTGATAAATGTGTAAGAACCAAGGACTTATATTTGATTGGACATGTGTAATGTCAAAACATAAATTTCCTTTGTAGTGTAAAGCTGGATGATAATAATCGGCAATAAAATTATACTCCATAGGCAAAACAGGGTGCTGCGGTAGCCCCATTTTCCAAGTAGTAGCGATCAGGGTGGCTTGGTCGCGTGTTTTCCAGTCGGGGTCTGCAAAAATCTCCATCGTCCATTGATGCCATTGCTCCATAAAATCTACTGAGCGCCAGTCGAATAGAAAAACGCCTCCATTCCAGTGACGCCAGCCCGGATTTGTAATGTCCACATCAAATTTTTGTCGAATCAGTTGTAATAACTTGTCCGATTCAATGACCGAAATGTTGTTGCCAGCCTCGTCGCGCCAGCATTGTGCAGCTTCGTCCCAGCGGAAAGGACTAGTGTTTTCAATTCTTTTTATAATTAAATTTTCCTCATACAGAAATTTCCCGGTATTTAAAAACCATGTTTGCTCCATTTCTGAAAAGTAATAGCCCTCCTCTTGCAAAAAAAGCGCAAAATTCAGCGGCATTTTAAATATGCGTCGGTGCAGCCGTTCAAGCCGTTGCGAGTGTTGGGCTGGTTGTTGGCGTAGCCATGCGCTCAGCCACGCCCATCCGTAAAGCAGCCAAAAGATGCCCTTGGAAAGCAGAATGCTTGCCGCTTGCGGCCCGCGCCAGGGCTGTGCGTGCAACGGCCGCCGACGATTGAACTCAGCCTTGAGTTGCTGCGTTTTGGCAAAATGCAGCCCGGCTTGCGCTTGTTGCTGCGCTTCTTCTTGTGCATATCGGTGATACAAAGCGCTGAGGTGCTCTTGTTTTTGTAATAAAGCATCATAAAATGTATCATAAATAGCATTTGGACTAAATGCTTTTATTTTGCAATGATCTGTACAAAAAGTAACGGGCGCTATATAATGATCAAAAATGGTATCAACTTCGGCTCGAATAGCAACCACATCGGTATCAAGATAGCAGTAAATACAGGTATCGAGCGGGAGGATGCGATGCAAGCGAGTTTTCAAATAAATAGCCGCTTGATGATGCGAAAGCGCTGCGTCAACAGGCACATCTATTATATATGGATGCTGCACTGGTATAATATTGCGCCGCGTATCGGTCACTACAATGATGTCCAACGTGCTCCACCTGCGCAGCATTGCTATAGAGAAATGAAGCGTTTGGATGTGTATGGCGTCGCCACAAGCTACAAAAACGTATTTTTTATGCACTTTTTATGTGTTGGTAAAATCAGAAAATACTTCCCCTGGATTCATTATTTCATTTAGTTGCATATCTATGATATAACGAGCTGTGTGTTCATGATTGTTGTTAATAATTTGTTGTATCATGTCTGCTGCATCCACTTGAGTTAGTAATTGCTCGCACAGGGTCTGTGCGTTGCTCTTGCGGATGGCTAATTGCAAGGGATCAGGATTGGCGGCATAAGCTTCAATGGCTTCGCACAGGGCTTCGAAGTAGGCCATAATAAAAATTGCGGGTGATGGAGCTTCGGCCGCTGCAGCGCGGAGAGCTGCCGGGTTGATGTCCTGCCGAAAATCCAATGTAAAAGAGGATTCATGTAGTGCTGGCACGGCGGACTTGATTTGCCAAACCTTGCGTCGTTCTGCTAATTGCCGGGTTTTTTCAGTAGCGGCTATGGCTTTGGCCGTCGCGGTATCTGCCCATTTATTTACCTGATTAACATAGCTTTGGAAAGCATTGACGTTTTCTGCTTGTGTGGTGTTATGTACTTCCCATTTAGTTGCATTATAATATTGGCAAATGTTATTTAGCTCTTCTATCGAAAGATTGTGTAACGATAAATGTGCTGGATACCACACTGTGTTAAAGTAAATTTTAATGTTTTTCTCGTTGCAATACTGAACTATAAGCGGTATTTCCTGCCAGTTGGGCCGCACGGGGCACACCGCCAAGCTGAGCACTGTCTGCTTTTCTTTGGCTACTTTTTCAAAGTATTGCATATTTTCCATTACGCGCTCATAATCCGCATTTTTACGAATGGCCTCGTAAGTCTCTTTTTCAAAGGAATCAATAGATAAAATCAGCGCCACATTTAGTTTTTGTAGTATTTTTTTTACTTTTTCATTTAAAACAGTGCCATTGGTTGTAATATTAATGCGAATATTCGGATTCATACGCATCATGGATTCCCAAATATCATAATAAATAGGTATCAAAAACGGCTCGCCTCCATAAAATTTTGCTTCCCAAAGATGAGGCAAAAATGCTTCTAACTGCTCGACAAACGCTGAGTCATAATGCATGGGCAAAGGTGGGAGCTGGTCTCTATTTTTGCGAATGGAAGAAGAAAACGTTCCAAAACACATGGCGCATTCAAGGTTGCAAATATTACTTAATTCAAATTCCATGATGCGCGGCAAAGGACTCGTGCCAGCGGGCAGCGACCATTGCCCATAATTACGCTTAAATAATGCTTTAATTTTGTGCTTTATGATGTGCATAATATTAGCTGCGGATATCGAATCCAGCCGCACATCGGCATAACGGTCGTAAAGGCTCGCGTGCAAACCACTAAAATTAGCGGCGTCAAACTGCTCATTACAATAACCACAACCGGTAGCAAAATGATTCGCACCTATTTCATTTTGTAATGCTTTTATTTTTTCACCATTCCATATTTCTGATAGGGTTTGCGCCGGGTACTGCCCCAAGGTAAAAGTCCGATTGTAGCAGCAAGCGGTCACACGGCCATCCTGCCCGAAATACAAATTATGCATGGGCGCATAGCATAACTTCCGAGTAATGTTACGTGGTCGGATATGATTATATGCTTTTATTGATGTATTGTCTAAATGCATGTTAATTATATGTTGTCTGTTGCAAAATTCAGCTCCGGAAAACAATGTAAATATTTATTTTATTCAAAAACGTATCGTTTTGATAATCAATATTTTGTGCTTAATACCATGTTTGGAGCCATTTTTCTAATATAGTTAATTTCCACAATCGCCAATGGTCTTGTTGCTCGATTAGTTCTTGTAGCCCGGCTGCCGACACGATGCCTTCTTGAATGGCCTTTCCGCCAGTCAGGGTCTTTTTATACCATGCAATATGCATGTAATATTTGTCAGGTCCTACAAATCCCTGCTTTTTTCGTTGTAAAATGACAGCCGGGAGTACTTTTTTTATATTCTCGTGCAAGAGATATTTAGTAATATCCGCTCGAAAATACACTTTTTTATGCAATTGAAAAAGATAGCTTACCAACTCATGGTCAAGAAACGGCACTCTCACCTCCAAAGAGTGCGCCATGGATGCCCGGTCTATTTTGGTCAATACCAATTCACTCATAAAAGTTTGTATATCAAGGTATTGAAATGCCTTTAAAGGATTTTCTAATGCCTGATAATGCAAAGCATAGAACCAGTCGCTATCGGATGGTATAGCATCATGAAAGTCAGGGTGTAAATAATTAGCGAGATTATTATGCGAAAAACGCCCCATAGACATGGCCGCTGCATAACGTTCTACAAAAACATTATGTCCCAAACCCATTTTTTGCTGAATAAAAGTCCTATATGCAGCCGTTTTATTATACGTTGCAATATCTTTTTGCCAGGTATAACCCGCAAATATTTCATCAGCACCTTCACCCGAAAATACAGCTTTGGTGCGCGTACGCGCCAATTGGCTCACCATGTAAGTCGGTATAATGGAAATATCGGCAAGGGGTTCATCATAATAATAAGCAAGCGTATCCAACAGGGCGAATTGCTCTTCGCCTACGATGCAGGCTTCATTTTTTACATCAAGATGACGCGCAACTATTTGCGCATAATGATGCTCGCTTTGCGCCCAGTCTTTGAAACCAATCGAAAAGGTGGGTGCTGCATATTGCTGCCGAAGCATATAATACACTAATGCACTGCTATCATAACCGCCGCTAAGAAAAGCACCCAATTGCGCATCGCTGCGTAGGTGCTCGCGCACGGATTGTTGTAATAAATAATTTACATGCTCAATAGCTTCATTATCATGTATTTGCTGATTTTTTATTACAAGGCTCCAATATTTTTTTATAATAACACGAGGTTGTATATCATGAAAATCAAGAAGTAAATAATGCGCTGGCGGCAGTTTATACAAACCCTCCCAGATTGTTTTCGGGCAGGGCACATAACGATAAGTGAGAAAGTCGCACACCGCAGACCGATTCAGCTCGGGTTTTTGTGGCAAACCATGTATAATAGCTTTCAGCTCCGAGGCAAAATAAAACTGATCACCTTGCCAGCCATAGTATAAAGGCTTGATACCGAAGCGATCGCGGGCCAGCAACAACCGTTTTTGCCGTTCATCCCAGATGCCAAAAGCAAACATTCCCTTGAGGTGTTGTAATAAATCGATGCCCCATTCTTCATAACCATGTAATAAAACCTCCGAATCGGTGGTGGATTGAAATATATGCCCACGTTTTTGCAATAGCGTGCGCAATTCTTGATAATTATAAATTTCGCCATTAAAAGTAAGCCAGATACTGCCGTTTTCATTACACATGGGCTGGCGGCCCGCCGCCGACAAATCGAGCAAGGACAGCCGCCGATGCCCTAAGGCTACACGCTGATCGCTTGAAAACCAAGAGTGTGCATCGTCAGGGCCGCGATGCCGCAGGGTATCGCGCCGGGCATTGAAAAGCGTAGCTTCAATTGGGGCGCCTAAACTGAGTTGTCCGTTAATACCACACATTTTATTTTATTAAGTGTTGAGGGCGGGCAGCGCTGAATATAGCTTTTATTTCAATCGCTATCCATTTAAATAATTTGAAATTTTTACTAAAAAAAATGCTGTGTAGTAAAAGAATTATGATGTAATCCAAATTTCTAAAGCATAAAATTAGCAGTACGGAAAGCGGAAAAAAACTTTCGTAAAAATCATTGGCGACGTATCGAAAACTCAAGTAATGGTACCGTCTTGCTATACGAAATACCCCCCAACGATACAATAAAAAAATGTATAAAGCTAAAAACAAGAGATAAGCAATAAAAAGCTCTTGGCTCCATTGTAATAATAAAATGGCAATTACCACTAATTCGAGGGGCACTAAGACAAAACCAATTAATTTGGCTGCTTTTAGCGGGCCAATGCTCATTACAAAGGTATTTATATTATTCAGGCGATCATTTTTTCTGTCTGAAAGCTGATGCTCCATAATATTCCGAAAACCTTTTAGATATAAAAGCAACAGTAACAAGATTAAAACACTTGATTCTACGGGGCGCTGGGGCAGCCATAGCGGTACAAAAGTACTTAAAGTAATAACGACAGGCAGTACATGGCCATAGTGAATATCGCAAAGCACGCCGAGGAAAGCCCGGTTTTTGAAGCGAAAAGGAGGAACCGAGTAAACGAAAAAACAAAAGTATAGTAATATTAATGCGCTTAATGAAATCAAGTGGGCAGGTAAAAAAAGCCAGGGCAACCAACTGATGGTGAATAATAATATAAGTACAGCGGATTTTTGTTGCCAGCCAAGCCCCTTGGTATAGTTGGGTTTGCCTGCTTTGATGTCCGATGCTAAGTCTGTCCAGTCATTGAGCCAGTAGCCAAAACCGGCAGTGCCAATGATGCTAATTGTAAATAAGATAATATCCATGGCAATCTTTTCAACGGGGACATGGCCCATGTACAGCACAGCATAAACGACACCGGCAATCGGCGGCACTAAATGATACCACCAAAGCGGCATGCGTATTTTTTTATAGATGTTTTTGAGAAATTGGCGCTTCATTTATAACTATTTCCATTCAGGAATGCATAAATTTACACAAAATTGAAATAGTATGAAGCGAAAGATTTTTCAGAATCCTGCGCAGCAGGCTTTTTTTATCGAACATGGCTACGTGACCCTGCCTTTACTTTCGGATTCGGAGGTAAGTTTCATACAGAAAGCACTCGAAACTATGCGTCCACACGATGGTTTTGCACCGCAGAATCGTTCATCAGATTATCATTGCACTTTTTTGGATACAAATGAAGATTATAAACGCAAGGCCAATCATCTCATCGCGGAAGTGTTCAATCCTTACTTAGAGCAAATTTTGTACAATTTTCGCATTCTGAGCGGCAATTTTTATGTAAAGCCGCCAGGAAAAGGACGTTTTGAAATTCATCAAAACTGGATGCACGTAGATGATATTAAACATACTACTCTCACGGTCTGGTGTCCTTTGCTTGATGTGGGGTCACACAATGGCACGCTGGAGATTGTAGCTGGAAGCCATAAAATTGTACCTGACGTGGCTACTGTCAATGTAGATTATTATTTCAAAAACTTTGAGGAAGCCCTGCTGGAGCACTACCTGCGCCCGGTTGAGTTGAAAGCGGGTGCGTGCATTATTTTTGATGACAGCCTTATCCATTATTCGGGGCAGAACAACAGTGAGGCCCCACGACGGGCGATTCAAATTGAAGTGATACCTGCTGAAATACAGCCAGTTATTTATCATTTCGATAAAGCACACCCCGAAAAGGGCTTTGAAGTATTTGAAGTGGATTTTGAGTTTTTCATCAAGGGCAATATTCATAATATGAAAGACCGCCCAGGCATGTTGCGTAGCCGCGGATTTGTTCCGAATATCAATCGCTTACTGACCGAGGTCGAGTTTGCCGAAAAGCTGCAAAACGGCCCCGCCACCCGTCAGGCTTTATATGCCGATGCGTAACGCCGGTGGTAAGTAGCCAGTGCCTCGGCGCAGAGTGCTGCAGTGAGTTCCGGTGAGCCTGCTCTGAAATGGCGATCCTTGCTTACAAAATAAATATAGCTTTCCATAGCTTGTGAAGTTGCACTTTTCTGAATGGTTTGTATGATTGGTTCGAGGCGGCTTTGGTTGAGAAGGTCAAAATTGAGTAGTGTAGTGGCCAGCATAGCTTGTTTGAATACATTGGCAGGGGTTGGCATATCGCTGCAGTATTGCTCGAAGGCGGCCGCAGCGCCCCGAAAACTAAGCACGCCATTGCGATAAGCACGCGATACATGATAAAAAATGACTAAAGGATCATCATAATATTGTAAAGGTGCTTCACAAGGGCGCTCCAGTTGTTGTAATATTTGCTGTATGCAACGCTTGGTTTTTGAAGTTTCGCCGAGGTATAGTAATACATTGGCAGCAACTGCGGGTTCCTTATCCGCCGTGGATAGCATAGGCGAAGCCAATACAGCTTGTAAATGACGAATGTCCCGACGTAAAAAACGGTACAAACCTGGATACCGCCACAGGCGCCAGTGCGGTAGCAGCCAGGTAAGAAAATAGCCTTGCGAATCAATATTGGCGAGCAAATAGCGCTGGTTATGTACCCGGAAGCCATTTCGGGTGAGTATGTAAGAACACAGCGCCGTATCGTCGAGGTCAATAGGTACATTGTGCGTAGTGCCACCATGCTGCCAGAAGCGCCAAAGCCCACGCCATTCCTGTCGTTGTTGAATAAACTGACAACCTTTCTGTGTAATAGAACGTGCCAGGGGGGCGGGTATGTCTTGCAAGGCACAAAGAATATTGGCATGAATAAAGGGAGAGGGGTCGGTGAAAAACCAGTTTTTGTGACCTAAAGGGTGTTCCGGCGGATACGATTCGAGTGAGTCGAAAGAGCCGTCGGGTCTTTGCTGCTTAGCTAAATATTGTAAAATTGTGTCAATTGCTACTTCCATGTTTATGCTTGCCAATATTCGGGTTGAAATGATTTTATATTTATGATAACCAGCGGTTTATGCATTTTTATACTAAAATGATGTAATTAGCCAAAATTTGCAAATGATTATAAATCAGCTATTTAAACAATAAGATGTTGGTTGATGTAATAACAATAAAATTTTGTTAGCCCAAACCCCCTCACTCGTTACCCTTTTTTTTAATCGGAGCGAGTAGCCAGTAGAAAATCCAAGCAAACCAAGATATAAAAATCACAGCCAATATCCATGCTAATTTTTCACTTCCGGTAGTTTTACGAGAACGGATGATGATTAAAATCGGTAACAGCCAAAAAAAGCCTATTATAGCTAAAAATATTAATATGAAAAAATCTGAATTGTCCATATTATATCGGTTTTAATAGCCCTAGTTGTTATGGCGGCATGAGCGCGATATGGCGCTTAAACACCTTTTTATTAAGCGGATGGCTCGACGGATCGCTTGTCAAAAATAAAACATTTTGACGAAAGGGGCAAGGCTTTTCGGGGGGGCTGCTGCACTCGGCTATGAAAAAGTGCAGCTGCTGACATTGTCACAGGCACACACCGGCAGTCTTTGGCAAGGCCAGCTAAAAATTGGCTTAAATTAGGGTATAAAAACACTCTGCTCAATCCTTGTTAAATGCCTTTATGCCAATTTCAAGGAGTTGTGCTGTATTCATGGGGTTACAATTATTTGACTATCAATCCAAAGCACCAGTTCATCAGGTCACCGGTGCATTGAGCCATACAGTCTCTGCGAGTGCAAAGATTTTCTTGTCATGTGCTTGGCGATAATTTTTTACCAACTAATTTGACATTGCCACTCTTACTTCGTACCTTTGTTAGCGAGCTTTGAATCATTAGCAATAAGGCTATCTTACCAAAACCACCCTGTACCTTCCCCCCGTTGCAGGTTTTTCCGTTTCTTTTTTTTCAATCTTAAATCCCAAAATATGAAAAAGCATTTTTACTGCCTTTTCCCTGCTTTGCTATTGATGACAAGCCAGGTAGCCCTGTATGCTACCACTCCTGAAGCAACTTATGCGGGCTGTTGCAAGCCGCCTTACGACAAAACCGTCACCTGCGATTTTCTGCCCGCGAATTTCAATCCGCACAACACGCAGCAATTGCAGCACCTGTTTGGCAAAGCCGAAAACAAGTGTTTTCCCGGCCTTTGGGTAGAATTGACCCCTATCGTCAGTCTGTCCAATTGCCAAAGCGGCACGATTATTCGGCGTTTTAAGGCCTCCAATCGCTACGGTGGGCACGATGAATGCACCCAAAAAGTGACCATCGTGGGTGTACACGACTACAAATTGCGCTTCCCAGAAGATGTAGAGCTTACCTGCGGGCAGGCCCCGGCGCAAGCGCAAGTCATCGTTGAGCAATCTTCCTGCGACTACCTTGTGGTGAGCGTGCAGGATATGAATTTTTTCGGCAACAACAGCCAATGCGGCAAGATTTTCAGAACCTACCGCGTGATTAACTGGTGCGAATACGATGGCTATTCGCAGCCACAGGTAATCGGCAGAGATGAAGATTGCGATGGCAAACCCGGCGACGAGGCCGTTTGGGTCATTCGGCGACCTTCGGGTCATGCTTTTATTGACCGCGACCATTCTGAAACGAATCAAAATCCGCGAGCAGGCGAACGATTCACCTGCAGCCCAACCAATCCTACGGGCTACTGGCGCAAGACCCATTCTACCGGCTATTGGCAATATACGCAGCATATCAAAATCAGCGATGACGTGCCGCCCCTTATTCTGTTGAATGATCCGGAACCTTTTTGCAGCGTTAATAACAATTGCACCGCTACGGTGTCCATTCCGTTTTCTGTCAGTGACGTTTGCACACCCAATGATATTAAAATCAAGGTATTCATCAACGGTATAAAAACCGCTGAGTACAGCAAAGGCGGCCCCTACACGGCCGGAGGCGTATATCCAATCGGAACGCATCACTTAGAAATTCATGCAGTGGACGGCTGCGGCAATGCCACTTCCAGAAAAACAACCTTCCGCGTAGTGGATTGTAAAGCACCAGCGCCCATTTGCCTCAATGGACTCACGGTCACGCTCATGCCCACCGAGCCGGGGGCGGCTACGCCCGCAGCTATGAGTATTTGGGCCGAAGATTTAATCGCCAGCCCTTTGAGTGACTGTTCAGGCATCGCCGGTTTTTCTATCAATAGGGTAGGCGAAACGCCTGATTTTCAGCAAAAAGAACTAATTCTGACCTGCGATGATCTCGGCACACTCGATATTGAAGTATATGCCTGGGACAAAGCCAACAATCCTTACGCCGTGCAACCCGACGGCTCTGTTGGCGGCCCCAATTTTACGTTCTGCCGCACATATCTGTTGGTACAAATCAACAACAATCTTTGCGATGACCCCGACACCCTGACCGAGCCGGACACGGGCCTCATTGCTGGAAGGATTTATACCGAAGAAGATTTCAGCCTGTCTAATGTGCCCGTGATGCTAATCAGCGCAGATAGTACCATGCGATTGACCAGTGAAACCGGTGATTTCCGCTTCGAGGCCCTGATGGGGCAAGCATACACCTTGCGACCTTTCCTTGATGACTATCACGGCGAAGGTATTTCCATTGCGGATTTGATTATACTACAAAAACACGTCTTAGGGATCGAAGCTATCACTTCGCCTTATCGGCTAATTGCAGCGGATGTCAATCGGGATGGACAGGTTGATGCAACGGATGTTGATGAATTGCGCTCAGTCATGCTGGGATTACAAGCTGTTTTTTTACAAAATACCAGTTGGCGATTTGTAGATGCTGCTTATGTTTTCCCCAATCCACTGAACCCTTGGCAGGAGCCTTTCCCGGAGTCGGTGCGCATCAGTGAGATGAGCAGCCCAGAAAATTATAGCGCTTTTATTGCCATTAAAATTGGCGATCTGAATGGCAGCCTCCTGCCCGATCGTGTAGGCGCTGCGGCTCGCCACAATGCTACGCGTAGCTTGAGTTTGCCCAACCTTACCCTGTCAGCACAGCAGACTTGGTCCATACCGATTTATGGCGATTTCCGCGATTTGGCGGCAGCACAGTTTGCCTTGCAATACAATGCTAATGCACTCGAATTACTCAGCATCGAACCAGGACTAATCACTGCCGAGCATTATTTCATACAAGCCGAGGCGGGCATTGTCAGCATCGTTTGGGATGGAATCGGTCAGCCACCATTACCTGACGCCGACCAACCCCTGCTCACGCTGCGCGTGCGGGCCAGCACAACTACCAGCACGGCGGAGTCGCTCCAATTGAACGAACGCTACCTCCGGCCGCAGGCTTATGGGCAAAATGCTGCTCTGTATCGCTTGGCGTTGACATTTGAAGCAGTGCCAATGACGGATTTGCAATTAGCGCAAAACTATCCGAATCCTTTCCGGGAGGAAACCACTATCGGTTTTTACCTGCCGGAGCCTGCCCTCATATCGCTGAATGTTTATAGTATGCAAGGGCAACTGCTCAAAACTATCAGCGGCCAATACGCCGCCGGGGCACATCAGGTGCAATTACAAAGCGCGGAATTGCCAGCTACTGGCCTGCTGCTTTACACATTAGATACGCCCACTCAGCGCCTCAGCCGCAAGATGCTGCTGATGCGATAAATACTCACAAGACGCGGCAATAGGATTAAAATTTTGCCGCGTCTTGCCTGTTTTCGTCGGTTTTTTGCCGTTTTTGGTCAGAATAAAGCAACCCGAAGCGGTTTTTCGTGTCTTTTTGTAATAAAAATTACAAATTGTTAAAACATGATAATCATGACAAAACGACATTTAGTAGCTACCGCAGTATTTATTATTACATTATTATTTACCGGCGGCTTGCAGGCACAAAAATGGAAAACCGTAACTGGTTCGGGTTCGGTAGTAAAAAAAGATTTCAATCTGGCGGACTTTGATGGCTTTACCTTAGCGATCAGTGCGAAAGTATATTTGCGCCAAGGCAACACGCAAAGTGTCCGCATTGAAGCACAACAAAATATTATGGATTTGTTATTAACGGAAGTAAATGACAAACACTGGAAAATTCGCTTTGAAAGCGGAGTAAATGTGCGCCAGTACCAGCCAGTTCGTATTTATATCACTATTCCTACGCTTACCAAAGCCCACATCACCGGCTCGGGCGATGTCATCGGGGAAGGCACCTTTACCAATCTCGGCAATTTGAGTATCAATATCACTGGCTCCGGTGATTTGAAATTGGCGGTAGAAGCCAAAGACATTGAAGGCAAAATAGCTGGCTCCGGCGATGTAAAATTAGACGGCTCTGCAAATGCGCTGAGCGTGTCTATCGCGGGCTCTGGAGATTTTGTAGCGGCTGGGCTGAGCGTCAAAAACAGCACAGTGCGTATTTCTGGGTCGGGTGATTGCACGGCGGATGTAAGCGACACGCTTGATATACAAGTTTCTGGCTCCGGGAGCGTGCGCTATAAAGGACAACCCAAAGTGAATGCCAAAGTATCTGGCTCGGGTAGCGTACGCGCAATTTGAATGCAGTTGATTTTTTATAAAAATTATAACCACTGTTGGCAAAGTCGGCAGTGGTTATTTTTATAAAAATAGGGCAAGCGGCTTTTTTCATAAATTTTCCGGAATCGGCTTACTTTTGCTATGCAAAAATCGGCTAAAATATGAAATACTGGTTGTATGGCGCGCTGCTCTGTCTTGGAGCTTGCCAAACACGCTCTGCCACCGAGCAGGAAACTCCGACGCTACAAGAAGCCCTGCCTGGAGTATGGGCAACGATTGCCTTCCGGGTAACACTCAACGCGACCGATAGCAGCGCTGTGCCCGAGGTATTTGAAGTGCCCGAAAATGAATGGGAAGTCCGATTGGGTATGCGCCCCATTATGACTTATTACGATTTGGACCATCGCTACCGGATGGAGTATCGCAATAGCGCCGACAGCCTCACGCGCCTGACGCGCGGGCTGTGGAATGTTTTTGGCGATACGCTGATGCTCATCGCACCCGACGCCACTTATCAATACGAAGTGAAAGTAGCAGGCAAACGAGCCACTTTTCGCTGCCTGCTCGACTGGGATGGCGACGGCAAAGAGAATGACGAATATATTGGCATTCAAGAATTTATCAGAGAAAACTGATTTTTTCCGGCAAGGATGGCACAAAAGATTGACAATTATAAAAAGAACCCCTATATTTGCCCTGCTTTTGCAAAAAGCAAACCAACATTACACACACACGCATTGGCTACGGGATGTAGCGCAGCTTGGTAGCGCGCGTCGTTCGGGACGACGAGGTCGCTGGTTCGAATCCAGTCATCCCGACTTGTAACCAACATTTACAGTAGTTTCTGCCACCCTAGCTCAGTTGGTAGAGCAACGCATTCGTAATGCGTGGGTCGGGAGTTCGAGTCTCCTGGGTGGCTCACTTCAAAAACACGGAGCCCCAGCGAATATGGATTTCGCCGGGGCTATATCATTTTCGCCCTGTCGCCAGCAGCTATCACTGATTGCGACCAATGCAATTCAAATCTTCAAAAGCTTGCTTCAGGCGAGCCACAAAAGTCTCTTCGCCTTTGCGGAGCCAAGTGCGCGGGTCGTAGTATTTTTTATTGGGTTTGTCGGCACCTTCGGGGTTGCCAAGTTGCGCCTGAAGGTAGTCTCGATTTTTCTCGTAGTAGCCGCGCACGCCGTCCCAGAAAGCCCATTGCATATCGGTGTCAATGTTCATTTTAATAGCGCCGTACTCAATCGCTTCGCGGATTTCTGCGCGCGAGGAGCCAGAGCCGCCATGAAAGACAAAATTAACGGGCGTATCTCCTGTCAGCTTGAATTTATTGCGAATATAATCCTGCGAATTTTTCAGAATAACCGGTTCTAATTTTACATTACCGGGTTTATAAACGCCATGCACATTGCCAAAAGCCGCTGCAATAGTGAAGCGATGGCTCACCTGGCTCAAGTGCTCATAGGCATAGGCGACCTCTTCGGGTTGGGTATAGAGCAGCGCATTATCAATGCCAGTGTTGTCCACGCCGTCTTCCTCGCCGCCGGTCACACCGAGTTCGATTTCTAAGGTCATGCCCATTTTATCCATGCGTTCCAGAAAGCGCACACAGGTTTCGATATTTTCCTCAAGCGGCTCCTCCGACAAGTCGAGCATGTGCGAACTGTATAAAGGATAGCCATTTTGCTTGTAAAAATCTTCGCTAAACGCCAGCAATCCTTCCACCCAGGGCAGGATGTTTTTGGCGCAATGGTCGGTATGCAAAATAACGGGCACGCCATAGGCCTCCGCTACGTGATGTACGTGCATGGCACCAGAAATGCCGCCGAGAATAGAGGCGCGTTGGTCTTTATTGGGCAAGCTTTTGCCTGCAAAAAACGCTGAGCCGCCATTAGAAAACTGAATAATAACGGGCGAATTGACCTCGCGTGCTGTTTCTAATACAGCATTGACCGAGTTCGTGCCAATTACATTGACTGCTGGCAGCGCAAAGTTGTGCGCATTGGCATAATTTAATAATGCTGTGACTTCTTCGCCGTGTAAAACGCCCGGACGAAAGCGTGTAGCGGTGGCTGTTGACATGGATTGGATGCTGTTTGATGTTTTTGTTCGCTATTAGCGCTTCATTTTTTGCAATATAGCAAAAGTAGCAAAATTCGGCTAATGCCGCAATGAAAAAGTGATTTAATGCAGCTTGGCAAACGGCATATTTTTAGTAAAACATACGTCTCAAGTTGTTTTTTATAGAAAAATGAACCTTCTTTTTGGCAAATTTGTAGTGTGAAGGACAAAGAGGAAATGCAAAGAAGAAAATGGGTTTTGTATCATACAACACCGGGCTTTGAACCCGGTTTAAAATGTTGTAATTATGAGTAAAAAAGGACGGGTGCTGGTGGCCATGAGTGGCGGTATTGACAGTACCGTAACGGCTATGATGCTGCACGAGCAAGGCTACGAAGTCATCGGCATCACTATGAAAACTTGGGATTATGCGACTTCCGGCGGCTCGAAGAAAGAAACCGGCTGCTGTAGCCTCGATTCCATTAACGATGCGCGGCAGGTAGCCGTGGATATGGGCTTTCACCATTTCATTGTGGACATCCGGGATGAATTTGGCGACTATGTAATTGATAATTTTGTGGACGAATACCTCGCCGGCCGCACGCCCAATCCCTGCGTGCTCTGCAATACCCACATCAAGTGGAGTGCCTTGCTCAAACGTGCCGACGCGCTGGATTGCGAATTTATTGCCACTGGGCATTACGCGCAAATCAACGAGCACGCGGGCCGCAAGTATATCACTCGCAGCGTGGACTACCACAAAGACCAGTCCTATGTGCTTTGGGGGCTGAGCCAAGAATGCCTGAGCCGCAGCCGCTTCCCGCTGGGTGCCTACACCAAGCCCGAAGTACGCCAGATGGCTTTTGACTGGGGCTACACCGATCTTTCTAAAAAAGCCGAAAGCTACGAAATTTGCTTCGTACCCGACAACGACTATCGGGGTTTCCTCAAGCGCCGCGTGGACGGACTGGAAGAGCAGGTAGCTGGTGGCACGTTCGTCAATACCAAAGGCGAGGTGCTGGGCACGCATCAGGGGTATCCGTTTTATACCATTGGGCAGCGTAAAGGCTTGGGCATTGCCTTCGGCGAGCCGATGTACGTCACCGAAATCCAGCCGGAGACCAACACCGTTGTACTGGGCTTCGTGGACGAATTAGTGCGCAACGGCATGAGCGTCGGGCAGGTCAATTTGATGAAATACGCGACCATTCCGGAGGCAGGTTTAGAGGCTGTGACCAAAATTCGCTATAAAGACGGCGGTACGCTGAGCAGTTTGCGACAAGTTGGGCCCGACCGGGTGGAGGTAGAATTTCACGCCAATGTAAAAGGAGTGGCGCCTGGGCAGTCGGCTGTATTTTATGAAGGCGACGACGTCATTGGCGGGGGCATTATTTATGGCAGCTCGTTGGCAAACCGAAATTGAAAGCGGAAACTGTTTTCCTGACATTGTTCAACAAAACACGACATGAAGCACATCGTCTTGGCAATGCTCGTCCTTTTGGTGCTGTTTTCGGCTTGCGAAGAACCGGCCACCGAGCGTATTCAGCTTGATTTTGGTTATGATTTCCAGCCCTTGCAGGTCGGGCAATACCGCGAGTACGAGGTGGATTCGATTGTGTATGTGAGCGACGGACTGCGCGCGGATACGGCGCGATTGTTTTTCCGCGAAGAAATTGTAGAACAACGCCTGAGCCAGGCTGGCGATACCATCTATGTGGCCGAGCGCTACGAGCGCTACCAGCGCGGCGATGCTTGGCAAATCCGGGAGGTTTTTTCTATGCGGCGCACGCCTGGGCAGTTCATTCGCACCGAGGGCAATCGCAGTTTCATTAAGTTGGTTTTTCCGGTACGTGCCGGCAAGCGTTGGGATGGGCATTTGTTTTTCGACGCCAATCTACCGATTACGGTGGCGAGTAATACGATTGCTGTTTTTCAAAACTGGGACTACCGCTACAGGGAGGTAAATGACGAAACACTTGAAGTCCAATTGGCTGATTATGAGGATAATCTGAATATTCGACAAGCCACAGAACTGTATCAGCGGGGCATTGGGCTGACCGAGCGCACCTGGACGGTTCTTTCTACCCAATGCGGCGGCAGCGCTACCCTCGACTGTGCCGACGACCCTTGGCCCGTAAAAGCCGAGCGGGGTTTTGTACTGCGGCAAAAATTAATAGCACATAATTAAAATTGTAATAACAGCCTCGTCATTATGTGATTTGTATCATAAAACATCCTTTATGATGCCTCGCCATAATATTCGACATAAATATTTTCTGTTTCGCAAAGCTTGATGCAATGCAAACGGCAGCCCTCAAGCTGTGGTTCGAGTTGCTGCCAAAACTGAATCGCCAGATTTTCGGTGGTCGGCTGCATCCCTTTGGGTATAAAATCTACATCCAAATTCAGATTGCTGTGATCCACCTTTTCCGTAATGAGC
This sequence comes from uncultured Saprospiraceae bacterium, assembly GCA_937872385.1. Taxonomy (GTDB): domain Bacteria; phylum Bacteroidota; class Bacteroidia; order Chitinophagales; family Saprospiraceae; genus JADJNW01. The sequence goes on from CALMSO010000045.1 coordinate 29,340, forward strand.
AGCTTAATAAGCTGGCTTAGTTTTTTTACATCCATTACAAAGCCCGTCACCGGATCGGGGGTGCCTTTCACAGTGACGAACAACTCGTAGTTGTGTCCATGCCAGTTTTTATTGGCACACTTGCCAAAAGCCGCCATGTTTTCCGCCTCGCTCCAACTGTCCACCCACAGCTTGTGCGCTGCATTGAACGTTTCCCTTCTTGTCAGATAAACCATTTGTGATACTCAATTTGCTGTTTTTAAAAAAAGCACTACAAAAGTACGTAAAATCAGTTTCTCCTACTCCATTCTTACGAAAAAGTAAGGCTAAGTCATTGCTAACTACGCTTCGGCGAAAAAAGTTCCGGGTATCTGGCACACACTGGTCGGTATTTTGGCGTATTTTTTCCAAAAATAATGCCTCGGCAAATGATTTCTTGTTATTTTGACGCACTTTTTCAAGCAAACTTTTAGGCTTATCGAACGCGTACAATACAATATGGATGCAGTTGCCAACAAAGACTGGCTGAGCAAGCTGATTCGTTTTTTTACCAAACGAGCAGTCTATCATTCTTTGTTCTGGCTATTACTATTGGTATCGCTCATGCTAATAGAAGATACCGGCGGAGGTTTTTTATTTACCTTGAGCAATGAAATAGTAAATGTTTGCTTTTATGCTACCATTGTTTATTTCAATCTTTTATACCTTATTCCTAACTATCTGACGCGCAACCGCTTACTTACTTACGCAGGGCTGCTCATATTGGCTACTATTATTATTACACCGCTAAAAATTATTGTATTTTATTTCAAATTTTCTGGCTACCCAGAGCTGCAAGCTCAGTTGGTGCGCAACCAAACCATTTACTTTGTTGCTACTTTTGTTATTGCTTCTGCTTCTACCATCGGGCGCATTATTACAGACTGGGTGCGTACTACGCAGGAAAAACAAGAGTTGGAGACCCGCACCATGCAAACCGAACTGCGCTTTCTCAAGTCGCAAATTAATCCGCATTTTTTGTTTAATACGCTCAATAGCCTTTATGCACTCACTTTGAAAAAATCAGACAAAGCACCCGAAATTGTGATTAAACTTTCGGAAATGATGCGCTACATGCTGTATGAATGTAATGAAAAACGCGTATTATTAAGTAATGAAGTGCATTATATTCAAAATTATTTAGACTTAGAACGCCTGCGGCACGGCAGCAAGGTGGACATCAGTTTTGAAGCTACGGGCCACATTAGCGACCAGCAAATAGCCCCCTTGATGTTTATACCATTTATTGAAAATAGTTTTAAACATGGCTTGACCAATCAACTTGAACGCGGTTTTGTCAATATCCGCTTGCATGTTGAAAAACAAGATATTGACTTTTTTATCGAAAACAACAAGCCCAACGCCTTGCCGCACCAAGACCACCACCGGCGCAGTGGCGGCATTGGGCTGGTGAATGTGCGCCGCCGCCTTGATATACTCTATCCGAGGCAGTACAGTCTCGAAATTTATGACAATCCGAAAACCTATGCCGTACAATTAAAGATGCATCTGAATGATTAATTTTGTAAAAATGCGCACAATTTTTTAATATCTTCGTTGTAGAATCGCTTAAAACCCACATAATATGGCTACCATTAATGTAATTATCGTAGATGACGAGCCTCTGGCACAGGATGTATTAGAAACATACATCGAAAAAGTGCCCGAACTCCACTTGGTACAAAAATGTAACAACGCTTTTGAGGCCAACGATGCCCTGAAAAACCATCAGATTGACCTGATGTTTCTTGACATACAAATGCCCCAGCTCACGGGTATTGACTTTCTGAAAACCCTGACGCGCCCGCCCTTAGTGATTTTCACGACGGCTTATTCCAACTATGCAGTGGAAGGCTTTGAACTCAATGCACTCGATTATTTACTCAAGCCCATCTCGGTAGATCGCTTCATGAAAGCGGTGAATAAAGCGCTCGAGCAGATAGAATTGCAACGCCGCGACAGCCCGGCTGCCGGCGGCCCGGCCCCAGCCGAGGAGGAAGGGCCAGATTATATTTTCGTTAAAGCGGATAAAAAATTAGTCAAAGTCAATTTTGAAGAAGTTCTTTACATCGAAGGGCTGAAAGATTATGTCATCATTCGGATGGAAAGCAATCGGGTCATCACCCTGCAAACCATGAAAAGCCTCGAAGATAAGCTGCCGCCTCAACAGTTCAAGCGCATTCATCGCTCTTACATTGTTAATATCAATCATATCGAAGCCATTGTAGGTAATATGGTGGAAGTAATGGAAAAAGGACAAGCCAAGCACCTGCCAGTCGGCAAAAACTACCGCGACGAGCTGCTCGAAATTATCAATAAAAACCGTTTGTAAAAGTGGCTACCAGCTTACCCGCGGCGGTAAAAGACCAATGCGAAAAATTGCTGCGCACCACCGTTTCAGCCGTTTTTCCGGTGCGTGGTGGTGACATCAGCGTGGCGCGTCGCCTCGAAACCAATCGGGGTACTTTCTTTTTGAAAATGAATGAGGCACCACAGGCGCACGCCCTATTTGCTGCCGAAGCCGCTGGGTTAGAACTGCTCGCTCGTGCCTATGCCTTGCGCCTGCCTGCTGTACAAGGGCATAGCACAGCGGAGCACGGGCCCGTAGGCTGGCTACTGTTGGAGTACATCGAATCTGGGCCGCGCAGCGCCGATTTCTGGTCGCGTTTTGGCGAAAGCATAGCAACCTTGCACCGCACTCGCCATGCACAATTTGGGCTGGCAACTGACAATTTTATCGGTAGCTTACCGCAATCGAATCGTCCGCATTCGCAATGGTGTACTTTTTATATCGAAGAGCGCTTGCTGCCGCAAATCCGCCTCGCCGAAACCCAGGCGCACTTCAGCACAGCCGACCACCAACTCTTTGAGCAACTTTTTGTACAACTCCCGACCTTGCTCCCCGACGAGCCGCCCGCCCTGATACACGGCGACCTTTGGAGCGGCAATTTCCTGAGCGACGAGCATGGTGCCCCCGTGCTGATAGACCCGGCGGTGTGTTTTGCCTCCCGCGAAATGGACTTAGCCATGACCCGGCTATTCGGCGGCTTCGACCCGCTGTTTTATCAAGCTTATCAACAAGCTTTTCCTTTGCTGCCTGGCCACGAGGAGCGGCAAGACTTGTACCAGTTGTATTATTTATTGGTGCATGTCAATCTTTTTGGTGGCGGGTACGTACAGTCGGTGCGACAAATATTACGCCGATTTCGATAGTTCGGTACGTTTTTTTTGGATAATTGTAGCCAAGCACTTGCGCCGTATTATTTTTTAGCGTACCTTGCAGCATTATTTGATATGAAGTATATCAAGTCAAGTTTAGCTGGTTTTGTTTCCAAGTCTTTCTCCACAAAATTAAGTCCTGAAAATCACTTCGCTACGCTTACCTGATTGCAGAATAAGCTTATTATTTCACTTTAATTTTTTCTAATGAACATTTTTGTTGCAAAATTGAATTTCAGCACTCAGAGTGATGATCTGAGAGAAGTATTCGAGGCTTATGGCGAAGTAGATTCTGCCAAAGTTATCATGGACCAATTTACCGGCAAATCCAAAGGCTTTGGCTTTGTGGAAATGACGAACGACGACGAAGCACAAAAAGCTATTAATGACTTGAACGACAGCGAATTAGACGGCAGAACCATCGTAGTGAAAAAAGCAGAACCCCGCGAATCTCGTGGCGATCGCGGCGACCGTGGCGGCTCCAATCGCGGTGGCGGATACGGCGGCGGCGGCTATGGCGGCAACGATGGCGGCTACAACAAAAGAAGATATTAATCTAATATAGCTAATATCATTCCTGAAATTAAAAAACCCTTGTCTGCAAGTTAGACAAGGGTTTTTGTTTTAACCCGTTTGTAAAGAACGAGTGGTTTTACAGTCGAAAATTATTATAATATAACAACTTTCCGACTGCAAAACCGCTTATTGGTTTATTTCGACAATACTACCTTAGCCGTATAGCGCTGCTCATCCACCTGAATTTGATAGACATAAGCGCCCCGGGGCAGGCCATTGGCTTGCAATTGCAGAGAAAAAATGCCCGGTTGCATCCGTTGATTTACTAAAGTGCGCACCAATTTTCCTTTTGCATCATACAAGCTAATTTGTACCTGCGCCGCTTCTGCCAACGAATAGTGCAAGGTATTGATATCTTCAAACGGATTGGGGTACACCCCAAGTACGGCAAACTTGTGCCGGCGGGCAGCTGCTGCTGTGCTGGTCGTATTGAGTGGCTCGGAGGGCGCGGGTGCATCCTGTACCGCTTTGGGAGCGCTGGGGGTAGCGGCATTGCGCAAGCGACTCTCACCGGCGTAGGTGTACCAAGCAGTACCGAAGGCTTCCTCTTGTGCTACCGACAAAATGGGGGAATAGTACCAGTTGGCCTGTGCGCTGTCCGCTTTTACATCGAGGATGAAATAACCGTGCTGAATTAGGTCGGCATACTTCATGTGTGGATTGGGATTGCCCAGATTCACCAGGCCAGGTACCGGCTCAATGGGCTTATTGATTTGTGCTTGAAAACCCTGCGCTGCTTCGAGGTTGAGGTTCTCATCAAAATTGGCGGAAGTAACGCTCGGCGTCACAAACTCAACGGCCACCGCACCGGCACCGGTAGTGGCATCATAATTGGGCGTTGGTTGGTACAGTGGCACGCGGCCCACTACGGGCAAGGTCTGGAAAGTCACGTTCACCGGGTCATCCGCTACATCGAAGGCAAAAGCCGAATGCACATCGCCGGTGAGAATTACAACGTTTTCCAAGTCATTTTCCTGAATGAAATTGAGAATTTGCGTGCGCTCTGCCGGGTAGCCGTCCCAGATGTCGAGGAATATGCTTTCTAATGCTTCGAAGGTAAAGTTCGGGTCGCCCAAGGCCGCCCAGCCCACGTTAAATTCAGCAAACATAACCTGCTGCCCGATGACTTTCCAGCGAGCGCTAGAGTTGCGCAACTGCTCCAGCAGCCAAGCTTTTTGCTCGGCACCGAGAATGGTGCGGTCGGGGTCGTTCAAGTCTGGGTCGGTAATGCTTTGGATTTGCTTTTCGCGGCCTTCGAGCCGCGTATCCAGCATAATGAGGTCCAGCAAATCGCCGTAGCTAATTTTGCGATACACCTGAAAATCATCGTTATCCCGAATAGGCATCCACTCAAAATACACCTGTTTGGAAATAGCCTTGCGCACATCCCAGTCGCCTTCATCTTCGCTATGGTTTTCAGCGCCAGCTACATACGAGTCATTGGCACTTTCGTGATCATCCCATACGGTAATGAAAGGGTGCTGCTGATGCACGCGAATTAAACTGGTATCAAGCCGATAGGTCGAATAGCGCGTACGATAATCTTCTAATGAAATGATTTCGGTGGGCGGCTCCAAAGGCCGATTCAAGGCCACGGCGCTATCGCCATAAGTGCCATTGCCATATTCATAAATATAGTCGCCGAGGTGAATCACCGCGTCTAAGTCGTTGCGCTCAGCAAGACGTTGATAGCCATTGAAATAGCCTGCCTGATAATTGCTACAAGATACCACCCCGAATTTCAGGTGCGTGGCCTGTGCTCCGGCGGGCGTAGTTTTTGTTCTACCTACCAATGATTTTCGGCCCAAAGCTTCAAATTCATAATAATAAGTAGTGCCTGCGGCCAAACTCGTTACATCAATTTTTACAGTATAATCGCGGCTTTCGTTGGTCTCGACCATACCAGATTGCACCACGTTTTGCATAGCGGCATCGGTCGCTACACGCCAAGTTACCTCCACAGATGTGCCATCATAATTGTCAGGTGTGACGCGCGTCCAGATGATCACGCGGTCGTGCAGCGGGTCGCCAGAAGCTACGCCATGAAAGAAGGGTCCCCACTCCGGGTTGAAAGTCATAGGCGCACTACCGAAAGCTGCGCGGTCGTTGTGGAGCAGTTGATCTGGTTTTTGCTGGGCACACAAGCCCCAAGCGGTACAGGTAAATAACAAAACAAGTTGGATGAATTTCATAATTTAATTGGTTTTTATATCTGCAAAATACGCAAGTGGTATTAAGCTGAGGTAAAAACGCAGTTAAGTTTTAATTAAGATTGCGGCGTACAGCGTTGTGCTACATATTGGAAAATTCTGCTTTTACGAATGCTTCCGCTTTTGATAAAGCTTCGTCCAGCGTTTCAGCTTCTTCATCTTCCCAACGTGTGCCGCCTTCGTCCATGATGCGTACCCAACTATCACTGTAGTCGTCGGAACCAATCTCAATCCAGCCTTGGTTTTCTACCCACCAAATGAGGTGGGGGTAGGTTTTGGAAAATGTTTGCATAATAGTTAAAGTTAGATAAGAATTTCAGTATCGGAACGTATCACAAAAATCGCTCAAGATTACAAAATAAGCTCAATGGATTGATTTTATTGTGTCAAAAAAAGTCAAATCAGAAAAAAAGGATCCCAAAAATGGCTTGTAGGACGTACTGCAACCTTTGCAATCCGGCAACTGTTCTCCCCTGCGATGGAACAACAAGCACTCCTCCAGCGCGCCCACCACTGGTTCGCCACGCAAGGCTGGACGCCTTTTCCGTTTCAGGAGGAGGCCTGGCAGCGCTATCTGTGCGGTGAAAGCGGCGTTGTGAATGCCCCCACCGGCAGTGGCAAGACATACGCTTTATTAATGCCCATTTTATTAGAATTTATAAAAAATCATCCCGACGATTTTGCAAAAAGTAATAACGGATTGCAAGCCATCTGGATCACGCCCATCCGTGCGCTGACTAAAGAAATCCAACAAGCCGCCCAACGCGCCATCCAAGGCTTAGGTTTGCAATGGGAAGTGGCCATCCGCAGCGGCGATACCAATACCACCGAGCGCGCCCGACAAAAGAAAAAACCGCCCGAATTGCTCATCACTACCCCGGAAAGCCTGCATTTGCTGCTGGCTACCAAAGGCTACCCGGATTTTTTTAAAAGCCTGAAAACGGTTGTCGTGGACGAATGGCACGAATTGCTCGGCTCCAAGCGTGGCGTGCAAATGGAGCTGGCGCTTTCCAGGCTGAGCGGTATTTTACCCGATTTAAAAGTCTGGGGTATTTCGGCTACCATTGGCAATATGCACGAGGCAGTAAATGTTTTGCTGCCCAATATTACATCTGAAACGAATTTTATAAAAGAAAATCCGGCGTATGATAAAGTGGTGCGTGCCGATATAAAAAAACGCATCGAAGTGATGTCCATTCTTCCCGACGAAATAGAAACCTTTCCCTGGGCGGGGCACTTAGGTATCAAGTTGCTGCAAAAAGTTATACCCATTATTGAAAAAAGTCAAAGCACGCTCATTTTTACTAACACCCGTGCCCAGTGCGAAATCTGGTATCAAAATTTGCTGGAAGCCGCGCCTGACTTAGCCGGCGCTATTGCCATGCACCACGGCTCCATCAGTCGGGAGCTGCGCGATTGGGTAGAAAATGCCCTGCACGACGGCACGCTCAAAGCGGTGGTGTGCACCGCCAGCCTCGATCTCGGCGTGGATTTTCGGCCCGTAGAAAGCATTGTACAAATCGGCGGACCGAAAGGCGTAGCGCGCTTTATGCAACGCGCCGGGCGCAGCGGCCACCAGCCGGGGGCGGTCAGCCGTATTTATTTTGTGCCCACGCATTCCTTGGAGTTGATCGAAGGAGCTGCCTTGCGTCAGGCTATTACGGATGGCGAGTTGGAAAGCCGTATTCCTTACATCCGCTCGTTTGATGTCTTGGTACAATATTTAGTTACTTTAGCCGTTTCTGACGGTTTTCGACCCGATATTATTTATCAGGAAGTAAAAAATACGTTTTCATTTAGTAGCATTACATCCGAAGAATGGAACTGGACACTCCGATTTATTACATCCGGTGGCGATTCATTAAGCGCTTATGATGAGTATAAAAAGGTAGAAATCATCGAAAATGGTCTTTATAAAGTAAATAGCAAGCGTATCGCTTTGCGCCACCGACTAAATATCGGCACTATCGTAAGTGATATGAACAGCTTGCAAGTAAAATACCTCAGCGGCGGTTATATCGGCAGCATCGAGGAATGGTTTGTGTCACAACTCAAGCCCGGCGACGTATTTTGGTTTGCCGGCCGCAGCCTCGAATTGGTGCGCATCAAGGACATGACGGTGCAGGTGCGCCGCAGCAGCCAAAACAAAGGCAAGGTGCCTTCTTGGCAGGGCAGCCGGATGCCGCTTTCGTCAGAGCTTTCAAAGTTTTTACGTGTAAAATTGGACGAAATTACACGTAATGAATATCATGATATTGAATTGAAAACATTACAACCCCTCATTGCTGTGCAGCAAAAACGCTCGCATGTGCCGGCGCGTCACGAATTTTTAATCGAATATTTTTCAAGTAAAGAAGGGCATCATTTAGTAATGTACCCCTTCGAAGGGCGCTTCGTGCACGAGGGTATGGGCGCCTTGCTGGCGTATCGCTTAGCGCAGTTGCAGCCCCTTAGTTTTTCTATTGCCATGAATGATTATGGTTTTGAATTGCTCTCCGACTCACCCGTGCCGATTGAAAAAGCTATTGATAATCAATTGTTTACTACCCAAAATCTCATGCAAGATATCCGGGCGAGCATCAATGCGGTGGAAATGGCCAAGCGTCGCTTCCGCGACATCGCGGGCATCGCCGGGCTGGTATTCAAAGGCTACCCCGGCAGCCAAAAGAAAGATAAGCACCTGCAAGCCTCGGCGCAATTATTCTTTCAAGTATTTCAAGATTATGACCCTGAAAATGTATTGTTATTGCAAGCCTATGATGAAGTGATGACCTTCCAGCTCGAAGAAGCCCGCCTGCGCGCCGCTCTGAATCGCATCAATAGCCAGCACATCATACTGAAAAAGCCCACCAAAGCCACGCCTTTCGCCTTCCCCATTATGGTAGATCGCCTCCGCGAGAAGCTCAGCTCGGAGAAGTTGGAGGATCGAATCAAGAAAATGAAATTGCAATTGGTGCGGGAGTGAAAATATTTACGATTTACGATTTACGATTTACGATTTACGATTTACGATTTACGATTTTTTAAAATATTGAAAAACAGTATTTCGCGAAAAGCGAACTGCGAAAAGCGAATTGCTATTTATTCCATTTTTGTAAAATACGGATGCGTTTTACAAAATGATACTGTCCGCCAAGCTGGTGCATAAAATCTGCCTGACGGACAATATGCTTATCGTTTTTGGGAGGGCAAGAAAAACTGTAGCCCAAGACTGCCACCAACACGGGTTAGATTGAGCGCTTCTTGAGCGGAATAGCCGAAGTTTAGTTGCGCTTCTATTGCGGCGTGAGGCGTGATAAAATAATTCAAACCCAGCCCGACGCTGGCTCCCCGAACGAAGGAATTATTTCTATCGGGGAAGTTTGAATTATTAAGCGTTACACGTGCCAGCCCGGCGCTCACTGCAGCAAACCATAGTGTGCGTCCTTGTTCGGGATTGAAATAATAACGTACAAATGGCGTCAACAATCCCAATGAAACCGACAGATCCGACCCGGTCGTTTTGCGGTAGATCAATACTAGCCCGGTGCCCAGCGCCAAGCGATCGTTCACAAAAATACCTACATTAGGGCTTAGATTGCCGCCCCATGCATTGTCATAGAGTGCTATGTTGCCACTGCCACCCAGCAGGAGCGTGCCTGTGCCAATGGCTGGGCTTACGGTCGTTTTGTCTCGGTTGGGATGCAGAAAAAATTGCAAGCCCAGCGAGGTAATCAGTTTGGCGTCTTCTTGATTTAGTCCATAGGTGCCTACGAAACCCTCCAAGGCTACGCCTGGCGCGAGGAAATAATTAACGCCGCCGCCGAGCGCAAGGTTGCCGAATGCAATGTCCGCGCCATCACTGTCAACTCCTGCCGTTATACCGCCAGCTGCTGTCAGAAACCAATTGCGCCGCTCGTGGTTCGGATTCAAATAATAACGTACCAATGGGGACAGCCCTATGCCGCTGCTTACATTATCGCTGCTGGAATTATATAAAATAGTGCCTCCGATATTGGCGCCTGCTACCCAATGTTTGGAAAGAAAATATCCAACGGTAGTACGCGTTGAGAGCTGTAGATAGGTGATAGTGCCAATATTGGCGTCATTATATTTAGCGATGGCCGGAGCATCGGTAGCAGCAGTGAAACTCAGCATCCAAGTACCTTTTTCTAACTGACAAAAAGACAGCACTGGTAGTAATAAAATGAGAGAAATGGTAAATAATGCTTTCATAAAGATGAGATTTTGAGTGAATAAGAACAATACTATTATAATGAGCATTAAGTAAGCCGAAGGGTTGTACGAAGATGACAGATATTGCGAAATTTTTATCGCCAAAACCGTACAAAAAAAAACGCTATCCTTGTTAAAAAAATGGGGCAGTATGCAAGATCGCATAGTTATATTTTTGAAAGCACAAATGCCTGATTTAAAGGGGGTTTATTGCTTTGGTAGCCGGGCCACAGGGCAAGCGCGCCCTGATAGCGACTGGGATATTGCTTTCTTGCGCGACGCTCGACCCATGCCGCCGATAGAAAGATGGGATTTGCAGGAGCGATTAGCCGCAGAACTAAGCGCAGACGTTGATTTGATTGACTTGCAAGAGGCCTCTACGGTGCTGCGTTTTCAGATTATAAGTACCGGTGCGCGTATTTTTTGTGCGGATACTTTTTTTTGTGGCAATTTTGAAATTATGTGTTACTCCGCTTATCAATATTTACAGAAAGAACGCCGGGAAATTATTGAAGACATCATAAAAAGAGGCTCAGTATATGGATGATGTAGTACTAAATAAAGTGGAAAGCATAGAGCGCTGCCTGCGCCGCATCCGTGAGGAATATGTTGGTTTTGAAGCAGTGTTGGAAAGTAATTTTACTAAACAAGATGCTATTATACTCAATTTGCAACGCGCCTGTGAAGTAACCATTGACTTGGCAAATTACATCGTAAAAACGAGGCAATTAGTCATTTTATAAAAAAAACATCTTTCACTAAGGGTGGTTCACTCAGTGGGCCGGTAGAAAACAAAAAGTTCCAGTGGGATGTAACCTGCCGGAACTTTCATGATGTATTTTATGTAAAATAGCACATCATTGCACTATCTGTGGCCAAAATGCCTATTAATCTCGGATAAATGGATAATCCTTTTGCGTGTAATTATCGGTATAAAGTTCTGAGGCATCCGGGTAAGGCGACTCCTCGGCAAACTTGACCGCCGCTTCGATTTCTGCCTTGATGGCATCCTTTATTTCCTGGATTTCGGCTTCGGTAGCCAAGCCGAGGCGCAAGATTTTTTCCTCAGTGGTTTTTACCGGGTCTTTGCCTTTGTACTCCTCCACTTCGTCCTTGCTGCGGTACCTTGCGGGGTCGGATACAGAGTGCCCCTTGTAGCGGTAAGTGTTGATTTCCAAGAAATAAGGCCCCTTGCCCGCGCGAATGTGCTCCGCCGCACGGCTCACGGCTTCGTGCACCGATTCGGGGTTCATGCCGTCCACTGGCTCGCTGGGCATATCAAAAGCATTACCGATTTTGTACAGTTCTTGCACATTGCTGGTGCGCGCCACCGAAGTACCCATGGCGTAGCCATTGTTTTCTACGATGTACAATACGGGAAGTTTCCAAGTCATAGCCATATTGAACGATTCGTACAATGCGCCTTGCCGCGCTGCGCCATCGCCAAACATGGTGACGCACAGATTGTCGGTGCCTTTGTATTTTTCCGCTAAAGCGATGCCCGTGCCGATGGGGATTTGCGCCCCTACGATGCCGTTACCGCCAAAGTACTTGTTTTCTGCGAGGAAAAAGTGCATTGAGCCACCTTTGCCTTTTACAATGCCGGTAGCTTTGCCGAAAAGCTCGGACATAGCCGCTTGGGTCGTTACGCCGCGCCCGATGGCTGTGCCGTGCTGCCGATAGGCCGTCACGATGGCGTCGCCCGGTTTCAATGCCGATTCAATGCCCGCCGCTACGGCTTCCTGCCCAATGTACACATGGCAAAAGCCGCGCACTTTCTGCTGTCCGTAAGCCACTAAGGCCCGCTCCTCGAAGCGCCGAATACGCAGCATCAGTTCGTACCATTGCAAATATTGTTCTTTGCTATACGCCGGTTGATTTTTTTTCACCGGGCTTTTCTTTTTTTCTGCAACCATAATGTTTTGAGTTCTTTATCCGAGTTTTTGCGAAAATTCGCCAAGAATCTGGGTCATCGCCCTGCCAAGATACGGCAAAATATGTGTTTTAAAGCAAAAATAAAGCCGAATTTCTATTTGAAACACCCCGATACGTTTCCGGTTTGCAATGACCAGAAAGAAAATCCTTTTTTGCGCAGGAACGTGCGGGTATTTGATATATTTGCCGGAGCGATTAGGCGGATGAATAAGGTTTAGGAGCACTTCAACGAACTTTTTAAAGTGCAATTTGGTTGAAATCCCCAGCATCAATTTTTTTATTGCAAATAGCCAACAGCCAACAGCAAATAGCGAATAGCAAATAGCGAACAGCGAACAACAAACAGCATCATCAATGAATAATACAAATAAAAAATACCTCATTACGTCGGCTTTGCCGTATGCCAATGGCGCTTTGCATCTGGGGCATCTGGCGGGGGCGTATCTGCCGGCGGATATTTACGTGCGCTACCTGCGGCTGGCAGGCAAGGATGTGGTATGGGTTTGTGGTTCGGACGAGCACGGGGCGGCCATCACTATTCGCGCTAAGAAAGAAGGGGTATCGCCTCGGGCCATTATTGACAAATACCATGCACTAAATAAGGAAACTTTTCGCCAATTAGGCATTTCCTTTGATTATTATCATCGCACCAGTGCGGCCTTGCACCACCAGACCTCGCAGGAGTTTTTTTTGCAATTGTATAATAAAGGCGATGAATTTGAAGAGCGTACCATCGAACAATATTATGATGAAGACTACGACCAGTTTCTTGCCGATCGTTACATTATAGGTACCTGCCCAAAATGCGGGCACCACAGCGCCTATGGCGACCAGTGCGAAAACTGTGGCTCCGACCTCTCGCCGCTTGAACTCATCAACCCTCGCTCTACGCTTAGTGGTAAACCACCCGTGCTGAAAGCCACTAAACACTGGTATTTCAAGCTCGACCAGCACGCCGACTGGCTGCGCAATTGGATTGAAAATGGCACCCTCGATGGCCAACAACATCACGATGCCAAAGCTTGGAAAAAACATGTGGTAGGGCAGTGTCTCTCTTGGTTAGATGGCGGCCTACAGCCGCGCTCCATCACCCGCGACCTCGACTGGGGCATCCCCGTGCCAATAGATGGCGACGAAGCCAAGGGCAAGGTGCTTTACGTCTGGTTTGATGCGCCGATTGGGTACATTTCTTCTACTCGGCAATGGGCTTTAGAAAATGGCAAAGACTGGGAAGCCTACTGGAAAGGCGACCAAGTGGAGTTGATTCATTTTATTGGTAAAGACAATATCGTGTTTCACTGCATTGTGTTTCCGGCGATGCTGCGAGCGCACGGCGATTTTGCTCTGCCGAAAAACGTACCAGCGAATCAGTTTCTCAATTTTGAAGGCGAGAAATTTTCCAAATCGCGTGGCTGGGGCATTGAGCAGGATCAATATCTCGAAGAATTTCGGGATTTTCCGAACAAGGAAGATGCTCTGCGTTGGGCCTTGACGCGCAATATGCCCGAAAACCGCGATGCAGATTTCAAATGGGATGAATTTGTGGAATTTCACGACAAGGAGCTGGCCGATAATCTGGGCAATTTTATCAATAGGGTAGTGGTGCTGACGCAAAAATACTACGCCGGTGAAGTACCTCAAGTATCCGTCCGTGCGTCCGAGCCACTGGCGGAGGCTCTGCAATTGGCGCACCAGTTGGCGCGGGAGTTGGAGGCGTTCAACTTTAAGCAAGCGGCCCTGCTCTTCATGGAAATTTCGAGCCACGGCAATACTTATTTGCAAGATGTTTCGCCCTGGAAAATCTGGAAAGACGAGCCAGACAGCCCCGTTGTACAGGAGTGCTTATTCGTTTGCCTGCAAATTGTCGCCTTGCTCAGCCTTTGCAGCGCACCGTTTATTCCGTTTACAGCTCCGCGCATCCGTCGGCTGCTAAATTTGCCGGATTTGCAAAATGGCGACTGGCCCAAAACCTTCGAAGCCTTAGACCGGGGCGAAGCGCTGGTGCCAGCAGGGCATCGCATCGGGGAGCCAGAAATTTTATTTGCCAAAATTAACGATCGAAGAGACACCGTCCGCATGGATATTATCAATCGGCAAAAAGCCAAACTTGCTGTCATTATGGAGGCTGAAAAAAATACGCCCGCTACGCCAGCAGCTGCCAGCAGCTCTTACGCGCCTGCGAAAGCTGAAATTCAGTACGATGATTTTGCCCGGCTCGACCTGCGCACCGGTATCATTTTAGAAGCAGAAAAAGTGCCTAAAGCGGATAAATTGCTGAAGCTGCTGGTAGATTTGGGATACGAACAACGCACCATTGTGTCGGGCATTGCCGAGCATTTTGCACCCGAAACACTCATTGGGCAGCGGGTGGTGGTGGTCGCCAATCTCGCGCCGCGCAAACTCCGAGGCATCGAAAGCCAGGGCATGATTCTCTCTGCGGAAGACGCTGAAGGCCGCCTCGGGCTAATCGCCCCGCCCGACGAATGGACCGGCGGCTGGATAGTGAAATGATGGTTTGTGATTCGCGGGTTGCTTTTCGCAATTCGCGGTTTGCTTTTCGCTTTTCGCTTTTCGCAATTCGCGGTTTGCGGTTTGATTTGGTTTGTAAAAAAAGAAACACGGTGGAGTAAACTATTTTATAAAACAGCTTTCGTACCCACCGCCTGCCCGATGCGCACCACGGCTTCTGCCAATGCTGCAAAGTCTTCTTTGCGGCTGCGATGATTGACATTGGCTACCCGCAGGGCATAGCTGCCGTGCAAAATGGTGTAAGACGGAGCAGCAAGGCCCGATTCGTGCAAGCGCATCAGGATTTCTTTGTTCAGGGCATTGAGCTGCTCCTGCGCCAGTCCGCCGGGATTAAAGCGAAAGCAGACAATATTCATGGTGACGGGCGTTAGCAACTCCAAAAGTGGCTCATTTTCAATTAAATAGCCAAGATAAAATGCTTGCGCAATATTCTGCCGGATAAGGCGCGCAAATTTGGCAATGCCATGCTCTTTGAATGCCATCCAGACTTTCAAGGCTTTGAAGCCACGCGAAAGCTCCATGCCGAAATTACTCAGCGGGTCGGGGCCAGCCGCCAGCCCGCGCTCGTGTTGCAGCAGATAGTTGGGTTGCATGGCGAAAGCGTCGCGGTGTTGTTGTGCATTTTTAATCAAGACACAGCCCACCTCATAGGGCATATACATCCATTTGTGCAGGTCGAAGGCTACGCTATCAGCTTGTTCGATGGCTTTGAGAGCCGGTTGGTATTCAGGCACTAATTTTGCTAATGCGCCAAATGCGCCGTCCACATGGAACCACAACTGCGCCTCGCGGGCGATTTCGAGTAGTTCCTCCAATGGATCAATAGCACCGGTATTGACCGTACCGGCATTGCCGACTAAGCAAAAAGGTATTTTTCCGGCGGCCCGGTCGGCGGCTATGAGCTTGCGCAATTCGGATGTATCTATTTGAAAATCAGCGTTGACTGGCACTTTCCGTAAGGCCTCACTCCCCAAGCCAGCCACTTCCACCGCCTTTTGCTGACAACTGTGCGTTTCGCTCGAAGCATAAAGCGTCAACTGCCCCGGCAAGGCGCGCAGCCCTTCTCGTCGGATGCGCTCATCAAAGGCATTGCGCGCCACCAGAATCGCGGTAATATTGGCAATAGAGCCGCCGCTGACTAACAGACCGCTTGCCGCCGCCGGATAGCCCAGCATCTCCTTGCACCAGCCGATAACCTGATTTTCTAAGTACATAGCGGCGTGGTCGCCAATACCCAAATTGGGGTTCATACCCGCCGCGAGTAGCTCTGCCAGCATAGCAAAAGGCGTGCCTGTGCCTTGCACCCACGACCAAAAGCGCGGATGCACATTGCCTTTGTTGTAGGGTAGAATATGTGTTTTAAACGCTTCGTAAATGGCTTCAATTGGCTCGGCAGACTGCGGCAGCGCCTGCTGGAGGTGTACTTTGGTGGTTTCTGGAGTAGGGCGCCACACGGGCCCCTCACCGATGTGTTGTAGATAGTGCATCATTTCGTCCACCATGCGGTAGCCGAGTTGTTTCATGCGCTCCCAGTCTTGTGGGTCGAGGTTCTCTTCTGTTTGCAAAAGGGTATTAAAATCCAGCATGGTCAGGTCATTTTGGTAGCAAAAGTACGGTATTAGTTAGAAATTAGATGATAGATGATAGATGATAGATGATAGACTTTAGGACGGGACGCTGTTCGCTGTCGGCTGTTAAAAATGTTATTATCATCGGCAACTTGTGGCTGGCTTTAGTATGAACTTCTGTATCACCTGATTGTTTCAAACAGCATGAAAAAATTAAAAATAGCGGCACGTTGGCTCTTCGGAGCTTTTTTTATTTTCGCTGGCGCAAATCATTTTGTTAATCCGGGGTTTTATGCACCCCTGATGCCGCCTTATCTGCCATGGCCCGATGTACTAAATGTGGTTTCGGGAGTATTGGAAATCGCCTTTGG
This sequence comes from uncultured Saprospiraceae bacterium, assembly GCA_937872385.1. Taxonomy (GTDB): domain Bacteria; phylum Bacteroidota; class Bacteroidia; order Chitinophagales; family Saprospiraceae; genus JADJNW01. Next base: position 45,981 of record CALMSO010000045.1, read on the forward strand.
GGCAGGGCTGTTGCTGCCGCGCTATCGGTGGGGGTCGGCTATCGGCATCATCGCGCTGATGCTGGCCTTTGTGCCGGTGCATGTGTATTTCATTCAGGTGGGCAGTTGCATTCCCGATAGTCTGTGCGTGCCGCCTTGGGTAGGGTGGGGGCGCCTTGTAGTGGTACAGCCCTTACTTATGCTGTGGGCTTGGTGGGTTCGGTAGTTGTCGGCTACCTGATTATTTTTTGCTGTTCGAGCTTGAAATTTTTTAGGTTTTTGATAAAAAATGCAACCAAAATCCGGCTGCTCCCGTCATAAGAAAAAAATAAGTTTTTCAATACTTATCCTTTATCAAAATTATGAACGGACCTGAAATATTAATTCCCATTCTGGCGGTAGGTGGCTTTTTCGCTTCCATTATCGTATGGGTGTATATGCACTATTCTTCGCGGCACCGCGAGCGCATGGCGCTGATAGAAAGTGGTAAAGATGCCAATATTTTTGAGCCGACAAGGCGCAATCGTGCGAATGCCCTGAAATACGGGATTGTGGGTGCAATGTCTGGCATTGGTTTGTTGCTGGGCAGTATGTTAGAAAGTTTTGGCATGGAAAGCGAAGTGGCTTATTTTTCCATGACTTTATTGCTGGGCGGCATAGGTCTGGTCGGTTTTTATATGCTGACCAATGCCAAACGCCATCATGAGGAAAGCGATATGTTATAAACTTCAATCGGTTTGAAACCCGGCGAGTTCTTCTACCAGAGTGTGGCGCTCCGGAAAACGTTGCAATAAATGGCTGACTAAAGCCTCCACCATATCTTTGGCACCGTGCTGGTGCAGACGCCGGATAATTTTGCGCACCTTTTCCGAGGGTTTTCGACCTACGTGCCCGTGCAAATAGTCTTCAAACAAGGTTTTATACAATGCAAAAACGCCTGCCCGCTCGTGCGGCAGCAGCAAATGCCCAAAATCACCGACTAATTCGATGGAGCGTGTGGTGCGTAGGAGCGCCAACAACTCTGCGTACAAACCTTCTGTTTGGTAAATGGTGGCTAACAATCGTGCTTGCGCTGGCGTAGCCTCCAAAGCCTTTATTTTCGTCAGTAGCACAGGTCGGTAGCTAATCCAGCGCTCGCCCACTGCTTTTTTCAAGCTTGCCAATCCGGCAAAATCTAAGTTGTACAATAGTTGTGCTTCAGCATATTCGCTCACGGTCATAAAGTCGCCTTCCGCTTCCGCTATTTCCAACAATAGCTCCCGAATGGCTGCCGCTTGTCGCTCGTCGGTAGTGGCTTTCAGGGCGTTTAGCGCTAAAGTTTTGGCTTGTTCTGGTCGGTTTTTTTGCCACAATTGCCGCACCAGCAGGAGCAGTACTTCGGCGCCGGGCGCTTCCGTGCGAACGAAACCGTGCAAATCCGCCCGCCGGTCAAGTTTTTCCAAAAGTGTATATTTTAGAAAGAGTATTCGCGCCAGTTCGCGGTTGTCCAAAGGATAGCGTGCAAGCTGTTCATCGAGCAAATCCAGTAGCTGTTGGTCGTGCTCCGGCTCTTGGGCAGCCTGCATCAATACTTGATAGAAATGAGGGGTCAGCCGATTGTTGCGGTACAATAGTTTGCGACACTCGCGCAGGCAATACGCCCGGATGTCTTCGCGCAGCGCTGGCGGCGGCGTTTTGGTCAGTATTTGCTGTAGCACCTGAAAAGCGCGTTTGATCTGGAGCTGTATTTCTTCTTGCCGGCTTTCCAATTTCCGCAGCAGCGGCGTGGTTTTTTCGATAATGCTTTGCGCCATGACGACGGCTTCCGCTAAATACCCCTGCACTACGGCTTCCTCTATCTGGTGGTGGATTTCGAGTAATACCTTGTGGATTTTTGCAGCTCCGCGCTGGTTGAAAGTGCGGTCGGGGCGGCGCACGGCGGCAATGGTAGTGTCGAGCAGTTGCAGGTACTTTTCGCGGCTGTCCATGCCGGCTACTTGCGGCAAGAATCGCGCTTTGAGTGCTAAGGCAAAATTTCGATTGGTTTTGGCGTACTGTTTTACAAAAGCGAGCAGGTCGTCGTGGCTGATTTCTTCCAATACGGCTCCGGTGGTAAGTCGGCGCGCGGGTTCCAGCGCGGGTGGTGGTGTCGGCTCCGGTGTTGGGCTGGCGGCGGTCCGTTCTCGGCGCAATAATAATAACACCGCTGCAATGTGACCGCACTGCCCCGTTTCGCGGAAGCGTGCACAATCACAGGATACCGCCCGTACTTTCGAAGGGCTGATTTTTACTTCTACTTCATACGTGCGGTCGTGTTGCACTTGCGCCAGCCAGAAGTGTCGCTCTGCTTCATGCAAGCCCAGCACGCGCCCTTCGTCTATGAGTTGCTCGCCTTCTATCAGCGCGGTTTCGTTTATGTAAGCTTCGATATGTTGGAGTGGAAAATTCAATTCGTATTCCCGTTTTTATAGTCAAACAAGCAGCACAATTATGAAACCCATAAAGATAGGTACAAAACCGTGCAGATTCAAGTCTTTTTGCCGTCGGCGCTAATTCTTTACATTGAGGAAACATTGGTGCGTAGAATAATGGAACAGGATTGTTACCTTAGCGTGATTTCTATTTTAAATTCATTTCATTTCATTTCATTGCAATGCCTGAAAATCAACCTTTAAAATGGTACGAGCGCATCCCGCACCCGGTAATAATGTTGTTTGGTATTATTGTTATAACGGCTGCCCTGAGTTACATCTTGCCGGCTGGGGCTTACGAGCGCGAAGTGGTAGATGGTCGGCAACGGGTAGTGCCGGGTTCGTATCGGCTGATGGCGTCCACGCCGGTGGGGCTGCTGGATCTGTTTCGGGCTATTCCTGCTGGTTTTAAAACGGCAGTGGACATCATTTTTGTGGTGCTGGCCAGTGGCATTATGTTTGGGGTGTTGGAGCGCTCGCGTATGGTGGAAAATACCGTCGGTACGATTGTAAAAAATCTCGGGCTGCAGCGCAAATACCTCATTGTAGTGCTGATGACGTTCGTGTATGGTTTTCTGGGCGTGGCCATTGGCTATGAAAATAATATCGCCATGATCCCTATCGCGGCGGTGATGAGCCTGGCGCTCGGCGGCGACCTGATTCTGGCGGCGGGTATTTCGGTAGGCGCAGTAACGGTGGGCTTCGGGCTATCGCCCATCAATCCTTACACGGTAGGCACGGGGCATAAAATTGCGGAAATGCCGCTTTTTTCAGGGGCACCGCTGCGTAGCGTACTGTGCTTTCTAGCGCTAAGTTTGTTAGCATATTATAATGTGCGTTATTTCAAAAAAATATTGACCAACCAGTCTAAAAGCTTGGGGCAAAATCTTGATACAGACGGATTTGTGTTGTCTCGCCCTTTAGAAACGTATCGTATTACAAGTAATAACTGGCTGCTGCTGGGTATTTTTACTTCCGGAATTGCCGTGATGTTATACGGAATTTTTAATCTGGGCTGGTATATCAATGAAATATCGGCTATTTTTTTAATGATTGCAGTGCTCAGCGGTTTGGCTGCGCGCATGAATGGTCGCCTGCTCAGCGAAACGGTGCTGCGCTCGATTGCGGTGGTGGCGCCGGGTGCTTTCATGGTGGGGTACGCTACTTCCATCAAGGTTGTAATGGAAATGGGTAATATCAGTGATACGATTGCACATAATTTAACCGAAATGCTCACCGTACTGCCTACCTACGCCTCGGCGGTGGCGATGTCTTTGGCACAATCGGTTATTAATTTTATGATTCCTTCCGGAAGCGGACAAGCGCTGGCTACGCTGCCCATTATGATTCCGGTGGGCGAACTGCTGGGGCTGACGCGCCAAACTACGATTCTCGCTTTTCAAATTGGTGATGGCGTAACGAATTTGATCAACCCGACTCTCGGCGGGCTGATTGCCATGTTAAGCATGTGTCGCGTGCCGTTCGATCGCTGGCTACGGTTTATAGTGCCTTTGATTGGCTGGATATTACTTATTGCTTGGGCCGCGCTCTTGTTGAGTGTGTATATTGAATGGGGGCCAGTGTGATATTAGATGATAGACGCAGTTCGCAGTTCGCTATTGAAATGACATTATTACATTGCGAAAAGTAAATAACATGATAATATCCGCTATCTAAATTCGTATAATATTCTATCACCGACTCAGCCACTGAATGACCGTCCGGATGGTTGCTTCCGCGAATAAATCCACTACATTATCATCCATCAGCAGCATAGCATCATCATAATTATCAAAAAATAGGTGTTCAATCAGTATAGCGGGCATAGCCGTGCGCGTGAGCACAAAAAAACCGGCTTCCTTATCATAATGACCATCTGAAAGATCCGAGCGCATGGTGATACGATTGCCAAGCAGGTCGCGTACATTTTTCCAGTGCAGGTCGGCGATGTCGTCGGAAGGTGTTTTGCCAGGCGAAGTATAGATTTCATAGCCCCGAGCGCGGCCGTTGCTGGCATTGGCATGGTTGGAGATGAAAATACCGGGTTTATAATTGCGATGATACCAATTAGCCATATCCACCCTTTGGGCCAACGGCGTATCTACATAATCGTGGCTGACTATGAGGTAAGAAATGCCCAGATTACGCAGTTTGTGCGCTACTATATCAGTTATTATACGATTGAAAACCCCTTCATAAAACCAGCGCCCGTTATGAAAAGTACCTTGTGTATGCTGAAATTGCTTGCTGGGTGCTGTTGTATAATTACCATTTTTATCAACACCGCCGTGCCCGGCATCTAAAAAAATGCACAAATCTCTCATGGTTTTCAGATTTTGGTCTTACAAAAACTCGGAATGCTCAAAAATAGCATAAAAAAACGGGAATTAAAACCGGAATCCGCCCTTAGCAGTAGGATTTTGCATTTTATAATAAATTTTGCTGTGTCAACATGAGCTTGATTGAAACCCCAGATTTTATAACAAAATGTAGCAGCCATCTGACATTTTACGAACAAAAGTTGCACCCGAAAAGCGCGATATTCTTTATATTTGCCCTTTCAAATAATAAAATAGGAAGATGACAAGACTAATGGTGCTGAGTATTTGCGCGTTGTTGCTGGCAGTAGCTTGCAAAAAAGACCGCGACCAAACGGAAATTGACCGTGAAAAAATTGAGCAATATCTGGCTGCAAATAACCTGACGGCTACGGCCCATCCTTCGGGTTTGTATTACATCATCACTGAACCCGGCACAGGCGCCAACCCGCCGACCAATGCCAACGTCACGGTGCGCTACAAGGGCTCCCTGTTAGACGGCACGGTATTCGATCAAACACCGGGCAACGAAGCCCGCACGTTTCCGTTACAAAATCTGATCCAAAGCTGGCAAATCGGCATTCCATTAGTGGCACGTGGCGGCAAAATCACCCTGTTTTCGCCTTCGGCCTTGGCTTATGGAAGCAGAGGTGTAGGTATCATTCCCGCTAACTCGGTGCTTATTTTTGAAATTGAGTTGGTCAATTTTTAGTATATGATGAGTGGTTTGAAGTATTGCGGTCGCTCGCAGCACTAAAAATCGGAATCTTGTCTGGTATCTTGTACATGCAGGATTTCAATAGCATCTGAAGAAATGCGATAAATCAATGCAGTTTGCCGAGTAATAACTGCCCGCCGCAAGTCAGGGTGTTGAATGGATCGAACATACATTTCCGGAAATTCGGCAATCAGTGCAGTAGTGGTTTCGATTTTTTCGATTAATGCTAGAGCAACCTCAACACCGAAACGTGCTTCCACATACGTCAAAGTATTTGACAGGTCTTCTATAGCATTGGGCGCCCAGCGTATGGGTAAACTCACGATTGATATTTTTGTCTTAACTGTTGCATTACAGACTCATGTGAGACGCCTTCACCATTTTCCAATTGATGAATGGATGCTTCCACACGAGCGCGTTGTTGTGCGTTGAGCGCAGCCCAGAAATCCGGATCGGGCGCAGGTAGTGTATGTTGCAATCCGAATTCCAGCAAACTTTTTATGGCAATCAATAGCCGCTCGTCCTGTATTTTGACTACTTGTTCAATGATACCTACTTTTTCTGCCTGTATATCCATAGATACAATGTTTATAAACAAAGATACAACTTCCGAGACAATTTCTCAAGTAGGAATTTTTTTCATTTTTTCTTTCTGGTTTATTTGCAATTTCCAGCAAAACAACTTTATATTTGTCGCAGCAAAATTTCTATCAAAATGAATTGCTGTTTGCAAAATACATGGTGGTGGTGGCACAATCAATCGGATAACCGGGTGAGGTGACACGCTATTGTACAATGCAATAAGAAAAAAGCGGTTTGTCGGTTCACCCGGCAAACCGCTTTTTGTTTTGATCCCGGATTTGATTTAGTAAATCTTAAAGATTTGCTAAATCTCAAAGAAAAGAAATCCAAAAACATAACAGCTATGCCAACCGAAATTGCATCTAAAATTAAACTTAAAACGCTGGTTAAGAAACGATTAGCTGATACAATCACCCCGGTTTCCCTGTTCTTGCGCGTGCGCGATCACTTCACCGACCCCGTGCTGTTGGAAAGCAATGATTTCAGAAGTAAGGAGGATTGCATGTCCTTTCTCGGCTTGGATGCCATCGCGGATTTTCGGGTGCAAAACGGCTTTATTCACGAGCAATTGCCCAAGGGCCGGCGCCATCGGATTCCTGTGCGTGATGTAAGCACTGTGCCCATCATGTTGCACGATTTTTTGCAATATTTTGATGTGAATTATGATACACCATATCATGGTTTTAACGGATTGTTTGGACATGTCAATTTTGATGGAGTACAATATTTTGATACATTACAGTTTGATAATCAAAAACGTAAGTTAGATATTCCCGATATTCGCTTCACTTTGTACCGCTTTGTTATTGCAATTGATCATTTCAAAGATGAAATGTACTTACTCGAAAATTTACTACCCGGCGAAACCTCGCAGCTAAATAAGTTAGAAACTTTAATTAATGGTGATAAATATTCAGCGCATCCATTTAAATTAGTAGGAGAAGAAACGAGTAATCTGACGGACGAAGAATTTAGGCAATTGGTGACGCTTGGCAAGTATCATTGTCAGATTGGCGATGTGTTTCAGTTGGTGCTGTCGCGGCAGTTTGCACAGCGTTTTCAGGGCGACGAATTCAATGTTTATCGGGTGTTGCGCTCAATAAACCCTTCGCCGTATTTATTTTATTTTGATTATGGAGATTATAAAATTTTCGGTTCATCGCCGGAATCACAAATGGTGATTAAAAATGGCGTGGCTACAGTGAACCCTATCGCGGGCACCTACCGCCGCACGGGCGATATGGAAGAAGATGCGCAGAAAGCGTTAGAATTAACGAAAGACCCCAAAGAAAACGCCGAGCATATCATGTTGGTGGATTTGGCGCGTAATGATTTGAGCCGCCATGCCGAAAATGTGCGTGTAAAGGAACTAAAAGAAATTCATTACTTTAGTCATGTTATTCACTTGGTTTCCAAAGTACAGGGTGATTTAGCGCCTAATACGAATCCGGTGCAAATTTTTGCGGATACTTTCCCGGCGGGCACATTGTCGGGAGCGCCCAAATATAAAGCCATCGAATTGATTAATAAATATGAAAACCAGAACCGCAGTTTTTATGGTGGCTCTATCGGTTTTATTAATTTTAATGGTGAGTTATTACATGCCATTGTAATAAGATCGTTTTTGAGTTTGAATAATACCCTGTATCGGCAGGCAGGCGCGGGCATTGTAGCGGCCAGTGAAGAGGAAAAAGAATTGCAAGAAGTGAATAATAAATTGGGGGCGCTGAAAAGGGCGTTGACCGAAGCGGAAAAATTGTGAATAGGAAATCAACTGACCGAGCGTTTTGGAGCGAAAAACGCCGCAGGCGTGAAATAATTATAGTGATATAATGAAAAATGAGTACGAACCCCAACGGGGTGGCAGAATTGTGTCACCTCTACGAGGTTTTATACCGTGTCTTTATATTTTTCTATAATTATGTCAATCCTACGGATTTTAATAGCATATTTCAAATTTTTAGCAAAAATCTTCCGGATTTGCGAAACTTGGATATGTCTAAATTTCGGATTTCGTAAATCTTTAAGATTTGCGAAATCTTTACCTATTTAACCGCAAAAGTTTAAAAACATGAAAATACTTGTGCTCGATAACTATGATTCATTTACTTTTAATTTAGTGCAATACATTGAGCGAATTGTAGGGCAGAAAGTAGATGTATTTCGCAATGACCAAATTACGCTTGACGATGTAGTGCAATATGATGTAATTATTTTGTCGCCAGGGCCAGGCGTGCCCTCGGAGGCGGGCATCATGCCGGAGCTAATAAAACGTTATGCACCGACCAAAGCCATTTTAGGCGTATGCTTGGGGCACCAGGCTATTGGCGAGGCCTTTGGCGGGCGCTTAGAAAATTTGACACAGGTATATCATGGTATTGAAACGCCGGTGGAAGTCATTGATAATGAGGAGGTTTTGTTCAAAGGTATTCCACGAATTTTTCAAGCGGGGCGTTACCATTCTTGGGTGGTGCGTAAAGACGAATTACCCCCAGCATTTGTGGTGACGGCAATAGACGAGCAGGGGATTGTAATGGCGATGCGGCATCGAGAATATAATGTGCGTGGAGTACAGTTTCACCCGGAATCCATTATGACTGAGCATGGTATGCGGATGTTGGAAAATTTTTTCAGCAGTGCGGTGCATCAGCCAAAAGAGGGCTTTGCCGGACAGGATGTAATGGCGCACTGATTTTTGGGAATGATTATTATTTGGGGTAGCGGTAAGGATTTGCGTGAGGGATAGTAGCGGTACCGACCGCAGGGAAGGTGAGAGCGGATAGCCCGACCCGCAGGGGTACGCCCAGATTATGAAATGTAAAAGTTTACACCAACACACCAACACACCAACACACCAACACACCAACACAACAACACAACAAACACAACAAAATGAAAGCAATATTACAGAAGTTATACGAGCATCATAAGCTGACCCGCGCGGAGGCAAAGCAAACGCTGACGGAGATTTCGCAGGGGGCGTATAATGCGGCGGCGATAGCGAGTTTTATGACGGTGTATCAGATGCGACCAATAGCGCTGGCGGAGTTGGAGGGTTTTCGGGATGCGCTGCTGGAGCTGTGTGTGCCGTTTGATGTGGCGGGGCGGGAGACGCTGGATATTGTGGGCACCGGCGGCGATTATAAGGATACGTTTAATATCTCGACGCTGGCGGCGGTGGTGGTGGCGGGCGCGGGCTATGCCGTGACTAAGCATGGGAGCTACGGCTCTTCGTCGGCGGTGGGATCGTCAAATGTGCTGCAAACGCTGGGCTATGAATTTACGAACGACGGCGATACGCTGCGCCAGCAATTGGATGCGGCGAATCTGTGCTTTCTGCACGCACCCTTGTTTCATCCGGCGCTGAAGGAAGTAGCGCCCGTACGGCGGGAGTTGGGCGTGCGTACTTTTTTTAATATTTTGGGGCCATTGGTGAATCCGGTGCAGCCTTCGCATCAGTTGTATGGCACTTCAAGCCGGGAGTTGTCGCGTATGTACCAATACATGATGCAGCAGTCGGGGCGGCGTTTTTCGATAGTTTATTCATTGGATGGTTATGATGAAATTTCGCTGACGGGCAAATTCAAGGTGCAAACGAATGAGGGAGAATTGGTATTAGAGCCAGAAGACTTGCAGCAGCCACGCTTGTCGCAGGCGGATTTATTTAGTGGCGGCACGGCGGAGAGCGCGGCGCAGATTTTTATGAATGTGCTAAATAACGAGGCGACGCCAGCACAAAAAGCGGTAGTAACGGTGAATGCGGGCTTGGCTATCAAAACAATAAAACCCGATACGACTTTTTTTGCGTGCGTGGAGGAGGCGCAGGAGAGCTTAGAAAGTAAACGGGCCTTGAATAATTTTAAAAAGTTAATAAATAGGTGAAGAAGTTTAGACGGTGGAGAAGGTTTAGCGCATTCAGGACTTACGCCAAGGCTAACCCCTCTAACCCCTCTAAACCTTTCTAAACCTTTTAATCTTCAAAAAAAATGAACATTTTAGACAAAATCATCGCGCATAAAATCGAGGAAGTGGCGCAGCGAAAAGCGTTGCAACCGATTGCAAAATTGGAAAAAAGTGCTTTTTTCGGGCGAAATATTATATCACTGAAGCAAATTTTATTACAAAAAAGTGCGTCGGGGATTATTGCAGAATTCAAGCGGCAATCGCCATCGGCGGGAGTAATCAACGACCGGGTATCGGTGGAGGAGGTGACGACCGGGTACGTGCAGGCGGGTGCGAGCGGCTTGTCGGTGCTCACAGATGCAGATTTTTTCGGCGGGCGCAATGAAGATGTGCAGGCAGCAAGGGTGCTGCATAATATTCCGGTCTTGCGCAAGGATTTTATTGTAGATGAATATCAGATAATAGAAGCAAAAGCCATCGGTGCAGATGTGGTTTTATTGATTGCAGAATGCCTTGAAAAAGAGCAGGTTGCGCACTTAGCGGCTTTCGCCAAATCGCTGGGATTGGAGGTGCTGATGGAAATTCACTCGGCGGAGCAGTTGGCGAAGTTACATCCTGCGCTGGATTTGATTGGCGTGAATAATCGCAATTTAAAAACGATGGAGACTAGTTTAGCGGCTTCTTTTGAACTGGCAGATAAGATTCCGGCGGAGTTTGTGAAAATTTCCGAAAGTGGCATCAGCAATCCACAAGCGATTGTAGCACTGCGTAGTAATGGGTATCGCGGCTTTTTAATGGGCGAGCATTTTATGAAAACAGCGAATCCTGGGCAGTCTTGTGCAGAATTTATTCAAAAAGTGGCGTATGTAGAAGATTTATTGCATAATGCGATTGTGTAAATTAGGTTGAAAAGTTGAAGGGTTGAAAAGTTGAAAGGTTTGCAAAACATTTTGAAATTTTGCAAACCTAATTATACTGAAAGGGGTTATTTAGTTTTCTTCTGTTTTTACAAACTTTAGTGCTGCGCCATTCATGCAATAGCGTAGCCCGGTAGGCTTTGGGCCGTCTTCAAATACATGGCCTAAATGGCCGCCGCAACGCGCGCATACGTTTTCGATGCGCACCATGCCGTAGCTTTTATCCACTTTATCAATAATATGCTCCGGGCGGATGGGCTGCCAAAAACTCGGCCAGCCGGTACCGGAGTTGAATTTTGTATCGGAGCTAAATAAAGGTAAATTACAGCCGGCACAGGTGTAAATACCTTTGTCTTTTACATTGAGTAATTCACTGGTAAACGCCCGCTCAGTGCCCGCTTTGCGCAGCACATAATATTCCATTTCGGTAAGCTCTGCCTGCCATTGTGCATCGGTTTTCACTACGGGCTGCAGCGTATCGCCCGCGAGCGAGAGCAATAATACCTGCGCTGTTTCCTTTTTTTCGCTGGTATTCATTACCTTTTTTTGCGCTTGATTACATGATATAAAGCTGAATAAGGCGATTACCAATGTAAGCATTTGTATGTTTTTCATGTGTTTGATATGTTTTATTGTTACATTTTTATTTACATTACGATTTTTTTCTAAACCCTTCAACCCTATTTTTTATTATTCCTTTGGCGCGTACGCGGATGATTCCATTCTTCACGTTGGGCAAATTCCACAATTTTACGCATAAATGTAACAATAGATAAAAAAACTAAATAACCCAGCGTAAGTACAAAATAAATCCAGCGGTAGGAACCGGCTTCACTGATGGGCATTGCTGAAAAAAGATAGGCCATCAGTCCGGAAAGCACGGCCAGCCCCATGAAACTGTAGATGCTACGCCCCCAGTAGCGAGCAGTATTTTGGGCAGAGAGTGAAAAAACACTATTGAACATAGCAAAAAATAGGATAAAAGAAGCCGTGGTGAGCCAGGGAAAACGATTAGAAATAACCATCAGCCCTACGACATGCACTAATTTGCCTGCCAATATTACAATAAAAGCCGCCCCAAAACACATCAAAGCTTGATATACGGGATCGAGCGTTTTATTAAAAACCGAACTTTGCGAAATAGCCATACCAATAGATTATCAAAAATTTACTGAAAACCCTATTGGAAGAAAACTCACAGGTTGCCTTTTTGTTGCAAAAGGGCTACATTCTTTTTTCGGTAGCCGCTAAAAACCGAGCACATCTTGCATGGTAAAAACGCCCTGTTTCCCTATCAGCCAAGCGGCGGCGGCGATTGCCCCCAGCGCAAATCCATCGCGGGAGTGCGCCTCGTGGCTAATGCTAATGGTATCAATAGGCGAGCGGTATATCACTTCGTGCGTGCCCGGCGCGGGGTCGGTGCGCTCAGACAAAATGGACAGCTCGGCGGGGGCAGCAGCCGACCGATTGACCCAAGTATTTTTGCGGGCCAAAGCTTTGAGAATGCCTTCAGCAAGTGTAATGGCCGTGCCGCTGGGTGCGTCCAATTTTTGAGTATGATGTATTTCCCGCAGGTGCACATCATATTGCGGTTGTTGTTCCATCATATTGGCTAAAAAGCGATTCAGCGCAAAAAAGATATTTACTCCAATGCTAAAATTGGTGGCATGAATCATAGCTCCACCAAGTTGTTGGCACAGTGTCTGGGCTTCGGGTAGCCGCTCTAACCAACCCGTGGTGCCCGATACGACCGGCACGCCCGCCTCGAGGCAGCTGCGGATATTGGCGAAAGCGCTTTCTGGTTGCGAAAATTCAATGGCGACATCGGCTTGGCGCAGGTTTGCTCGATTGAGGTCTGCGGTGTTATCTACATTGATGCGCAGCACGACGGTGTGTCCTTGCTCGGTGGCCAAGCGCTCGATGGCTTGTCCCATTTTGCCGTAGCCGATTAGTGCAATTTTCATAAAGCGCTGATTGTCAGAGATATAATATTGTTTTAAAAAAATTTTTTGCAAAAAAAAGTGACTTTGGCGTAGCGCTGCGTCTTAATAATAGATTAAAACAACAGCTCTCTTTTTAATCTAAATGCAAATTCATTTCAGCACCCTGTCGGCTTTGGTCGGAAGGGTGTTGTTTTTTTATTGATCAATGCGAATACTAGGTTAAAATATTAAGCATACATGGTGAATAACCCCGTAGGGGTGCTATATTTATAATAAGGTCATAAAAAGTCGGAACCCCAACGGGGTGACACCGCGCCTCTATGATATATCTAATTATAAAAATGCCTTTTTATTTACTACGGCTTTAACCGAAACTATTGACGATGGCTACAAAATCGCTGGCTTTGAGCGAAGCACCTCCCACGAGTCCGCCGTCCACGTCGGGTTGGGCGAATAATTCTTTAGCATTGCCTGGATTGACGCTGCCGCCGTACTGAATGGTGGTCAGGTTGGCAATTTCTTCATTATAATGCTGTGCAATTAACTGGCGGATGTGCGCGTGCATTTCCTGCGCCTGCGCTGGCGAGGCAGTCTGGCCGGTGCCGATAGCCCACACGGGTTCATAGGCGATAACCACCCGTCGGAAGGCTTCTTCCGAGAGGTGAAACAGTGCATTGCTCAGTTGCGAGGCTACCAATTGCTTGTGCTGGCCGGCTTCGCGCACGTCGAGTTTTTCGCCGCAGCAGAAGATGGGCTGTAGCCCTTTGCTTAATACCGCATCCACTTTGAGGGCCAATTGGGCGTCGGTTTCGCCGAAGTACTCGCGCCGCTCGGAGTGTCCGATGATGACAAACTCCACGCCCACCGATTTGAGCATTCCGACCGAAACTTCGCCGGTGTAAGCACCGTTTTCCGCCTCGTGGCAATTTTGCGCAGCTAATTTCAGGTTGGAAATATCCTTGATAATATTGCGCACGCTATTGAGGTGAATAAAAGGCGTAGCCAGCACCACCAATACGCCGGTGGGTTGCAGTTGCTCCACGATATCCTTGGCTAAGTCGCGCCCCTCTTCGTAGAGTTTATTCATTTTCCAGTTGCCAGCTACAATAAGTTGTCGTTTATTCATTGTTTTTTATTTAGTTGTATAGTAAAAACTCGTTGGGATGTAATGGCTTGCTAAAAAAATATGGCGTTAAAGTAATGGAGTGTTGTTAATTTGTTAATGTTAGTTGTTATTTTTGGGAATTTTTTGTTATTGATAACCAGCGATTTGTGTTTTGTTTTGCAACTAAAATAGTTATATCCGGATGCTTATTAGTAATTATAATGCTTTTTGCAATAGAATAAAATGATTAACCCTGGGCAGCTCGTTTCCGTTTTTGTCGCATATTATAAAAAAACTCCGTACCTACGCCCAATAGCACCGCCACGCCCATCAGCGCGAGGTGCCAGTACCAGGGCAGAGGCGCCCGCTCGGTCTCTACATATACTGCATATTTAGATATGTCATATCGCTCATTATCAAAGGCTTGGGTGCGATTTTTGGATTTTCCCATTTTGCGTACTACGCCCTTGATAGTGGCCGGGCCACGCGGGGCACAATCGCCGCGCTCCACACAAGCGGGATCATAGACCTGTGTCCAAGCGATGACCGCAATGCGCGTCTGAATGGCACTGTCCAATTGCATTTGCCGCTCGGCACTCACCAATGGATATTGCACGACACCTGCTTTTTCGCCCTTGCGCGGCGGCGCGTACTGAAAGTCACCGGTGCGTTGCCCGCCTGTTATTTCGATGAAATCGGAGTCGCCAACTCCTTGTTTTTCAATTTCTTCTATGGTGTATTGGCGCAGCTTGTGTGTGCCGGTAAGCCCCGATAAAATACTATTGCAGCTATTGATAAATAAAACGACGGCGCCAAAAGCAATGAGCAGACGATACAGCATGGTTTGATTTTTATAATGCGTTTTCCCAGGTACGGTGTTGCTGGCCCGCTTCAGAACGGGTATGCTTACAAATCGGGGCACAATATAAGGTATTTCCGCCACACGGTGTTATCCGAAAAGATGCGTCAAAATAAAAAATACAGGTCGGAGGGCGGTTTACTTACGGAACGCAGTCATGCCGGGCAATGCGCGGAAGTCAAAACCCCACAGCGCTTGGTTTTCCCAACTGGAGCCATCCGTAGCGGAGTTGCCCTTGAAAGCAATCCATTCGGGGGCCCAATAGCAGAGGCCCGTGCCCCGGGGCGTGTTTTCGATGATGCGCCGCAGCGCAAGCAAAAAGTCGAGTTGCCCTTGTGGCGTAGCCGGAAATTCCGGTAAAATCTGATCGGGCAAACCGATAATATTGTTGGTCTGGTCGGCCCAAGCAAAGGTAAATGGATAAGCCGTTTCGGCAATAATAATGTCCTGCTCGAATGCGGTACTCAGCGCCAGCAATTGCTCTTGCAATGTTGTAAGACTTTTGCCGTGCCAGAACGGATAATACGACAGTCCAATTAAATCGAAATCCAGGTCTTTCAGGTTGTTATAAAATGCCAATGCGCCTTCATGCCCAGCAAAGTGCAGCATAATTTTGGCATCGGAATGTGCCCTGACCGCTTCAATGCCTTTTTGCAATAGTATTTTCATTTGCTCCGGTCGGTTGCGATGTCCATCGGGCCACAGCAAGCCGTTATTTATTTCATTGCCGATTTGAATATAATCGGTTGGAATTTCTGTAACGATTTTTCGGGTATAGTTATACAGGCTATCTTGCAAAGCGGCGAAATTGGCCTGCGCCCAGCGCGCTGGTTTGGACTGGGCGCCGGGGTCGGCCCAAGTATCCGAATAGTGCACCGTGAGCCATACTTCCATGCCGAGGTCTTTTATTTCTTTAGCAAAAGCCTGCACTTCTGCAAAACCCGCGTGCTGGTCTTTGGGGTTTACCCAAATTTTGAGCCGAATGGTATTCACTCCTGCGCGTTTGAGGGTGGTGAGCATGTCCTCCGGTTGGCCGTCGGCGTTGCGCGTGACGGCATTCGACAGGCGAATTTGTGGCAGAAAGGAAATATCCGCGCCTCGGATGGGGAGGGTGCTCGCCGATTCATCGGCAGGTGGTGTCTCAGTAGCCGTGCAAGCCGCTAAAAGCCACAACATCAAACAGAGCTGCAAGTGCCGTGGTACTATAATTTTTGATGCCAGATATTTACTTAGTTGCATAAAATGTATTAAATTAAGTGCCCAGATATAATTATTTTCAATACAAAAAAACGAATAAACAACTGATTATCAAAGGCATAACGACTGCCCCAATTAACGAATAACAATGTCTCATTACTTATTACAAAATCTTGCTCAAGCGGATTCAAAACAAAGAAACAAAAAAACGGAAAAACTGGGGCATATTAGCTCCACAATTAAATACCAGGTGCATTACTATTTTTGCCAATAGCATGGTTGTCAGGAATGTGTTGCTCGCACGCTCCTGTGGCCAATGGTCAAAAAAAATACGTCAAAACGCAATAATTTCAGTGCTTTCCGCTTTTGAATGGCAGATAAACTGTATCTTGAACAAAGCAATAAAACATGAAGAAATGCCTCGTCTTTTGCATCGTTGCCTTTGCTGCAATTTCTTTATTTGCACAAAACAATCAAGTGATGCCCGGATATGAGAGAGAATGGAAACGAATTGACTCTTTAGAGCAACAGGGGCTGCCGCAGTCGGCTCTTTCCGAGGTAGAAAAACTCTACGCCCGCGCTAAAAGTGAAAACAACCCTGCACAAATCGTCAAAACCCTTATTTACCAACAAAAATATCAAAGCCAGCTCGAAGAAGACGGCGATGTGCAGTCCATACTACGCCTGCAAAAAGAGATGGCCGCGGCCGAATTTCCGGTGCAGCCCATTTTACAATCCATCTTGGCAGAGCTGTACAATCGCTACTGGCAGCAAAACCGCTGGCAAATACAGGAGCGTACCACCACCGACGACTTTGTGCCGGAAGACATTCAAACTTGGAGTGCAGAGCAACTTTTGGCCGAAAGCGCCCGGCTTTACTTAGCTTCCCTTGCGGACCCGCGCACGCGCCAGACGCCCTTAGCCGATTTCAAGGACATCACCCTGAAGGCAGAAAATAGCGAAGGGCTGTGGCCTACGTTGTACGATTTGCTGGCGCACCGGGCAATTCAGTATTTTTCTAATGAAACCAGCTACCTCAATCAGCCGGTGTACCGCTTTGTGCTCGACCAAGCCGAAGCTTTCGCTGATGCGGCTACGTTTGTGAATACGGCTTTTGCAACCAAAGATACGGCTGCGCTCAAGTATCGGGCTTTACGGCTTTTTCAGCAGGTATTGCAGCATCATTTGAATGACGCCGACCCGAAAGCGCTGATAGATGCCGATTTGAAACGGCTGCAATTTGTACATAACACCAGCATCCTGCCTAATAAGGATGATCTCTATCTAAAAGCACTCGAAGCCTTGCGTGCGCGCTACCAGCAGCACCCTTCAGCCGCAGAAGTGGCTTATCAAATTGCTGCGCATCATTATCAAAAAGGGAGCGAATACAACTGGAGCGACCCCGCTACCGAGCCGTACCGGCTGCGATACCAAATGGCTAAGGCCCTGTGCGATGAAGCGATAAAAGCCTATCCACGGACGTTTGGAGCCAACCAGTGCGCAGCATTGCAAAGCCAAATTCTACAAAAATCCTTGAGTTTGCAAGCCGAGGAAGTGAATTTGCCCAACCAGGCCATGCCGGTGCAGGTACAATACCGCAACGTGCCAGAGGTCTTCCTGCGTGTGGCCCAACTCAGCGAGCAGGATGCAAGCAAAATTGAAGGATTGAACTATGAAGAGACGCTGAATGTGCTGCTCAAGCTTAAAAAAATAAAGGAATGGTCGGTCAAGCTGCCGGATGATGGCGATTTTCAGTTGCATACCACCGAAGTTGCCGTGGATGGGCTGCCTTTCGGGCAATATGTGATTTTGGCTTCCGACAATAAAAAATTCCAAAGTAAAGGAGGTGCGGCCGGGTATTTATTTACTCAAGTATCCAATTTAGCGTATTTCCAAAGGCAAATAGAAGGTGGTAGTTTTGAATTTGTCATCGTGCATCGCCATACCGGCGAGCCATTAGCGGGCGTAGAAGCCGAGTTTTTTGGTACGGATTATAGCAACCGGCGCAATCAGGAAACCCGTCGTAGCCTCGGCAAAATGCGCAGCGATGCGCAGGGCTTTGTGCGGCCCAATTTGCAGAGCGACCTGAGCATTTCCGTAGAGCTGACGCAAGGCAAGGACAAACTGTACGCCAAACGTTCTTTTTACAACTTTTTCTACCGTGGGCAGCAGGAAAGAAGCGCTACGACCCACACCCATTTTTTCCTCGATCGGAAAATTTATCGCCCTGGGCAAACCATTTACTTCAAAGCCTTAGTTTTTGAAAAAGATGTAAATGAAATGCCGCGTATTCTGCCCAATCATGATGTCACCATCACTTTTTATGATGTAAATTATCAAGAAGTTAGTGAATTGGAGCTGCGTACCAATGAATTTGGTACGGTGAATGGCTCATTTACCGCGCCGCGCAGTGGTCTGCTGGGGCAGATGCACCTCGATGCCGATACCGACGAAGGCGAAATGTATTTCAACGTAGAAGAATACAAACGCCCGAAGTTTGAAGTAGTCATGCAGCCTTTAGAAAAAGGATATGCCCTCGGCGATACAGCGCAGGTGCGCGGCGTGGCCAAAGCCTACGCTGGTAGCAATGTGGACGGCGCTACCGTGCGCTACCGCGTGACCCGTGAAGTGCAGTACCCCTGGATGCCTTGGTGGCTCTGGCGGCGCGGCGGCTTCCCGATGCGCGGCGAAACGACCGAAATCGGCTATGGTGAAACCACTACCGATGCCAATGGCGAATTTGTCGTCAATTTTGCTGCGCTGCCCGACCTAACGGTAGAACAGACGCGCAATCCGATGTTTATATTCAAAGTATCTGCTGATGTCATTGATATTACTGGCGAAACCCATACCGCCGAAAAAGTACTAAATCTGGGCTATCTCACGCTGCAAGCGGATTTCAGCCTGCCGGAACGGATAGACCGCAGCACGCCATTGAACCTTAAAATTAGCACGACCAACCTCGACGGGCAACCCGCACCGGCGCAGGGTACGGTCACTATTCATCGCTTGCAACCGCCGCAACGCACCTTTATTCAGCGCTACTGGGGCCGCCCCGACCGCCAGACCTTGAGCAAGGATCAGTTTTATAAACTGTTTCCGCATTTTGCTTATGCTGATGAAGACGAGCCGCAAAACTGGGACAAAGTTGCCGAAGTTTATACGATAAATTTTAATACACAAACGGCTGATAATCTGTCATTAAACTTGCAAAACCAAGAAGTTGGGCATTACGCTATCACGCTTGCTACGCAGGATGGCAATGGCAAGCCCATCACCGTGACGAAGTTTTTTACCTTGTACGATGCCCCAGCCCGCCAGATTCCGGCGCACACCTTGCACTGGAATCAGTTGAACAAAGACCGCTTCGAGCCGGGCGAGCAGATGCAATTACAATTCGCTTCAAGCACAGCACCCCTGCATATTTTATACGAACAAAGTAACCGAACGAGCCATCAAAATGCACGTTGGTTGAGTGTAAATAACTGGCAATCAGTTGATTACGAAATAAGCGAAGCCGATCGTGGCAATTTCAGCTACACCTGGAACGCCGTGCGGTTTAATCGCGTTTTTAATGCGCAGCAATTCGTACAAGTGCCTTGGTCGAACAAGGATTTGCGCATTGAATACAGCACTTTCCGTGACAAGCTGCGGCCCGGGCAGGAAGAAGAATGGCGCATTACCATCAGTGGTGCGCAGCGCGAGCGTGTAGCCGCCGAAATGGTGGCCGCTATGTACGATGCTTCGCTCGATGCATTAGCACCTACCAACAGCTGGGCTAAGTCGTTTTATCCCGCTTTCAATTACAATCGCCGCGAAAGCTGGAGCCCGCAGTTGTTTGGTATCAACAACCTCAACCTGCGCGCCCGCGACTGGCAGCGGACCGAATCCGTGCTGAGCCGCACCTACCCTGCGCTCAACTGGTTTGGCTACTACGGCAGTGGTTTTTATGGCCGCGATATGATGTTGCAAATGCGTGCTGCCCCGACTACCGCAATGCCTGCCCCAGAGATGCCGGGTATGGCCTTATCCGAAGTCGTCGCTGCGGGCTACAGTTACAGTAGCAAAAAGGAAATGGATGCGTCGCTACCAGCCGAGCCACCAAGCGATGAACCCGTGCCGCCGCAGCCGGTGCGTACCAACCTCAAGGAAACCGTTTTTTTCCTACCGGATTTGCAAACCGATGCCGACGGCAATGTGATTATCAAATTCACGATGAACGAAGCGCTGACCCGCTGGAAGTTCCTGACCTTTGCCCACACTCAAGATTTGCAATTCGCTGCTGCTGAGCGGGAAATCGTGACGCAAAAAGAGCTGATGGTACTGCCCAATCCGCCGCGTTTCATGCGCGAGGGCGACGAGTTGCATTTTACAGCTAAAGTGTCCAATTTGTCAGAACAAACTCTGGCGGGCAAAATCCGCTTGGAATTGTTTGATGCAGCTACGATGCAACCGGTCGCGTCCAAATTGGGTTTGCAACAAACCGAACTCGACTTTTCGGCAGCCGCCGGCCAATCAGACGGGGCGTCGTGGCGCTTGCGTATCCCGATGGGCGAACTCACCGCGCTGACCTGGCGTGTAACGGCTCAAGCGGGCAATTTCTCTGATGGCGAGGAAAGTAGCCTACCCATTCTGACCAATCGGATGCTCGTGACCGAAACCCTGCCGATGGCGCTGCGCTCTGGGCAAACGAAAGAATTTACTTTGCAAAACCTGCGCAGCAATACTTCAAAAACCCTTGATCATCATGCACTTACCTTAGAATTTACGCCCAATCCGGCCTGGTACGCGGTGCAGGCGCTGCCGTATCTGATGGAATTTCCGTACGATTGCGTAGAGCAGATTTTCAATCGTTATTATGCAAATGCACTGGCGGCTTCGGTTGCCAATGCTACCCCGAAAATCCGGCAGGTTTTTGAACGCTGGAAAGGTACCGACGCGTTGGAAAGCAATTTGACGAAAAACCAAGAGCTGAAAAGCGCTTTGCTGGCTGAAACACCCTGGGTGCTCGATGCGCAAAACGAAGCGCAACAACGCAAAAACATTGGCGTGCTGTTTGACCTCATGCGCCTGAGCGAAGAGCAGACCGTTACGCTGAATAAATTAGCGGAGCGGCAACTGCCCGATGGCGGCTTTGCTTGGTTCCCTGGCGGCCGTGCCAATTGGTACATCACGCAGTACATCGTGGAAGGCTTTGGACATTTAGACAAACTCGGTGCGGGCAAATTGCAAGATAATCCAATCGCTTATCAAATTATTGGCAAGTCTATTCAATTCATTGACAATGAATTAGCTAATACTTATGCCGATTTAGAAAAATTGGTCAAAGAAGGCAAAGCCAAATGGGAGGACGATCATCTAAGCAATATCGCCATTCACTACCTGTATGCGCGCAGCTTCTTTCAGCAGTTTCCGGTGGAAAACGCAGTAGCGAAAAAGGCAGCCGATTACTACCTCGGTCAAGCCGAAAAATACTGGCTCAACAAGGGTTTCTATCAGGAAGGACTGCTGGCCTTAGCCCTGCATCGTTATAATAAAGCAGCCGCCGCCGGAAAAATCGTACAATCTCTGCGCGAGCGTGCTTTGCGCAATGACGAACTTGGCATGTATTGGAGGCACAACGCCGGTTATTTCTGGCATCAGATGCCGATTGAAAGTCAGGCTTTAATGATTGAAGTATTCGCCGAAGTTGCCAAAGACAATGCCTCGGTGGACGAAATGCGCATCTGGCTGTTGAAAAACAAGCAAACCAATAGCTGGGAAACGACCAAAGCGACCGCCTCTGCCGTATATGCCCTGCTGATGAATGGTAGCGAATGGCTATCCGACACCCAAGCGGTGGATATTGCTTTCCCGAATTTGAAAAGACGCGACCAACGGGCAACTATCAGCGCTGCGCAGCAAAGCGCCGAGCCGGGCACGGGCTATTTCAAAACCGCCTGGGAAGGCAGCGAAATCAACGCCAGCATGGCTACGGTGAAAGTAAGCAATCCCAACAAAACGGTAGCTTGGGGCAGCCTTTATTGGCAATATTTTGAAGATTTGGACAAGATCAAAACCTTCCGAGAAACGCCGCTCAACATTGTAAAACAAGTATTGCGTGCTGAAAATACCGATCGGGGGCCGGTTTTGAAAAACATCACCGCCAAAGATCCGCTGCGCCCCGGCGACAAGCTGATCGTGCGTATTGAATTGCGCGTGGACCGCGACATGGAGTTCGTCCACCTCAAGGACATGCGCGCCAGTGGGCTGGAACCCCTCAACGTGCTGAGCGGCTACCGCTGGCAGGGCGGCTTGGGCTATTACGAAAGTACCCGCGACGTAGCCACCGATTTCTTCATAGATTACTTACCCAAAGGCACTTACGTATTTGAATATCCTTTACGGGTAATACATGAGGGCGATTTTTCTAATGGCATCACCAGCATTCAGTGCATGTACGCGCCGGAGTTTGCGAGCCATTCGGAGGGTATTCGGCTGAAAGTGGGGGATTAGGATACTTGGGATATTGGAAATGACAGAGCATTGGTTCGATACGGAAAAAGGGACTTTTTACTGCCGGCGTTGGGGTAGGGGGGGGCGTGTGCTGATTGCTTGGCATGGCTACGGCTCAGGTGGTGCTATGTTTGAGGCATTGGCGGATACGCTGGGCGATATTTTTACAATATATGCTCCGGATTTGCCCTGGCACGGGCGTACGCAATGGCGGGCAGCGAGTTATACGCCTGAGGATATTGTGGCGCTTACTGAGCAATTGTTGGCACACGCACAGGTTGAGCGTTTCAGCTTGCTGGGCTGTAGCTTTGGGGCGCGTGTTGCCTTGAAATTGTTGCCTTATGCAGGTCATCAGCTAGAATCTTTATACTTACTTTCGCCAGATGGCATTCATACCCGTTGGCTGAATGTAGGCAGAAAAGTGCCTAAATGGCTTCGTTCGCGCCTGATGCAGCGCTTAGAAAACCCGGAACGATTGCTACACTGGAGTCGTCAACTGCACCGCCGGGGGCGCGTGCCTTTTTTTGTGACTTGGTTTTTGCGTAAAAACCTGCGCACGCCCGAAAGTCGTCGGCGGCTATTGGGCAATTGGCGTTCTTTTGATGCTTTTGTAACAAAAAAACAGGCGATAAAACGGCAGTTGGCGCGCACCGTGCCGCAGGTTGTAGTAATAATCGGAAGCAGAGACCAACTCATAAAAGGCAAATCAATAGGTCGCTTTGTGCGCAGCATACCAGATGCCCAATTGCACGTATTGCCCTGTAATCATGTACTGAAAAGTAATGAGGTAACGGATATTTTGCGAATGCACGCTACAACTTCACCCGCACGCCTGTGAAAATAGACATGGTATTGAGCCGATCTTGGTCGGGGCCAAAGCCTTTGGTAAAATAATCAATGGAACGTTGGTAGGTAGGTTGGGTGAAAACGCCCCAGCGCTCGGTGATGAAGTATTCCAGCCCGATGCCAATATTACCTGTGATGTAACCATTTTCTAATAAGGTGCCACCTTCTAATAAACCTCTTGACAGAATGCGCGCTTTTTCGTCGGCGGGAGATACAAAGTTACCGCCGGGTGCCGGACGTGGCGGCGGGGAAGACTGCCGCATGGCCACTGCTTCGGATTCACTGATATAATAATTAGCTTGTAGCGCTACTTGTAATGATACGCCGGAAGTTACAAATGCCCGCCATTTATTTTTCTTTATTACATTATATCGCAATTGTAAGGGTACTTGCAGCATATTCAGCTCCACCAAATCAAAACTTTCGCCGTAGTAGCCTTCGCGGAAGCTACCATTAAGATATACCAACGGGCGTGGAGTATATTCTTTTGCGGTATAAATAGCCCCCGTACCGATTTCCCAGCGACCAGTTTCCCAGCCGAGCATCAAACCGCCGCCGTAGCCGAGTGCATAGCGTTCGAAGCCTTCGTCGAGCAGCTGTCCATTTTCGTGCAGAGCCGCCGGCGTTATAATATGATTATAATCCATACTACCGAACATACTCACATAGAATCCATTACGTGGCTTTATAGTTTGGATCAGTTTCGGGTAGTCCTCGTCTAAGGAACCTGTTTCCAGTTCAGTAATTACTAATTTTTCTAAGGCAGCCATAAACAGCTCACGCTCTACGGGCTTTGGCACATCTGTTTCCGCCGGATGCTGCATCGGATTGGCAATGGCTTCTGGTTGTTTAGCAGATTGCGGGGCCGTAGGCACTGATTTCAACCGCGGGCTAAGCTGATAAGGCTTGCGCGGCGCATCAGCCTCGGAGCTTGCTGCCGACGACAGCAGCGGAGTATCCAGTTCCTTGTCCGTCATAGACGGAGCAGCAGATTGCAAAGCTTTGGCGGGTGCAGTCGGATTGGTTTGGCGTAATTCAGCAGCGGATAGCGCATCGGAAAATCGGGGTGTAAAACGCAGGGCGGCTGGAGTTTGCTGACCAAAATATTGTACGAATGTAAACAAAATTAGCAGTACGAGCGTGGCTTGCATAATTTTGGAGCGCAGGTGCTGGCGGCGCATTCTAGAATCCTCATCGAGTTTTGCGGCAAGCAGTTCCCAGTTGGCAGCGGGCTGGCGAGACTCCAATCCGTGCAGCTTGGCAAAGACGATTTCATCCAAACGACGACCGGGCGCAGGAGGTGTACCCTCGCCTTGCGCATCCAGTCGCTGCTCAAACTGCTGCCATGCATCAGGGCGATACGTTGGTTGCAGCTGCTCCAGCTTTTGCTTGATAATTTCGTCTAAGCGGTCACTCTTCTTCATATCCGTATAATCTCGATGTCAGTATTTCTTTCAGTTTCAGGCGCGCCTTCACGAGGTTGGAACGCGAAGTACTTTCCGTAATAGCTAAGCAATCACCTATTTCCTTGTGCGAATAACCTTCAATGACGTACAAATTGAAAACGGCCCGATAGGCCGGCGATAGTTGCTGAATGGCTTCCAAAATCTCTTGTTCGCTACACTGGCTGATGGCGTCGGCTTCGTGCGTACTAAGTTCCTGCGCGTGCTCGATGTCTTCTGTGCGACGGCGGATGTTTTTGCGATAGCCGTCAATGGCGGTATTGACCATGATACGACGTATCCACGAAGACAAGGAAGTGCCCGGTTGGTACTTGCCAATGTTGTTGAAAACCTTGATAAAACCTTCGTGCAACAAATCTTGTGCTTCATCCTCGCTGCCCGCATATCGCAGGCACACTCCCATCATCTTACTGTAGTACTCTTCGTACAACAATTTCTGGGCCCAGCGCTCCTGACGGACGCAAGCCTTGATTAAATTTTGCTCTTCGCATTGCAGGTTAAGGGCAATATCCATGTAAAAGCCTTTTGTCAAAGGTAACTGTAATGCGCCATATTTCCAACCTGACGAGTAAATAGCCTGCTTATTTGTAAAACGATGGACATTTGGCAATAGCTGCCCGGATAGTGTAAAAAAGTTACTAACTCAAGTCATTTTCATGTCATTCGACTTTCATCTGACGTCCGGGGTATTTTTTTGTGAGAAATTTGCAAAAGCAAGTGGAAAAGCGCATTTTTGCAAGCAAAGATTTTCTGCATTACTTGCTTTTTATGCAAGTAATTCCTTTTCAAAGAGTTGCGCTTGTAGAGCTGAGTGCTATCGCCTATTTTTCCCTTTTATTTTCTGCTTGTACCGGAGTCTTGCGCGCCAGCAAGAGGGGGCATTTGCGTACCCGAGCAGTGCATAAATAATTGTTTTTGAAATGAATACGTATTGTAATTTTTTATAATAAAATTTTACCATTTGAAAACCGCTGTGAATATGAAAAGAAAATTCTATGTAAGTCTGTGGTGTTGTTTTGGTGTTGTCACTGTTTTTGCCCAGACGGCCACGCTGAGCGGCCGCGTTGCTGATACGAATGATACACCTCTGCTGGGGGCGCACGTACAAATAGAAGGCACGCGCCTCGGAGCTATCACGCTGGATGATGGTACTTTCTGGATAAATGATATTCCGGCGGGGGATTACACCCTGACTATATCCTATGTGGGCTATCGCGTTTGGCGGCAAAAGATTTCTTTGAGCGACCGGGCATTGGTGCTGAATGATATTACGCTCGAACTCATAGAAGGACGCCTGCGCGAAGTGCTCGTCTCGGCGGGCCGCCAACAAACGGAGGTGCGCCGCCTGCCCGATGTGCAGGGCACTTACATCATGGCGGGCAAAAAAAACGAAGTGATACAGGTGGCGGATATGAATGCCAATCTGTCGGAAAAAACCGGTCGGCAGATTTTTGCTAAGGTGCCTGGCGTATTTGTCTATGATATGGATGGCTCTGGCAATCAGCTCAACATTGCTACCCGCGGGCTGGACCCCCACCGTTCTTGGGAATACAATGTACGCCAAAATGGCATTATGACCAATACCGATATTTATGGCTACCCAGCCAGCCATTATAGCGCGCCCATGGAGGCAGTGCAACGGGTAGAAATTGTGCGCGGCACGGCGGCATTACAATATGGTGCGCAGTTTGGCGGCATGATTAATTACATCATTAAAGAGCCGGATACTACCCGGCGGGTTAGTTTTGAAAGTTTAAGCTCGGCTGGCTCTTTTGGTTTGTTTAGTACTTACAATGCCATTGGCGGCAAAATTGGGCAATGGAGCTATCATGCGTATTATCAAAAAAGAGTTTCGGATGGCTACCGGGATGGGGCTGCCTCTGATTCGGAAGGGCAATACGCTATGCTGCAATACCAACCCAACGAGCGACTAACCTTGCGGGCAGAGCTGGGCCGCTCGACGTATCTGTACAACATTCCGGGGCCGCTCACCGACAGTATGTTCCGCGACAATCCGCGGCAACGTACTCGACAACGCAATTATTTCAACCCCGATATTTATCTGCCTTCCTTCACTTTCGATTGGCAAATCAGTCCGAAAACGCGTCTGAATTTCGTGAATTCCGCCGTACTGGGCCGCCGTAGCAGTGTACAGTTTGTCGGCTTTGCCAATGTACCGGATGTTATTGACCCACTCACCAATGCTTTTCGGCCACGCGAGGTGCACACGGATCGCTACAACAGCTACGCTTCGGAGTTGCGCTTGATACAAAATTATCAAATCGGCAGTCTGCCCAATACGCTTTCCACGGGCATTCGTTATACCAACAACCGCTCGATAAGGCAACAGTTGGGGCAAGGCACTACGGGCTTTGACTTCGACCTGACCATCACGGGGGAATGGGGCCGCGACCTGACTTTCAGAACGGAAAACCTAGCTTTCTTTGCTGAAAACATGATTTATCTAACCCCGAAACTGGCCCTTATTCCTGGTTTTCGTATCGAGAACGGCATCAGCCGCATGAGCGGAACCATTCGCTATTATGCACCTGAAAATACGCCGGTTTCGATTGCGCACATGTTTCCGCTTTTTGGCACCAATGTGCAATACAAGATCAACGAGCGCAATCGCTTGTACGCGGGCTGGTCGCAGGCTTATCGGCCGGTACTTTTTGCCGACGTGATTCCACCGACTGCTATTGACGTGACGGATCCAAATCTTGAAGATTCTTTTGGTTATAATGCCGAAGCTGGCCTGAGTGGTAGCTTGTGGAATGGCGCTTTGCACTACGACTTGGGTATTTTTATGATTCAATATAACAATCGCATTGGCAGCCTGATTTTGCAAGATGCGCAGGGCGAGTCTTTTGTATTGAAAACCAATACCGGCGATAGCCGCACGCAGGGTGTGGAGTCTTACATCGAGTTGAAACCGCTGCAACTGTTGGGCTTGTTTCCCGATAACTGGAATGTGTCGTTTTTCAGTGCTACTTCCTATTTTGAAGGCTGGTACACTCGTGGATCGGCGGTAGTGCGTGGCGAAAACCTCAACATCAGCGGCAATCGGCTCGAAACCGTGCCGCGTTGGATGAGCCGCAATGGCTTGCAATTCTGGGCGGGTGCCATGAATGTTACCTTGCAATATAGCTATGTAGCCGAGAGTTTTTCGGATGCGCTCAACACCGTACAGCCCACTGCCAATGGGGGCGCCGGTATCGTACCTGCTTATAGTATCTGGGATTTTCACACCTCGGTGCGTTTTGCCCGGAATTATATGTTGCGCTTCAGTATTAACAACCTAACAAACGAGCAGTATTTTACAAAACGCCCTTCGGGCTACCCCGGGCCGGGTGTTTGGAATTCCGATGGACGCTCGATAATGCTGACTTTTGGAGTGAAATTGTAATTGCTTTTTATACGAATTTTGATAAAACAGCAATGCCCTATTATTCAATGTTTTCTGGCATCAAAAAAATCAGCGCCGGTCCAACATCAAGTCGGGCGGCGCTGCCAAATAATTATATTGAAAAATGCGGATAGTTGTTTTGAGGTTTAGGGGGTTTAGAGGGTTGAAAATGAGGCACGCCTTTGTTTTCAACACCTTGTTTTTCAGTGTTTTATAAAACCGAAAATAACCTTATGCTTCTATTTCTTCAGTGGCTAATTGTTTTTTAGGAACTGAATCGGATGCATCTTGCTCAGCATGGCGACGCCGGAACAAGCGGCCAAAGAAAGCGGTCATATTATCTGTCACTAAATAGCCCACCGGCACTACTACTAAGGTGAGCAGCATGGACGTAGTCAAACCGCCAATAAGAACCCAACCCAATCCATTTTTCCATTCGGATGCGGCACCTTCAGCTAAAGCAATCGGCATCATACCAATCACCAAAGAGAGCGTAGTCATCAAAATCGGGCGCAAGCGCTCCTGCCCGGCTTGTAGTAGCGCATCGAAGCTGTTGTGCCCTTCGGCTTTGGCTTGGTTGGCAAAGTCCACCAAAAGAATGGCGTTTTTGGCCACCAAACCCATCAGCATGATGATGCCGAGGATGGTAAAAATGCTCAGTGTAGCGGGCGCCAGGGCCAAGGCCAGCAGCGCGCCCACCATTGCCACCGGCAGCGAAAGCAATACCACCACCGGATACAGGTACGAATCGAAGAGCGCCACCATGATGAGGTACATGAAAATGATACCCGTCAGCAGGGCCAGCCCCAAGCTACCAAAGCCTTCGGCTTGGCTTCTCAGGTCGCCTTCGTACTTGATGTTTACGCCGGGGGGCGGTGGGTTTTCGGCTACCCAAGTTTGTATTTCAGCGCCGATATTGCCGGAAGGTACGCCCAGCACTTTCGATTCGAGCTTGACCGAAGGGTTGCGGTCGCTGCGCTCCAAGCGCGAAGGTCCCACGGTCGGTTCTATTTGAGCGATCTGGTTGATTTTAATTAATTGACCGCGATTATTCATTACCGTAAGGTTGGCAACGTCATTGGCATTGCGGCGGTCGAATTGGTCGAGCACTACATTAATATCGTATTCATTATTACCATCTTTATACTTGGCATCGGTATTGCCGGTAAAGGCAGTTTGTAGTGTAATTCCGACAGATGCCATGCTTAGGCCCAGCTCCGACAGGCGCTCGCGGTCCACGTTCACGCTGATTTCGGGGTTGCCGTCTTCTACTGTAAGTTTTGGGTCAAGCGTACCGTTTATGCTTTCTACTTTATCCAAGAGCTTGTCGGCATAAGCCATGGCAGCTTCCAATTCTACACTGCTCACAATCACCTGAATCGGGGCTTCGTTGGCACCACCACCCACAAACCCTACCTCGGCAGAAGTAACCTCCACTCCCGGCAACATGGCTTCCAGTGCATTTTTGATTTGCCAAGCATACACCGGCGTGGACGCGCTGCGCTCATCTTTTTTCACTAATTTGACGAGCATTTCGGCAAGGTTTGAGCTGTTTTGGTTGCCCAATTGTCCGGATTGTGCGCCAATAGTCGTAAAAATACCCGTCACTTCCGATTGGTTGAACAAGTATTCCTCTACTTGACGCGCCACCATGTTGGTTTCTTCAAGCGTTACGTCTTTTGGCAATTCTAATTGTACAATAAACTCACCTTGGTCGCTACTGGTAATAAATTCGCTACCAATATAACCGCCAATAATCAAGTAAAATGAGCTGAAAAACAGCACGATAGTTGTAATTAATATAATCGCCTTGTGCCGCAAGGACCAGCGCAGCAGCCCCACATAGCGCTCGCCGAGGCGGGTGAGCCAGCGTTCAAAACCACCAAAAATAATGCCGCCGAGGGTTTTATTATTCAAATTTTCTAAGCGGGACAAGCGTGCCGCCAGCGCTGGCGTAATCGTGTAAGACACCAACAAACTCAGCATGGTAGAAATGGCTACCACCACCGCAAATTGGCGCATGATGTTGCCGACAATGCCCGTCAATACGGACAGCGGCAGGAACACCACCACAATCACGAGCGTAATGGACAAGGCAGCGAGGAAGATTTCGCGGCTGCCGTCGAGGGCGGCTTGGCGGCGGTCTTTGCCCATTTCGAGGTGGCGATAGATGTTTTCGAGCACCACAATCGAGTCGTCCACAAGGATACCAATCACTAATGTCATAGCGAGCAGGGTCATCAGGTTGAACGAGTAGCCCAACGCATACATCCCAATGAAAGTAGTCACCAAAGAAAGCGGAATAGCAACCAGTACGATCATCGCATTGCGAAAGCTATGCAAAAAGAGCAGCATCACCACCGACACGAGGATGATGGCTAAGGCAATATCGTGCACCACAGCATCCACTGCTTCGAGTGTAAAGTCCGAACTATCGGAAGCCACGGCAAACTTGAGGTTTTGGTCTGCGTATTGCGTTTCGAGCTTAGTCAGTTCTTGGCGCACCAATTGGCTCACGGCCACGGCGTTGGCGTCGCCCTGTTTCAATATTTGCATACCAATAGACGGCCGGCCGTCGAGGCGGCTCAGGGTTGTCAGTTCCTTTTCAGTATCTACCACTTCGGCCACTTCAGCCAGTGTAATCGGTGCGCCAGCCATATTCGTAGCTACTGCCAGATTGCGCAGTTGATCAACGGATGTAAATTTGCCGGCAAGGCGAATCAATACCTGCTGCTCGCTGCTTTTCACGCGCCCGGTTGGGAAGTCAAGATTCGCTTGCTGAATGGCTTGGGTAATTTGCAACATGGACAAGCCGTACTGCTCTAATTTGTCTTTTTTTACGTTGACGCGCACTTCGCGTTGCTGCCCGCCGAGCAGATTGATCTGGGCTACGCCTTCCAACTGCGAGAGGGCGGTTTTGATCTGAATGTCCATCAAATCGTAGAATTCCGTGCCGGGCAGGGTGGAAGTCACCCCAATGCTCATAATTGGAAAGTCATCCGTAGAAAACTTCGAGATGATAGGCGTTTTGGCATCGTCGGGCAGGGTGTTTTGTATCTGGTCGAGCTTGCGCTGCGCATCCTGCAAAGTTACGTCAATATTGACATTGTCCTTGAATTGCACGACCACCACCGAGAAACTTTCTAACGAAGTGGAATTGATGTCGGTGATTTTTTCCAAACCGGATACGGCATCTTCTACTTTGCGCGTGACCGAGTTTTCGACCTCGGCTGGCGAAGCACCTGGATATAAAGTACTGATAACCAGTACTGGCGCCGAGAATTTGGGTATCAATTCGTAATTCAACTGTGTGTAGCTGAATAAGCCCAGCAGCGTGAGCACTGAGAATAATACCACCAGCAAAGACGGGCGATCTATGGATAGTTTTATCATGATATTTTTTTTATGCCGTTTAAGAGGAATTTATGGGGGATATTAGGGTTAGCTATAAACCTTTCAACTTCTCAACCCTTCAACTTTTTTTCAACCGTAAAACCCTACACCCAATTCCCCTATTCCCCCATCAACCTATTTAACAATCTTAACTTCTACATTGTCCTGCAAATTGGCTTGTCCGGATACAATCACGGTTTCGCCTTCCGACAGGCCGCTGCGCACTTCTACCTTGTTGCCGAAGAGCGAGCCGGGTTCTACTTTACGTAGTTTGGCTTTGCCATTTTCCAGCACATAGACTTCGCCTGCGGCCACACTACCTGCAAAAGCTTGTCGTGGCACGGCTAAAGCGGCCACCGGTTGCCCTGCTTTGAAGGTAGCGCGACCGTTCATGCCGGCGCGAATGCCACTGTTGTTGGGCAGCGCAATTTTCACCGGAAAACGCTTGGTCATATCTGCTTTTACATCTATAAAAGAAACTGTACCAGTAAATTCTTTGCCTTTCAGCACGTCCACGGTGAGGCTTATTTTTTGGCCTGTTTTTACTGTAACTACTTGATCTTCTGTTAGATACACTTCTAATTCAATCGGATTAGTAGTCACGATATTTGCTACGGGCGAACCCGGCGCAATGTAAGCACCTTCTTCCACCTGCTTCTGCGTGACGGTGCCGCTGATGGGCGCGCGCAGGTAGGTGTCGTTGAGTTGTTTTTGCAAAGATTCAATCTGAATTTTCAGACTTTCTACGCCGAGTTTGGCTTCTTCAAATTGCGCCTCGGTGACGCCGCCATCACGCAGCAGGTTGCTCATACGGGCGAGGTCTTTTTCGCCTTTTGCCAAGTTCAACTTCAGCGTTTTCATCTGATTTTCAAGTAGTTTGCTATCCACTGTCAGAATGACCTGATTTTTGCTTACCACCGAGCCATTGTCTATTTTCAAGCTGGTAATGCGGCCATTCACATCTGAAATGACCATCAGTTCCTTCGAGGGTTGGAAAGTACCATTCA
Source organism: uncultured Saprospiraceae bacterium (assembly GCA_937872385.1). Taxonomy (GTDB): domain Bacteria; phylum Bacteroidota; class Bacteroidia; order Chitinophagales; family Saprospiraceae; genus JADJNW01. The sequence continues at coordinate 78,562 of CALMSO010000045.1, forward strand.
CAGTGAAGTCGCTGCTAAAGGTTTCTTTCGTCACCGAGGCAGTATTCACGGGTATTACCACGTTGCGAACTTGGGTGAGTTCTGAGCTGGCTTTCATGGTTTCTTTATTGTCCGCCAATCGCCAACTGATCGCTACGACCGCTGCCGCCAGCACCAAAAGAGTCAGGGTGATGTTAATAATACGTCTGGTTGTCATGGTTTTGTTTTTTATGATGTAGTTGCGTTCATGCGTTCTTGTTCTTTACAAACACGAGGCATTTTTGCGTTATTTTAAAATGGTGTCTAAAAGCGTACCTTTTGAATTAAGTAATTCAATTTCAGCGAGTTTTACTTGCAATAATGCCGACAGATAATTGGTCTGGGCTTCGCGCATGGCAGTTTCGGCGGCCAGTACCTCAGTGATTGGGGCAATGCCTTCGGTAAAGCGACTTTGCGCTACGCGATACACGTCCTCGGCTACGCGGCGATTTTCGGACAGCACGCGCAGGTTGTTGAGGTTGGTTTGCATTTGCTGATACGATTGGTTGTAAGCCAGCGATAAGCCCTGCGTAGTAAGGCGACGCATTTCTGATAGCTGCATCTGGCTGATGCGCGCTTGCTGGATTTGCGCTTTCTTCTGGAAGCCATCGAAAATTGGGACGCGCAGATTAAAACCCACTGCCCCGAATCTAAACCATTGTAAATCAGCAAATTGATTGCCCGCACCCTGATAGTTCAAATTGGCAAAAGCGCTGAGCGAAGGCCAGTAGCCGGAGCGGTAGCGCTCTACGTTCAGTTCGTTTAGTTCGGCTTGCATATCGAGGATGGCAAGGTCTTTCTTGCGGGTGAAATCAGCGGTAAATATTTGAATATCAGGCACATTATAAACAGATTCGCTGATCGTGTCGGTGAGTGCAATCGCCTCGTCGAGCGGCATAGCCATGTTGAATTTCAGCGTTTGCTTGAGCACTTCCACCTGTAGGTCGAGGTTTTTCAACTGGTTTTCCAAGTTGATGCGATTCACCTGCAGCTGGTCCACGTCAATCTTTTTAGCAAAACCATTAGCGTACTGTTTTTCGGTAAGCGCCAGCAGGCTTTTCACCTGGTCGAGGTTAGCCTGTAATATATTGCGCTGTTTTTGAGCCACTTGCGTGGAATAATAGAGCTGCGCAATGTTGTACGCTAATTCGTCTTTGGTCTGTTCGGTTTGCAATTCATAAAGCTGGCGCGACTTGCGGGCGGCATCCAACCCAATGAAAAAGGTCTTGCTGAACAGCAATTGGCTCACTTCGGCATTGGCAATGTGACTGAAATTGGTACCGAAACGTGCGCCTACAAACTCCTGGTCGGGTACACCCGCAAAAGCGCCGGGAACCAAAAACACCGGAATTTCGTAGTTATAGACGAATTGACCGTTGAGGTTGACTTGCGGCAGGCCGCTGCCGAGCAATTCCTTGACCAACCAGTCGTTTTTCTTGGTTTCTAACAGCGCAGTTTGCACGCGCGGGCTGTTCTGGATAGCAAATTGCACCGATTCCTGCAAGGTGAGCGATCTTGGATTATTTTGTGCCTGCGCCGAAGACAGCCAGACCAAACAAAGCAATCCGAATAATAATCGGAAATTCTTCATAACGTCGAGTGATTTTAGAATTTTAGTTGTTTTGCCCTTCGAAAAGGGACAGTCGTATAATAGTTTTCTGCGAAACACAGCTTTAGTTTTTTTAGTTTCGTACAAATCGAACTTTTTTGTACAAATTTTTTTCTACTCGTTTTGGTCATCTTCCACCGCTTCGCCTGCCTGCAATCGTTCCCATTTGGCAATTATTTTGGGCATTTCCTGCGACATAAATACATGAAAACTGAAGATTTTGCGTAGCCCCTCGTTGAATTCAGGGTGCTTGTTCGGGTCGCGCAATTGCATGGCTTCCACCAATACCTTATCCACCTCGCGGAAATCCGACATCTTACATTTGGCATCTTCCAGCCAATTTTGTACATTGAGACGGAAGTAGCGTTTGCGGTCGCCACTAAAGGTGATATATTCCACAATGCCTTCGAACATCAAGGAATTTAGGGCATGGCTGATCGAGCTTTTGCTGGCGCCAAGAAATTCCTGAATGGCGTAAAACGTCTGGTAGGGCGGATCGGCCAGCAGCAAAAAACCCAATACCCGGCCTATCATCGGCTGGATGCCAGTTTTTTCAAAGGCCACTCCGATTTCTTCTACTTTCTGTTTAATGAGTTCCAGAGAAGTCGTTTCTTCTTGCTGCATCCTGTCTGTTTTGTAATATGAGCCGTTCAGAAAACCGCTCAAAAGTTAGGGCAAATTTAATTTGTTTTGATTAGTTCTGCAACAGCCGAACTGGTCGAAGTGTTCAAACCGGAGCATAATTTTTTTTACGAAAAAAAACGCCAGCCAAGTTCTTGCAAAAGATTCAAAATTTTATTTTTAAAAAGCTGAAATAATTTGCAAAAAAGCAACTATTAGGCGGGTAAAGTAATAATAAAATTGCTGAGAAAAAAACCAGCGCTTGCTATAATTGTCAGACAGCGCTTCGACAAAAGCCGCTAATTCTTCGACGAAAGGATTGAGTTCCTGCCGCATAATTGCATTTTACAACGAAAGCCTATATCTTCGCACAAAAATCAAGGCAGCCCGCCCGCTTGCTACTTCTCAAGAAGCAGCAAACAGCTCTTAAAAAGTGCCTTGTATCACCATCGCTGATATAAACATTTGAAAACAAGCACTATACATAATGCGTTTAATATTTATTCTTGCTTTGCTATGTTTGCGGATATGGCATGCTGCGGCTCAAAACGAACCAGACACGACCCAAACCGAGTCATTCACTATCGAAAAACTCAAGTATAAACAGCAACCGGGCCTGGCCTTAGCGGCGTCCAAAATCTTTTTTTCTGACCGGCGCTATTCCATCAGCGGCTTTGGCGAATTCAATTTCGTGCCCCTGCAAACCAATGTCAACCGGGATGTAGGTGATTTAGAGCTTTATTACTCCGGGCTGTATCGTTACGCCACTTTTTTTGGCTATCGCCTGAGTGATAAATTCATCTGGAATTCCGAATTTCAAATCGAATTTTTGCACGACCGAACCGAAGAAGCGCAGGCCGAAATTGTCATCGAAGCCTTTGTAGATTATCTATTCCGGGATTTCCTGAAAGCACGTGTGGGCTTCTATCCGCTCACGATCGGATACGTCAATAATAACGACGAGCCGGTGATGTTTTACTCTGTGAATAGGGCCGAGGTGGAGCGCTTGATTGTGCCTTCTACTTGGATTGAATTTGGTGCTATGTTTTATGGCAACATTACCGAAAACTGGAGCTATGCCCTGAGCTTTTCGCAAGGACTGAACAGCCGCAACTACCTGAGCGGCACTTGGATACGACAAGGACGCGAGATTCGTTTCGACGTACCCAAGTCGGTTTCTATTAATCCGCAAATCAATTATACCGGCATTGAAAATCTAACCCTGAGCGCCTCGGCTTATTTTGGCGACTCCGGGCAGGGCGAAACCGTAACCGTGGACAATGAAGAGACAGACATCAAAGCCAACATTCGGCTGGGTACGGCTTATGCCAAATACGATTGGAAAAACTTTCGCTTGGTGACGGTAGGCACCTATGGGCAACTCACCGATACCGACAAAATATTCGCCCAAACAGCCACTGAAGCCGACAACGGTCAGGTGCTGGGGCGCGAAGTCTTCGGCTATTTATTTGAATTGGGCTGCGATGTGCTGCCCTATCTGCGCGGCAATCGCCCGGTCAGGGAGAAAAAAAACTGGCTGTACAATACGCACGAAATGAAATTCAATCTATTCAGCCGATACGAACGGCTCAACACACACCACCGCGTGCACGAGCGCCTGCTGGATGCACCTCGCGTAGAAAACAACCTTGATATCTGGACTTTTGGTTTTAATTTCAACAGCCGGGAAAATGTGGTTTTCAAAGCCAATTACCAATACCGGCGCAACCGCTACCAAGGCGACCAAATGCCTTTCAAAAATATCGTTGAAACGGGCATCGGATTTATTTTTTAGACAGAACTGGGGATTCCAAGCATTGAGACATAGTTGTTCTTATAAATGCATAAGTTACTGATTATAAATAGGTTGGTTTTAGATGCCAGACGATAGATATTAGATACCAGGACGGGACATAACGCTTACTGACTGTGCGGCGAACAGCAAATAGCAAGCAGCGGCCCGTCCTAAAGTCTGGCATCGAGCATCTATCATCTAAAATCAGCTCTTTTCCTGTATAATATTTTATACAAAGCGGGTACAAAGTACAAACTCGCCAAGGTGGTGAATACCAATCCGCCGATGACGGAAAACGCCAATGGTTGTTGCAATTCTGCGCCCAGACCCGCCGAAAAGAGCACCGGCGTGAGCGCTAAAATAGTCGTCAGTGAGGTCATTACAATGGCGCGTAGCCGCCGGTAGCCTGCGATGTGAATAGCTTCTTCCAACGGATGGGTTTTAGACAGGCGATTCATCATATCTACTTTCAAAATGGCGTCGTTCACAGCGATGCCGCCCATCACTACTAATCCGATAAGGGAAATAAGATTGAGTGACTGCCCCGACAGCAGCAGCAACCCTGCCGCGCCCGTAGCACCTACAGGGACGGTCAGCAGCACGATAAGCGGTTGTAACAAAGACTCGAACTGCGCCGCCAAAATGAAATACAACAAGCCCAGCGAGACCAGCGCTACTAAACTTACTTCCCGTACAATACGCTGATTTTCAAATATTTGTCCCGAAAAATTAATACTTAGCTCTGGGTAGGCGCGGGCCTGTTGGCGTACCTGTTGCATGGTGCGTAGGTTGCCTCCGGGGAGGATAATATTCAGGGCTTCGCCAGCTTTGCCGGCGGTCAGCACTTTAGCATCGCGGGTGCGCTCTACCTGAATAAAATAGCGCAGCGGCAGCGGCTCGTTGCGTCGGTTGAGCACGGTTTCGGATGCCAGCATGGTTTCAAATCCGCGCGGCGCGCCACTCAGCACCACAGGCACATAGGCACCTACCGAGCGCATGGTACCGGAGGCGCGTTGTCCCAGCAGCGTTTGCAAACGGGCGTAAATATTGTCGTAAGGCACATCATAGCGCAGGGCGGGTTCTTTTTGAATGGCAATGGTGTAGGTTTCCTGCAAGGGCAATATTTTCCAAGCGATGCCAGCCTGCGTCCACTGATTGAGCAAAGGTGCTACGGCCGCACGGTCCGGAGTGCGCTGATTCTGAACGGATTGCACATGCACGACCAAGGCTGGGCGCTCGCCGCCAAAAATCGCGTCGAATACATTGCGCAAAGGGGCGGTGCGCACCTCGGCTTCGGGGTAGTGCTGTGCGATATGTTCATTCACGGCTTGGTTTAGGGCATCGGTATTAGCATCAGTGCTGTAAAGAATGACTATGGCTTCGTTGCCGGTTTGAATTTCATTCGATAATAAAAACTGCTGCTCGCCAATGAAAGCATCGGAAGTGACCACCGGTACCTCCCCTGCGGCCAACAAGCGTTGCACACGCCGTTCGTTTTCGGCTACGCTCACCGGCTCCCCCCAGTCAATACGCACTTCTAAGGCATTGCGACTCAGCCGGGGGAAGCTTTCCTGGGGCAATTGCAACAGCAGCCAGTAGCCACCGCCTATTAGCAGTAAGAAAAATAAAATACTGAGCAAAGGCAATTGTAGCACTACGTGTACGCTGCGGTAGTACCAACTGTCAGGTGAAAACTGCTCGGGCTTTAGCGCTCGCCGCTGCTCGATGAGGCGCACTAAAGTAGGAATGAGTACATAAGATGCCAGCAACGAAGTAGCCAGCACAATGCTAATAGACACCGCCTGATCGTAAAATAGCGCCCCGGCAATGCCGCTCAGAAACACCAAAGGTAGAAACACCGAGCAAGTGGTGAGTGCCGAGCTGATGAGCGGCCGGATGACTTCATTGCCACCTTCGGCGCAGGCTTCGGTAAGGGGCAGCCCCATGCGCCTTTGTTGGCGAATGTTTTCAATGACGATAATGGAATTGTCCACTAACAGCCCAACGCCGAGAATCAGCCCCGCCAACGAAATGACATTAATAGAAATGCCCAACAGATAAAAGCCCAAAAAACTCATCACCAACGATACCGGTACGGTAACCCCAATCAGCAGCGGCGTGCGCCACTCCCGAAAGAAAACAACCAACACCAAAAACGCAAACAGCGCGCCGTAGCCGAGGCTGGTTAGCAGGTTTTGGATAGAAATATCGAGTATTTCAGACTGGTCGTTGGACAGTTCAAACTGCAAACCCGGATAGTCCTCGCGCAGGGCCTGCAGCAAGTCCTCGAAGCCCGCTTTTAGGTCAAATAATTGGGCATCTGCCTGCTTATAAACACTAAAAACAATGCCCTCACGCCCCTGGCGCAGGTACAGCCCCCGGCGCGGCCGCTGCGACAATTGCACGTCGGCCACTTCACGCAGTTGCAAAATACGCCCCTGATGATTGAACCGAATTTGCCGAATGTCATCCACGCTGCTCAAGGTGGACAAAAAACGCACATTGTATTGATACTGATTATCTTGCAGGGCGATACTCCCCAGCGAAAGATTGTTTTGTTGCAATAGCGTTTCCAAATCACGCTCGCTCAGCCCTAAGCTTTGCAGGGTGGCTGCGTCGGGCGTGATGCGCACCTCTGGCTCGGCGTAGCCGCTCACATCTACGAATGCTACCTGTGGCAACTGCTCCATGCGGCGCTTGAGAATCACGCGGCTGAACTCCGAAAGATCGAGCAAGGATTGGCTTGCGCGCAGGCTGTCCGTTGGGCGGGGAGTCACGCTCAGGTAAAACACCGGAATATCCGACACATTGGCTTTAATTACTCGCGGGCGCTCCAAGTCACGCGGCAGATAGTCCATCGCCTGGTCTATTTTTTCATTCACCTCAATGAAAGCCAGGTCGGTATTGGTACCAAAATCAAATTCTAATACAATCGTGGCGCTGCCGTTGCGGCTTTGGCTGCGCAGGTCGCGTAGTTTGCCCACTTGTAGCAACTGGTTGCGCAGGGGCGTGGTCACGGTGTTTTCCAACTCGCGCGCCGAGGTATTCGGATAGCTGATTTGCACGCTGATTTCCGGGATGGGCACATCTGGCAGCAGCGATACCGGCAAGGTACGCAAAGACACCGCACCCAGCGCAATCAAGCCCAGCGCAGTCATTAATACCGCCACCGGGCGAAGAAGAAGGAAACGCAGCATATTGTTTGGATGACTATTATGAATATTGTCCCTAAAGTTACATAAACTGCGCTAAAATCAAAACCGGATTGTCACTTTCGTCCATTTGCCCGTCTATTTTTTGCACCTGCGGATGCTGCTTTACAAAAACCTGCCAGTCGTCAGCCCCTAAGCTTGTTTTATTATAATAATAACAATTGTAAAAAATCGAGGTGACATTATTGATGTGTTTTGATTTTGAGTAAAAAATTGGAAACTTAATGCACAATAGATTTAGAATAGAGTATCATATTTTCGTCCATTGGGGTCCTAATGACGTAAAAGATTTTATCTTTTTGCTCACTAGAAATGTAAAAACCAGTTTTTCCTTGTTCATTCAAATTAAAGTGATAATATGATTTGTCTTCCAGTGACAGCAGGGTGACAATGCTGTTGAACCGGAAACCCGGGATAGAACCATCCGGCACTTGATAAAAATATAAAAACTGCTCATTGATTTTATCAATTCTTTTGTACCCATGTGTAATAGATTGAATGCCTGATAGTAACGTGTCATTGAGATTAACTAAATCATAATTTCTACGATGTCCGGGCGGAATTCCAAAAGTACTGAATGCCTGTTTTTCTAAATTAAACACCTCTACGGTTGTTGAAGTGCTATGTAAAATATACAGATACGGATGCTGATAACATGTAACAAAATCCGGTCCATTAAAATTAAGCTTTTTTCCAATGCAATTATCAGGGTAGTTACCTACTTTTTGCAGTAGTCGGCCGTTTTGATCAAATATTCCAACAAGAAATTGCGCTTCTTCGGCATCTCTGTCATTGGTATTCATGATATGATATTTTAAAGGAGCTATCCACGCATTGGATTGCTGCTCTGAATTTTGCTTGATTCGATAAAAAGCCGATGATTCATGATGTGCCTCTATGCCTATAGGTAAATAAAGTCTTTTGTTTTTAATCAGCTCGCCCCTCATATTATATTCGTATATCTCTGCGGGGCTTGAAAATAATACGTAAATGCCCTGCTCGTCAATAATAAAATCACATAAGCTCCCCTGCCCGTCTCTAATCTTTTTAATGATGCTACTTTTTATTTCAAATAGCATTTCTCCACTTTCCGGGCGGAAAAACTTTATCACTTCATCAAAAGTAGTGCTGTAACTATCCATTTTTTGTAATCCGGATATGCCAATTATATCGAATGCTATTTTACCTGATTTAAATAAGAAATCATTTGTTCCTGATAATGATGTAATACTATCTGGAAGCACTGGGCTAACAGTTTTCTTTTCAGTAAAAGCTACTACGGTGCTGCTATTGCTTGAGCATTTTACCAAGAGCATGGATGCTAAAAATAGGCAGGTAAAATATATTTTCATTCAATTATAAGTTTGTGGAAATTAACAATATTATTTTCATAGTCAAAATCAATGCAAGCAGGTGTTCGAGCTATCCATTTCTCTACAATTGGCGTCATTTTCTGATCAAGAAATAAATGATTTACAGAGATATTTGGACTTGCCATCTGTACAACTGCGCGTGCTTTTTGATATTTAGAAAGAATTATTATGCCGTTTTCTATAAAAAAACTTGTGTCTTGTTTTGAAAGCCATTTAGATAATGCAATATTGCAAGAAACGCAACTTTCTACACTAAATATATAATAGGCATTTAGCAAATTGTTATATCCTGTGCTATCCATCTCGGAAATATAGGTTTGAAAATCAGCGACGGAAATGATTTTTTCACCTTCCGAATAATTTTCTTGCTGGCACGAGACAAAAAGTAATGTAGCTAATAGCAAAACGAGTAATTTCATAGAATTATTTTATAAGAATCTTTAAAATACCCGGAAGCTAATAGTGTGTGCTATTGCAGTACCGGAATATATCTTGAAAAGACGATAACATTTTCGGATAAAGCCTTGTTTCTCAAGTTAGTCTGCGGAATATACAGCCCTTCTTTTCCTACAAAAATACCTCGTGTATCATATAATTCGGCAGGGAGCTGCACTTCTCCTATTTTGTTAAAATTATGATCTAACAGAATCAATACAATGGGTTTGAAATAAATATAGATAGGCATTAACTCGTCAGGTGTGTACAGCATGGGTTGCAATCCGATTCGGTAATATACTTTGCGATATGGGTCGTAAATAATTTTTTTGTAAACAAAGTTATCCATGACTACCTGTAGCTGTTCCTCCAGCGAAGCTTTGGTGACGAAGGGTTTTTTTAATAATTTATAGCGAGAAAACTTATCTGTACCTGCATACACCTGATACGTTTTACCCTTGTGATTGGTAATAAGAAGACTGTCCATCATATCCCACGAATAAACAAACCAGTCGTCATGCCCCTTTGTTCGGCTACAGGCAAGTGCGTTGATACTCCATATTTTGTGATGATACATATCAGGATAGTGAATATTGCCCCCTGCGCCGGTACGGGTGTTCAAATCAAAAATATATTCAAAATCAAAATTCGTATTAATATTTTCGGGTTTTGATAAGTCTGCTAAGGGGAGTCTGAAGAAAAATAATTTATTGTCAAAGTAGATAGTTGGGCTGGTATTGTTGGAGGTGTGAGCCAATAGAAAATCATCATAAGAACCACTTTTTCCAAATGAACGTATTTTATTCAATGCTAAATCATTCGGTATTACTTCACCCGCAAAGTTTACAAGAATGCCTCCGGACAGTTTTCCTTTCGGGAATATCGCAATGGAATCCTTGCCCAAGAGAGAAAAACCTTGCATTATCAATGAGCCGGGTCCTTCCACCGGTATTCTTATTTTATGTTGCAAAATCGCCTCTTGGCTTTCCACTTTATAAACATCAATGCCATTTTTTATATGATTCCAAAGTAATAATTTTTCCCCACCCTCATCATCCTGCACACAAGTAGATAGGAATATTTCAACAGATGCATCATAATCGAGCGGTAAGGTTAGTTCTCCTGCCTTTAGCAGCGTGTAGTCATAGGGAATGTTATCAGGAGCTTTACTAAATGTGCAGCCGGTTATAATTAAAACTTTGAGAATAAGTAACACTAAAAAAAAATATGCCTTCATGTTGAGAATCTTTGAAAAGATAGTGATTGGCAACTTCTTTTGACAGAAAAGGGAAAGTAGCCAGATAGCCATTAGTACAAATTAATATAAAGAAGTAAACTAGTAATTTACACAATTTGAAAGCCAAATAAAAATCCACCCAGCTATTTTCCCTTTAGCAAAAGTTAATAGCAGTCAGGCTCTGTGGTATAAGTGCAATTGCCACAATCCCCTATACAAGCTCCATCTCCTAACTGATAAGACCAAACAGTGAGCGTTACACAGTGAAGGTCCTCGTACCAGGTTTCTACCAACTGGTATCCACAACCTGCTTCGGCTGTTTTCGTAGAAATAAGGCTTAATACAAAAATAAGCGTAATTGTTGAAAATCTGAAAATCTTTTTCATAACAAACCAATTTTTAAGATGATAAAATAATAATCACCCTCGCAAATTGTGTTTTTTTGGCGACTTTGTCAAGTACAGTTTTCTCGATTTTGAACATATCAGATTTTAGCATTTCAGGGTTTATTTTTTGCATAAAATTTTGCCAATCAGTATTTTAAAAATTTAAAATTCGTCAAAAAGGTAATTTTTTAAACATTTTTTAATGTGCAGCGATGGTGTTATTTAATATTGAGTTTACATTCATGTAACTTTGGGTTTACTCAATGCGCAGCAATTTGAAATAAGTGGTATCCTCGGAAGGTGGGTTGCGCTGTTTGAAATAAACGCCCTCCGGGGCAGGTCCGTAAATGGTGGATGAGCAGTCTTGCTCAAGTTGTATTTCCGCCAACACCTTGAAATGCTGATCCATAATCATAAAATAACGTAATTGATCTTTAAGTTCCTCTTCTTCACTTCTTGCCGGTGCATAATGTATGCGGTAATAATAATTTCGCCAGGGGTCGTAGGTAATATGTCCGAAATTAGGATTTTTTTGATATAGATGGGTGAATTTATTTTTGACGCCAGCAGGCAGGTCGCCAACTTCAGAAGCTGTATATTTACTGCTTGCTTTTACTGCTCCGGTTATTTTTTTCTTTATCATATCATACACATAGATATCGTCGGAATTCATAAAGTTATAAATAACAGAGTCGCCTTTCGCTAAGATAAATGGAATGACCAGTTCCCATGGCACAAAGCGGGAGCCAAATTGCTGATAACGCTCAAACCCCTCTGGGAAGTGAATTGGCAGCGCCTGAATGGTATCCGTTTGGAAATCTATAACTGCTATAATAGAGGGCGAATTGAAAAATTGTTTGTCCATTGAGCTTATGTCCTGACGAATGATGCCCAGATGGATTCTTTCATGCTGATGGTCAAAATTTTTTGAAATACCGCGAAAATTCGAGGCAAGTCGCAACCAGTACTCATCATAAGGAGTATCAGCCTGAGAATATTTCCTATTACCTGTATTCATCAAAGGATATTTTTTAATAATCTTGCTATCGAAATCAAGAAGCACCTGCTCATTCGAACCCGTGAAGGTGATGTAATTGTCTGTCAAATGGTAATTTCCTTTAGGCACGCCGTTCGGACCCTCTTGTTCATAGGGGGCTACAAAAAGAAGTGTATCTGCTTGAAAATCATACACTTCTATTCGGTTGAAAGTATAATTATTGTAAGAATAAGTCAAATAACTTTTGAAAGGTGCTATCCTGGCATAAGACACCATGATAGTGCCGCCTCTTATCAAAGGAATTTTCTTTATTTCATCACTAAATGAAATATTAAAAGAACGTGTTTCATTTACTTGGGGCGTACAAGCGCTTAATGTAAAAAAGATAAGCAGTAAGTGGAAAACAATCGGATGCATAATGATATTTTTATTGAGGAGTAAAAAGACCTGTTCCCGATTTATTTATTCGAGAACAGGCGAATATAGATTTTTAAGGTCAGCAATCATCCACTACGTCCCATTCAATAGCTGCACCCTCATCGGGGCAATTTTCCCTTGCTTCTTGTTCATAAGCTGGATACTCCGAAAGGCACACTGTAATTACCCCCTGACAAGCAAAACTAATACCTGCGCCGAGGGTCATCAATACGATTAAGCAAAAAAAGACTTTTTTCATAATAACCCAATTTTAAGAGTGAAAAAATGAAATAAAATTACCCTCGCAAATTGTTTTTTACTTTTATTTTACACGCACTTAACTTTTATTTTACTCAATGCGCAGTAATTTGAAATAAGTGGTATCCTCGGAAGGTGGGTTGCGCTGTTCTGGGTAGCGTGCCCTGTTTTTATAAAACCTTCCCGACCCTGATTTGTTAGAACATCGTAACAAAAATATTTACCTTGAAAATTGGAATTATCGGCGCGGGTGTAGCCGGGCTGGCGGCGGCGGTGCGCATGGCTTGTCGGGGCTACGAAGTGGAAGTATTTGAAGCCAATGCCTACCCTGGCGGAAAGCTCTCGGAAATCAGACTTGATGGCTATCGTTTTGATGCGGGCCCCTCGCTATTTACAATGCCGCAATATGTGGACGAGCTGTTTGCTATGGCGGGCGTAGATCCGGCGTTACATTTTCATTATGAGCAATTGCCAGTGGTTTGTGAATATTTTTGGCCCGACGGTGCGCGCCTCAGTGCTTATGCCGACAAGGATTATTTCGCGCGCGAGGTGCAGGAAAAGCTTGGCGTGCCTGCGCAGCGGGTGCTCGACATACTCGCTGACAGCGAGCGCAAATACCGCCTCACGGGGCGTACTTTTTTAGAAAAATCATTGCACCGCCTTGATACTTGGCTCACGAAGGATGTGGCCCGAGCTATCGTGCAAATTCCTACGCTTGATTTATTTACTTCGATGCATAAAGTGCACGAGCGTTATTTACAAGACGCTAAGTTGGTGCAGTTATTTAATCGTTATGCTACATATAATGGTTCCAATCCTTACAAGGCGCCTGGTCTGCTTAGTATTATTCCGCATTTTGAATACGGCATTGGGGCTTTTTATCCTAAAGGCGGGATGTATCATATTACAAAAAGCATTTATGGGCTGGCGAAGCAATTAGGCGTTCATTTTTACTTTAATACGCCGGTGGAGGCAATTAAGGTAGTAAATGGCAGCGCGACTGCCTTGCAGGTAGCGGGCGAGCAGCGGCCATACGATCGCATCATAAGTAATATGGATGTTTTTCATGTGTATAAAAAGTTGTTAACCAATGAAAAACAGCCTTCACGCATTCTCAATCAGCAGAAGTCCACCTCTGCATTGATTTTTTATTGGGGCATCAATCGGCAGTTTCCAGAGCTGGATTTACATAATATTTTCTTTAGCGGTGATTATAAAACCGAATTTGATTATTTAGAGGCCGGTAAAATATATAAAGACCCGACGGTGTATGTAAATATTACATCTAAATATACCCCCGAAGACGCGCCCGCAGGCTGCGAGAACTGGTTTACGATGATTAATGTACCTCATAATACTGGGCAGGACTGGGACGCGCTTATTACCGAAGCTCGTAAACGTATTATTATAAAATTGAGCCACACGCTGCAAGCGGATATTGGCGGTATGATTGAATGTGAAGACATCCTTGACCCGCGTACCATCGAAAGCCGTACCGCATCGCACCTCGGCTCGCTATATGGCACCAGCAGCAACAACCGCATGGCCGCTTTTATGCGGCATCCCAATTTTTCTCGGCGCATCCAAAACCTTTATTTTTGCGGAGGCAGCGTGCATCCCGGCGGTGGTATTCCACTGGCTTTGCTTTCCGCAAAAATAGTGGACGATGTGATGCCCGCCTGAGCGTATTTGGAAATTCAGATGAAAAAGGGTATTTTTGAGAAGGAATTTCAAGAGGAATCGGGTTTTTATGAACCGTTAATGTTGTTAAGAAAAAGTAGTAAGTAATGAGGCATTATTAATTGTTATTTGTTAATTGGGTTTGTTTTATATATTTGATAATCAGTGAGTTGTTTTTAAAGTAAAATAATTATGCATGGATACTTAAAAAAATACTTGACAAATGGCATTGCGTGTCGTTTAGTATTTATAACCATTCACCGATATAATTATTCAACAATCACCTCTATTTAAATGCAAGGGGAAAGGTTCGCCAAAATCGGAACAACCATTACATGGAGCGCTGAAACGCTGGCCATTGTTGTGTTGGCTATTTTATACGCTGTAGGTATCGTGGGCATTACCTTGCCGCTGCACCCGGATTTTGTGCTGCTCACGCCGTTCAATTTGCTGATTTCGCTGGGGCTAATGTTGGCTTTTCATCGCGGCTGGAACAGAAATATTATTATATTTTTGGGCATCAGTTATTTAGTAGGTTTTGGTGCTGAATTATTTGGCGTACAAACGGGGCTGCTATTTGGTAATTATACTTATGGCCGGGTGCTGGGGCCAAAGCTCTGGGGCACGCCGCTGATGATTGGTGTCAATTGGGTTATTTTGGCGTATGCCTCAGGCGTGATAGCCAATACACTGCTGCCAAGGCAACATTGGCTGCTGCGGGCGGCGCTGGCGGCAGCCTTGATGGTGGCTTTGGATGTGCTGATTGAGCCGGTGGCTATGCGCTACGACTTCTGGTCGTGGGCGGGCGATACGGTGCCCTTGCGCAATTATGTGGGCTGGTTTGTAGTGGCGCTGCCGCTGCTGTGCATTTTTACTTTTACGCAGCCAAATGCGCGGAACAAAGTGGCGGTTGCGTTGTTTATTATGCAAGTTGTTTTCTTTTTGATGCTAAATATTTTGTGAAAGAATAAAATTACTATATTAAAATGAATATTCTGTTGTATGTTTTTATTACATTGGCTACAATTGGCATCATGGAATTTGTAGCTTGGTCAGCGCATAAGTACCTAATGCACGGCTGGTTGTGGATTTGGCATGAAGATCATCATAAGCCACATCATGAAAAGCATGGTTTTTTCGAAAAAAATGACCTATTTTTTTTGGTGTTTGCTATTCCAAGCGCCATTTCCTATATTGTAGGGCTGGCCACGCCGCATTTTTGGTTGTTGTTTGTGGGTATTGGTATTTCCATTTATGGGCTTATTTACTTTTTGATACATGATGTATATATTCATCAGCGTTTTAAGTGGTTTCGCCAATTAGATACTAAATACTCTCGCGCCATCCTGCGGGCGCATGGGGCGCATCATGCCCGGCACACGAAAGAGGATTGTGAATCATTCGGGCTGTTGATTGTAAATCCGAAATATTTCAAAAAGCGGAGCGAGTGGCGTAAGGTGGGGGGCTGAGCAGTCCATTCTGCTATTCAACAAGCCAATAAGTTCAATACAAGAAAAATACGCTTCGAGATTTTTGATTATAATGGTTTTCGCTTATTTTTGTAAAGAAATAGCGTACGTCCGCATTCAGTTGTTATAATTATAATAAAAACGAAGCGACTTGGAAAACAAGCTATTGGATAGACTCGGGCAGTCTTTTAAAGTAGAAATGCCACCGGCAGAAACACTGAATGATTATATTGATGCCGTTTTGCCGAAAGTGCGAGCCTGGAGTGAAGACCTGCGCGAGGAGCAATTTTATGTGGGGCGCCCGTGGATGGAAATCCGCGATGATGATTTGTTTCACGCGGTGGTATTACATTTTTTCAACCCGGAAGGGGAGTACATCAAATCGGTGAATGGCGACCTGAGCATGGGGACTTGGCGCTATCAGAATAATAAAATGATGATTCTACTCGACGAAGGAGAGTTATTTGATTTGGCCTACTTGGATGGGCAGTTTTTTGTACTCAAAAAGAACGGCACGCACCGAGAATACTTTTTTATGACTTTGGAGCACATCGGCCGCCCCTTGCAGCACCGTTGGCGCGATTTGGTAGAGATGCTCTTTCGCCGCTCGCAAAGCAACATTAGCTTCTACATTCTCATTGGCATTGCTGTACTGCTGGTTTTGGTTATTTTTCTCATCTTACGATAAAAATTACCCGGCGTACAAACTTTTTTTAGCATACCTCTTTTTTCCAAACAAAAAATATCTATCTTTGCATTCCGTTTCAAAACACGAGTATTATGCCAAAGATGAAGACGCACTCCAGTGCAAAAAAACGCTTCAAAGTAACTGGCTCCGGCAAAATTAAATACCGGCACGCCAACACCTCGCACTTGTTGCGCAACCGCACCAAGAAGCGCAAACGCCATTTAGCGCAAGATGCCTTCGTGAGCGAGGGAGACATGAAGCGTGTAAAAGCTTTATTGAATCTTTAATTTTTTAACGAGAATGCAGGCGCAAAGTGTTCGAAAGAACCCCTGTATTGTACTAAAATGATGTAATATGCCAAGATCGGTCAATCACGCCGCGTCCAAAAAACGGCGTAAAAAAATCCTGAAGGCAGCCAGAGGCTACTTCGGGGCACGCAAAAACGTGCTTACAGTTGCTAAAAACGCCGTAGAGCGTGCCATGCGTTATGCTTATGAGCACCGCAAATTGAAAAAGCGCGCTTTCCGCACCCTGTGGATTGCTCGTATCAATGCAGGCGCCAGAATGCACGGCGTTTCGTATTCCAAATTGATGCACCAACTGAAGCAGAATGACATTGAACTAAACCGCAAGGTGCTCGCAGACCTCGCTATGAATCATCCCGCTACGTTCGCGGAGTTGGTCAAGCAGGTGCAATAATATTAGTGCTGTTCGCTACTCCTGGAAGGCACATAGGAGCAAAAAGGGAAACAAACTCAAAAGTTGTTTCCCTTTTTTACTACCCCCTTCTCAACCCTTCTCAACCCCCTCAACCTTCTCAACCCCCTCAATCATTTTCCGCCAAACAAAAAGCCTACCGAGAACGTCCAGCGGGAAGGTGTATCTGAAAAGTCAAATTTTTGGTTGCCAAAGCGAATATGATCGCCAAAATTGTTGAAATTACCTTCGTAGCGCACATCGAGCATCAGGTTCCAGATGTCAAGCCCAGCGCCAGCTAACCAACTGATTGTGAGGTCTTTGAATTTTTGATCGTAATCCGAAAACTCAAATAAATCAGAGGCACTATTGATGAAAACCCTGCCTTCGGGGCCTGCCATCAGCCGCAGCGGACCAAACTTGAAACCAAAAAGCAGTGGAATGTCGAGGTACTGAAATTTTTCTTCCCGGATGCTGAGGAGCTGGGTGCCGAGTTCGTTCACTTCGTAAGTAGCCGAATTGGAATTAAACAGAATCTCCGGCTGCACCAAAAATTTGTTGAATTGGGCGCGAATCACTAACCCTCCATGAATACCATAGCGCGCTTCCTTGAGTCCTATTTCCAGGCGGTCTATGCCGCCGGGGTCGGTCACCCGAAAGTCTTGCGCATTAAGGTCGGTAGTGCTCAGGCCACCTTTCAGACCTATTCTCAACTGAGCTGAAGCCGAAGCCGCCACCAGCAGCCCCAGCAGCAATAACAAAAAAGCATGTTTTCGATACATCATTTTTGGGTTTTAATAGCTTGCAAATGTAAGTTGTTTTCGAGCATATAGAACGATGAAAAGATGCAAAATCTGTTGGTCAGCCCTACTTAAAAAAAGCCATTAACAGAAAATTAATTTGCCACGTTCTGGGTACCGATGCTGGGGTATTGTTTTTCAAGTGTTTGCGCGCTTGTGTGCCGCATAGATGAGCAAATAATAATTGGGGTTTTTAAAATAAAAGGCAAT
Organism: uncultured Saprospiraceae bacterium; assembly: GCA_937872385.1. Taxonomy (GTDB): domain Bacteria; phylum Bacteroidota; class Bacteroidia; order Chitinophagales; family Saprospiraceae; genus JADJNW01. The sequence goes on from CALMSO010000045.1 coordinate 96,463, forward strand.
TTTTGGTTGCGTATATGGATAAAAGTCGTAAAATTGCGGTTTATAAGACTTTATTGAGATGCTAATGGGTAAATATACCGGATTTTTTTGTTCTTCGGGTACATATTTACAAGATTGAGAGAAAATACCAAGGATAAGGATTGTCCAATGCACGAAAGCAAGATTTTCCAATGCAGGTGTTGATAATCAAGGTCTTAGTAAAGGCAAAACAAACAAATATAAAGTATTTCAACTCCTTTTCGACTGCGTTCATGGCTCATTTTATCAAAACCACTGCGTGCTTCGGCAGCAGTTGCACTATCTAAAGCGTTTTAAAGAGGTTAAATTCAGATTAGCCAGTAGAAGCAATTTGCAAGATGTCAAAATATTCTTTTTAAGAAGCGTATCAGATTCCTGATTTTCAGAACGAAATAACAGTTTTCAAATCGTATGTCTAACTAAATTTTTAACATTTGGCGGAGCCGAGTGCGGGGCGACTTTGTAGCAAGAAGAAAAAAAATTGAAGACAGCATTCCAAAACGACGCTCGCGCACACCCCATAATCCCATCCATATTTTTTACGGTAAAAAGCAAATTACACAAACGGTTTTACCCCTCAAAACAAATCAAATTTATTGCCAATAAGGGTTAGATGCTCTTGTTTGGCCTGTCATTTTATTATCCATTCACTAAAATTTTATTACATGAAAGTTAAGCTAAACTCTTTGACGCTGGTCGTTTTCGTGCTACTGCTCTCCTGCGTATCGGCGGTGGGGCAGACCTTAGTGCGCGGTAATGTCAGAGCTGATAGCGACGGACAGCCGCTCATCGGCGTGACCGTACTGCTGAAAGGTACGGCTACTGGTACAGCTACTGATTTCGACGGTAACTTTGAAATCCAGGTACCTGATGCCAACAGCGTGCTGGTTTTCAGCTACACGGGCTTTGCGGCCCAGGAGCTAACGGTTGGTAATCGGACTTTTCTGAATGTATCGCTGTCGGATGAATCTGCCCTGCTCGATGAAGTAGTGGTGGTAGCCTATGGTACTATTCGCAAGGAAGCGCTGACTGGATCGGTGGGTACAATCAAGTCGGATGACATTGCTTTGCGTCCGCTCAACAACGTGACTACCGTTATCGAAGGTGCCATTCCTGGCGTAGTTACCCAAACCGCCAATGGGCAGCCCGGCTCCGGCTTGGCGATCCGTGTTCGGGGTTTCGGCTCGATCAACGCCACTTCAGAGCCACTGTTTGTAGTGGACGGCGTGCCCTATGTGGGCGGCTCTTCCAACATCAACCCCGACGATGTGGAAAGTATTACGATTTTGAAAGACGCTTCTTCGACGGCACTGTACGGTTCGCGCGCTGCCAACGGGGTGGTAATGATCACAACCAAGCGCGGTAAAAAAGGCCGCAACAATGTATCGCTGAAAGTAAGCCAGGGCGTAGCTTCGCGTGGTTTGCCAGAATACGAGCGCGTGGACGCATTCGAGTACTATCCCCTGATGTGGGAAGCCCAGCGCAACCAGTTGGTATTTCCTGGCTCCGGTGCAGCTATTTCTAGAGACTCAGCCAATCGGGTTGCTTCGGGTTTGACCAATCGCCCGGGCATTCATAGCCTACTGGCTTACAACCCATTCAATGTGCCGAACAACCAAATAGTTGGTGTGGACGGTCGCATCAATCCTAATGCACAGTTGATCTACGGCGATGACCTCGACTGGACAAAAGATCTGCTGCGCACGGGCAATCGCAGCGACTATGGCGTTAACTTCAGCGGGGGCGCTGATAACTACAACTACTTTGTTTCTGCCGGTTACCTGCGGGAAGATGGTTACACCTTGAATACGGACTTCGAGCGCTACACCGCCCGGATGAACGTGACGGTGCAGCCGAAAGACTGGCTCAGAACCAATTTGAATATCGGTGGTAACCATACGGTTTCCAATACGGCAAGAGACGGCGGTAGCACCAGTTTTGTGAATCCGTTCTTTTTCTCTCGCAACATTGGCCCTATCTATCCCGTATTTGCGCACAACATGACTACCGGGGAATTCCTGATTGACCCGGCCACGGGGCGGCGCTTCTGGGATATAGGCAACTTGGGCGACTCCGGCCTTGGCATTCCTAACCGCCCGGGTGGTGGTTTTGCTGGTCGCCATGCCTTGGCTGAGACCACACTGAACGAGCAATTGTTTACCCGTACGGTAGTGAGTGCGCGCTCGGCTACGGATTTCTTCTTTTTGAAAAATTTCCGTTTCACCAACAACATTGGGGTGGATTTCCAGTATCAAGGGGATGACAGTTTCGAGAATACCCTCGTAGGTGATGGCGCGCCGGCTGGTCGTAGCCGCCGGGAATTCAGCAGCAATACCGGGTTTACTGCCAGCCAATTGCTGGGCTACACCAATGAGTTTGGCAAGCACGGCATTGACATCTTGCTTGGCCATGAAAGCTACAATCAGCGGCTTACCAACGTAAACGGCTTCAAGCAAGGGCAATCGCTGTCGGGTAATACCGAATTGAACAACTTTACGACGATCAACTCGTTGACTTCAGCGCTGGATCGCTACCGCATTGAAAGTTACTTCTCCAGAGTAAACTATAACTTCCAGGACAAATACCTGCTTTCGGCCAGTATTCGTCAGGATGGTAACTCGCGCTTTGCTCGCGAATCGCGCTGGGGTACGTTCTGGTCGGTTGGTGCCGGCTGGAATGTCAATCGGGAAGAATTTTTCAAAGCAGACTGGGTGGACCAGTTGAAGTTCCGCACTTCGTATGGTGTGACAGGTGTAGCTGATGGTATCGGTTTCTACGCTTATCAGGGATTGTACGTATTTGCCAATAATGCCAACGAACCAGGTATTCGGCAGAATCCAGCTGCCACACTAAATCCTGATCTAACTTGGGAAAATAATGAAACCTTTGACATCGGCTTCGACTTCTCGTTGTTCAAGGGGCGCGTAAGTGGCTCTTTTGAATACTACGATCGTATCTCGCGCGACCTGCTCTTTGCCGTACCGCAGCCTGTATCCAGCGGTGCCTTTACGGTGAATCAGAACACGGCTACCATGTTCAACAGAGGTATTGAAGCGAACTTGAATGTGGACATCATTCGCACTAAGGACTTTACTTGGAATACGAACTTCAACATTTCGACGGTTAAGAACCAGATTACCCGGATGCCAGAAAGTGTACCCGAATTTATTACTGGTACTAAGAAGTATGAAGTCGGACGCTCCATTTTTGATTATTGGCTGCGCACTTACTATGGTGTAGATCCTTCCGATGGCTCGGCGCTGTATGTAGCTGACAACACGCAGGCCGCTGCCGCTATCATGCGCTACATTACCAATTCCTCAGGGGGTATTGATACCGTAACTACTTCGATCAATAACGCCAAGTTTGAATACAACGGCTCGGTAATTCCGGATTTCTACGGTAGCTTTACGCAATCCTTTACCTACAAAAACTTTACACTGAGCGGATTGTTTACATTCCAGGTAGGTGGCTTGACCTATGATGGGCTGTACCAATCGTTGATGCTCTCTGGCAACTACGGCCGTGCCCTGCACCGCGATGCACTCAACAGATGGCAAAACGAAGGTGATATCACCAACGTACCACGGATGGACGCCGGTAGATCCGTTGACTTCGATGCAACGTCCTCTCGCTGGCTGACGGACGCTTCGTTTATCAATATTCGCAACATTAACGTCTCGTATCGTTTGCCAAGATCATTTACTTCGCGGATCAAAATCAACAACGGTCAGGTGTTTGTCGGTGCTGAAAACGTTGCTTTCTTCTCGAGAAGAGTAGGTATGAACAACCAGCAGGCATTCTCTGGTGTTACGTCCAATGCCTATCCGCCGGCACGCGTGATTTCGGGCGGTTTTAATGTCACTTTCTAAATTTCAACAAAGATGAAAAAAATTAAATATATACTTCTTTCGTTGAGTGTGCTGCTTCTTTTCTCAGCTTGTGAGAAGGAGTTTCTAGACACATTCCCCACTACACAGGTTTCAGCAGCAGATGCCTTAGGCAGTACCCAGAATGCCTATGCAGCACTCAATGGTGTACACCGCTTGCTGTATCAGCAATTCAATACGCAAGGCGCGCAAGGTCATGCTGGCGAAGGTTCCAACAATCTGTTTCGCGATTATTTAGGCGAAGACATCGTCTTCCCGCGCCCGGGTGGTAGCACAGGTTATGTGGACGTAATGCGTTGGCAGGCGCATCGCAATGTAAATAATGGTACGCTGCGCTATGTATATCGTTTTTACTATCAGGTGATTTCCAATGTGAATGTGTTAATCAATGGTATTGATAATACTCCGGGAGCACCCGAAGATATTGCCATTATCAAAGGGCAGTCGCTGGCTTATCGTGCATGGGCGCACTTCCAGTTGGTGCAACTGTGGGGCAGAAGGTACGAAGGCGGAACGACCAACAGCCAATTGGGCGTGCCGCTGCTGCTGGAAAATACCCTTGTGGGACAGCCCAGAGCTACTGTAGAGCAGGTGTATGCGCAAATCAATACTGACTTGGATGAGGCCCTGAAATTATTACCGGGTTACAACCGTACCGGCTCGGCTGCCAAGTCCAATATTGATGCCAATGTAGTACAGGGCATTCGGGCACGGGTAGCACTTACCCAGCAAAGATGGGCTGATGCCGCCGCCGCCGCAGTAGCCGCTCGCCAGGGCTACCCACTGATGAGCAATGACGCTTATCTCGCGGGGTTTAATGATATTACCAATCCGGAGTGGATCTGGGGCAGCCGGCAAATTTCGGACCACAATACCTTCTTCTGGTCTTATTTTGCTTACAATTCTGCTAATTTCAACTCTACCGTACTCAGAACGCAGCCGCGCGCAATCAATGCGAACCTTTGGGAAGCGATTCCTGATACGGATATCCGCAAGCAATGCTGGGACTTGACCGGCGCCAATGTACCCATCCCGCCGGGCGGTGCTCGCGTGCCTTACCAGAACAATAAGTTTCTGGCGGCCAGCTCCAGTCTGAGCATCGGTGACGTAGTGATGATGCGCGCTGCGGAAATGTACCTGATTGAAGCAGAAGCCAAAGCGCGCCTCGGCGACGAGGCCGGTGCACGCCAAGCGCTGTTTGAATTAGTGAGCAACCGCGACTCGGAATACACCCTGTCCACTAATAGCGGTCAGGCCTTGATTGACGAGATTATGTTCAATCGCCGTGTCGAATTCTGGGGCGAAGGGTTCCGTTTTACAGACCTGAAGCGTACCAACTCGCCGATGATCAGAACGGGCATTCCGAACCACGTACCGGCACTGATTTTTATCTCAGAAGTACCGGCTGGCGACGAGCAGTGGCAGTGGCTCTTCCCGCAAGATGAAATCAACACTAACCCTGCCATGGTGCAGAATCCGCTATAATTTTTGCGGCAAGCACACCATACCGGAAGCCGGTTCTGACGAAAATGTCGGGACCGGCTTCCTACATTTTGGGAGTTGTATTTTTAGATGCCAGACTTTAAGACGAGACACTGTTCGCTGTTCGCTATTTGCTTTTCGCTGTTCGCCGCACACTCAGTAGGCGTTATATCCTCAACCTTTTGTACCTTTCAATCCTTCTAAACCTATTCCCCCATTCATCCTCTTTAAACCGCAAAAGTTATTTTGAAGCTGTGAATAGCAAACCGCGATCAAAGTGAATCTGTGAAATGCCTGCGCTCTTTGTCCTTGCCGAAACGTTCGGCGTTGAAGGCTTCGGAGCCACCTCTGGGAATAGAGAGCGATTGCCAGCGGTCTTGCGCGAGCATACGAGCCAAATAAACGATTTGCCCTACGTGGTAAGGATAGTGTGCTAATTGCCGATGGATGGCCTCCAGCACAGTGTGTCCTTCATTTCGGATATAAATAATGCGTTTCAGATCGGTATCTGTGAGGGGGCTGAGGGCATCGAAAAGGCATTCCCAGCCTTGTTCCCAGTCTTGCAGAATGGCGGCGCGGTCGGTGGTTGGCTCGGCGGTAAATTCTGCTTCTCGGTTGCGCCAGGGTTTTTCTCCATCGGTACGCAAGAAGTCCGTCCAGCGGCTGCGCATATTGCCAGCCATGTGTTTTACAATAGTTGCAATGCTATTAGAAGCCTCGTCGGGCTGCCAGTGAAATTGCTCATCTGCTACTTGCGCCATTGCCTTATCGGCGAGGTTTTTGTAGTATTGAAATTGCTTGATAATGCCGGGAAGATAGCCTTGCATGGACAGTTTTTGTGATTTGTTTTATAATTTTAATTCATAGAACATGGCATCTGGAAGCGGGCTATCGTAATAGGGTGGAATGGGGCGAAAGCCGTTTTTTTCGTACAAATGAATGGCGCTGGTCATGGCGGGTTCAGTATCGAGCAGTAGCTTTTTGGCACCCATATTGCGCGCCGTACCGATGGCCATGTCGAGCATCACTTGGCTGTAGCCCTTGCCTCGATGGGGTGGTGCGATGTACATGCGCTTCATTTCGGCGGTGTCATCCGAGCGTTTTTGTACAATGACACAGCCAGCCTCTACGCCGCCAATAGTGAGTAGAAACAGCCGCGCGTGCGGTGGGCAATAGCGCTTTTCTAACTCTAATACCTCGGTTTCAATGTCTTGAAACGCAAGGCTTTCCTTGAATTCTCGTGAATAATCCAAAATAAAATGCCCAGCCGCAGCAAAATCCTGGGGGGTGGTGGCTTGAATAATGCTTACTTCCCAGTCCTTCATGTTGTAGCGAATGTCTGTTGATAACACACCCGAAGCCGCAGCAATAGCTGACTAACGCAGCTTCGGGGCGTGGCGTTGAAAATCGGTTATGGGTTGGGTTTTAACGATCTTCCGTTCAGCGCCGGATGATTGTATTCCAGAAATATACATCTTTTTCCGCTTCGGTGCGAATGGCCGTGAGTTCTTTTTTCAAAATCTGGCAAAAACTTTGCTCAGAATAGGGTGGTAATTCATAGTCCTGCCCTTGGATGTGAATGGTTTGAATTGGTGCGGTCACCGCGGCGGTACCTGCACCAAAGGCTTCCTGTAGCAGACCCTGGCGATGCGCTTCGATCAACTCCGCAGCACTGATGGTGCGCTCTTCTACCGTCCGGCCGAGGTCGCGGGCAATGGTAATGAGCGAATCACGGGTGACGCCGTCGAGAATCGTATCCGAGAGTGGAGGTGTAACGAGGGTATTGCCCAAAACAAAAAATACATTCATGGTACCGGATTCTTCGATATTAAGTTGGGGCGAACCGTCCGTCCAGAGCACCTGATCAAAACCGGCCTGCTGGGCCTGGCGGGTAGGGTAGAGGGCACCGCCATAATTGCCTGCACACTTGGCGTAGCCTACGCCACCTTTGGCCGCCCGCGTGAAATGGTCTTCTACCTTCACGCGCAAGGGGCGCGGATAATACGGACCCACCGGGCCAGTGAAAATGATGAATTTGTACTCCTCGGAGGGCCCTACGCCGAAACGCTCTTCAGAAGCGAACACAAAGGGGCGAATGTACAGCGAGCTACCCTCCACGTCGGGTACCCAGTCGGCATCCAGCGCTACTAATTGTTGCAAACCTTCGCTAAATAACTCAAACGGCAAATGCGGCATACAGAAACGCTCCATAGACTTGCAAAGGCGCTCGTAATGTTTTTGCAAACGGAAAACAGAGATGGAGCCATCTTTCATACGGAAGGCTTTCATACCCTCAAAAACGCTCTGGCCATAGTGCAGCGCCAGCATGGCAGGCGGCATAGACAATGCGGCGTAGGGTACAATAGCGGGGGACTGCCAGCTGCCATTGGCATAGTCAGCCACCAGCATATGGTCAGAAATAATATTGCCAAATTTTAAGGTGTGCACATCTACTTCAGGGAGCCGGCTCCGGGTTGTTTTTTGTACCGGAATTTGTAAATTGGTTGTGGTGTTGGTCATGGTTGTAGTTTTGTAATGGATGAAAAGCGATAGGTGTTTGCTTTATAGTGCAATATTTTTTTTCTAAATAGCTCATTTTCAGTTGATTGAAAAATAACAAAAACCAATTTTGCATCATGGGTGGTCAAGATGCGGCAAATTTCGGGCATTTTATACAAATAAAACAGATGCAGATTTTGAAATGTTGAGCATAACAATCCGGCGGGTATCTTTTGACAGGCAGCAAAGAAAAACCCCGACCGGGGCAGATCGGGGTTTGAAAAACAGGCGGAGAAGGAGGGATTCGAACCCCCGGTACCGTTGCCAGTACACCGCATTTCGA
>CALMSO010000046.1 GCA_937872385.1 uncultured Saprospiraceae bacterium
AGCGGCGGCGCAATATGTACAGCGGCTCGATGTTTATTTTCGGCGTGGCTTTGCAGCAGTGAGCATTGGATGTTGATAGCCAATATCAGTCTTTGCGCGTAAAGATTTTAAAAGTATAGGCATAGAGGTTCTTATCGTCGGGCGAGTGGTGCTGCGCGCTTTGTAATGCCCACTCTTCCAGATTAAGTGCTGGGAAAAATACAGTACCATCGGGAATTTCCAGCTCCACTTCGGTGAGATAGAGCTTGTCCCAGTACGCAATACTTTGCTCGTAGATTTCGCCACCACCAATAATGAACGCTTCGGTTTCGCCTTGGTCATGCGCGATTTCGAGTGCTTCTTCTACCGATTGGGCAATCAGGCAGCCAGTGGCAATAAAAAACGGGTCGCGGGTGATGATGATGTTGATGCGCTTGGGCAAGGGCCGACCGATAGACAGAAAGCTTTTGCGCCCCATGATGACGTGATGATTGAGCGTAGTGCGTTTAAAAAACTGCAAATCGGCGGGCAAATACCAAGGGATATCATTGTTTCTGCCAATGACTCCGTTGCGAGCGACGGCTGCGATAGCGGATACAATCATGGCTTCAGGACTGGTTTTTGATTTTAGCTTCAATAGCGGTGGTCGAATATCCTTCGATGTAGGGCAGGCTCAGTACTTCTCCGCCTCGGGCCAGCACTACTGCTGAGCCGACGATTTGATCGGGCTGCCAGTCGCCACCTTTTACTAATACATCGGGTTGTAATAACTCAATGATTGTCAAGGGGGTATCTTCTTCAAACACAACAACGGCATCTACAAATGCCAGCGCTGCCAGGAGGTACTGCCGCGTCATTTCATCATTAATCGGGCGGTTGGGGCCCTTGAGGCGGCGTACCGAAGCAGCCGCATTCAATCCAATAACTAACCGGTCGCCGAGGTCGCGGGCCGCAGCGAGGTAATGGATGTGCCCATAATGTAGAATATCGAAACACCCATTTGTAAAAACAACCCGCAAACCTGCTTCCTGCCAGGCAGCAACGGTGCTCCGGGCTTGCGCCCAATGTTGTATTTTAGCGCTGATCTGTTCGAAATTTGTCATATTATAATGCGGATTGCAATAAAATAGGATGTTTTGTAAAGTAAGTGGTCATATTCGCTGTTCGCTGTTCGCTGTTCGCTATTCGCTGTTTGCTATTCGCTATTCGCTGTTCGCTGTTTGCAATTCGCTGTTCGCTGTTGCAAGCAGTATAAAATTTGTCAATGCTTCATCCCAGCTCAGTTTTTACTACGCCGCGGCGCAAGCCATTGATGCCCGGCAGCAGCAGTAGGGCCAGAATGCCCCACAGAATATTACAACCTAATTGCACAGCAAAAAACGAAATATTGGCAAAGGAAAAACCGTCGTCGCCGCTAATGCCATAAAATCCCAGCGCTAATTGCACCATAAAATGATAAGTGCCCATGCCCCCCGGCGAAGGAATGACCACGCCCCAAGCGCCAAACACAAAGACCGTAAGGGCTGCTAGCAGGGGCAAGCTGGCCGTAGGTGCAAAAGCCAAGAAACAAAAGTAAGACATCAGAAAAAACATCACCCAGATATTGATGCTGTGCAACACAAACAGCCAGGGGCGCTCTAACCGGCGAATGGTCTGAATGCCTTCGGCAAAACCTCGCGCGATGTGCAAAATTTTTTGTACGATAGCCAAGCGGAGCAAACGCTGCCGAAACAGCCAAAGCACTACCAATGCCAGCCCCGCCGCGGCCGCCGCATAATACAACAACTGACCGCCACCAAAGCGCTCGCCGAGGCGAATGTGCTCATTGGCGAAAGCCTGTATGTTGTTGAAATCCAGCCAGATAGCCAGCGTAGTGACCACAAGAATGCTCAGCACATCCACGATGCGATCTACCACCACGGTGCCCATCACTTTTTCGATGGCAATTTTTTCGTAACGCGCCATCAGCCCCGCCCGCACCACCTCGCCCATGCGAGGCAGGCCGAGGTTGGCAAAATAACCAACAATGGTGGTGAGCAGCGCATTGATAAACCGCGGCTGATAGCCGAGCGAGCGCAATAGCATATTCCAGCGGATGGCGCGGCTCACATTGCTCAGGGCATACACGACAAAGACCATCAAAATCCAGAAATAATTGACTGTGCGAAAGTCATTCCAGACTTTGCCAAGCAGGCTACAATCTTCTGACGGGATGCCTTTCAAGGCGCATTCTTCCTGAAAAGCGGCGTTCTGGTTGCGATAAACGAGGTATAAAATACCAAGTCCAAGACCGAGGAACAGCAAAAACTTCAGGACAGTGAGCAATAGTTTTTTGGAAATCATGGTCAGCTTATTCAGTAGAATTGAGCAAGTGCCAAAGCCACAAGGGGTGAATTTTACCCAAATTTTCAGGCCGGAATACGGTTGTTTTCATCCGGAAAGACCACGCTGGGCTGGAAGTTTTTTGCTTCCTCCATCTCCATCAGTGCATAAGCAATGATAATGACGTGGTCGCCTACCTGCACCTTGCGGGCCGCGGCGCCATTGAGACAAATGACACCCGAACCGCGCTCGCCCTTGATGATGTAGGTTTCAAAGCGCTCGCCGTTGTTATTGTTCACGATTTGTACCTTTTCACCTTCGATGAGGTTGGCGGCATCCATTAGCGCTTCGTCAATGGTTATACTGCCGATATAACTGAGATTGGCTTCCGTCACGGTAGCCCGATGTATTTTTGATTTGAAACGATGAATCAGCATAATGGAAGATAAAATTTGGTTTTTGCAAAGCAATTTTCTCAACGCGGGTGCGAAATTGCACACAACATCCAGAATAACAAAATTTTATTGCGGATAGTTTGACGTGCGGATAGCTGAAAAGTCACCTGCACTACACCTTACTTTTATGCCAGCAACATATTGTCAATCAGGCGCACTTCACCTGCCCACACCGCCGTACAGGCCACTGCCGTTTGCCCATTGCCGAGGTGCTCCAAAGGCAGTAGGGTCTTGGCGTCCACTATGTCGAAATACTCTGCCCGAAAGCCCGGCGGCGCATTGAGCATAGCCAATGCCGTACGTTGAATTTCCTGCACCGGTGCGTGCTTGGCGGCCAGCTCTCGCGCCCGCAGCAGTGCCTGATGAATGACCGCTGCTTCGTTTCTATGGGCGGTTGTCAGCCTTACATTGCGCGAACTCATAGCCAATCCGTCGGTTTCGCGTACCGTTGGGTACATCACGAGGCGCACCGGCAGGGCGGTTTGTGCCAGCATTTCCTGCACGATACGCACCTGTTGAAAATCTTTCTGCCCCATGAAGATGGCATCGGGGCTGACAATATCGAGCAAGCGTCGAACGACCTGAGCCACGCCTGCGAAGTGCCCTGGCCGAAAAGCGCCCTCCATTACTTGGTCGAGGTGTCCAAACTGGTACAACGGCTCCGGTGGCGCTGCCGAAGGATAGACTTCCTGCACCGAGGGCATAAACAGTACTTGGCAACCAACCTTTGTGAGCAGTTCGATGTCTTTGTGAGGCGTACGCGGGTACTTTTCGAGATCACGGGCATCATTAAACTGGGTAGGATTGACAAAAATGCTACACACCACGCAATCATGGGCTTGTACGGCCGCCGTTACGAGCGCTGCGTGCCCCTCATGCAAGGCCCCCATAGTAGGCACAAAGCCGACCGAGCCTCTTGCTTTGCGGGCAATAGCCAAGAAATGGCGCAAAGGCGCTATTTTTTTGAATAAAAACATAGTATTTGTTGCAAACTTTCCAAAACAGAAGAGCAAATATAGACGTTTTCATTAACAGCGTGTTAAGTTAGGCTGCAAATAAGGAAAAGTCCTAAAATTTTTGTTATTTTTGCAGTTCTGTTCATTGAGCCGTTGGAGAAGGCTTTCATTTTTAAATTTTTACCCCGTATGAGCAAAATTAAAGTGCTGTTAGTCACGCAGGAAATGTCGCCTTATACTGCCCTTTCTGAAATGTCCACTATTGCACGTCAATTGGCGCAACACATTCAGGAAAGCGGGTTGGAAATTCGGGTGCTCATGCCAAGATTTGGCACGATTAATGAACGCCGGCATCGGTTGCACGAGGTGGTTCGCCTATCTGGGATGAACATTATTGTGGACGATGACGACTTTCCCCTAATCATCAAGGTGGCTTCCTTGCCTGAGGCGCGGATGCAAGTATATTTCTTAGACAACGAGGAGTTTTTCAAGCGTAAATCTGTTTTTGAAGATGAAGCAGGGGCACCTTTCGATGACAATGCCGACCGGATGGTGTTTTTCTGTAAGGGCGTGATTGAAACGGTGAAGAAATTTGGCTGGCCGCCGGATATCGTACATTGCCACGGCTGGATGACCAGTTTGATACCGCTGTATTTGAAAACTGCCTACAAAGCAGATCCGCTTTTCCAAAACGCTAAAGTGGTTTATTCGCTCTACGCCGATGCCTTAGAAAAAGGCGTATCTAATAATTTTATAGACAAAGCCACCATTAATAATGTGACGGCCGACGACCTAAGTGCCTATCAAAACGGCACGGGCGTCACCTTGCACAAAGGTGCTATTGATTATGCCGACGCGATTATACAAGGCAGCGAAGCACTGATGGAGCGCACGGCCGCCAAATTATTGACACTCGAAAAGCCGATATTGCCTTATCAAGAGGCGGATTATCTGCCTGCGTATTTGGAATTTTATCAGTCTTTGCTCGAAGAAAAGGTTTCTGAATAAAGCGTGCCCTGTAATTTTTGTAAAAACCCGGCTGCATCTTTTTAAAATTGGATGCGCCAGCTTGTTTTGCAAGGTATTGTCGTATCCTGCAAATCATAAACCTGCCCGTATCGTACTTCAACGCAAAATGACACAAACTCAAACGATTTTCAAATTCAAACTGGCATGAAGCAATCTGCTTGGTATATCAGTGCTTTCACTCTGATAACAATGATAATTTCTGCGTGCACTGACCCCACCGAAATCGGGGCAGACCTGCTCGATGGCGACAAGGCGGAGGTCGGTTTTTCCGATACCCTTTCGGTAATCGCATCTACCTTGCCGCCCGATACCACACTGACGTATTTCCCGGTTTTCAATCAAAATGAAGCTTTTAGAAGCTATCCTTTCGGTGAAATAGACGATCCTGTTTTCGGCAAATCCCGAGCATTGCTCTACGCGCAAGTGGCGCTCACCGAAGCTGCACCCAGTTTTGAATTGGCCCGGCTCGATTCTGTGGTGCTGGTACTGCCGCTCGATACCCTCGGTGCTTATGGCTCCCGGTTAGAGCCTTACGGGGTATCTGTGCACCGCCTCACGGAAGTGATAGACCCCAACCGAAACTACTTCTCCAATCAGCGGTTTGCCTACGACCCCAGCCCACTCGGCAGCATCGAGCGGGTGCCCAGCTTCGATAGCGTGACTGTGATTGACCACGGCTTGCTTACCAACCGCGCGCGCCCACTGCGCCTGCCGGCTCAGCTACGCATACCGCTCAGCGCTCAGTTTGGCGAGGAACTACTCCGGCTCGACCCTAATAATTACAGCCGAGACAGTGCTTTTGTCGCTTATTTTCGGGGGCTGCATCTACGACCGACAACCGTCAATCAAGGCTTACTTAGTTTTGACTTGCTTAGCCCCAACGCCGGTATTTTTTTGTATTACACCAATTCAACCGATACACTGCCGCTGCAATACCAATTTTTTTTCAATCCTTTCCGGGCCAGAGTCACACAATTTGAACATGACCCCAGCAGCGGTGTAGTCGGGCGCTATATTGACAATCCTGCCTTAGGCGACAGCCTCATCTTTGTGCAGGCTATGGCGGGCCCCACTGCCCGTATAGCAATACCCCATGTGCAAGACTTCAAGGGACTAATTGTGAATAAAGCAGAGCTGGAAGTGTATATAGCGAATGTACCCGGAGATGACCTCAGCATCTTCAGACCGGTGCGGGAAATGATGCTCTTGACCAAAGACCGAGATGGCAGGCTGGTTTTTGTGGACGACATCAACCTGCTCATTCGGCAAGACCAGACGCGGGCTATCCTGCGCCGCTTCTACGGCGGCGTGCCGGTGGCCGGCAAACCAGGGGAGCCTATGCTGTACCGGATGAATTTTACCACCCACTTTCAAGGGATGGTGGAAGGGCGCAAACCCAACGAATTGTTTCTATCGGTGTTCGACCGAGCACAGCGTACCACACGGGTGCCGCTCTACGGAGCCAAACATCCTGAATATGCCATTAGACTCAAGGTCGCTTTCACCAGAGCACAATAAATCTTTGCCTCAGCGCATTATAGCGCCGCGTAGTGATTGTAGGAACTATTTACTTTGGTAATAAACACGATTTCGATAGCTGACTGATGACTACCCACTGATAACCAATGACTACTGACGAACCAACAAGACAAAATTTGCACAGTTGGAATGTTTGGCACAAAAAGTATTAGACACCATTATTTTGCGTGTTCATATTCCTTCAACCCTAAAACTGTATTTTTATGTGTGGAATTGTAGCTTACATCGGCCCGAAAGAGGCCTACCCCCTCTTGGTAAAGGGACTGCAGCGCCTCGAATACCGAGGCTACGACAGCGCTGGCGTGGCATTGCTCAATGGCGATATCCAGATTTATAAGAAAAAAGGCAAGGTGCAAGACTTAGTTGACTTTGCAACGCCACTGCTCAAAAAGGGAACTACCGGCATCGGGCACACCCGCTGGGCCACGCACGGCGTACCCGACGATATTAATGCGCACCCCCATACTTCCGGCAATGGTCGGCTGGTATTAGTGCACAATGGCATCATCGAAAACTATGCCCTGCTGAAAAAAGCCCTCGAAAAAGAGGGGCACCACTTTGAAAGTGAAACCGATACCGAAGTATTAGTGCATTTGATAGAAGAAGTGCAATTTCGAGAAAACCTGCCCGTGGAAGAAGCCGTGCGCATAGCCCTTACGAGGGTGATCGGGGCATACGCCATTGTCGTAATGGATCGGGAAGAACCCGGCAAACTCGTGGCCGCACGCAAAGCCAGTCCTTTGGTGATAGGCGTTGGCAAAGGCGAGTATTTTTTTGCATCCGACCCTACGCCCATCATTGAGCATACTAAAAAAGTGATTTATCTGAATGATGAAGAAATAGCAGTGGTGCACCGCAATGGCGATTTGCAAATCAAAAAAATTGGCAATAACGAATTGCAAACTCCTTTCATCCATGAATTGGACATGGAAATCGAAGCCTTAGAAAAGAGCGGCTACGACTATTTCATGCTCAAGGAAATTCACGAACAACCGACCACCATCGCAGATGCCATGCGCGGCCGGATGAACGCAGACGAAGGCTGGGTAAGGCTCGGTGGGTTGGAAGAATATCAAGAGCGCATTGTCAGTGCGCAGCGCTTTATCATTGCGGCTTGCGGTACTTCGTGGCATTCCGGGCTGATTGGCGAATACCTTTTTGAAGACTTAGCACGCATACCCGTAGAGGTAGAGTACGCCTCCGAGTTGCGCTATCGCAATCCAATCATTACCGACAAAGACGTGGTCATTGCCATTTCCCAGTCGGGTGAAACCGCCGATACCTTAGCCGCTATGGAATTAGCTAAAGACAAGGGCGCTTTGGTGTACGGTATCGTCAATGTGGTAGGCTCGTCCATTGCCAGAGCCACCGACGCCGGCTCCTACATTCATGCAGGCCCAGAAATCGGGGTGGCTTCTACGAAAGCTTTCACAGGGCAAGTGACGCTGCTCACGCTCATGGCGCTCAGTCTGGCGCAAAAGCGCGGCACCATTTCGGAGGCACGCTACCGCGAATTATTGCAAGAATTGCAACGGATTCCTGATAAAGTGCAAAAAGTACTGGAAAAAAATGCACAAATCGAGTACATTGCAGGCGAAATGAAGGACAGACCCAATGCCCTGTACTTAGGGCGGGGCTACAATTTCCCGGTGGCCTTAGAGGGCGCGCTGAAGTTGAAAGAAATTTCCTACATACACGCCGAAGGCTATCCGGCGGCTGAAATGAAGCATGGCCCCATTGCCCTGATTGACGAACAAATGCCGGTAATCGTTATTGCGACCAATCGCAGCGCCTACGATAAAATTGTCAGTAACATTCAAGAAGTGAAAGCGCGTCGGGGGATTGTCATTGCCATTGTAACCGAAGGCGATCAAGTGATTAGTAAAATAGCCGATCACACTATCGAAATTCCTGATACCGAAGAACCCTTTACACCGCTGCTGTCGGTTATTCCGCTGCAATTGTTATCGTATCACATAGCGGTGATGCGGGGCTGCAATGTGGACCAACCGCGCAACCTTGCCAAGTCGGTAACTGTTGAATAAATAGCGCCAAAATTCGGTTGATTGCCGAAAAGCGCAGTAAATACATTTTATGGAAGATAAAGTAATGCAATTAGAGTACAATAGCTCGCGGGAAGATTTGATTATTCCCGAATATGGGCGTCATGTACAAAAGCTGATCAGTTTTGCTAAATCCATCGAAGACCCTGAAAAACAAGGGATTTTCATCGAGCGGGTTATTGATTTGATGATGCAGATTTATCCGCAGAGCCGCAGCGTAGAGGATTACCGCGAAAAGTTGTGGAAGCACATTTATCGCATTGCCAATTATGAATTGGTAGCCATGCCCCCCAGCGGGGTACGCCCGCGCCCAGAGGATGCAGTCAAAAAACCAGAACCCATTGGTTATCCGTTCTTCGAAGCCCAATTTCGGCACTATGGGCACAATGTGCAAAAACTGATTCAGAAAGCGATTGCTATGCCGCAAGGCACAAAGCGCGACGGGTTTGTGGAGGTCATTGGCTCCTACATGAAGTTGGCTTACAAAACCTGGAACAAGGAGCACTACGTCAGTGACGATACTATCAAGCACGATCTTGGCACGCTCTCGAAGCACGAATTGGTACTCACCGACGACGCTTCATTCGACAATCTCTCGGCAGCACGCCGCCGCAAACAACAACAGTACCAACAACGCGACCGCGATGGACGCGACCGAGACGGTGGACGAGATGGCAGAGACCGCGACAACAGAGGTGGAGACCGCGACCGACGCGACTCGCGCCAGCGTCCTTCTAATCGCAATCGGCGCAAAAAATAAATCGCTACCCTGCGCCACAAGCGCAAGCCCTTCGGGATGAAGACAGCCCTGCTCTTTTCATCCCGATTTTTTTGCTAACCATCAGGTTGTTTCCCAAAAAAAACTTGCTCATGGATTTTCCCGCTCCTATTGCTATCAAAAGCATTGCCGCCAAAATCAACGCCACCATCATCGGCGATGATACCTTGCTGGCTACCGGTATCAACGAAATTCATCAGGTACGTCCGGGCGACATCACTTTCGCCGACGTCAACAAGTATTTTGACAAAGCACTCCGGTCGGAGGCCACCATTGTCATTCTAAACGAAAAAGCCCAGCCCCCCGCAGGCAAGGCTATTCTCCTGTGCGCCGATCCTTTTGCTGCTTACAACCAATTAGTGCTTGAGCAAAGGCCCTTACTGCCTTTGACCGCAGCCATCAGCCCAACGGCCAGCATTGACGCGAGTGCCGTCATTGAGCCGGGGGCTATCATCGGGCATCATGTACATATTGGAAAAAATTGTCATATCCAGACCAATGCGGTGATCGGCGAATACACGATTCTCGGCGAGCGGGTGGTGGTACAGGCCGGTGCGCTGGTGGGTACAGATGCCTTCTATTTCAAAAAAACCGAAGCTGGCTACCAGCGCTGGCGTTCGGGGGGACGCGTTATCCTCAAAGATGAAGTGGAAATCGGCGCGGGCTGCACAATCAACAAAGGCGTTTCTGGCGATACTATTATTGGTGAAGGCACTAAATTAGACTGCCAGGTGCACATCGGGCATGATGTAGTTATCGGCAAACGCTGCTTGTTCGCTGCGCAAGTAGGCATTGGCGGCAATACCATTGTCGGCGACGAAGTCGTGATGTACGGGCAGGTGGGCGTGGCCCAAAACCTCCGCATTGGCAATCGGGTCATTATTCTCGCCAAATCTGGTATTTCTAAAGACCTCGAAGCGGGAAAGGTTTATTTCGGCTACCCAGCCGGAGAGGCGCGCGGGATTTACCGAGAACTGGCGGCGCTGCGGCATCTCCCCGATTTTTTCAGCGATTATTATAAAAAATAAGCTGGAACTTTTATTCGAGTTTTGCACAAAAAAAGGCTTGCCGGTACGAAACAACGGCAAACCTTTTTTATGATGATTCAGTACCTTCAAGCACTGCTGCTATATGCTGAGATGCAGATTTTGATAAATATTCCTGACAAGCTCTTTTCTTGAGAAGAGAAGCTTTATCAAGGCCAATTGTACCTATCGCTTGCTCACACGCTGCGTGACGATGGTTTTGTTTTTGTTGTCTAACAATTGTACTAAGTACAAGCCGCTGGCCAAGTCGCCGATATAATATTTTTCGCCATTGTAGGCATCAAAACGCTTCATTTCGCGGCCCGTTAGGCTGAAAACTAAGATTTTAGCTACCTTGTTGTTCTCACTCAACTCAATGTATTCCGTAGCGGGGTTCGGAAAAATCTTGATAGCAGTGGGGTTTTCTAATTGCGATTGTTGCATTGCTGGCTCATAATCAGCCACTTGCCCGCCGCCTTCGGCAAAGACAGGCGCTATGAACGCCGCAACCATCATCAGAAGTACAATTTTTTTCATGCAATAAACGTTTTTGACTGTTTTTGGGCTTTTGTTTCAGATGTAAAATAAACCAATATAATTGAATAATTCAAGGGGTATTGTAGTGCTTTAGAAAATATTTAACTAAAACCGCACAATAATTCCGAAATGACAACAATATTATAACAGAAATCGTGCCAAAAAGTCACATTTTTTTGTTGCAAAATAGGTCGTTGCCCATCAAAAACACGCTTTTTTATAGCAACTTTTGGAAGTATTCGATGAAATCATCAATGGACATACTTCCTTGGTCGCCTTCGCCCTGCCGGCGCACCGCCACCGCACCGCTTTCCGCTTCCTTTTCACCGATGATGAGCATGAAAGGCACTTTTTTCACCTCTGTGTCCCGGATTTTTTTGCCAATGGTTTCGCTGCGCTCATCAATGAAGCCCTGAATGTCGTGGGCAGCCAATTTTTGTTGAATGGTGCGACAAATATCAATAAACCGGTCGCTGATGGGCAGCAGCGCGTACTGGTCGGGCATGAGCCAGAGCGGGAATTTACCGGCCGTATTTTCAATGAGAATACTGATGAAGCGCTCCAAAGAGCCGAAAGGTGCACGGTGAATCATCACGGGGCGGTGCGGCTGGTTGTCGGCGCCGATATATTCCAGCTTGAATCTTTCCGGCAGGTTATAATCTACTTGAATAGTACCCAACTGCCATGAGCGCCCCAGCGCATCTTTTACCATAAAATCGAGCTTGGGGCCGTAGAAGGCAGCTTCGCCGAGTTCGGTGACCGTTTCGAGGCCGGCCTCTGCGGCCGCCTCGATGATGGCGCGCTCTGCTTTTTCCCAATTTTCGGGCGAGCCGATGTATTTGGAAGGATTATCGGGGTCGCGCAGGGAGATTTGCGCAGTAAAATTGCCGAATCCCATTTTGCTCAGTACGATTTGTGTCAGGTCGAGCACATTGAGAAATTCGCTTTTCACTTGCTCCGGCGTGCAGAAAATGTGGGCATCGTCTTGCGTGAAGCCGCGCACCCGCGATAGCCCGTGCAGTTCGCCGCTTTGCTCATAGCGATACACCGTGCCAAATTCGGCGATACGCAGCGGCAAATCGCGGTAGGAGTGGGGTTTGTTGCCATAGATTTCGCAGTGGTGGGGGCAGTTCATTGGTTTTAGCAAAAACTCCTCGCCCTCGCGTGGTGTATGGATGGGCTGGAAGCTGTCCTTGCCATATTTTTCGTAGTGCCCGGAGGTTACGTAGAGTTCTTTTTTGCCAATGTGTGGCGTGACCACCATTTTGTAGCCGCGTTTTTCCTGCTCTTCGCGCATGAAGCGCACTAAGCGTTCGCGGAGTTGTGTGCCTTTTGGCAACCAGATGGGCAGCCCGGCTCCCACGCGCTCGGAAAACATGAAGAGCTCCATTTCCTGCCCGATTTTGCGGTGGTCGCGTTTTTTGGCTTCTTCCAGCAGGTGCAGGTACTCGTCGAGTTCTTTTTGCTTAGGAAAGGTGACGCCGTAGATACGTGTCATTTGCTTGCGCGTTTCATCGCCCCGCCAGTAAGCGCCGGCGAGATTGAGCAGTTTGACTGCCTTTATTTTGTCGGTGCCGGGTAGGTGCGGCCCTCGGCACAGGTCCACAAAATTGCCTTGTTGGTAGAAAGTGATGCTGCCGTCTTCGAGGTCTTGCAGGAGTTCGATTTTGTACTCGTCCTGTTTTTCTTCAAAATAGCGAATCGCCTCTGCTTTAGAAATTTCCTTGCGGATGTACGCATTTTTCTGTGCGGCCAGCTCGCGCATTTTGGCTTCTACGGCTTCCAAATCGCTGAGACTCAGCACGCGGTCGCCGGTGTCCACATCGTAGTAGAAACCGTTGTCAATGGCTGGGCCAATGCCAAACTTCGTGCCGGGATACAGCGCTTCGAGGGCCTCTGCCATCAGGTGCGCCGAGGAGTGCCAGAAGGTGGCTTTGCCGTCCTTGTCATTCCAGGTCAATAACTGGAGTGTGGCGTTGTGATGGATTGGGCGGGTCGCATCCCATATTTCTCCATTAACTTTAGCGGCCAGCACATTGCGTGCCAAACCTTCACTGATGGATTGGGCGATTTCCATGGATGTTGTACCCTTTGGGTATTCGCGTACACTGCCATCCGGAAGCGTAATTTGTATCATCACTTGCTTGAATTATGAATACAGTCAAAATAGTCCTTGCTTATAATATCCTTTTCAATTGAAAATGACGGACTTATTTATGCTTAAAAACTTGTTTTTCAACACTTTACAAAATCGAAAGTCGTAAATCGGACTTCGTAAATCGCATAAACCGTCTGTAGGGCGGTGTTCTTTAGTGCCCGAAAAACCGGCCGCAAATTTAGTTTTTTATCGGCATTCCGGAAAGAAAGCGAGCAAGTTTGCTTAACAAACTCCAAAAGGAAGGGGATTTCCTTCGGAAAGCAGGTCTGACGACTTTTACCTTCCGTAAGAAATCCCCCGATTTAATAGCATTGCAAAAATAAATTATAAAGTGCTGGAAGCCGCGAGCTGTTTTTTTAGAAACAATACTCATTGGCTGCAATCAGTACATCGGCAATAGCTCGGCGATTGGCTTTTACATTCACTGGCGGGTACTTGGTGAATCGCTTCACGCCCATCAGGAAGGTGCGGAGCAAATCCCCTTCGACAAAAGAAGCCAGCGCATCGGTTGCGTATTTGTTCATCCGTGCCGTTGAATCGTGCAAAAAAGTGCGCAAAATAATGTCGTACAGCTCCTGCGGATGTTTTTTGTTGTTCATACCAGCGAGTTTTTCTACGCGCAACAACAAGGACTCAGCTAAGAACGTATCAATAATCATGTCTGCCACGTTCATCAGGATTTCCTGCTCTTCTTTGAGGTTGAGCTTGCCGTCCATTTGCATTTTGGCACCAGCTCCGGCCGTCATGAGTACGATTTTCTTGAAATCCTTTACTGCTTGCTGCTCAGCGGCGTAAGCACCTTCGGCCTGCGTCATGGAGGGCATAGAAGCCAGTTCTTTCTGTACATCCCAGGCTGGCCCGACGATGTCGAGTGCACCTTTCATAGCCCGGCGGAAGAGTTGATCCACCAGCAGCATCCGATTGATTTCATTAGTACCTTCATAAATGCGATTGATGCGCGAGTCGCGGTAAGCCCTTGCGGCAGTGCCTTCTTCGCTGTAGCCCATCCCCCCGTGGATTTGTACGGTTTCGTCCACTACAAAATCCAATACTTCCGAGCCGACAATTTTCAGAATAGCGCATTCAATGGCGTACTCTTCGGCAGCTTTCAAATTGGCTTGCCCAAAGCTGTCGCCGGCTTCCTGGAAAGTATCTTTTTGGTCGCCCAGCAAGTCGGATACGCGATAAGTGGCGCTTTCCGCAGCAAAAATGCGAATGGCTTGCTCGGCTAATTTATGCTTAATGGCACCAAAATTGGCAATGGGCTGCTTGAACTGCACGCGTTCATTAGCATACTGAATGGCAGTTGTATTGCTAGCTTTGCAGCCACCCACGCAGATGGCACCGAGCTTGAAACGCCCAATATTCAGTGCATTGAAAGCGATGAGGTGTCCTTTGCCGATGTCGCCGAGTACATTGTCGGCAGGTACTTGCACATTTTCAAAAAACACCTGACGGGTAGAAGAGCCTTTGATACCCATTTTATCTTCTTCGGCGCCGAGGGTCAGCCCTGCCGAATTGCGCTCTACAATAAAGCCGGTGAATTTGTCGCCGTCCACTTGGGCAAATACGATAAAAATATCCGCAAAGCCGCCATTGGAAATCCACATTTTCTGCCCGTTCAGCACATAATGCGTACCGTCGGCGCTCAGGTCGGCACGGCTTTTGGCGGCTAAGGCATCCGAGCCGGAGCCGGGTTCGGTCAGGCAATAAGCGGCTTTCAACTCGCCAGAAATGAGGCGCGGCAGGTATTTTTCCTTTTGGGCTTCCGTGCCAAAATACAAAATTGGCAGCATGCCAATGCCCGTATGCGCTGCAATGGAAACCGTGAACGAACCCGAAGGGCCAAAGGTTTCGTTGATGAGCGTATTGGCGTTGGTGTCTAATTCCATACCGCCGTAGGCTTCGGGCATGTGTGCACCCAGCAAACCAAGCTCAGCCGCTTGCTCCAATAGCCGAACGGTCATGCCTTCTTCCTGTTTTTCAATGCGTTTGGCATTGGGCAGAATTTCGTTGTAAACGAACTCGCGCACGGTGTCGCGGATCATCAATTGTTCTTCCGTGAACTCTTCCGGAATGAAGATGTCTTCGGGGGTAGTGTCTTTTATAATAAATTCTCCGCCTTTGAGTACGGCGTTTTTCACAAGGGTATCTGCTGACATGGCTGGCGTATTTTTAAGTGAAATGAATATTTAGCGAATTTTCGCTACGAAAATACACCATTATAACGAAAAAGACAAATTTTTAGTTTGAAATTTTGCGAATTTTCGCTATTTTGAAATAAAAATAACCATTCCGGTGCCTTAATTCCCTGATTTCGTCGTATCGGGTGGTAGCACGGTAGTAGGTCGCGGCAAAAACGGCCGAATGGGTACGGTGTCCTCTAATCTTTTCAACTCGGGTTGCTCCGGGCGTTCGGGCTTGAAAGGCTTGAGCAAGGTATCTTTCAGAAGGCGGGCCTCGGCGATAATGAGCGAATCAGCAATGATAGTAGCGGCTTCGAGTACTTTTTCGCGGCAGTTGCGCTCCACCAAGCGTTGGTATTCTACCAAGCGCTGTTCTACATTGGTCTGGATGAGCAATTGCTCAAGGCGCTGCTTGTCCTCCTCCGATTCGCAGGCGAGGCAGCATAGCATGAGGGCGAGCAGCGAGCATACAGATACTGCTTTCATTGTGACTGAAGTTGTTGTCGAACCCGCGCCCGGAGGCGGGCTTCTTCTGTTCTTCTAACTCGAATGAGCGAATCCACCGCTACTTGCACAAGGCTATCGAAGCGGGCATCGCAGAGGCTGTCCAACTGTGGGCGGAGCACACCAATCCGTTCTAAATAGACGGTATCGGCCAGTTCGCGTTGCCGATAGGTAAGCGAGGGGAGCGGCCGTTCTTCGCAGGCAAGTGCCAGCAGCAGCAAGGCAGAGCCAGCTATCAAGGTGGTCAGCAAACGGTTTTTCATCGCTGTTCTACGTCTATGACTTTTTTGCGCAGTTCAAAATGTTTGCCCAAATAAACCTTACGCACCATTTCGTCGGCGGCCAGCTCTTCGGCGGTACCTGCCTTGAGGATGCGCCCTTCAAACATGAGATACGCCCGGTCGGTGATGGAGAGCGTCTCCTGCACGTTGTGATCGGTAATCAGAATGCCGATGTTCTTGGTTTTCAATTTGGCTACAATGTACTGAATGTCTTCCACCGCAATGGGGTCAATGCCCGCGAATGGCTCGTCGAGCAAAATAAACTGCGGGTCGGTGGCCAGCGCGCGCGCGATCTCCGTGCGCCGACGCTCCCCCCCCGAAAGCGTATCGCCTTGGTTGGAGCGCACCTTTTCCAGCCCGAATTCTTCGATGAGGTTTTCTAATTTGGCGGCTTGCTCGGCGGGCGTCAGGGTGGTCATTTCCAGCACTGCGCGCACGTTGTCTTCCACCGTCAGTTTGCGAAATACCGAAGGCTCCTGCGGCAGGTAGCCAATGCCCAATTGTGCTCGGCGGTACATAGGCAGCTCCGTGATGTCTTCTTCATTGCGATAGACATGCCCTTCGTTGGGTTTGATAAAACCAACAATCATGTAGAAGGATGTGGTCTTGCCAGCGCCATTGGGACC
Source organism: uncultured Saprospiraceae bacterium (assembly GCA_937872385.1). Lineage (GTDB taxonomy): Bacteria > Bacteroidota > Bacteroidia > Chitinophagales > Saprospiraceae > JADJNW01. The sequence goes on from CALMSO010000046.1 coordinate 16,439, forward strand.
GAGTAAACCAACGATTTCCCCTTGATTGACTTCAATGGACACGCCACGCACCACCTCGCGCTTGCCGTAGATCTTCACGAGATTTTCTGCACGCAGAATGGCCTGCTGCGGCCGGTTATGTTTGATTCCGTTAGTCAATGTACACAATTTTATGTAAAAAACGCAATCCCAGGGTTACTTCAAAAGTTGTATTGACGATTTGCCGCTCGCGGATGGTAATGCGGCTGCTCCCAAAATTGGGATTCGGATTGATAACATTCGGAATTTCCGGCTGGTTGTACTGCCGACTAAAGTCCGGATTGACCGTAAATTCTATCACACCAGCAATATACTCGGAAAAAGGAAATTCTAACCCGCCGCCGAGGGTGATGCCGTAGTTGAACTTATTGACAAAACCATCAAATGGAAACAAAATCGCATACGGATTTTCTTCCGAGACAAAATCGGGACGCAGCTTGGTGCTCACCGTATAATCGCCGCGCACGCCCAGCAGATAGTACATTTTGGACGCTACGCCCAAATCGTATTTTTTCTTGCCGCCAAGGGTCAATGATGCATTGCGAAACTCGAAAGGGATGGTTTGGCTGGGCACCGCCACAAAGCCAGTTGGCGTCTCCACGGTGGTACGAAAGGTGCGGATGGCGCTGCCTTTCACATGGTAGCCCGCCTGGGCGAAAACCGCAAATTCGTTGCCTTCCGGCGCGGATTCTATAAAAGCAATGCCGTGGTACCGATACAAGGCGTCGCGCTGAAAACTTTCATCCCATCTTTGAAAACCAACCGTCAGGCCGCCCTTGATGCCAAAAGCATAACTTTGCGCCGAGAGATTCAAGGTAAAAAACAGCGCAAAAACAAGTGTAATAATTCTCATAATTCGATTATTTCTGGATGACAACAACCGGCAAAACCACTGATTGTTCGGCTTGCCGGCTGTCGCCAATTCGACGATATAAAACACAAAGTTACTGAACTCGCAGCTTCATTCCCAATTGAATGCTATCAGAATTCAAATTATTACGGGTTCTTAGCTCGGATACCGTCATGCCGTAGCGTTGGGAGATATTCCAAAGCGTGTCGCCTCTCACTACCGTATGAAAAACCGGTGCGTTGGTTGGCGTTTCTACTGGCGGCGCGTCGTCAAAGAAATTGTCTTCGTCAAAACTCGTCTGCGTACGCGCAGGGCTATTGGTGGGCGCTGCTGGCTGAATCGAGTCTTGTCGCACCGTTGCGGGCGGTGTTGGGCGAGGCATTTCTTCGATTTGCGGACGAGATGGCGCATGCTCGGCTACAGGCTGAGGCACAGCAGCACTGTCTGGGCGCGGCTGCGTCGTTGGTCGGGCGGGAGTTGGTTTTATATCAATGACTTCCTCTTCCCAGCCTTCAAAAATTAGTTTGGGCGACAGTGGCTCCACCGCCGATACTTCGCTCATTAGGCGCGGCGCATGGCTTGTGCGGCCGCCGCGCAGTTTGATGCGCTCGTTGGGGGCGGGCTGGGCACCATCGGGCATACGGTTGCGCTCATAAAGGCTCGACATGCGCACGGCGTACTGATTGGAAATATCCGCCATAGTTTCGCCGGACTGTACATAGTGCCAGACCTGCTTTCCGCGATAAGCGGTGCGCTTAGGCTGTAGATACACCTTGGCATCTCTGGGCAGGCGCTGGTTGCGGTCCAGCAGATTTTCGTTATAATCCAGCAAGGTACTCACCGAAGTAAAGGTGCGGCGCGCAATTTCTTCCACTGGCTCATTGTCCATCGCCAATACGTATTTTACATCATTATTCAGCATGTATCCCATGCCGGTTTCGCCGGAAACAATCAATTGGTCATCAGCTACCAACGACAGGCGGTCGTACTGATGCAATTCGTACCGCTCAATCAGTTCAATCAACTTGCGGTCATAATCACCGGCCGTAGCGTAGCCCGAAGTGCGCAGCCCTCGTGCCCAGCGCCGATAATCGGTGGGGTCGAGTTGAAATAAAAAGCCGTAGCGCTCTATTTTTTTAGGGTCGCGTAGAAATTCGGAATGTGCCACAAAGCTGGCCTCAGGGTTTTTATACACTCGAAAACAGGACTCAATCAGCCGGCCACGCGCATCGTAGTCATCGTCTTTTTTATAATAGGTTTTGCCATCCCATTCTGGATTGCACTTGATGCCGAAATGATTATTGGCCCGGCGGGCTAAGTCGCTCTGTCCGGCAGCGCTTTCCAGCAGCCCCTGTGCCAGTTTAATACTGGCCGGTATGCCGGCCCGATTCATTTCTCGGATGGCTATATTTTTGTATTGTTCGATGTAGTCCAACTGAACTTGGCTCTTCGACTGCGCCAGCGCCACATACACGCACAGCGCCAGCAAAACGGAAAACAAAACGCGTGATTTCATAGGTTTACTGTTTTATTGGATGAGGGGATTCAATGTACTTTCAAGTAGTGCGTAGTGGGTAGTGAGCAAGACCGCCGGAGCTGCCTTGCCGGGTGTGTTTTCTTTTGCAAAAGTAATGGTAGAAATTGCCTGCCGCAGTCTGGTGTTTAATAGATTGAAAAAGTGTTTTTTAGTATAACGCTTTCTTAGTGTGCTCTTTATGAGCAATGGATTCGGATTATATTTTTATTAACGGATTTTAGGTTTTTTGCAACGTTTTGCCCACCGGTTCAAAGCAATAATGCAATCAGAAAAGTAAGCACGGTGGTAATGAACCCAACCATGAAAATATTGTACGAAACCGTCAGATAACGATATTTTTTTTCCAGCACCTTGCCGAGGTAGTACAGGTCGCGGGTGATGTTGCCATAGAGCAGCTCCCCATCTCGGAACATGGCGTCCATAGCTTCCTCATATTCATCGAGGCGGAGGGTGACGAAATTGCCGAAAAACACAATGTTGCGGCGCTTTTCTTCCGGCGGCATTTCGGGTAGATTGAGCGAAGTGATTTTCGGGCGCGCCGAGAGCACCGCAAAAATAAGCGAAGCCAGCCCGGTGACTAAGAAAATGATAACCGGTAGCAGCACCTGCGGATTGGTTTCGGCTAAGTTGCGATACGACAAGATGGAAATCAGCACACTGATGAGAATAGAATTGACGCTGATCATAATATTTGCCTTGTTGTCGGCAATGGCGCTCAGATTGATATGATTGCGATAATTGGTACGAAAAAAAGTCTGCACTGCCCGGATCGGGTTTTCGTCTATGTGCTGAAATGGTCGCAGCTCTTCGGCAGTTGTACCGGCGTAAGGCATCGGCGAGGCGTTGCGCTCGGCTTTTTCAATAGCTGCCTGCTGGCTTTGAATGCACTGCGCGAGGGCAGGTTCGTAATGCGTTTTCGCATAATGCGTATGCAAATGCACTTCTAATAGCCGCCGGAGCTGCCGCTGTGCCCACGATTTTTTATCAAATTTTTGCCGCAGCATGAATTCCTCTTCGAGGCGCATGAGGGGGTTGCGCTCCTCAAAGCGGTCAATCCAGCGCGTGATGTGCAGGGCGTCGCTTAGTATTTTATGCTCTAATGTGGTTGTAGAATTCTGATTTTCAATATTTTGCAAACATTGCAACACCGCTCGCTGCCCGACTTCCGGATAATCGCGCAAGGCCAGAAAACGCTGCGCCTGATCGAGGCTGTGCGGCAGATATTGCTCATAATCAAACAGATAGCCCACAGTGAGAAACCAAGCTGCAAGGCTCGTGATTTCGATCGTATCGGGCGTAGCATTCGCTGCCGCGCCGATTTCGCCGGTTTTTTCTACCAGTGCTTGCGCAAAGGCATAATTGTGTAGCAACAAGCACGTGTTGGCGTTCTTGTTGTACAAATGCAACACCTGCTCGCCTGCTTCCGCTACAATATTCGATAACAGCGGCTCTGTACGGGGTTGGTTCATAAAATGAAATATTGGAACATCAATGCAAAACGGATTGCTCTGCAAAATAATATAATTTTTGATGGTAGCCCAAACGCTATTATAAAAATGCATTACAGGCATTGGCCAAAGGCTTTTTCACACAGATTTTATGTAGTTTTGTTCAAATTTATTCGCCTTGTACCGATACTTGCTCAAACCGTTTTTCTTTCTCTTTGCGCCGGAGCGTGCACATATTATCGCTTTGCGGTTGTTTGAAATTGCATTAGCCATTCCGGGTATTAGCACCTTGCTGCGCCGATGGTTCCATCAGCCGAACCCCCGGCTCGCGCGCTCGGTGCTGGGCTTGCATTTTCCCAATCCAGTGGGGCTGGCTGCCGGTTTTGATAAAGACGGCAAGCACCTGCACGCTATGGCAGCGCTGGGTTTTGGCTTCATCGAAGTGGGTACGGTGACACCCCGGCCTCAGGCGGGCAATCCGCGCCCGCGTTTGTTTCGCTTGCCAGCCGACGCAGCGCTGATCAACCGGATGGGCTTCAATAATGAAGGTGTGGAGGCCTTGGTGCAACGCTTGCAGCAATCTCGCCCCGCTGGCTTGATTATTGGTGGAAATATTGGTAAAAACAAGGACACGCCCAACGAGCAAGCCGCCGCCGATTATCTTTTTTGCTTTGAAAAACTTTTTCCTTGTGTGGATTACTTCGTGGTGAATGTCAGCTCGCCCAATACGCCCGGCCTGCGCTCCCTGCAAGATCGGGAACCGCTGACGCAACTGCTCCAGCGCCTGCAGCAACGCAACTTGCAAGCGCCACAGCCCAAGCCAGTTCTACTGAAAATAGCGCCCGACCTAAGTGATGCCCAACTCGACGACATCATCGCCATTGTACAAACCACCGGTATTGCTGGCGTGATTGCCACCAATACAACCATCAGCCGGGAGGGGCTGCGCACAGATGCAACGCACATCGGGGCGGGCGGCCTCAGCGGCCAACCCCTGCGCGCACGCGCTACCGCAGTGATTCGCTATTTGCACGAAAAATCGGGTGGGAATATAGTCATCATTGGGGTAGGTGGCATCAGTAGCCCAGCCGAAGCCATCGAAAAACTCGACGCAGGCGCTGCGTTGGTACAAATTTATACCGGCTTCATTTATGAGGGTCCCAGCATTGTCAGGCGCATCCTGCGAGCCTTACTACGGCGTACGGAGCTTACCTGAGAAACGGCCGCTTTTTCCAAAACGGTCATCATATTACAAAAAAAAGCTATGGTATCTTTTTTGCTGTATTGCTCTGCAATCACACAAACCAGGCTTTGCCGCAATACAAACCCAACTATGACGGAGAACAAAACGGCTTTTCATCAAGACCTACGCTTCTGGCTAATTCTAATTGCCTTGCTGATTCTAATCTGGATGGCCACCCAAATGCCCCGGCCCGATACGGCTGTGTCGGGTCGAAGCGCCGGCACCCGCGCTGCCCAGTATTGGAATGCCGGGGCAGGAAATGATTAGTCATCGCTCTTTTGCCGCAGCACCCGCACCGTTTCGATTTTGGTTTCGCTCACCGCTTCGAGGATGAATTTGTAATCCCCGAGTATAATTTCTGCGCCAGCTTCCGGGATGGTTTCGGTAGTCATTACTAAATAGCCCGACAAGGTGTGATAATCGCCTTCCGGCAAATAGAGTGCGGGATATTTTTCGTTTAGATAATCAATTTCGAGGCGGCCTGAGAATACATACTCGTCGTCGGATATTTGGGTTTCTATGTATTCCTCTTCATCGTGCTCGTCTTCTATTTCACCAAAAAGCTCTTCGAGAATGTCTTCCATTGTAATGAGGCCAGCCACGCCGCCAAACTCGTCCACCACGCAGGCAATATTGACGCGCTCTTGGATGAAGCGGTTGAGCAAATCGGTAATGCGCATCACCTCTGGCACGAAGCGAATTTCCATCAGGATGTTTTTGATGGTTTTGGGCTGGCGCAGCAATTGTTGGTGATGCACATAGCCCAGCACGTTGTCCACCTCGTCCTCCACCACAATAATGCGCGAAAGCTTGGTTTGCCGAAAAAGTTCTTCCAGCGCGCTCAGCGGAGCATTCAAATCAATGGATTCGATTTCCGGGCGCGGTATCATGCAATCGCGTACACGGGTGTCTTTGAGGTTGAGGGCCTTGCCAAAAAGCTTTCGGTCGAAACTGCCAGATTGCGTATCCGGTGGTGAGGAATTGACAAAATGTTCGAGATCTACCCTGGAAAAAGCCTGTTCACTGGCCTCTATTGGGCTGCGTACAAAAAGCCGGAGCAGCGCTTCCGACAAGCGGGTGACCACCCAGGCCGGAGCAGCCAGCAGGAGTTGAAAAAGCTTAATTGGATAGGCCAAAAAGTAGAGAATATCGTCGGCATAGAGCCGGAAAATTGTTTTAGGTAAGAACTCGCCGAAAATCAGCACTACAATAGTGATGAGTACCGTATTGACTAATAGCAGCAAAAGGTCGCCCTGCAAAAATGGCTCAATATAAGGCGACAGCGCCCGCGTCATCAGGTAAGTGAAAATGACCAGTACAATATTATTGCCCACCAGCATGGTGCCCAGAAAAGCCGAAGGCCGCTCGTAAAATTCGGACAAGATACGCCCCCGGCTGGCGTTTTTTTTCTTTTTTAACTCAATGCGCAACTTGTTGGCCGAAACGAACGCAATTTCCGTACCCGAAAACAAGGCCGAAAGCAACAGAAAAAGCAATATCCAGAAGATTAGCATGGCAAATTATTGTCGAGTAGCAAAGATATACAAATCCGGATAAAGCCAATCGTGAATTGCGAAAAGCCAATCGCAGCGCTCTACTCCTCTTCTTCGGGCTGGTCTATTTTCACCCGCCCTTCTACGGCATTCACTTTAGAATACTTAAAATCCTGCGTAGCTTCGAAGCCATGCCCAGTAATGATTTCGTCGGGGCGCGTCACTACCACAAATTTATGATTATACACTCGCTCGCGCCGGTCATCCCAGATGAGTTCTTCTGTCTCCAACTTTTCATTGTTCACGCTTTGCCACACCACGCTGTCGCGCACCACTACCACGCCTTTGGTTTCGTAGCGAATACCGTACTTGCCGGTGAGCACGCTGGTCACTTTGCCCTCGGCATCATAAAAATCAACCTTTACGCCGTCGGGAAACTCCTGCTGCGGCTCGCGGGTATTGACGTAGGAAAGCATAGTGGGGCCAGCAATTTTTACTCGTATCAGGGCCGAATCGCTGTAAATAATCGTTACGTCTTTGCCGGTTTCGATATTGACATCGAGCAAAAAATCATACTCCACATCGAGCGGTGTTTCTTTAGCGCAAGCGATGATGAGCCACAACACGCCCAGCAGCCAGTAGCCTTGCTGTAGCGACGACAATTTTTTATAAAACAGCGTAGCAAAAGTGTTGATTATCATAGAAAAATGGTCAATTAAGTACCCAGGTATAATTATTTTAAACGAAAAAGGTTATAAATAATTGATTATCAATGGATAGATTTTGGATAATAGATTTCAGATGCCAGATTTTTAGATGCCAGACTTCAGGACGAGACACTGTTTGCTGTTTGCTGTTTGCTGTTCGCTGTTCGCTGTTCGCTGTTTGCTGTTTGCTGTTTGCTGTTCGCTGTTTGCTGTTTGCTGTTTGCTGTTCGCTGTTCGCTATTCGCTGTTTGCCCCCCTCTAAACCCTCTAAACCCCTTCCAATTAACAAATAACAAAATAACAATGCCCCATTACATCAGAGAATAACGACGCTGAGGAAATATTTGTTGAATAGGGATGGATAGAATGCTGTTGCGCGACGAGTTAGCGCGGCGATTGTTACGACAATAAATCATGCTTTGCCCAACAGCAATATGAGGCAGAGAACAAAATCCGTTTGGTAGTGGCAGTCGAAACGTCAGTCTTCAACGTTGTCCAGCGCCATTTTGCCAATATAGATAGCCGCCAGTAGCAATGTGTAAGTCAATGTTGCTGTCATAGGTTTAGGTTAGCTCGTGTTTCGGTTTTTGGAAAAAACGCATCGCTCAATTAGAACGTTAAATTAGGCAATCTGTTTGTATTAGCAAAAAAAGATTTGGATGCCCGCTGACATAAAAACATTTCTAGACGAATGCGTAGCGCGCTACAACTGCCCTGCGTTTATTCCTAACGACCCGATTAGTATTCCTCACCGTTTTTCGAAGCTCCAGGATATTGAAATCATTGGCTTCTGGACGGCCATGCTTGCCTGGGGGCAGCGTACCACCATTATAAATAGTGCGCATACACTGATCGAGCTTATGGATGGCGCGCCGCATGATTTTATGCTGCACCATACCGAATCGGATCGGCAAAAATGGCTCGCTTTCAAGCATCGTACTTTTCAGGCTACCGATACGCTCTTTTTTCTTGAATTTTTTCAGCAATACTACCGGCAGCACCGCTCGCTGGAAGATGCTTTTGTCCGTTTTATGACGCCTGCCTCCGAAACGGTGGAAGCGGCGCTGCTTGGTTTCCATGAGTTGTTTTTTTCCTTGCCCGATGCGCCTGCCCGTACCCGCAAGCACATCGCTACGCCCGCCCGCAAGTCCACTTGCAAGCGGCTTAATATGTTTTTGCGCTGGATGGTACGGCGCGATGACTGCGGTGTGGATTTTGGACTTTGGACGCACATCCAGCCCCGCCAGTTGCTGATGCCGCTTGATGTGCACGTAGAGCGTGTTGCTCGGCGCTATGGATTGCTACAACGCCCCCAAACCGACTGGCAGGCCGTGCTGGAGCTCACTGCCACGCTTCGGCAGTTTGATGCTGACGATCCGGTACGCTACGATTTTGCGCTTTTTGGGCTTGGTGTATTAGAAAAACAGGGGCATATCGGAGGAGGATTATCCTAGAAAGGGAAATTATAGTTTAAAAAAAGGCGGTTGAAGGTGCAAAGATGTGGCGGTTGAGCTGTCTAAAATCTATCTTCTATCGTCTAAAATCTTGGAATACGCACCGAAAAATGAACAATGAAGGTTCAGGAAGCTCCTGAGGCGGAGCTCCCCAAACCTTGAAAAACCATTATTCTACTCTTTGCAGGGCGGATGCGCGCATGTAGCCAATACGGCCGCCTTGTTGTACTTTCCACCAGGTATCGTTGGTTTTTTCTAATAATGTCATACGGCTGCCACGCGGAAACCGGAAAATGGAGCGGGCATCGCTGGCTGGCGATACACGCAGATCGGTCATGTCACGCACGCTATATATTTCCGGAGCAGTGGTAGCAGGCGCTGCGGCCGGTGGGGGCGTAGTAGCAGCAGTCGGTTTCTCAGCCGTAGGTGCGCTAATTGCCGATGCAGGGGCTGTTTCGGCTGGGGCAGCTGGTGGCGGTGCACTCTGTGTTTTGGGCTGTTCTACGACCGGTGCGGTGCTTTGCACAGGCAATACAACACTTTTTTCGATTGCATTTTTGCCTTGCATTTCGCTGGCAGCCACCCGTATTTCCTGCTGGGCAAAGCCCTGTTTTTTTACTATAATGCGATAGGCTGAGCCGCGTTGCAGAGACAGGTTGATTTTTCCGTTTAGGAAATTGGTCAGGCGCTCCAATTCTTCACCACCATTGGCTAATTGGCGATACACTTCTACGGCCAAACCAGGCAGGGCGCTATTATCCGTTCCGCTACGGGCTGTGCCATTGAGGGTGACGTATGGCCGGAGTTCTTCTGGTTCTTGCGCTGCTGGAGCAGGCGCAGTGCTGGCAGGTTTTTCCTTCGCCGGGCGTTCGCTTTTTTCCTTCGGATCTGCCGGCGGTGGTAGCAATCCGGCTTCCCGGTCGGCCGCGCGCTGCCGTACAATCGGCGCTTCGATAGCCAATTCATCTGGCAGTTTAAGGTCTGCTTTGCGGCGTGCCATTTGTTCGGCGCGGGTTTCTTGCCCGAAGGTAAGCCCAAGGCCCGCCTGAAAATGCAAATTGCGTGCTTTTTCGATATTAAAAATCGGCAAGATATTATCCGTAGCTGCGAATAGCTGCACCGGCCCGGCATTGAGTGCCAGACCAAAGCCTACATTAGCCGCTGATTGATTGAAAGTAGAATAATTGACCGTTGCTTGCAAAAAGCGGTTGATTCGGTGTTGCAGCGCTACTGAAAAAGCCCAGTCGGTTTCGCCTTCAAAAAAGCGCGGACTCAGCAGCAGCCCTATCGAGGTGTTGGGTTGGAAATAATAATTGCCACCGATGTAAGCCATAGTCGGCAAGCGCGTAGTGTAGCGCGCCAGCGGGAAGGTCGAGGGCGTTTGTAGCGAGTCAATAAAATTATTGAATTCTTCTTCAAAAGCATCGGTATCGGTGCTCGAAAACTGCACATTGCCAGCTACAAGGGTATTCTGGGTCAAGTCGTTGCGCCAGTTGATTCTACCGGCATTTACCACACTGGCAAACAGGTCTATCCGGTCGTTCACCTGATAATTAGCACCAAAATCGAAGGCTATACCATTATTGCCTTGCCCACGCCAGTAGCGGTCGGGTTCGTTGGCAAGTGTATTCAAACCGGAGGAATAAATGTCGAATAAGCCGCGCACGTTGAAAAACTCACTATCCGAATCGGTTTCGAGGCGCAGATTTTGATTCAAGGTGGATACATTGGCAAAGCCCGAAAGCCACTTGAGCCGCAGCCCTGCTGATAGTTTGGTAGTGATAAGACCCGTATAACCGAGGCTATAAGAGCGATAATGCGAGCCGTGGAGGCCCAGCCCATCAAAGCGATAAACGCCATCTTCCATGATGGTCTCCTGCGACAGGTCGTTCATCAGCGTGAACAGGTCGCGCGGGTAGCCTGCCTGAAACTGCAGGTGGTCGCTCACCTGAAAATGAAAAAAGTGCCGCTGAATACGCCAGCCAAATTCTAACCAACTGGCGCTGAGGTCCATATTAAGTCGGTTTCGGTCGCGCAATTTTTCGAGCAAAGGTGCAAAGTCATTGCTGTTCAGGAAATTCTCGCCGTATTCGTATTCGTCATCTGGCTCGCCACTTTCAAACATCAGATCGCCAAAAGTGAGGCTGGTATTGCCATAGCTCCCGGAGAGCTTGCTCACAACCGGGATGCCCACGTACCCACCACTGAGCAGCGGCATACGGCCGGGGTTGAGGCTGTACGATTGCGGCACGGCATTCAGTTGGTAAAGCGTCAAATTTCGTTGTGCATCAATTGAATACGCATTCAATAAAAAAATACCTAACCAAGCAAAGAGGCTGAGCTGGCTACGCCAATAGCCGCTTGCGATTGCCGTAGCAATCGGGGGTGTTGTTTTCCACATAGTGTTTCCGTTTTGAAAAATGAAAAAGGGGTTCCTGCGGTCAAAGTGATAATACCTTGCCGGCTGAACGGAGATGTCAAACTTTCAATCGTGAATTTTTTGGCGAGATAGCTCTGATTGCTCTGAAAAGTATCAGCAAAAGTAAATCAAGTTTTTGAAAAAAGCAAGTCCTTTGGGGTCGGGAAAAATAATTCGCTGGTGGCCGCATAATTTTTTGTATCAAGTGCAACCTTTACACCCGCTTTTCGTAGCATTGAACGATGACTATCTAACCAACGATTTATTTTATGGCTAAAATACTGATTACCGACGACGAGGGCAGCATCCGCCGCACCTTGCGCGAAATTCTCGAATTTGAAAAATACGAGGTGACCGAAGCCGCCGACGGGCTGGATTGCTTAGCAAAAGTAAAGAAAACGACCTACGACGTCATTTTGCTCGACATTAAAATGCCCAAAATGGATGGCATGGAAACCCTCGAAAAATTGCAGGAGCTGGCACCTGATACGCCGGTTATCATGATCTCCGGGCACGGCACGATTGACACGGCCGTAGAAGCGGTCAAAAAAGGTGCCTTCGATTTCATTGCCAAGCCGCCCGATCTCAATCGCCTGCTAATCACCATTCGCAATGCGCTCGACAAGTCTAACCTCGTGGTGGAGACCAAAGTCCTGCGGCAGAAGATTTCCAAAGCTAAAGTACAAGAAATTATTGGCAACTCGGAGGGCATTCGCCAGATCAAGGACACCATCGCGCGCGTGGCAACTACCGATGCACGGGTGCTCATTCTGGGGCAAAACGGCTCGGGCAAAGAGTTAGTAGCGCGTTGGCTGCATCAGCAAAGCCATCGCGCGGGCGCCCCCATTGTGGAGGTGAACTGTGCAGCTATTCCTTCCGAACTAATTGAAAGTGAGTTGTTTGGGCACGAAAAAGGTGCTTTTACCTCGGCTATTAAGCAGCGCATTGGCAAGTTTGAGCAGGCGCAGGGCGGCACGCTTTTTCTCGACGAAATCGGTGATATGAGTCTTTCGGCTCAAGCCAAAGTGCTGCGGGCCTTGCAAGAAAATCGTATCACCCGCGTAGGTGGCGATAAGGACATCAGTGTGGATGTGCGCATCGTGGCGGCTACCAACAAGGACCTGCGCCGGGAAATTGCTGCTGGCCGCTTCCGCGAAGACCTTTACCACCGCTTGGCTGTTATCATCATCGAAGTGCCTGCGCTCAACGACCGCCGAGAGGACATCCCGCCATTGGTCGAACATTTTATTGCACAAATTTGTACTGAATATGGTATAGCGCCTAAAAAAATAGACGCCGAGGCCCTGCATTTGCTGCAAGAAGTAAACTGGACGGGCAACATTCGGGAATTGCGCAACGTCGTCGAGCGGCTCATTATACTCAGCGGCGACGAAATTGGGGTGGCGGATGTGCAGCAGTATGTATTGCCCACCAGCGCTGCGGCTCGGCAGCAATTAGAAGAAGTTTTTGCGCAGTTTGATAATGTAGAAGACCTGCATCGCTTCATCGAGCAGGAATTTGCTATTTATAAGAATATTTGAATACTTTTCGTTAAAAAAACAGGGAAAGCCTGTCCGTTTTATATGGCGGATGGGCTTTTTACGCCCTGGGTATAATGCCATTTACGATTTACGAAGTCCGATTCAAGATTTTATAAAGTTTTGAAAAACAAGATTTTGAGCATAAATAAGTACTTTATTTTCAATTGAAAAAGGTGTAGAATTTGAAACCGTAAACCGTGAAATTATAAACCGCGAATAGGTAGATTTAAGATACTAGATTTTTAGATGCCAGATTTTAGGACGAGACAATCTTCTTATTCCCCTATCACCCTATTCAACCTTTTTAAACGTTGCCCCAATGAACAAATAACCATGTCCCAGTAATTAGTCAAATTTGTTACAAACGAACTGTCTGACCCATTTAATTATTTGACTTATGAATCAAAACGATCATCACTCTGCGACCATCCCGCACCATCCCATGAAACAATGGAGCCGCAACATCGAAGGCGAAAACTCCTGGACGATGTTCAAGGTATTGTCTGAATTTGTGGAAGGCTTTGAAACCCTCAACCAGATTGGCCCCTGTGTTTCGGTTTTTGGCTCGGCCCGCACGCCACCTTCCCATCCGTATTACCAGTTGGCGGTAGAAGTTGCCCGACAGCTCACAGAAGCAGGCTATGGCGTCATCACCGGCGGCGGTCCTGGCATCATGGAAGCCGGCAACAAAGGAGCGGCCTTAGCCGGGGGCAAATCGGTGGGGCTGAATATCAATCTGCCTTTCGAGCAGAATAACAATCAGTTTATTGACACGGATAAGAACCTCAATTTTCGCTACTTTTTTGTGCGCAAAGTGATGTTTGTCAAATATGCCCAAGCTTTTGTGGCCTTGCCCGGCGGCTTCGGCACCATGGACGAACTTTTTGAAGTGCTCACGCTGATTCAAACCGGGAAAATATCAAAAGTGCCGGTCATTCTCGTTGGCTCGGAATATTGGCAGGGGCTGCGCGACTGGCTGCAAAACACCATGCTGGAAAAAGAGCGCAATATCAATCCGCCTGACTTAGAGCTAATGCCAATAGTGGACACGCCCGAAGCAGTGGTGCAATTGATTGAAACTTTTTACGGCAGCCGCGCCAAAGAGTTGGAGCCGAATTATAATTTGTAAAACACTGTTTGTCAGGTATTTTAATTTTCAAAAAACAACTCAGCGGCGATAAAATCAGCTAATAGTTTGCCGGCTGCGGTGAGGGTGTAGGTCTGGTCAAAATGTTGCACCTGCCCCGCTCGGATAAAAGGTTGCACTTTTTGCTCGAAATGCGCTGCGAATGCTTCGTGCATGCGCCAAAGGTGGTCGGCTTGTACGCCCCACATGGTGCGTAAGGCGGTCATCACGTACTCGTTGTAGCGCTGCGCCGGGCTGAGCACCTCCTGTTCGAAGAGCGTACCTTGCAGTTGTGATAATGCTTCCGGGGTCGTAGCCATATATTGCCAATAGTGGGCGTTATGTGCTACATTCCAGCGGCGCACCAGCCCTCCGTCAAAAGAATGCGCCGAAGGCCCGATGCCGAGATAAGCCTCGCCGCTCCAATAGCTTGAATTGTGCCGGGCGTAGCGGCCAGGCAGGGCAAAATTCGAAATTTCGTAGTGCTCGTAGCCATGCGTTTGGAGCATTTGTACCAATATTTCAAACTGACGGGCAGCCTGCTCTTCGTCCACGGGGCGGGTTTTACCGGTTTTGACAAAATGCGCGAGCGCCGTTTCTGGCTCTACCGTGAGCGCGTAGCAGGAGACGTGCGGAATGCCATAGTCCAGCACCTTTTGAATATTGGCTATCCATTGGGCGTCGGGCATAGTGGGCGCGCCGTAGATGAGGTCCACCGTTAAATTGTCAAAACCGGCTGCTAAGGCATTTTCTATACAAATCTGCGCTTCGTCTGCGCGGTGGGCCCGATTCATCCATTGTAAATCTACTTCCGCAAAAGATTGAATACCAATACTTAAGCGATTAACAGGCGTTTGGCGCAAAGCCGCTATTTTATCTACTGTGAGATCGTCAGGATTAGCTTCGAGGGTAATTTCCGCATCGGGCGCTACGGCAAAATAGTGAAAAATAGTGTCAAAAAAACGCATCAATTCAGCCGTGCTCAGCAAAGAAGGCGTGCCGCCGCCAAAGTAAATGGAATCAAGTGTAGCGCCTTGCAGATAGTCGCGTCGCAGACGGATTTCCTGGAGCATAGCTTCCAGCATGGTCGGTTTGTGCCGCAGCGAGGTAGAAAAATGGAAGTTACAGTAGTGGCAAGCCTGTTTGCAAAAAGGAATATGAAGATAGATGCCGGGCATGGTGGAGGTTTAAAGGTTTAGGAGGTTTAGGGGGGTTAGAGTCTAAAATCTATTGTCTATCATCTATTGTCTATCATCAAATGCTTGGGTATAACAATCGCCTGCAACATTAATGAAGCAACCACTGAGCTGGGAAAATTGTTTTTGCAACAACCATAACATCTTACGCATGACGGAATTTACGACCCATTCTCTTGCTGATCTTGACCGCGTGGCGGTGCAGTTATTGCAGTACATGGGGCATCGGCGCAAGGTGGCGCTGTATGGCGAGTTGGGGGCAGGCAAAACGGCTTTGGTGCAAGCATTTTGCCGGCACATGGGCGTGCGAGAGACCGTCGTTAGCCCTACCTTTTCGCTCGTCAACACTTATGTTTGCGCGGATGCGGATGGTCAAATGCAGGAGATCAACCACTTGGATTTGTACCGGCTCAATCATTTGCAAGAAGCCCTTGATCTGGGCATTGAAGAACTACTGGATGATGCTCGGTATTGTTTTATAGAATGGCCTGAATTGATCGAACGCTTGCTACCAGAAGATACCGTGCGAATAAAGCTTGAAATAGTGAATAACTCTACCCGAAAAGTTTTATTTTTGTAGAATGACTGCCAGGGTAGTCCCAACCATGCGCGTTCTTATTCTCATTTTTCACAACCAGGCAAAGTGCCGCAGCCATGAGCGAGAAGGACAAGAAAATACCGGTGCCAAAGCAGTTTACCGAAAGCCAATACCAAACGCAGACGGAAACGCTACAAGTGACCTACAAGCCCAATAAGCTTTTCATTGGAATTCCACGCGAAATCACCTTGCAGGAAAATCGCATCGCGCTGATTCCTTCCTCCGTAAAAACCCTCGTGGCGCACGGGCATCGGGTGCTGGTGGAAACGGGTGCTGGCGAAAAGTCGTACTTTTCTGACCGCGACTACTCGGAGGCAGGGGCGGACATTGCCTACAGCACCGAGCAAGTGTATCAGGCTGAAGTCATCCTGAAAGTGGCCCCGCCCACGCTCAAAGAAATTGACTACATGCGCCCCAATCAGATACTCATTTCACCATTGCAATTGCCGCTCATCTCCGGCGATTACATCACACGGCTAAAGCAAAAACGGGTCATCGCGCTGGCTATGGAGTACATCAAAGACGACTCCGATACCTTTCCGGTGGTGCGCATTATGAGCGAACTGGCGGGCCTAAGCGCTATGCTCACCGCAGCCGAGTTGATGACTTCCACCAGCGATGGCAAGGGCGTACTGCTTGGGGGCATCTCTGGAGTGCCCAGCGCCAAAGTGGTTATACTGGGTGCAGGTATGGTAGCCGAATACGCTACCCGCGCCGCGCTCGGGCTGGGTGCTGAAGTACGCATTTTCGACAATAATATTTACAAACTCAAGCGCATTCAAAGCGAAGTAGGACAGCCGCTGTACACTTCAGCAATGGATCCTTTTGTATTAGAGCGTGAACTCATCACCGCCGATGTGGCTATTGGCGCCATGCACTCCAAGTCGGGCCGTACGCCGCTGATCGTCAGCGAAGAAATGGTGATGAAAATGAAGCCCGGTGCCGTTATTATTGACGTTAGTATAGACCAAGGCGGTTGCTTTGCTACTTCTGAGGTCACCTCTTTAGACAAGCCCACCTTCATCAAGCACGACGTGATTCACTACTGTGTGCCCAATATCGCCTCGCGGGTAGCGCGCACGGCTTCGGTAGCCATTAGCCATATTCTGACGCCCGTGCTGATGCGCGCGGCACATACCGGTAGCATTGAGCACCTACTGCTGGGCAATCCAGGGCTGCGGCACGGAGTTTATACCTATAAAGGCTGCTTGTGCAATGAATACCTCGGCGAGCGATTTCAGATTAAATCCACCAGCTTAGAGCTGCTCATCACCTCTGATTTATAGCTCCTTGCGATTGGCCCAGATTTCGTACATCGGAGCGCCAGTGCTGCTTTTGCCACTGTGGTGCCAGTCGTTGTCTTGTACGTCAAACTGAAATTCGAGGCTCATGCCCACCCTGCTGTTGTCACGAGAGAAAAACTCGATGTGCTCAGTATAGACGCCGTTTTTGGCTTCGTAGCGGCCGCCGCCCGTACCAAAGAATTGTCCGGTCTCGGTGTTGTAGGCAATCCATTGAAAGCGGTTGCCGGTGAGCAATTTCATGGTTTTGCGAGGTACGTTGGTATCTCGGCGGCTGATTTCGCCATCGCGCTTGCGGCCTGCCATGAGCCAGGCACCAGTGAGGGGCGTTTCGCCTTCTTCGGGCATGGGCGCCCAGCGAATTTGTCGCCCGGCAATATTCTGGTGCAACAGCATTCCCTCCACATCGCGGGTAGCCAGCCACTGCTCGGATTTGCCCACCATTGTGGTGTCGGCGGTATGAAATTCAAACGTAAAAACGAGCCGGTCGCCATCCTGCGTCCAGTGGCCGCCTCTCGTACTCAGAAAAGTGCCGTTTTGGGTTTGATATTCTGTCCAGACAAACTGACGCTCGCTAAAGAGTAGCACCCGCGTGATGGTTTCGCCGTTTTGCATAGTTATATTTTGCCAAGCTAAGGGCATCTCCATTTGCGCGAAAGCGCCAAAGTGTAATAACAGTAGGATGGGTAGGATGTAACATTTTAAAATAATTGTTCGCTTCATTACAATTGGGTTTTGATGATTATAATGTTTTTGATTTTAAAGTGTAAAAAAATGGTACTGAGTATTTTAATCATGGTTATTTTGAAAAAGCTATTTAAAGTATTCTATAATTAAAACCTGCCTTGAATGGAAGTTGTTCGCTTTTTGCATTGCAAATGGGTATAACCAACTGCCCGGTGCTATCAATCTCGGTCATAGCAGATTATGCTAAGTTTGCGAAAAACTTCTGCAATAACTGATTGACTACCAACGGCGCTTCTACGGTGGCGATGTGCCCGGCTTTCGGAATGATTTCTAAGCGCGCGTGTGGCAATAGCGTCTGTATTTTTTTTGATTTGGCGGGTACGGTAGCTACGTCTTGTTCACCAACGATAATCAATGTGGGCATGGTCACCTTGCGCAAGGCCTCGGCATCTACGGCAGCGCGGGTAAGCACACCCCGCACGGCACGCGTGACACCAATGCGGTGATTGGTGATGATTTCCTTGCGCCAGTAATGGCGCAGGTTTTTCCGGGCGGGGTCTTGCAGAAAATCTTGACCAAATAGAATCGGCATCACTTGATTGGCTACCAATCCCAGCCCAAAGTATCGGGCAATGAACAACAGGAGCTTATATTTCGGTAGATTTTCCGGTGGCTCGGGGTCGGCAGAGGTATCCAGGAGGGTCAGTGATTTGAGCAATTGTGGGTAGCGAATGGCCAAGCGTTGCCCTACAAAACCACCCATAGATAAGCCCACAAAATGGCAAGGAGCTACGCCGAGGGTTTGTATCAGTTGCGCGGCATCTTCGGTGAGGGTGTCCATGTCGTAGCCATCGGCGGTCACGTCACTTTGGCCCTGCCCCCGAAAATCGAAGGCAATACAGCGATATTTTGTGCGCAGCGCGGCAATCTGGTCGGCGAAATGTTTGTGGCTCAGTAGCAGGCTATGGGCAAAGACGATGGTTTCGGCACCTTGCTCGGTATCTTCGTAATAAAGACGAGCGCCATTGATGTGAATGTGCGGCATTAGGAATCTGGTTTTGAAAAAATCGTTACTTAATTTTTGTTTGTGTTTAAAATATTGAAAAGCAGCAAGTTGAAAATATTTTATACTAAAACGGGGGCACCGCGGCTCGATTTAAAAGTACACATTTTTCAGTGGGCTGACAAATACGCGACGTATTTTTTCATTTTCGGCACTGCTATTTTTTGTTACTTTTGCCCTCATGTGGAATACTGTTGCTGCTATATCAAAAACCGACTATCGCCTGTTCTACGGCTTTGGTGCTGTGGTGCTGTTGAGCATTATAACAGCGGTAGCTACCGGTTTTTATTATATTGCTGGGCTGCCGGCACTGCTGCTGCTGGTTTGGTTTACCATGCTCGATTTTCGGAAACCCTTTTTTCTGCTACTGGCTTGTCTGCCGCTTTCTACGGAAATTTATTTGCCCAATGGCTTTGGCACCGATCTGCCCTCCGAGCCATTGATGGTGGGGCTGGCTGGCGCGTATGTTTTGTATGCGTTCCGGCACCCCCGGTTTTTGGACGGACGCTTTTTTAGGCATCCCATCACTTTGTTGTTGCTGCTGCACGTCGGCTGGATACTGGTCACTACCCTTACCTCCAGTTTGGTTTTCGTATCGTTCAAGTTTTTATTAGCAAAAATCTGGTACGTGCTCCCGTTTTATTTTTTGGCGGGGCTGCTGCTACGGCGCCCGTCGGATGTGCGGCAGTATTTTTGGTGGGTATTTATTCCACTGCTGGGCACCATTTTCTATGCGCTGGCGAAGCACTCCGCGTATGGCTTTTCCTTTGAATTTGTACACAAAGCTTTTCATCCGTTTTATCGCAATCATGTGAACTATGCGGCCATTATTGCCCTGTTTGTACCTTTTATCTGGTTTGTAAGGCAGTGGTATCCGCGGTATAGCTTGCGCTGGCTGCTGCTGGCGGGGGCGCTGCTGCTGATGTTGGTCGCTATTCAGTTATCTTACACGCGGGCGGCGTATGTCGCTATTTTCATCGCTATGGGCAGTTACTTCATCATTCGATGGCGGCTGATGCGCGCAGCCGTGGCGGGTGCTTTGGTGGGTGCTATAGCTTTAGTGGCTTTGCTGGCGGTCAATAATCGTTATTTGGACTATGCCCCGAACTATGATCGTACTATTACCCATACCGATTTTAATAATTTGATAGAAGCGACTTATCAACTGGAAGATATTTCCACCATGGAGCGCGTTTATCGCTGGATTGCTGGTTTTTATATGAGTAAAGACAAGCCCGTAGTCGGCTTCGGGCCAGGCAATTTTTACAATTTTTACTGGCCTTACACCGTCACCAGTTTTCAAACCTATGTGAGCGATAATCCTGAAAAATCGGGCATCCACAGTTATTATCTGATGACCTTAGTCGAGCAGGGCTACACCGGATTGTTCCTTTTTTTGCTAATGCTATCTTACGTACTCATTCGCGGCGAGCGCATTTACTATGAGACACAAGGGCGGCAGCAGAAACAGGTCGTAATGATTGCACTGCTAATGATTATTGTAATTTCCGGGTTGCAGATTATTAATGATTTGCTGGAAGTGGACAAAGTGGGGCCTTTCTTTTTTATGGCAATGGCGATCTTAGTCAATGCAGACTTACAAAACCGTGCCTTTTCTGATGAAAATCAAGTAGTTGATTGACGGAAGTCACCGATTGGCAGGTAGGGTGGCTGTATTTTTGTAATAACTAAAAACCCGAAGCCATGAGATATTTCTTCTTTATTACAGCGCTACTTTTTATTTTTAGCAATATGCAGGCCCAACAACTGCCCCAGCAAGCATACGACCTCTATCCTACCCTCCGCGATATGTACGGCTTTGCCGCAGCCGTCTATGAAGATAAAGTGGTCGTTTTTGGTGGGATGATTAAGAGTGATGTGCCGGAAATCACCGTGAAAGACTTCCCCAATCTGGAAATTCTACTCATTGATATTGGAAAGAAACGCGCTTCGGCTCTAAGCAGCGCCAACCTGCCCGGCCCGCTTGGCGAGCAAATGGCGGCTACTGGCTTGGCTTATTACCAGCAAGGGCACATGCTCTACGTAGTAGGCGGCTATGGCTACAGCGATACCGAGCAACGGTTTATTACTTTTCCGTATTTGACGGCGATTGACCTCGAGGCTTCGGTGCCGGCGCTCTTGGCCGGGCAAAATCCGGTGGCGCATTTCTATCAGCTTTGCGAAGAGCGGTTGGCACTGTTCAACAGTGTGTTGCAATTCAACGGGCAGGAGTTTTTCCTCATCAATGGCAAATATGCTTGGCAGTTGCGTCCTTTTGAAGACGATGCCCGCTACTACGAAGAAGATCGCACCGGCGAGGCGCATAGTTTTCGGCTCCAAGGCTCCGGCCGGCACTTGCGTATCGAGGATTTTAAAAGCTGGTACGATGTGAACGAGTTGCGCGCTTACTACGGGCCACTACTACCAATGGAAATCGAACGAGAGATCAACCGGGCCAACCACAAGCGCACCAATCAGTAAAAAAAGATGATAAAAATCATATGGCAGCATTGACAAGCGTCACCGACTTTTTCGGTACAGGCAGCTACCTTTGCTAACGATTACCTGGTATTATTTACCATAATATCATGGTCAATTGGGTGTTCAATCATTTTAGTCGGTCGCAATGCCGACAGTTCTGTCGTTTCGATTACATTCGGGACGACAGCTTTTTTTTACAAAAAGCTCAACCTGGATTTTTCAAACGCAAATCAAGGATATTGCCCATTTGGTAGCAGGTACGGCATCGCGGCTCGTAGCGGTCTTTTTCGCCCAGCAGTACGGTGTCGTCATGTGGGGTCAGCCTGTAAGAATGCGTAGCCAGATTGCCACAATGCGGGCAGATCGCGTGCACCTTAGTGATGTATTCGGCTACCGCCAAAAGCTGGGGAATGGGCCCAAAAGGCCGCCCTCGAAAGTCCATATCCAACCCGGCAATAATCACACGCGCACCGCGCAGGGCGAGTTGTTGGGCGTTTTCCGTCAGTTCGGCATCAAAAAACTGGGCCTCGTCAATGCCCACTACATCCACCCCTTCGGCTAAGCGCAGCAGGCGCGAGGAGTGCTCAATGGGCACCGAAAGTATCGAGTTGGCATCGTGCGACACTACGTGTGCGTCATCGTATCGGGTGTCTATTTTAGGTTTGAAAATCTCCACTTTCTGATTGGCAATCTTGGCCCGCTTGAGCCGCCGAATCAGTTCTTCGGTTTTGCCAGAAAACATGGAGCCGCAGATAACTTCTATCCAGCCGCTGCGCTGCCCCTTGAAATGTGGTTCGAGAAACATTACTGTAATTTTCGTTTTGCAAAATCCGGAAGCAACAGGTTTTTGATTATACAATACAGGGTATCTGCTGCGGTGCCAGCCCCAGATGCAGAATGCGGCTGCCGGTCTGATTGACTGGATTAACGCTTTTGCCAATGACGATGCCATCTTCTGGAGCAAAGTATTGTCGGATTGATTTTCCAAAAATCGTTCGCACTTCTGCTATCAAACTACCTTTCTTTACGCGTTCTTGCACTTGCGGATACACCTCTAATATCCCGCCCTCGTCGGTATAAATCCAATAGGAACGTTCGCACAAGATAGTATATTCTGAGCGACAAACCAGACTGCCTTCCAGCATTTTGAAATCGTACAATACATTGCGAATGCCTACCAAGGCGTCTTCAATCACATCAAATTGAAAAACATGTGGGTCCTTCAGCTCTAAAGTAATGGAGCGAATGCCGAGGGCACTGGCCGTGCCTCTGAAAGTGCCGTCGCCGGGCGGATTTTGCAAAATGATGTCGGGATTTTGCAGGCGCGCCATGCGCGAGGTAATCGGAATACTCATATTGGCGCGGATGTACCAAGAGTTGACGCGGCCGAAACTGGCCGTATGCAAGTCAATCAAGTACGTAAAATTTCGAAGAATACGCTCTACGATTCGGTTGATGTACAATTCGCTAATATTGCCCGTGGCTTTGCCCGGCGAAATGCGATTCAGGTCGGTGCCGTCGTTGAACTTGCGTTGCTCTAAAAGCAGCCCCGGTACATTGAGCACCAGCACGCCTACGATAGTCCCATGCAATTGCGTTACGTCTATTTCCTGAAAAAGCCGCTGAATGACCGGAATGCCATTCAGTTCATTGCCGTGAATGGCAGCCGTAATGCCGAGCACCGGCCCCTCGTATCGGCCACGAGCCACCAATATCGGGATGCGCACCGGCTCGCCAATGCCATTATTAATAATATGCAGCCATTGCTCACTGATGGTGCCCGGCGGAAGCTGCTGAAGATCAAGTTCTTGGATAAAATCCGGCGTGGTTTCCTGCAAAAAATTCATAGATGTGTTACTTTTATGGCAATTTAGCAAACAAATAGCATAGCTGGTTGTCTTGCTTGCGGCATTTTTGCACAATGCCCAAAAAAGACAGCCCGATCGCGGACGACCGGGCTGCTACTTTACACTCACTAGTTTATGAAACTTAAGCCGACGTTCCTGTTACAGAACCTCTACTATTTGAAACAAACATTAGACCAAATTTATTGCAGATTTTACGCCTATCGTCTGTTAATTATTTGCTAAAACGGAGCCTTGCCCGTTCAGAATTTCAAAATTGCTTTACTCTGAATACGCAGTTTTCACTAAAAGTTACACTAAAAGACCCCTTTTTTTTGCAAAAAGTTGGTCAGCGCGCCGAAAATGTCGTTTGGATGGCAAAACTTGCCGCTCGTTGGTATTCAAAAAATACACGCCATTTTTATTGAAAACCGTATTATACCGATTTCAATTGAACGTGACGTGTTTTTTGTGTTTAAAATTCTGATTTTCAACACTTTAAAAATTGCAAATCGGACTTCGTAAATTGTATAATACCAATGTGACAATGGTCTGCTATCCGTGAACGTTGACCTGCATGGATAGCCAAACAATGGCAAAACCGTGAATACGTCACAACTCATTGAAATTGGTATTAATATCCAGTATCCCAAAGGATATTACTTTCCCAGGCTGTAAACCAGAACACCGTTGGTTTTTTGCACAAATAGGCGGCTACGTTGCATTTGTACCCGATCCTCCGCTTGGGTGCCCTGGGGCAGAGCTAGCGTTGTGAACCGGAAGGATTGCAAATCGTACACCACCAATTGATTGTCTTCACGGAAAAAGAGGCGATTGTCCACCACTTGGAATCGGTTAATGCCTTTAATATCAATGGTTTTGATGTATTGCCCAAAATTGCTGAACACCAGCACGCCCTGTGCCGGGTCGGCGAGATATACCCAATTGTCGCGGGCGACGAGCTGCGCAGGGTGGGGTGCTTCGGGCAGGAGCAGGCTCAAGTTTTGGCTTTCGAGTAGAATGACGCCGGTTTTGTCCACTTTTTTCAGGCGAAAACGGGCGGCGTCGTATAGCCAGATGTGCCCGTCATTGCTCATGCCAGTGGTGGTCACTTGGTTGGTATTCAAATCCAGTAAATCCAGCTCAGCGGTTCGGTTGAGGGTTCTGTCTAAGGTTATTAATCTCTGATAATCAGCATAATACAACAAAACATGAAACGGGTCGGTGACGTCAATGGCGGTCAATTCGCCCAAGATATTGTTGCTAAAACGGTACTGCTCGGAGCCGTCGGGCCGATATTTGATGATCTCATTGGCCGATGTCACCACATAGAGCTGCTGCAATTTGTCGGTAGCCATGAGCTTTACCGGTAGCCGGTGCTCGTACGAGAGGGTCCACGTCACTTCCTGCCCGAAGCCTGCGGCTGCGAGCAAGTTCGCCCAACAAAAAACAACCGCGCTGATTTTGCTTTTGATCATCTATACTTTTTTGCAGCTATTACAATATCAGATTGAAAATCAGTGTTTTATGCGAATATCGGATTCAATTGATTAAAGCATCCGGCAGATGTAAAAAAATGCTTATACTTTTGCTATCGGGAAAAGAAGCTTTTTTCTTTGGAGGCTGCGGCGCTCGTTGTTGCTTTCGCCTTGTTCTGTGTCCAAAACGTCTGGCTACGCTATATTCATATCTGGCCCATGATAAAATCCGTTGGCACTGAACATAATCCGCCCGAAACGGTTTTCCGTATGTTTCTCAAAACAGCAATATGAAAATTCGCATAGCCGTCATTGTCATTTTTACGATTTTAGCTGCCGTGAGCGGTTTCTATTTGACAAAGTTGAAGTTTTCCTTCGATTTTGAACAGTTTTTTCCGCAAGGAGATGAAGATTTGGCCTACTTTCGAGAATTTGTGCAGCAATTTGAAACCGACGATAACTTCATGCTCGTGGCCGTGCGTCGCCAGGAAGGCATTTTTCAGCAGGAGTTTTTAGAAAAATTTCATGATTATACCCTGAAAACCCGCGACCTGCCGCATGTGGTGCAAAGTATGTCGCTCACCAAGTTCGGTTATCCAGTGCGCACCCCATTCGCCATTACTACGGTTCCCGCTATTCATATCAACAATCCAGAGCGTTATCAATCTGACAGTCTGCGCATTATGCAAGACGAAAGATTTAAATACAACCTCATTTCCGAAGATGGCAAAAGCCTCGTCGTATTTCTAAAAATGGAGGAAGGCGTGGACTTAGAGCAGTCCAAGGGGTTCATGCGCGCCTTGAATGCACTGACTGCACAGTATGATTTCGAAGAATTTCACTACTTAGGGCGTCCTTATTTTCAAAAGGAATTAGTGGAAATGCAAATTCGGGAGGTGGTCAAATCCGCGATTATCTCTGGTCTGTTGGTGTCGCTCATTTTGTTTCTCATTTTCCGGCGCTTTTGGGGCGTTTTCATCTCCTTGCTGTCCATCGGGCTGGGCATGCTGTTTTTCCTGGGCTTCATGGGAGCCTTTGGGCGCGAGCTAAGTGCTATGGCGGCGTTGTATCCTGTGCTAATGATTATCGTTGGCACTTCCGATGTAATCCATATTTTGTCGAAATACATAGACGAGCTGCGGCGCGGGCAGCCCAAAGGCGAAGCCATTGCTATCACCATCCGCGAGATTGGTTTGGCTACGCTACTTACCTCTATTACCACGGCTATTGGTTTTACATCGCTGATGGCCAATCGAGTGGGTCCTATCAAAGATTTCGGCATCAATGCTGCCATCGGGGTGATGGTTGCTTTTATAACGGTCATTTTCTTTACAACGGCGGTGGTGTCCATGTTTAGCGCCGACCAGATTTCCAAAATTGGTAAGCGGCACGCCAACTGGGACACGTTCATGCTCTGGTTGCATCGCTTTACCCGCTTGCAGCCTAATCGCATTGCGCTGGGTGCGCTGGCCGTAGTGGGGCTTTGTGCTTGGGGCATTTCTATGATTAATACCAACTACGAGATCATTGACAATATGCCGCGCGGCGAGAAGATCAGCGAGGATTTTCGTTTTTTTGAACAGCAGATTTCAGGTTTTCGCCCCTTAGAGTTTGCCGGCTACGTGCAGGAGGGCTATACTGCCAATGATTTCACGGTGGTGCAGGAAATAGATAAAATGGAGCAGCATTTGAAAAAATATGCTGATATTCAGGCAGTTGGATCAGTAGCTATGGTCTATAAAAGCATTCACCAAATGTACCGAGGAGGCAACCCCGATGCCTGGCACCTACCGGAGACCGAGGAGCAGTTTGAACAGTACCGCCGCATAGCCGACAAGGTGCCGCAGGCTGGTATGAATGTGCTGGTGAGCAAAGACGAAACGATGGCCCGCGTCACTTCCCGCATCCGCGATATTGGCGCAGATAGCATCAAGAGCATGAGCCAACAAATAGACCGCTGGATAGCCGCGAATATCAACCCTGAGATCATTCAGTTTAAAATGACTGGCACGGGGCTGCTAATTGACAAAAACGCGGAGTACATCCGTACCAACCTGCTGGTGGGCTTGGGCATTGCTACGCTGATTATTGCTGGGCTGATGACGCTGCTCTTCCAAGACTTGCGCATGATGCTGGTAGCGCTCATTCCCAATGTCTTTCCGCTCATCATTGGCGGTGCGTTTCTGGGTTTTACGGGAGTAGAATTGGAGGCAGGCGTTTCCATTGTTTTCAGTGTTATTTTTGGCATTGCCGTGGACGATACGATTCACTTTCTCAGCAAATTCAAGCTCGCACGCCTAAAAGGCAAAAACGTGGAAGATGCCCTGCAAATCACCTTCATTGAGGCTGGCAAACCAATTGTGCTCACCTCGGTGGTATTGTTTTTCGGCTTTTTAGTAATGTTGTTTTCGGTGCATCCGCCCAGCCAAACGGTGGGCTGGCTCATCAGCCTGACCCTACTCACGGCCGTGGCCTGCGACCTGCTACTTATTCCGGTGCTGATACGTTGGCTGATCAAAGACAAACCGACCAATAAGCAAGTGGAAACAGCAATGCAGCCGATCAGCCCGGCCGAAAGTGTATTACCATAATCCTTTTTTCGGCGTAGTAATATTCGGCGGCTTGAGATAAAATGGCTCAAAATAAGCTACATCCGCGAACGTCTTTGCTGCAAATGCTGCGTTTGCTAAAGGCATCAAATGCGCAGCCGAGCACAGCACCGGACTAAAATGCGCTAAAGGCGAATGCAACACTGCTTTGCATTTTTCGGCACCACTCCCAGAAAAAACGATAGCTTGCTCTTTCGCAAAATAATCTGCAAAGGTATTTTCTTCCACCCGGAGCGCTGCGGCTGGTTGTATAAGACGATTATCGGCATCGAAAATGGCAGCATAGACTTCCATGCGGCGGGCATCAATCATCGGGCAGTAGAGCGCCGGGCGTTTTTCTAGGTGCGCAGTAGCCAGTGCCAGCACCTGCAAGGTATCCACCGCGATGAGAGGTTTTTGCAAAGCATAACAAATGCCCTTGGCTGTAGAAACGCCAATGCGCAAACCCGTGTAGGAGCCTGGCCCAGTGCTGACGGCCACAGCATCGAGCGCCGATAAGGGCACTCCGGCTTCTTCGGCGCAAGCGACAATCATACCCGTGATACGGGCGGCGTGTTCATGGAAGGCATCGCTTTCGCGCAAAGCGAGCAGTTGGGTGCCGTCACTAATGCCGATGGAGCAAATATCCGTTGCGGTTTCAATCAAGAGCAATAGCGCCAAATCTTTGTTTTTGCAGCAAAAGTAGCGAAATTATTCAGTTTCTGACGGCAATATTATTGGCGGTAAGCCACTCCCGCAGATCGTGTTTGTTGATAGCAGCAGCCATCAGGTCGGGGAAGAGGTCGGGGGTGCAAGCAAAAGCCGGAATGTTGAGCTGAGCTAAATGTGCCGCTACTTTTTTATTGTAGGCTGGCGCGCCTTCGTCGTGTAGGGCCAGCAGCGTAACCAATTGCACACCAGAAGTTTGGATGGCATTTATTTTTTGCAAAAGTGCTTGCTCGCTGCCGCCTTCGTACAAATCACTGATGAGCACCAGAATAGTTTCCTGCGGGTTGTGTACCAATGAGTGGGCATAGCCGAGGGCTTTCGCAATATCGGTGCCACCGCCCAATTGTGCAGCAAACAACAAATCAACCGGATCGTGCAGCAAGTCCGTCAGGTCGGCTATTTCGGTATCGAATGCAACCAAATGCGTGCGTACGCTGCGCAACGAAGCCAGAATAGCCCCGAAAATAGCGGCATACACTACCGAATTGCTCATGGACCCGCTCTGGTCAATACAAAGAATGATGTGCCGGAGCTGTGCGCCTTTGCGACCAAAGCCGACGAGCCGTTCCGGAATCACGGTTTTATAATCCGGTTGGTAATGTTTGAGGTTGGCCCGGATGGTTTGATTCCAATCAATTTCGTGGGGTTTGGGGCGGTAGCTGCGTGCGGCGCGGTGAATGCTGCCCTCTATGGCTTGTCGCATCCGGGCGTGCAGTCTTTGCTCCAATTGCCCTACAATACTGTGGACGAGCTGCCGGGCGGTATCGCGGGTTTGTTCGGGTAGGGTTTTGTTCAACGACAGCAGCAGACTGGCCAAGTGCACATCGGGCGTGATGGTTTCGAGGAGTTCGGGTTCGAGGAGCATCCGTTTCAGGCCTAAGCGGTCGAGGGCATCGCGTTGTAGCAATTGGACTATCGGCTTGGGGAAGTAGGTGCGAATGTCTTTCAGCCAGCGGTTGATGCGGGGTGCAGAATTGCCTAAGCCGCCCTTGCGATCTTCATTATACAAAAGCTCCAGCGCATGGTCCATTCCAGACTGCGTTTTGTCGAGCGCAACCTCTTCAGCAGGATCAGCATGGCGCCCCAAGATGAGGCGCCACCTGAGTACGTTTTCTTCCGGCATTATTTTCTTCTGAGCAAACTGGCTACAAAGAGTAGCACTACGGCGCCGATGACGGCTGTGACAATGTAATTAACGGTAGCATTTCCGGTAGAAATGGACACTTTCAACACGTCATTGAGCAGCCATCCGCCGAGGAAGCCACCTACAATACCAATGATAATGTTCCATAAAAGACCGAATCCGCCGCCTTTAGTTAACAGACCAGCCAGCCAGCCGGCTACTGCGCCGACGATGATGAAATAGATAAAAGCCATGGTTCAAGTTGATTTTAGGTTAAGTAATGAACAAGTTGTGCCAAATTTAAGCAAAATAAGCTATTATTTAGACGAATAAAATTCCAAAAAGTCACGCCAAAAAGAAAAAATTTTATTTCCGGGCGGGTTTTTTTCAGGTTTTTGTGGAAGGGCTTCTGTGCGGGCATCTTTTGAGCGATTGTTTCCTGTTATAATTTTTTTGTACAATAAGACACAACGAAACTTCGTATGGTTATTTTTGTTGCATGATGATGTGTACAAAACAGCAGCATAAGTCAGGTAATATATTTAGTGCAGGGACGCAGTATTTTTACCAGCCGTTGCTTAGGTGTGGTTTGGGTAATGATTTTTGATGGTAAAAACGGTCCCGCCGGCTGCTTGCCTTCATTGTTCTATATGAAATTCTAACGCTATTTTGTGACGAAAATGCCGAAACACCAGCCGGAAACTTTTACTGAACAGCACCGGGAAGTGCTCCAATCCATCCGTACGTCGCGGGTGATTATACCTGTATTGATAGGTCTGGGGGCAGTATCCTATCTGCTGTGGCGACAGTTTGACCCGCAAGAATTTGCCAATATCGAGTGGACGCGCCACACCTTCACTTGGATGGGCATCGCCATTTTGACTTTTGTGCTTTGGCACTTGGCGTACTCGGCGCGGCTGCGCATCCTTTCGCGGGGGGCATTTGGCTGGTTGAAAAGTATTGAATTGATTGCCATCTGGGAGTTTGCCTCCGCAGTATCGCCCTCGGCGGTGGGCGGCTCTACGGTAGCGTTTTTCATTTTAGCGCAAGAAAAGTTGCCCACGGCCAAAACCACCATGATTGTATTGTACACGATTATGCTGGACGGCTTTTTTTTCATCGTCACTATTCCGGTGTTGTACGCCCTTTTCGGGAATAGCATCTTGCGTCCGGATGCAGTGGGTATTGCCGACGTGGGGGCATGGGCTTTTTATTTTGGGGCGGCCTATGCCGTGATGACCAGCTACAGCCTGTTTTTTTATTATGGTATTTTTATCAATCCTAACCAACTCAAGCGCATCCTCGCCCTCATCACCAAACTCCCCTGGCTGAATCGCTACCACCGCAAGGCCATTAGCCTCGGCAATGACATGATCGTAGCCTCAAAGGAGCTACGCGAGCAAGGCTTTCGCTTTCATTTTATGGCGGGGTTAGTCACGTTCGTGATCTGGACGCTGCGGTTTCTCATTCTCAGTAGTTGTATTATCGCTTTTGTAGATACCATTCCGCTGGATTTCGGCACGCAGTTTGAGCTGTATGCCCGTCTCGAAACCATGTTTCTCATCTTCCTTTTCAGCCCGACGCCCGGCGGCGCTGGCGTTATTGAATTGCTTTTTGGAGGCTTTCTGAAAGATTATATCCTTAGCCCAACTGTGTCAACGGTCATTTCCATGTTTTGGAGGGTACTTACCTACTATACCTATCTAATAATCGGGGTGGTGGTCATTCCCAACTGGATCAACAACATCCTCAATGAGCGGCGGCGCCAGCGTACAAAGGCAGGAAGCTACGAATAACCTGGAGAGCATATCATGCGGCGGTGGATTACAGTTTTGTAAGTAAAGCGGATATAAAAAAACCTTCGGGCTTGGCCTTTTCTACCCATTTCAATGAGCTGTGACGTATGCCTGGTTTTACAACTGTTTGACTATTCGTGCAGGTTAATATTCAATGGCGGTGCAGTATAGTCACAAAATTTTTGTTGCTTTACAAGACTATTTATCCAAATTATGAAAATTGCACAGGCATGGCTGTTACTTTTTGTATTAATGTCCAATTGGATAGGTGGTCTGCTTTGCTTTGAAGCGAGTTATTACATAGAGAGCCGCCGGGAAATGAGCGCGCAGGAAAAAGAAATTGCAGCAGCAATACAACAACAAACCGGAGTCGTAAATAGTGTGCGATCTGGCTACCAACCGCCATGGCGATGCCGCTTTTGCCGATTATCTAATCAATACAGGCGTAGCTTGGCGCTTGGGTAAGGAAAAAGAAGTGGTTTTCAAGCAATTTGAAGACCTGCCGGGCAATTGATGTTCAGATAAAGAAAGCGGCATTCCCTGTCAAGCATGGAATGCCGCTGCTCTTACTCTTATACTATTTTCAGTTGAAAATGAGGTATTTATTTATTTCCAAAAGCTTGTTTTTCAAAATTTTACAAAATCGTAAATTGTAAATCGGACCTCGCAACTCGCAAATGCTATTAGTATCTGGCTTGGCCTATTCTTCGCCTTTCAAAGCTGTATCAATCCTAGCCATTAGATCATTGAGGTGGCTGCGCGACATCGCATCGCGCTGGCGACCTGCGCCTGCTTTCACATCGCGCTGAAGCGTTTCGAGCGTGGCACGCGTCATAGCTTTGATATCGGTTTGCGTGTATTGCGCGTCCTTGTTTTTCATCCATTCGGTCATTTTGTCTATATAAGCCCGTTGCAAATTACGCCGGAAAGGATCAATAGCATCACCCGTACGCAGTTCGCTAAAAATACCATTGCGGGTATCATTGTACAGGCTCGTCATGGTATAAACATTGGCAGTGCCGTGCAAGGCCTCTGTTTCTATTAAGCGCTTGAGCCGATCGCCGCTGAACAGTCCATTGAGCGTAGCGACTTGAGCTGTGCGCAGCCGATCCATCATGCCAGCTCCTTCGATGCGTTGCAAGATGTTGTTGTCGAGCATCCATTTAGGCGTCTGAAAAAGCTGTGCATTCAAGAAAGCTACGGCCCGCTGTTGTTTTTCTTTGGCTACCGGTACGAAAACGATACCTTCCTGATCGTAGGTTTTGACGTATTCGATAACCCCACCCACATTGCTAGATACGTGGCCCATGTAGCGGCGGTATTGCCCAACCACTTGTCCGTACAATTCTTGCAAATCTTCATAAGTTTTGCCATCTGCTTGTGTCCATTTGACCAAATTAGATACAATGCGCTTGAGATTGGCAATGCCCAACTCGCTGGCTTTCATGGCGTCGTCGCCAATGTCTTCGGTTTGTGCGGTAGGGTCAATCACATTGCCTTGCTGGCGGCCATAACGATAGATGGGGTCATCGGCACGTTCCAATATCCATTGGTGCAAGGTTGATTTTTCCGCTTCTGGCGAATTGGCACCCGGTACCAATTTATAACCGTACATAATAGACCAGAGGTCGTAAGGCCCTACTTTAGCAAACAGACCAGCGCCTTTGTCTTCAGGCTGAGCAACGTAATTGAAGCGGGCATAATCCATGATAGAGGGTGATACGCCCATGCGCTGTACAAAGCCAGGAGCGCGCAGCGAGTCCACCGGATAGGCGGCACTGGATCCCATATTATGCGGCAGGCCGAGGGTATGCCCCACTTCGTGCGCAGCTACAAAGCGAATAAGCTCGCCCATAAGTTCATCGGAAAACTTGACTTTTTGAGCGTCGGGATTGACCGCAGCCGTTTGGATGAAGAACCAGTTGCGCAGCAAATTCATCACGTTGTGATACCAGAGAATATCACTTTCGAGAATTTCGCCGGTGCGCGGGTCGTGCACGTGGGGCCCTTGTGCATTCTGAATTTCGGTGGTAATGTAGCGAATCACCGAGTAGCGCACGTCTTCGGGGCTCCAGTCGGGGTCTTCTTCGGGCGAGGGTGGGTCTTTGGCAATGATAGCATTCTTAAAACCGGCGGCTTCAAAGGCCACTTGCCAGTCTTCGATGCCCTGCTTCAGGTAGGGCCGCCATTTTTCTGGGGTGGCTGGGTCAATATAATATTCGATGGGCTTTTTCGGCTCCACGAGTTCGCCACGGGCATAGGCTTCGGGATCTTTTGGATCGAGGCGCCAGCGCGTGATGTACCGGCGTTTGGCCGCTTTTTGCTCATCGGCGCTGTAGTCTGTTTGCTGAATAGAAAAATAACCAACGCGCGCATCGAACAGACGCGGCTGCCAGGGGTCTTCGGGCAGTAGGATAAACGACTGGTTCATTTCCAACGAGAGGGTGCCAGTGAGCTGATTATCAGGTAGTTTATCACCATTAAATGTCAATACATGGCGCACCTCCACATTTTGCGGAAAGCTCTTGATGTACTGAATAAAACTGCGCGCTTTGTCCAAAGATTTGATAGAAAAATTGCGGCGGTCATTGTCAGAAAGCGGCCCGATCATAGGCACATCGCCGGTAAAAAGGGGCGACACTTCAAAGACGACCGTTGAAGAATCCTTGGCCATTGTAGCAATGTCGAAAGTCATGATAATCGGCTCGAAGTTGTTGTTGCGCAGCGACTGATAAAT
Organism: uncultured Saprospiraceae bacterium; assembly: GCA_937872385.1. Taxonomy (GTDB): domain Bacteria; phylum Bacteroidota; class Bacteroidia; order Chitinophagales; family Saprospiraceae; genus JADJNW01. Next base: position 49,896 of record CALMSO010000046.1, read on the forward strand.
TGGCTCGTCAGGATTGGCCACACTGCTATACGACACCGAGCGCAGCAAGATTTTGTCGTCTTTTTGCTGCCAGCGAACCACCTGCTGTGGCCGCGATTTCATACCAGCACCGCCAAAATTCAGGTTTTTTACGTGCCCAGCGATGCGGCTCACCACCAGAATTTCCTTGTTGAGCAGATCGGTTGGAATTTCAAAATAATAACTGCTACCTACCTTGTGGGTAGTGAAAAAGCCTGGGCTGGTAATAGCCTCATCCGTGATGATTTCCTTGTAGGGCTTTATTTTACCGTTGTTTTTTTTCGGCTCCGGCTTTTTTTCAGCTACCGGCGCGGGCTGGGCGGGCTTCGGCTCTTCCTTCGCCAAGGTGGCGGGCGATTTGCAGGCAACTATTCCCAGCAGCAGCAAAAAGAGTAAATGTTTGAACATGATCGTTGTGTTTTTTGATAGAAAAAATTGCTTGAAGTGTGATGTCTAATGCACTATATTTCGACAAATAAAAAGCGACACTTTTTTCATTTTGCAAAAGTGCCGCCTTATTTTTTTACAATTGTATGATGAATCAAGCGGTATATAACTGCTCGTAATATTCTTCCAGCATCCGCTTTACCGCGAAGGGTTCTTTGGTACTCAAAATGCTAGTTTTCATCATTTCTACCCATTTCGGGCGGTTGTTATAATAGGTTGGCAATACCTCCTCCAGTAGCACCTGATACAGCGCGTCGCGGTCGTGCGCATCGAGTATGGCTTCGTCTTCGCTTTCAAAACCGTCGCCAAATTGCCAGCCGTTCACACCGTGTTGGCAGGCCTCGGGCCACCAGCCATCGAGAATGCTTACATTGAGCACCCCATTCATAGCGGCCTTCATGCCGGATGTACCGCTGGCTTCCTTGGGGCGGCGCGGATTGTTGAGCCACACGTCGGAACCACGCGTGAGTGCAGCGCCAATTTCCATGCTGTAATTTTCGAGGAAGACCACGGCGTTCGGGTATTTCTTGGCCATAGCAACCAGATTGGCGGCAATGCCTTTGCCCGTATCATCCAGGGGGTGGGCACGCCCGGAAAAGACGATTTGAATTTTGCCATCGCGTAGCAGCGGGTCAATGATTTCGGGCTTACTGAAGATGAGGTCGCTGCGTTTGTAGGGCACTGCCCGCCGCGCAAACCCGATGATGAGATTGTCCACGTTGAGCTGCTGGCCGGTGTGCTGTTTTACATAATCCACCAAGGCTTGCTTGTTTTTGAGGTGGGCTGCCCACAGGTCGCCGCCTTTTTCAGCCGTAGCAATCATGTTTGGATCCACCCAAGTGGGCAGGTGAATGGCATTGGTAATAGCTACAATCTCCGAGCGGTTTTTCACCTTTTTCCACATTTTATTAGCGGTTTCGCCGTGCAATTGAGCTACCGCGTTCGACTTTTTCGAGAGGCGCAGGGCCCCTACGGTCATATTGAACGGCTCGCCGCCGAGGGTTTTTAGATTGCCTTTGGTCAGTACGCCGAGGTCGGCACCCATGTACAGCAGGCGATCAATCGGGTGCGATTCGTTGCCCTGAATGACGGGCGTATGCGTCGTGAAAACAATTTCTTGCTTGCTGCGCTCCCAAGCTTCCTCGAAAGTAGCACCTTGCTCCATTTTCTCGCGCATGAGTTCGAAGCCAGCAAACAGCGCGTGTCCTTCGTTGAAATGATACACCTCAATCGGGATGCCCAGCAAACGCAGGGCGCGCACGCCACCGACACCGAGTACTATTTCCTGTGCGATGCGCTCCTCGCCAAACCAGCCATAGAGCTGGCCAGTGATCCAGGCGTCTTCGTTTTCCGGGAGGTCAGTATCGAGCAGGTAGAGGTCGGCATTGCCATAGGCAGTGAGTTTCCATACCTTGCAGGCTACTTTGCGCTTGCGAATGGTCACGTTTACGGTCACGCCAGTATCTTCCATTACATCGTTATAATTGTAATTGTGGTAGGTGTCGTAGGGTTGCCCATTTTTATCAATCATCTGATCGGTGTAGCCCTGTTTCCACTTGATGCCGAGGCCCACGATGGGAAATTCGTGGTCTTTGGCGCCTTTCATATAATCGCCCGCCAAGATACCGAGGCCACCAGCGTAAGCCTTGAAGGCATTATCCAATCCGTATTCCATGCAGAAGTACGCCACGCGGGGCAGGGAAGTTCTTTGCTTTGCCATTTGCTTTGTCAGTTATATCGTTAGGAGCCTAAATGAATAATATTTTTTTTATACTTGTTGCCAAAGATATTGGTTTTGTTGGAAAGGGGAAAAAATCAGGCATTTAAAATAGCGTGCGGAATGGGATGTTATTTGTTAATATGGGGCGGTCGTTAAAAAAGGGGGGATAGGTTTAGAAGGGTTGAGGACATTGAGGGGTTGAGTATCCTATCCTCCCATTCCCTTATTACCCTTTTTTAAACCCCTTCCCAAATAACATCAACTAAATAACAACACCCCATCATTTACTTCTTTTGCAAAAATGCTGCCACTCGTTCCATCGCGTTATTGCGCACATTGAGATAATAAAAATTGAAATCAGCGATGTGATAATTCGGATTTTTTAATAAAAAACTGCCCGGAAACTTAGGCCGCTCCAGCCAAAGCAAACCGTCGTGTACCTGTGCCTCGGCTAATTGTGGATACACCTTGTCGAATTTGCGCAGCACCGCGCCATGATTGAGTGAGCGCTCCGCCGGATCTGTGCTTGAAGTCCAAGTCAACGGATTGACAACCACGAGATTGTTATCTGGCTGATGTATTCTCGGATAGTACCCCCGCCGATAAGCGCGCCACGCCACGAAACACCCCGTAGCATTAGGGCTGTTGCAGGGTTGTAAATGTTGGAAATAATCGCCTTCCACTGGGATGCCGATGAGATAGGCCGCTACCAACTGCACGGCTAAAGGCTTGTCGTCAAAATATTCGCGCAGCAGGCGCTTGCTATGCGTAGTGCCTTGGCTATGCGAAGCGATAATAATAGGACGTCCGTTATTATAATTAGCTAAATAATATTCAAAAGCATTTTTTACATCTGCATAAGCGCGGTCGAACACTTCCTTTTGCAAGTCCTTGTCTTCCATATAATAAGCGCTCAGATGCGCCTGCCGATAGCGCGGTGCATACACCCGCCCGGCACCATTGAAAATGCTGGCCTGATATAAAATCGTACTTTCGTCCACTTTCTTATTAAGTTGAGCATTATCAATAGGTCCGTTCCAAGGCTGGTCGCCGCGTTTGCCGCTATAAATGGTCGGATGCAGAAAAAATACATCCGCTTCGGCGGTTGCTTGATTGTCTGGAATCGTATCGGCCGGAGTTCTGTCGGCATTGTCCACTTTGGAAGGCAGGGCAGCCCAATGGTCGGGATTGGCATAGTCGGGCGGGCGCGGAACGCCGCTGTCGCTGATGGCAAATTTGGACGTAGAACAAGCTCCCAGCAAAAGGAAGGCAAAAAACAGGTGGAAATATTTCATTTTTTTGTAAAATTGGTTTTGTAAATATTTTAACAACTGTTGAGGGACAAGGTTGATGCATTACAACCACCACAACCAACCATTTTTCAATTATGAAACGTATTCATTGCATTCTATGGATTGCTTTGTTGAGCTTAGTCGGGCAGCCTTTGGCCGCGCAGGATTACAGCAAGGACGCCGAAACCATTGAAGGTGTAATGGCGGCCATTCTCGACGTGATTTCCGGGCCAGCGGGCCGCACCGTTGACTGGGACCACTTTCGCTATTTGTTTCGCGGCGACGCGCCCCTGCACATTCGTGCCAAACGCAACGACGCCCTGACCATCTTAGCCACCTCTGTGGAAGGTTATGTAAAAGACATTGGCCCGCGGATTGCCTCCCAAGATTTTTTTGAAAGCATTGGCAGCCTAACCATTGATCAATACGCCGACATCGCGCAGGTGTTCATGGTGTATGAAGCGCGCCGCAGCCCAGCCGGCGAGCCTTTTGACCGAGGTATCAACAGCTTTCAACTCATCTACGACGAGGGACGCTGGTGGATTATCAGCCTGATGTGGCAAGCCGAATCTACCGGAGTGCCCATCCCTGCTCGCTATTTGAAAAAGACGCGCAAGCAGCGACGCGGTTGATGTCCTGTTTTTTTGCTATACGAAAAGTGTCAGGCTGTTTTACCAACCTGACACTTGTACCCAAAAGCAAAGACGCGCAACCCGATGGGCGGGTTTTACGACTTATGGCTTGGCTTTTTTGGTGTCCTGTATAGGGTTGCCATCGGCATCAATAATGATAATCTCCTTAAAACCAAGCTCTTGCAAGCCCGGAAGTATCTTACCCTGATCACCAACGACTAAGAAAGTAAGCTCATCTGGGCGCACCAATTTTCGGCTGACCTGACGCACTTCTTCCAAGGACAGATTGCGCACTTTGCTATCATAAGTCTGATAATAATTGTCGGGCAGCCCATATTTCACTTGGGTAACCAAAGAGCTGAGCACTGCGGCGCTGGTTTCCCATTGGCCAGGCAATTGCAAAATGGTATTTTGCGTTGTTTTTTCAAATTCCTCTTTCGTCACGGGGTTGTCGCCTACGTAGCCGGTCAGTTCCTTGATGATTTCCTCGACAGATTCCTTTGTTTTGTCGGTTTGTACGGGTGCGTACGTGATGAGCGGGCGGTTGCCTTTGGCTTCATTCACAAAAGTGAACGCCCCATAAGACCAGTGTTTGTCTTCGCGCAGGTTCATGTTGACACGAGAGGTAAACTCGCCGCCCAGCACATTGATAGCTGTTGTTTTGGCAATTTCCGATATTTTCCCGTAAGGGTCAATCAAATGGCCGGCAATGACGACTGACTGCTGCGCTTCGGGCCGATCCATCAGGTACAGCTTGCCCTTGATTTCGTTGGCGCTTTTGGCGGCGGCGATGTTTTTCTTCGGCGTGTTGCCTTTTTGCCAACTGTTGAAACGTTGCTCCAACTTGGGCAGCAGCTCCTCCATGCTGATATCGCCTACTACCACTAAGGTAGCATTGTTAGGTTTAATCCAAGTGTTATAATACTGCACGAGGTCCTCGCGGGTCATGTTTTGCACGCTCTCCTCAAAGCCGGTGCCCGGTGTGCTGTAGGGATGCCCTGCCCCGAAGAAAATTTTGGGCATAGCCCGAAACGCCATGGATACCGGATTGGCTTTTTCGCGCTGAATCTGTGCGATCCGTTGGTTTTTCTGCCGGTCGAATTCGTCCTTTGGAAATGCTGGATTGAGAATAACATCGGCAAAGAGATCGAGGCTGGCATCGAGGCTGGGCTTGAGCGTATTCATAGAGACGTAGGAAGCGTCCAAGTCGGCACCAGTACCCAGCGAAGCGCCCAGCACTTGCAGTTGTTCATTGATTTCGAGGGTATTACGGGTTTTGGTTCCCTCATCCATCATATTCATAGCTAAGGTAGCTGTGCCCGGCTTACCGGTATAATCAGCCGAATACCCTGCGTCAAAGACCATATTCATAGCTACAGTTGGTACTCCGGCGCGCGGGGCCAGCACTACCTGCATCCCGTTTTTGAGGGTTGCCTTGCGAATGGACGGAAACTGTGCGGCGGCGGGTTCGCCTACTGGCGGCAGCCCTTTGCTGCGATCTACGGTGGTGGGCGTAGTTTTGAAATCGGGGAAAGGCGTGCAGATCTGCGTGTATTTACCTTGTATAAGCCATTTCTGAGCGGCCTGCCGAACATCTTCGGGCGTGGCTTCGGCCACCCATTGCAATACTTTTTTGTAATAATCGGGGCTCCGGCCATAGACTTCATTTTCGGCTAAGATGTCGGATTTGCCGCCAAAGCCGCCGATGCGCTCTAATCCTTTTACAAAATTGGCAAAATACTGTGCCTTCATGCGATCCAGTTCTTCTGCGGTGGGGCCGTTTTTGATAAACGCTGCCAAAATGTCGTTGATGGTTTGCTCCACGACTTCTACTTCGTATCCCGACTTCACATTTACTTGTAGAATGACATTGCCGGAGATTTCCTTTGGCCAAACAAAGGCATTGGCAATACTGGCGGTTTGGTCTTCATATACCAATTTTTTATACAAACGCGAATTTTTACCGCTCGACAATACATCGGTAGCTAAGTCCAGCATCACGGCTTCGCGGGTGCCCCACTGCGGGGTATTCCACACCTGCACAATGCGCGCCTCTGGCACCCGATCCTGATAGGTTTCGCGGATATCGTTGGTGCGCACAGGGATGTTCACTGCCGGGCGCGTCAGGGCTGGCCCCGAAGGGATATCGCCAAAATATTGCTGCACTTTGCGGTAAGCTTCGTCGGCTTTAATGGCTCCGGCCACCACCACCACCGCATTGGCAGCACCGTAGTAGGTTTTGAACCACTCCTGCACGTCTTCGAGCGAGGCGGCGTTGAGGTCTTCCATTTCGCCAATGACCGTCCAGGAGTAAGGATGACCCGGCGGGTACATGGCTTTGGTGATGAGGTCCCATTGTTTGCCGTAAGGCTGATTTTCGCCTTGGCGTTTTTCATTTTGTACTACGCCGCGCTGCTCGTCGAGTTTGGCTTGGTCAATAGCGCCCAGCAAATGCCCCATCCGGTCGGATTCAAGAAACAGCACCTGGTCAAAAGCTGCTACGGGCACGTTTTGGAAGTAGTTGGTGCGGTCGTTATTGGTCGTGCCGTTTAGGTCGGTGCCACCAATTTTTTCTAATGCTTGGAAATAGTCGTCATTGAAATTTTCGCTACCATTGAACATCAGGTGCTCGAACAGGTGTGCGAAACCGCTTTTGCCGAGTTTTTCATTTTTGGAACCCACATGATACCATACATTCACGGCTACGATAGGCGCTTTGTGGTCTTCGTGTACAATGAGTCGCAGACCATTTTCTAATACATACTTTTGGTAAGGAATGTCAATATCGGCGGGGTTGAAGGCCGGTTTGCTTTGCGCGAATGTTATTACATTGCAGCATAAAGCGATGAATAAAACGGGTAAATACTTCATAATTGAATGGTGTTTGATTAAAAAAAACGGGCATGATTTCCTGTGGAAAACCGATAGCTTTCTACTTGTGAACGATGAGAAAATTAGGCAAATTGTCGGAGACATGGAAAGATATTACCCTGGTATTCTACGAAAAGGGCTTTTTGCTCGATAAAACAAGTATAAAAAAGGATAGGCGGTGCGGAGGAAAGACAAAAATTGGTATGCAGATAGCTTCAAAGACAAAATTCTAGAAAAAGCAATTGATAGTACCGGTGCTTACTTGCGCGTCATTTTTTGTGCAATGGAGTTGATTGCAGCGATGCGCCGGTGGTTGATACAGTACTTATTTTCGTAAAGTGTGCTGCGCAATTGCACGACGCCGGTCTGGAGCAGCAAGTCCAGCAGGGTTTCAAGCGTTGCTACGTCGTAGCCCGTGTGCACGATCAAGTCGGTGAGGCCCGCTTCTGTGTGTTTGGTCAAATACGCTATGATGGGGATGTTTTCGGGTAGCGTGAGCGTTTCGAGTATAAATACGGACTGGTCAAGCGCGTCCGTGCGCCTTGTGATTATAGTGTTCCAAGTGTTCATGGGTAAAAATTGATTATGTACAATAAAATAATTTCAAAGTTAGCACAATAATTTGATTTGTCCAACAAAAAAATTACGGAATCGCAAGCCGAGCTACAAAAAGAAACCCGCCAATTGTAAAGTGCAAAAATGTTGGTCTGAATATTGAAAATTGCCTATTTTCAACCCCCGGAAAGTAGTGTGCAAATGCATGGTTTGGCGAATGTTGTAGCATAGCAAACAAAACCTAATCGTATATGGCAATCCGAATGGAAAAAGACCCGCAGCAGTCGGGCGATGGCAAAAGGCCAGCAGCTGGCAGTGGGGGTAGCGGCTTATTGAAACTGCTACCTTTCATTCTCCTTTTCGTATTCAAACGCCCGAAGCTCATTATCCCGCTGCTCATTGTAGGGGCGGTTTGGTACTTCTTCTTCGGCGGGCAAGAGCTGCTCAGTGGCGGCTACGAACAAGAAAGCAACTACGAACAGTTTTCGCTGGGAGCTTCGCTGAGTGAGGAAAAATTTGACCAAGCCCAAGTCTTTGAGCCATTGGCTTACGGCTACAGCGGCAATCGGCTGCCGGCCTCGGTTTCGCTATTGCAATATGCGCCGCGGCGCCTGCACCAGGGGCAGCAGGGTTCTTGTGTGGGCTGGGCCAGTGCCTATGCCGCCCAGACGATCCTGCAAGCCAGCGCCACCAAGCAAGACCCCAACCAGCTCGCTTTCAGCCCGTCGTATTTGTACAATCAGATTGCCCTGCGCGGCTGCGAAGGTGCCTATATGCTCGACGCCATGCAAGCTATGTCTCAAAACGGCGCGGTGCCTTTTCAGCAATTTCGCTACGATGAGCGCGACTGCTCGCGTGCGCCCGGCAGCCAACAATTGGAGTTGGGCCGGCGCTTCCGCATCAGAGGCTACAACCGGCTTACATTGGGTGCCAGCAATTACAAACCCGACCTGCTCGCCATCAAGCAAAACATTGCGCAAGGCGCACCGGTGGTCATCGGTATGATGGTGGGCGGTACGTTCATGAGCCGCATGGTGGGGCAGAAAATGTGGAGTCCGACGCAAAGCGACTACGGAATGCGCGGCTTTGGCGGCCATGCTATGTGCTTGATTGGCTACGACGACAAGCTGGAGGGCGGCGCTTTTCAGATTATGAATAGCTGGGGCGACGACTGGGGCGACCGGGGCGTGTGCTGGGTACGCTACCGCGATTTCGAACATTTTACTAAAGAAGCATACGGTCTGCACCCGGTGCGCCCGGCTGACCCGGCAGAAGCCAACAAAATGAAGGTAGAATTTGGCTTGTACGACGTAGCCAGCCAGAGCATCATTGCACTCAACAAACGCGAGGATATTTCCTTTCGTACCGTAAAGCCGATTCGCAAGTCGGATCGCTTCAAGGTGCTGTTTGCCAATTCTATCGAATGCTACACCTACATCTTCGGGCAGGAAGCCGATGGCTCCAGTTATGTGCTCTTCCCCTACACCGAAAAGCATTCGCCCTACTGCGGCATCACGGGCACGCGCCTATTTCCCAAAGATTATTCTATGACGCCCGACGACGTAGGCAATCGGGATTTTATAGCCATTGTAGTTTCTAAAACGGAGTTGGATTACCGAGCGCTCAATCAAGCCATCAACCGCAGCAATCAGAACACTTATGCTGGCAAACTGAAAGCGGCACTCGCCAATCAGCGCATCACCGAAGTGCAGTTTCAGGCGGGGCGTACCATTGCTTTCGAGGCAAAAACGGATAGCAAAACGGCGGTGGGCATGGTCATTGAAATTGATAAGCAGTGATTAGAGGGGTTTAGAGGTTTAGAGGGGTTTAGAGGGGTTTAGAAGGGTTTAGAGGGGTTTAAAAGTTGAGAGGTTTATAAAAGTTGAATGGGGTGATAGGGGAATGGGGGAAAAGCAAACAGCAAACAGCGAAAAGCAAACAGCGAAAAGCAAACAGCGAACAGCGAACAGCAAACAATGTCTCGTACTGAAGTCTGGCATCTGACATCTAAAAATCTGGCATCTATTTGATTTAGGCGGTTTTCTTAGAATCCTTTAGAGTGTCGTGCAAATGCCGAATTTCTTTTTGGGTGAGCAGGCGCCACTGGCCGGGCTTGAGCTGGCCGAGTTGTATGTCCATGATGCGAATGCGTTTGAGCGCGGTGACTTCGTAGCCGAGGTAGTTGCACATGCGCCGGATTTGCCGGTTCAACCCCTGCGTCAATACGATACGGAAGGTGTGTTTGCCGAGTCTTTCGACAGTGCAAGGCTGCGTGACCGTGTCGAGCACAGGTACCCCAGCCGACATTTGCGTGACGAAATTTTTAGTAATTGCCTGATTCACGCTCACAATATATTCTTTTTCATGTCGGTTGCCAGCTCGCAATATTTTATTGACAATATTACCGTCATTGGTCAACAAAATCAGCCCTTCGGAAGGTTTGTCGAGCCGCCCGATTGGAAAAATCCGCTCCGGATAATTGACATAATCAATGATATTATTTTTAATATTTTGCTCGGTTGTGCACACGATACCTACTGGTTTGTACAGCGCAAGATACACCGGCCGGGGCTTGTCGCTTTCGCCAATCGGGGCACCGTCCAACAGCACTTCATCGCCGGGTGCTACGCGGTTGCCAAGGCGCGCGGGTACGCCGTTGAGTAACACCCGCCCCTCGGCTATGAGTTTATCCGCCTCCCGACGCGAGCAGCGTCCGGTATCGCTGATGTACTTGTTCAAACTGATTGTTTGCTCGTGTTGCTCTGACATTTACTACGTATTGAATAATTTTGCAAAGGTAGGGATTTGCCTGGAAGTCCGCTCAAAAAATAATGGTATAATGTGCTGCTAATGGTGAGCAGGTTTATTATTGGGCTGCTTAAATAATGTTATTTGTTATTGGGGCGGGTGTCTATACAATTGACAATCAGTTATTTATTGTTTTTGTTTAAAATAATGATGCATAGTGCTAAACTAACCTGTTTATTACACCTAAAAACCAAAATTATTACAATACCAAAATTATCTCTGAAAATGCCCGAAACATTTATGCATCCATATCGCGGCGCTTATATCGTTGCCATAACTTTTTTGGTAGCTCTGGCAGTACTGTCTGTCGTCTTTTACAAAGAGCGGATGCTATTTGTGGACCCCTGCTGGATCATTTTTAACATCATAAACACCGGTACGTTTTGCATTGCAGAGCATCGTTATGGCGCTTTTATTACACAGATGTGCCCGGTGATAGGCGTACATTTGGGCTGGTCATTGCGCACCATTTTAATTATATACTCCGCAAGTTTTTATGTTTTTTATTTAGCGGCAGCTATCATCACAGGCTATGTATGGCGACAACACTGGCTGTCCATTTTATTAGTTATTTACCTTACGTTATTTGTAAGCGATGTTTATTATTGGCCCAATAACGAAGTACATCAAGGAGTAGCCTGGATGGTGCTTTTCTTGGGATATTACATACATACAGCACGGCACGGACGAAAAAACATAATAAAGCATGCGGTGCTGTTCCTTTTAGCATTTTTGGCTATTTTCAGCCACTTGATAGTGTTGCTGCCATTTACTTTTCTTTGGTTGTATTATCATACCACGCAGCATAATAAACTCGAATTATTATTAAAAAATCGCCTTTTTATATGGTATTCTTCACTAATTGCCGCGCTGATTGGTGCACGCTATTTACTAAGCAGCAGCGGTTGGTACGACAGCATCAAATTACAAAGAATCCATGATATTTCACTTCCTATCATCATACAATCTTTTTCATCCGGACAATCGCAGTCTTTTTTACAACTTTTACTACATAACTACTGGATTGCACTGCCTTTTTTTCTGCTGGGGCTGCTTTATTTACTAAAAAACAAATGCTCTTTTCAGATAGCGCTATTAATAATTTATACCGCAACTTATTATATGTTAATTTGCATCACTTACCCCGATGCTTTTGGTCGCTCGCTGCGATTTTATATGGAAAGTGAATGGATGGCATTATCCATCATTATGATGACGCCTTTTGTAATAGACATGATACCCGCCTTTCGGCAAAAAAGCTTAATCCCTTCGCTATTTATTCTAATATTCAGTATTAGAATACTTTACATATTGGAATCATTTTCTTATTTTAACAATAGATACACCGCTTTAGAAAAAATAACGGTGCAATTGCAGGCGCAGGATATAAAAAAAGCCCTAATTGTACAAGACAAAGCCACCGCTGACAGCATTTTTATCATGGACTGGGGGTTACCCGCAGAAAGTATGATGTTATCCGTAATAAAAGGCTTTGAACCGCCCGTTACATTCAAAGTAATAACGCCCGATTTTATCATTACACAGCCCCGCGATTCATTTTACTCCTGCTTTGATTTACAAGCAATTAGCCGCTTAAATAGTAAATATTTTCAGCCAGATACTACACAACCCTACCTTATTATACCTATTTCAACAGTAAATAGCGAATGACTTGATAATGCGTTGTTTAAGTAATATAATATTGTTATTTATTCGAATATCGAGCTAAGCCCGAAAAGGCGAAAAATTTATAGGCAATTGATAATCAATGGTTTTGAATCTCAAAGGATTGACACCGTGCTGGTGTAATATGTCGCCCCGTTGGGGTTCGTTTTACGTATGCCTGATGCTTTAATCATTTGAACCCGATATTCGTATTGTTTGTTAATTGGGGCAGTCTTTTTTTTATTAAAATCCGTATGTAGCTAATCGCTCAATAAAAATAATGCGGTACAAAACGGGCGAGATTATCGTGTATCAAACCGGTGGTTTCGCGGATGCCTATGCCCGCGGGTGTATCGCCGACGATCCAACTGCCAATGACTGGCCGATTGCCCATGAATTCTGGCAATTCAAAATAATCCTGATAGATATAGCCTTCGTAGCCATACTCGCCTTGCGTGGCCTGTAGTAGCCGCCCGTGCTCTACAATAGTGACATTGGCGCCCTCGCGGCTGAGCAAGGGCTTTTGCACATAGCTGCGCATACGCCCCGGTTTGTCGTGGCAAGCCAGTAGCAAGGGATGCTCCGGATACAATTCCCACAAGATTTTCAAAATGGCTTTATTGGATAAAAGCATCTTCCAGAAAGGCTCTACCCAGCAGGTATCGGTAGAGAGGGTGTGCCGCCCGAAGTCTTCGTTGAGCATGAACTCCCAGGGGTACAGCTTGAAACAGGTGCGTATTGGCTCGTTGTACAAATCTACAAACTGCATTTTCTCATCGGCCCAGCCAATGTCTGAGATATCAATGTATTGAATTTGCAAGCCTGCCTGCTGGGCGCAATCCATCAGGTAAGCAACCGTCATGTAGTCTTCGTCATTGTCGGTAGCGCAAGCAAAATACAAATCGAATATGCCGCGCTGTTTGAAATAGGCAAACTGCTCCAACAGTAGCTCATGGATGGCATTGAACTGGTCGAGTGTATTTTCAAAATCCTGTAGCCAGTGCCATTGCACTACCGAGGCTTCGAGCAGAGAGGTGGGGGTATCGGCGTTGAATTCGAGTAGTTTGATTTGCCCGTCGTGGTAGCCGAGGTCAAAGCGCCCGTAGAGTGTGGGTTCGTCCGCATCCCAGCTTTCCCGGATACGCTCGTGGTATAAGTCAGGAATAGCAAATTCGCGCAGCCGGCGCTGGTGCAAGACCGCTTCCACGGCTTCCATGCACATGTCAAACAATGTTTGTGTGGCTTGCTCGATGGCTTCCATTTCTGGTTTACGAAAAGCATAACAGGCGCTTTCGTCCCAGTACTTTCCTTCTACAGAATGGAATATAAACCCTTGTTTTTCAACGATTTTCTGCCAGTTGCGGCGCTCTTTAACAAGTCCTCTTTCCATAATTTTTTTAACTCGACGACGACGATCGGCTGGAAGTACCGGTGCGCCCAAAACCACCGCGCGTCACACGGGTAGGGGCATAGCCGGGCCGAGAAATTTGCTGAATCGAGGCGCCTTGATAGCTGCGGGGTGAAATAAATCCACCATAAACCGGATAAAAAAAACCGTGGTAATGCCGGTAGCGTTGCCCTTGCACTACTGTATCGCGGGTTTGAGGATCGTCGTTTCCGCTAATCCATTCATTTTCAGGCTCTTTGCGGCAAGCAGCTAAGGTAAGCGTAAGCCCCAGAAAAATGAGCTTCGACTTTTTCATGTAGAAAATGGTTTTTTGATGATTGCAAAATACATGCCCCGGTGGCAAAATTATATGTAGCATTGCCAATAGCAATGCAGCAGCAAGTTAGGCATTTGCTGGAATATCCGAAAAAATGATGGGCAAAAATCTGAAGAATGCAGGTAATTTTGTAGCTACAATCGCCGGCGCTTGCCGTACCCCGGGCAGCGCAAGTCACCGAAGTAATAGACAATGCCCACGCCAAGCATTACATAGGAGTCGTTGATATTGGTACTTCCGCGCTGGCGGCCGGCTTCGCCGATTTTACCTTCGTTGACGCCGGGCACCGGAATAGAGCGATCCGACAGAGCGGCTGCCAATTCGCCACGCGAGCGGCGCAAGGTGCTGATGTCGGGGTAAGAACCGCTCACATCATCAATATAATCGGTAAAAAGCGTACGGGCCCCCAGTTCTATATTGATACTCCACTCGTAGCTGAGGTCTATTTTGAAACCAAAACCATAGACCAAGCCAGCACTCACCGAAAAATATTCCTCGCCTTTGAATTGACCTTCCGTGCCCAATGGGCGCAGCTCTACCCATTCGCCTTGGTACTCGGCCTCAGGATTAAAATGAAACACATTCAATCCGCCAAATAGATAAGGCGTAAAAAATTCTTCGCGGCTACCGTGCGTGTAGGGCATGAAATTGAACTCCAACTGGGCGGCACCTTCAATGATACGCGAGCGAAAGCTGAGGTTGCGGGCCCGCTCAAAGCTGTTGTTGGATAGGGCATCATCGGCCATGACCATGCCCATATTGCCGGAGAATTTCATCGCCAGCCGGTTGTTAAAATTATAGCGCCCAATAATGCCCCCGGCCAAACCCGGCATACTGAGATTGTAGTTCGTATTCAAATCACCGAAATACCAAGAAGCGCCCAGCCAACCACCGGCTTCCCAGCCTTTTTGCGCTGTAGCAAAAGCCGATATGCCAACGAGCAAGGTCACTATTAATAGTTTTTTCACCGTTTTTTTCCTTTTTTGATCGTCCAGGGGAAATAGTTGAAAGTTACAATAAAACGGCAAAAAGCAATTTTGTTGTATTTGTACGCTGAATTTTATGCGGCTCTGGTCATTCTACTTCCCGCCCGCCCTTGAGCTGGTCTTGATATTCTTGCAACAGTTCCCAACTGCCATTGGCTGCTAAGCGCGCCTGCGCGGGCCAGGTAGTGGGGTCGTGGATGCGATAACTCTCGCCGGCAGCGTTGAGAATGCTACGCAAATGATCACTGTCAGTTTCGGCTAATTCTTCCCAGGTATGAATATTAGCATCCTTGAGCAAGCCTTCAATTTTGGGGCCAATACCCTCGATTATTTTTAAATCATCGGAGCGGTTGGGGTAGCCAATAGCGCGCGAAGCGAACTCGGCAGGCGGTGCTGGCTGCTGTTGCCGGTACAAGTTGATGGCCTGCCCAATCCAGTCTTCCTGCTCAATCCGCCCTGGTAGATAGCCAATTTCTTGTACAATACGGTTGACATCGGAGGGGTCCCAGTGGCTAATTTGCTCATAAGTGAAAACACCCGCTTCGTTCAGCTTTTTTTCTAAAAACGGGCTGATATGCTCGATACGCGTCAGGTCGTCGTGCACTTCTTGGCGGCGCAGAAGCGGATCCATGAGGATGGCTTTGTTGGCCCCAAATTCGGGTGTCGGTTCTGCATTCGCCTGCACTACCGCGGCCGGTGCCGAGCGGTCAACAGGTGGCGCAATGATAGGGCTACTTTCTTTCAGTTCGTCCAATTCTTCTTTTAGCACAGCGTTTTCGATTTCCACTTTACCGAGTTTTTCTTCTAAGGCTTCAAGCCGCTGGCGCATAGCGTTTTGTGTACTTTGAAACTGGGCGAGATAATCCACAGTAGCTTCTTCGGGCGCAGCAGAAAGTTCGGCACGGAGTTGCGCAATTTCATTTTTCAACTGCTGATTGTGCGATTGGGCAGCAGCAAGCTGTGTTTTGAGGTCTTCGATAGTCGCATTCAAAGCAGCTATCTGTGCCGGGTCACCTTGTCGGTTGTTGCTCAGTTCTTCTACTTTGGCATTGAGCGTGTAAACTTCATTGTAAAGTTTGGTTTTTTCGTCGGCAAGACGCGTCACTTTCGTGCGGTTTTCTTCGGCTTCAAACTGCGCTTTACGCAAATCGGCTTCCCGCAAATTCAATTCTTCTTGCAAACGAGCAATTGCTGCCTGCGCCTGCGCAAGGTCGGTTTGCTTTTGCGCTAACTCGCGCCGCAGCCGGCGCACCGCTCCGCCCCTTAGCAGATAGCCAACGAGCAGCCCAAACAAGAAAGCAATGAGCAGGAAAAACAGAATGGCATTGCTTTCCGGGGTATCAAAATTGGAAAAGAATTTACTGAAATCCATGATGTATCAAGTTGGTGAATAGAATGGTTACTCAAATTATACAAATTTACATTCGGAGCTTCATTCCAGAACAAAATTGACGCGCCGGTTTTTCTGTCGCCCTTCGTCGGTATTGTTGGATGCCACCGGCCGGCGTTTGCCCTCCGAGGCTACCTTGATAGCAGTGATCACGCCCAGCTCCTCGAAGTAGGTGCGCGCACTCTTGGCACGGCGTAGCCCCAGATTGAGGTTGTAAGCGTCCGAGCCTACATTATCGGTATGGCCAATGACAGTCAGGGTTTTTTCGGGGTTCAGAGCCAAGTAGGTTTTCACCGAGTCTGCGTAAAGCTTGAATGGCTCGCCGGGAATGAATTTATCTGAATTGAAAGCAAAATTCGCATCGGAAAAGGTCATATTCGTAAACGAGAATTGCACAATATCGAAAGCGTCGGGTATGTCGGGCAGGGCATTGAAGCGGAGCGGCTCGCGCAGCAGGCTGTCGGTGGTGCGTTCATAGTCGAGCGAAATCTGTTGTTCATCAATGCCGCGTTGCATGAGTAGTTTGCGCACTTCGGCGGCCCGGGCCACGCCAATATTTTCGTAGAATCCGACTTTCAGGCTGTCTTCGCCTCGGCGATATAGTCCCGTGATGGTCAGTTTTTTTTGAGGGAAAAGCCGAAGATAGCCCGCTACGGTATCCAGAAAAGCTTCGTTATCGGCATTGAGCCGTGGCCGCGTATGAGTACTGTCGAAGGCAAACTGGTCGTAGCCTTGCAGCAGCACGGTATCTTTCGACATCAGGCGGAGGGTGCGCAGGCGAATGTCGGCCGGAGCAGGGGGTGCCGGGTCGCACCGTTGCTTGATTTCGCACACATAATACCAGCGCGCGAAGAGGGCGTATCCGCAAAAAAACAGAAATACGACGAGTGCTCTCATGCTGTGATTCACTTTATTGGAAATTAAAAGTACAGAATTCAGCGCGTTCAACAAAAAAGCGGCTCATTTTTTTACAATTCGACAAAAACAGCCGCTCTTAAAAAGAGATGATTGTATCTTCGGCAATCACGAAAATCTGATCGCCCGCCTGTGGTTGTACATCTGCCAGCCCCGTAAACTGACCAAATGCCGGCAGCACACCCTGCCAAGCACCAAAATAGAAACAGGGCAGGCGCAATCGTTGCCTTCCTTTGCCTCGCAGGCGCACGCCGGGGTGCAGGTGCCCCGACAAATTGTACCTGCCCGCAGGTGCATCGGGTAGCGGATGATGTGAGAGCCGAAAAGGGCTGATGTCGAGCACTTCCGGGTGTAGTTGCAAGCGCGCCTCGGCGTAGTACTTTTGTTGTAAAATATCGTGATTGCCAGGCACTAATTCAAATTGTATGTTGGCGAATTGCTCGGTCAGTTGGCAAAAATCTGCCCATTCGTTATTGTGTTGGCTATGAAACAAGTCGCCGAGAAAAAGCACCCGCGCTGGCTGCCATTCGAGCAATAAAAACCGGAGTCGTTCCTCGTTGGCTTCATTGACCAGGCGCGGCACGGGCAGCCCGCCCCGCCGGAAATGCCCAGCCTTGCCAATGTGCAAATCGCAGAGTAGCAGCGCTTGCAGCCGAGGCCAATAGACCGCCCGCAGGGGATGTAGCAGCAGGGTTTCGCCCGCGAGCATGATTTCAGTAGCTTGCATGGCGCAAAATAAGGATTGTTGTCAGAATATGATGCCAACATCATCGTGCAAATTACATCCTTTTTGCATATAGCATTTCGCAATCTGGTTTTTCCTTAGTAATTTTCCCCTCACAAATTTTTACAAGCTGTTGGCCAAAACCCACGGAATGAACGATATTATAGAATTGTATCGCAACGTTGTCATACAAATCGCCACTCCATACAGCACGGGTACCGGCTTTTACCTGAAGCAACCCAACCTCATAGTCACCAACGAACACGTTGTGCGCGACAATGACCGGGTGGTGGTGGATGGCGACGCTTTCGCTAAACAGTTGGTTCGAGTAATTTATGTGGATCCACGCCATGACTTGGCTTTTCTGGAGCCGCCACAGCAAGCCGATATTCCAGCGGTGCAGCTCGGCACTCAAAAATCCGTCCGCGAAGGCGATCAAGTACTTGCCATTGGCCATCCTTTAGGGCTAAAATACACCGCTACCAAAGGCATTGTATCCAATACTCGCCACGAACAAGGCGACGTGCTCTACATTCAACACGATGCAGCGCTCAGCCCTGGCAACAGCGGCGGCCCATTGGTAGATGACGTAGGCGACGTAGTAGGCGTCAACACCTTTATTATGCGCGATGGCAATAGCATCGGTTTCTCCTTACCAGCCAGATACTTAGCCGAAGCTGTAGAAGAATTTATTGCGCAGGGGCGTCGTATCGGTGCGCGCTGCTTGTCCTGCTCCAATCTCGTTTTTGAAGATACCATCGAGCAGGGCTACTGCCCCCATTGTGGTGCCAAAATCAAAATGCCTTCGCAAACCGAACTCTACGAACCCATTGGCGTAGCCAAAACCATCGAAGACATCATCACCCGCATCGGCTACGATGTAGCACTGGCCCGAGTGGGACCCAATAAATGGGAAATTCAGCAGGGCAGCGCCAAAATTTATATTTCTTACTACGAAAAAACGGGTCTTATCACCGGTGATGCTTATCTTTGTACATTGCCCAAAGAAAATATCAAGCCCTTATACGAATACCTGCTCCGCCAAAATTATCACATGGAAGGGCTAACTTTTAGCATCCGAGAGCAGGACATTATTCTATCGCTACTTATCTTCGATCGCTATCTGAATGTAGAAACAGGTGCCAATTTGTTTCGCTATTTGTTTGAAAAAGCAGACGAATACGACAACATTCTCGTGGAAACATACGGCGCGCTGTGGAAATACGAACCGAATTAGGGCATTGTCTGCTTTGCTGCCGACTTGTGCTAAAAAAACATGGGGCAATAATATTTCCCGACAAGGGAACGTTGATGAGAAGACAATTGCAAAAGAAGAAAACATGGTGGCTATTGCACTAATTGAAAAATGTCAATGGCATCTCTAAACATTATTTCGCCCTGCCACCTTGCCAGCAAAGCACTATCGAATACATATTGTTAAAATTATCTTTTAACATAAAAATTTCCTGGCTATTGCAGGACATTGCGTAATATTGTGTTCGGGAACAGCCCCCGGGTTGTGTCCGGCTTCATACTATTCAAAACCTTTTGAACCGATTTTCTGGAAAGCAATTTTTACAAAGCGCATCTTATGAAAAATCTCAAAAATCTGCTTGCCGCCTGTTTGATGACGCTCGCCGCGTTTTCGCTTCATGCGCAAGATATTCACTTTTCGCAGTTTTATCTGTCGCCCCTCAACCTCAACCCCGCTATGACGGGCGTCATGAATTGTAACTCGCGGGTAGTGGCCAATTATCGCAACCAATGGGCCAGCGTGCTACGCTCCAATGCCTTCAGCACGTACTCAGTGTCTTATGACCAGCGCATCCCGGTAGGGCGCTACGACTTCTTCGGCGTAGGCGGCACTTTCTGGGGCGACCGTGCGGGCGAATCCAATTTCTCCACCCTTACGGGCAAGGCATCCCTTTCGTATAGCAAACGTATGGGCGGTACGCGCAATTTTGGCAACTACCTCGTAGCAGGCGCCGAAGCTGGCGTAGCTCAACGGAGCATTGACTTTCTGAACCTGCGCTGGGGTACGCAGCACGATGGCGCGGGCGGTTTCGACCCCAATCTGCCCACCCAAGAAAATCGCTTCAACCGCGACAATTTCCTTTTCGCCGACATGGGTGCAGGCTTGCTCTGGTTTATGGTGATGGATGAAAATACCAATTTCTATATCGGTGGCGCTTTTCACCACCTCAACCGCTCCAATCAATCATTTAGCACCGAAGACGAAGACCTGCTCTACAGCCGCGTGACGGGCCACGTGGGCGGCGAATTTTTGGTCGGCGACAAGTTCGGCTTAGTGCCGGGCGTTATCGTCATGAAACAGGGCCCCTCTTTTCAAGTGAATGGCGGTACGAGTTTCAAGTTTTTGCTTAGCAAAGGCAACCTCGATTATCAAGCTTTCCAGATTGGCTTGTGGGGGCGTATCGGCAACAAGTTCATCCCGGCGGGCGAAGGCTCTTCGGAGGCAGTGGGCATCCTCAGTGATGCTGCTATCATTTCTACCCGTTTCGATTACAATAATTTCAGCCTCGGCTTTAGCTACGATATTAATGTGTCGCCCTTGCGTACGGCCAGCAATGCCAATGGCGGCTTTGAATTTGCTATGGTTTATAAAATTTGTGGACAAGAGCGCCGTGGCGTTTATTGCCCCAATTTCTAAAAATGTTTCCTGCGTGTACGCCTCGCTGCCCAGCCGGAGCGAGGCGTGTGCAATCCTTTGTAAAGGCGTATCGGGTTTTATCAAAAATTATACATCCGTATTCGCAAAACCGGACTCCCCCACCCCCGTTTTACACCATTGCTGGTACACATTCATTGCCAATGACGTAGTCATATTCTATCATTGTAACGTCAAAAAAACCTGAATACAGACAATTTTTTTGTTGAACAGCGTTAGCCTTTTCGTAACTTTGTTTTACAAAACACGTTAAAGGAAAAAGCACTCAGCTCATTTTTCGATTATCACAAAACACAAAAATATGTTTGGTAGCAATTCTACTAAAAAAGAACCCAGCAAATCCAATGGATCAGCGAGTAGCAATTCGCTCAACACGCTGGTACAGGGTACCGTGGTGGAAGGCACCGTTAAGTCAGAAAGCGACATAAGGGTAGATGGTACCATCAAAGGCAAATTGTATTGCGACGCCAAAGTCATCATCGGGCCTGCGGGCATGGTAGAAGGCGAAATCAAATGCAAAAATGCCGTCATTGAAGGAAAAATTCAAGGTAATCTTGAAGTCTCCGAATTGCTCAACATCCGCGAAAGCGCCCAAGTAAACGGCGATGTGCGCACCAATAAACTGATTGTACAATCCGGCGCGGCTTTCAATGTAAACTGTACGATGGGAGTAGCCAAAACGCCCGGCGCTACCATCCCGCTCAAAAAAGAAGGCGACCAGCCTGCCCTGAAAGCAGCTCAGTAACAGATACTTATGTCAAAAAAGCCAGCAGACGAGCGCCAGCGCCGTCAGGCCAATGTCTATATGAAATACACCGGCATGGCTTTCCAGATGGCGGCTACCATTGCCATAGGCATCTTTGCTGGCAAATATCTCGACCGGTATTTCCAAACCGAAACGCCTTATTTTACTATACTTGGCGCTTTTATTTTCGCAGCGGCAGCTATGTATCTGGTTATCAAGGATTTTTTGAAAAACTAATGCTGCCGCCATGAGCTTACGTACTTTTTTTGTTCAGCTCACCTTGCTCACCTTGTTGGTAGCCACTGTGCTTGGGGGTTTGCACGCAAGCAACTACCTGCCAGCACAACCCAAATTTCTGTGGGCCGCACTCTTCTTGTTTGTCGCATTGAGCATTCTGATGTTCGCACTCGGCAAACGCACAGCCGCCGGACGCAACAAATCTGCTTTCATCAGCGTAGCCATTGGCTTTACCTTGCTCAAATTGGTTTTTTGCGTGGCCATAGCCGTAGCCTACCGGCAGGCCGTACCCGAAGCGTCCAAACTATTTGCCCTCTTATTTTTGGGTATCTACGTGGTTTATACTATTTTTGAAACGCATCTGCTGATGAAAATTGGTGCCGTCAAATCTTAATCGGCTTTTCTTTTGAAAACCAAAAAATTACAAATAAAATTTATTTATAATACAAAATGAAAAACCAATCTTACAAAGCTATCGTCAACGAGCAATTTGAATTCAATACGCCCAATGGGCAACAATTGGATATCATCCCTGACGGCAATGGTGCCTTTCATATCCTGAATGACAGCCGGGCTTACCGTGCGGAGATAGTACGTGCCGATTTTGCCAACAAATCTTTTGTTATCAAGGTGAATGGCAATACTTACGAAATCAAGTTAGAAGACCAGTACGACCAATTGATCAAGCAACTGGGGCTGGGGCGCAAGGTACAACACAAGGTGGACAACATCAAATCGCCAATGCCGGGATTGGTGCTATCCGTAAGCGTGGAGCCGGGTCAGGCTGTAGAAAAAGGCGATGCTTTGCTTATTTTAGAAGCCATGAAAATGGAAAACGTTATCAAATCGCCTGGTAGCGGTGTCGTAAAAACCGTCAAAGTGCAGCAAGGCGAAGCCGTAGAAAAAGGCCACCTGCTGATAGAGATGGAATAGCGCAAATTGACAAATTGCACAAGCCTTTATTCAAAAGGCGCTCATTAGGCAATATTTTGATTGTCAAAAATTTACGTCACAAAAAGGCGCATTATTCTAACTTGCCAATGGTCTGGTTAGTGCCATTCTTACCCTGCACCAATTGCTGATACGCGTCCAGCCCGCATTGTAAAAAGCCTGCATATTCCTTTTCGTCGGGGGTGTAGCCCACCGGTGAGTTCAGAATTTGCCCGTCCGGCGACATTAGCACGTAGTAAGGTTGGGTGTTGGTCTGGAAATACTCGGTCTGATAATGCGACCACTTGTGCCCTACATTGCGCAGCTTGCGCGTGCCTCCGGTAGCTTTTTGTACTTCAATCTGCTCGTTTTCAGGCAGTTCTATCTTCTCGTCCACGTACAGTGAAATCAGCACATAGTCATCTTTCAACAGGTTATACACTTTAGGATTTGGCCATACGTGCTCTTCCATTTTACGACAATTGACACAAGCATGCCCCGTAAAGTCAATCATCACTGGCTTGTTCACCTGTTTGGCGTAAGCCATGCCTTGCTCTAAGTCTTTGAAGCAGTTTAGGTTTTGCGGACAATCGCAAGGGTACAAAAGGCTATAGCAAGTGGGCGGTGCCAGTCCGCTCAGCAGTTTCAAAGGGCGCAGCGAGCCTGCCTTATCGTCATAAATAAAACCCGTGGCAAGGTAAATAGCAAAAGCCGCCGAGGCCAACCCCAGCCCGATACGGGTGATGGATAATTTTTTGATGGGCGAGTCGTGTGGAAATTTGATGAGCCCAAAGAGATAGAGCGCCAACCCAATGGCTATAAGTATCCAAGCTGCTAAGAAGGGTTCTATTTTCAGAATTTCCCAGTGTTTCACCAAGTCGGCATTTGATAAAAATTTGAAGGCCAGCCCCAATTCCAAAAAACCGAGTACTACTTTTACCGTATTCAGCCAGCCGCCGGAGCGGGGCAGTGAGTTCATCCAGCCGGGAAAGGCCGCAAACAGGGTGAAAGGTAAAGCCAGCGCCAACCCGAAACCGCCCATGCCAGCCGTGAGTTGCATAGCTCCACCGTCGGCGCTTAGTGCGCCCGCCAGCAGCGAGCCAAGAATGGGGCCCGTGCAGGAGAAAGACACCAAAGCCAGCGTCATAGCCATAAAGAAGATGCCCAACACACCGCCGATACCTTCGGCCGAGCTAACGCGATTGGTCCAACTGCTGGGCAGGGTCAGTTCGTAATAACCGAAGAAAGAAAAGGCAAAAAAGACAAAAATGGCAAAGAAAAAGAGGTTGAGCCACACATTGGTGGAAATATCATTGAGAATATCAGGATTGATGCTATCCATTAGGTGAAACGGAATGCTGAGCAACAGATACACTGCAAAAATGAAAAACCCGTATAGCGAAGCATTGGCAATACCTTTTTTGCGGTCTTTGCTGCTTTTGGTAAAGAAGCTCACCGTGAGCGGCACCATCGGAAAAACGCAGGGCGTGAGCAGCGCCAAAAAACCGCCGAGCAAACCCAGCAGAAAAATGGACCAGTAGCTGCTGCCACTGCTATTGGCCACCGGAGTGTCGCTACACTGCACCACCGGATTGTTGAGGTCGGGTTTGGGCAAATTGCCATACAGACCATTATACGCTACCATTGGAATATTGGCACTGGCACTGCTTTCCTCCTCGCCGATGCTCAGCATCAGATTGACAAAATCAGCCCGGAAGGCCGTTTCGAAAGGGATGCAGCGCTCATCGTCGCAGCTCATATAAATGATCCAGCCTTCGGCAATTTTTTCGGGGTCTTGCACGCGCAGGCGCTGGGTGAAAGTGGCTTCGCCCTTGAATTTAATGACATTGATGCCAAAAATGTCGTCCATGCCTTCTAATCGCTGCGGGCCTTCTTCACGGGCTTTGGCCGGGGCACTTACGTGTGTATTGCCAGCAAAACTAAATTCCGTAGGAATGGGGCCATCTTCGCCAATATGTTGCGAATACAAATACCAGCCCTCATCGAGGCGCGCCTTAAATACTAAGTCAAACTCGGTTTCACTGATTTTAAGCACCTGCCCTGTCCATTGTACTGGCTCCAGCACTCCGGCTGGCTTCGTAGGTGCTGTGGGTACTAAGGCAATAGCCGTTTCCTTATTGTCAGTTTGCGGTTGCACCTGCCGGTCTGCGGCGGCGCTTTCTTGCTGTCCGGTTGTTTTTGGTGCTTGCGCCTCGGTTGGAATAGTTGAAGCGACCAATTGGAAAGAAAAATCCTCTTCGGTAGGCGGCAGGCAGCGCTGGTCGTCGCAGGTCATAAATTCTAAGTAACCGACGATTGGCTTGCTCAAGTCGTTGACTTTCACGCGCTGGGTGAAGACCGCTTTTTTCGAGAACTTGACGAGATTCATTTTGAAGACCTTGTCATAAGCCTCCTTGCGATTGCCAGATTCCTTGTTTTTGCCAATTATAGAAAAATGGCTGCCTTCTTCATAATAAAATGCCGTAGGAATGGGGCCGTCATCGCCGTCAAGGTATTGCGAATAAATCACCCAACCATCATCAATGGTAGCCGTGAAGACGAGATCAAACTCATTGGCATTCAATTGTTTGTAAGTGGTACTCCATTTTACGGGCGTCAAAATTTGAGCCATAAGCGTACCTGTAAACAACAACAACGCGGGCAGTAACCAGATTTTTTTCATCATGTTATTATGTTCCGGGTTCAGTGGTTGAGGAGGGTGTGTTTATTGCAAATCAATCGTAAAATCAATGGTGCGCGGCGGCAGACACTGCTCGTCGTCACAAGTCATAAACTCCAGCGTGCCACTCACCTGATGCATTTTGCGCTGCAAGCGAATGGGTTGAACAAAATCCGCCTTACCGGCAAATTTAATCAAGTTCATCCCGAAAATTTCGTCGTACCCCTCTTTTCGATCGCCTTCTTCGCGGGTTTGGCCCACCAATTCAAAATCGTCATTTACAGCAAAAGTAAAACTCGTCGGGATGGGCCCTGCATCCGATTCTAAGTATTGCGAATAGACGTACCAGCCTTTGGCCATTTGGGCGGTGAGCACTAATTCGTACTCCGAGGCGTTGATTTTTTTCGCTGCAAATGACCATTTCACGGGGCTTGATTGTGCCAGCGCGCCTGCGGTAACCATGAGCAAAAAGAGAAAGGTATTAGTAATTTTCATATAATCTTCAATTGCGTGGTCGGATTATTCTGATATTTAGAATATTATAGCTGACATTGCCAACTGTACGCATTGTAATACACAAAAATACACCTGCTGTGCCAATCCAGATGTTGTGGCTACAACGATTAATAAAAGATTAACACAATACCGAAAGAAAAGGGTCAACCCGATTGTACAACCAGATCAACCCTTAACCACCAAAAGTCATTCTTTTATTTACAATTCTGTAACTTGCTCTACGTATTCGGTCATCGGCAGGCTGGTTTCCTGCAAAGCCTTGAAGCCGCTTTTGATGTTGATGAGCTTTTCAAAGCCGCGTGCCTTGAGGATGGAAGCCGTAATCATAGAGCGGTAGCCACCGGCGCAGTGGAGGTAGTATTCCTGGCTGCGATCCAGTTCGCTCATGTTCTTGTTGATGAAGTCTAATGGGAAATTTTGTGCACCCTTAATGTGCTGAGCATTGTACTCGCTTTCGCGGCGGGCGTCGAGCAGATTAACGGGGCCTTTTTTATAAATAGCCTCGAATGCTTCTGCCGTCACTTCCGGGATGGCGTCGGTTTCTTCGCCAGCCTGCACCCAAGCCCCAAAACCACCGTCTAAGTAGCCAATCGGATTGTCGTAGCCCACGCGCGAAAGGCGGGTCACTACTTCTTCTTCCGTGCCCGGATCGCAGACTAATAAAATCGGGGTTTTCAGATCCGGAATAAGGGCACCTACCCAAGGGGCGAAATTGTCATAAATACCGATGAAAATAGTGCCTGGAATATGCGCTTTGGAATAATCGTCTTGGTGGCGCGCATCAATCACGAGTGCATTTTCACCTTCCCAAGCCGCTTTGAAAGCGCGCACCCTTAGAGCCTGCAAGCCGCGCTCGCGTATCTCGTCGAAACTTTCGTAGCCCATTTTGTTCATCACCGCATTTTTCGGGAAGTACTGTGGCGGCTCTACCAGCCCTTCGGTCACTTCCTTGACGAATTCTGCGCGGCTCATGTCCGGGCGCAGGGCGTAGTTGAATTTTTTCTGATCGCCGAGGTAGCCCCAAGTTTCTTTGCTCATTTTCTTGCCGCAAGCCGAGCCAGCGCCGTGCCCCGGATACACGATGACATCATCTGATAATGGCATGATTTTGTAGCGCAGGCTGTCGAATAGATGACCGGCCAGGTCTTCGCGCGAGAGGTCGGTTTTCACTGCCAGGTCGGGGCGGCCCACATCGCCGAGGAAGAGCGTATCGCCCGTAAAAATGGCATAATCCTTACCATCTTCATCGCGCAGCAGATAGGTAGTGGATTCCATGGTGTGGCCCGGCGTGTGTAGCACTTTTATAGTCACGTTGCCCACTTTCAGTTCTTCACCATCTTGGGCTACATGAGCCTCGTAGTTGGGCTGCGCCGTAGGCCCGAAGACGATAGTAGCGCCTGTTTTCTTGCGCAGATCGAGGTGGCCCGACACAAAATCGGCGTGGAAATGCGTTTCGAGTACATATTTGATGGTCGCATTGTCTGCTTTGGCGCGCTCAATGTAGGGTTCGGTTTCGCGCAGCGGGTCAATGATGACGGCCTCGCCGTTGCTTTCGATATAATAAGCGGCTTCTGCCAGACAACCGGTATAGATTTGTTCTACTTTCATAATGAGAAAAGGATTTTACAGTTAAGAAAAATAATACATACGTTGATGTGCCAATTTTTGCTAAAAGTGTTGATTTAGCTGTAGTTTCTTTATGGGCATCTGCTGGTGCAAGTCATAGTAATAGCTGTTTTTTGTTTGTTTATGACTACAAAATTATAGCCCTGGCAAGGCTTTATCCGTGATGCCGGTCACATCGTCGGGTGACTTTTGTCAGTGCCGAGCGGCGCGTAAAACCTGTTTTTTAATGGTCGAAAACGAAAAAAGCGTTGCAAACGGCGAATTATAGCAGGTAAAATGCTAAATTGTATAAAAAAGCGTTATAAGCCTTATAAATCTGGATAATGGACATTTATTCGAGAAAATCGAGGTGGAAACTGTACTTGGCTGGCGGGGCAATCCTCATCCTGCTCATTTCATTATTTTACACCCGCTACCTATCGAAAATGCTGGGCGAAGGCGAGCGCACCAAGGTAGAAAACTGGGTGATGGCGCAAAAACAACTCAGCGATGCCGATACTGAATTAGAAAACTACACCTTGCAACTCGAAGTATTGAAAGGCAATACGACCATCCCGGTAATCATCGTGGGCGACCGAGGCGAGATTAAAGATGCTGTGAATTTCGGGCCCGAGTTGGACTTCGACAAGGAGTTTCTTCAGCGCGAAGTGGAAAAATTGCAAAAAGAAGGCTTTGAGCCGATATTTACTTTTGGCGACTATATTTATTACAAAGAATCGAAGGTGCTGCGGCAGTTGCGCTTTTTCCCGTTGATACAATTGATCCTTATCATTGCTTTCATCGGCTTTGGCTATATGGGCTTCAGTGCCGCCCGCCGCGCCGAGCAAAACCGCGTGTGGGTAGGCATGGCCAAAGAGACGGCGCACCAATTGGGCACACCTATTTCTGCTATCATCGGCTGGATAGAGCACCTCAAAATCACCCTGCCGGATAATGCCGAATCGCAGGAGGTAGTAGAAGAACTGCGCAAGGACGTCAGTCGCTTAGAATTGGTAGCCGAGCGTTTTTCCAAAATCGGCTCCGCGCCGGTGCTGGAGCCCGTCAACCTACACGAAGAGTTGGACAAATGCCGCGCCTATATGCAGGCCCGTGCGCCGCGCAAGGTATCTTTCCATTTTCCTGATCCTGACCAAGCGCCCGTCTATGCCCATCTCAATCCACATCTTTTTGACTGGGTAGTGGAAAACCTAATGCGCAACGCCATTGACGCTATGGAGGGCAAAGGTGCTATCAGTGCAGCGGTTTATGCCGAAGGCGACCAAGTGTGCATTGACCTGAGCGACACCGGCAAGGGCATTCCTGCCAACCGTTTCAAAACCGTTTTTGAACCCGGCTACACCACCAAAAAACGCGGCTGGGGACTGGGCTTGTCTTTGGCCAAACGCATCATAGAAGAATACCACAGCGGCAAAATATTCGTCCGGCAATCGGAAGAAGGCAAAGGCACTACATTTACCATTCGGTTTCCGCGCACTCAGGTAGCCGCCTCTGCCCCTGATACCGAATTAGCGGTAAGCAAAGCCTGAAGCCGCGCAACAATTCCCCTCATTGCTTGCGATTGTCGTAGTAAAATTGTTATTTTACAATTGTAAGAAAAAACAACCACCTGCGAAGACCCTGTCTATCGTGGTGCGTAGCGAGAATTGTTTCTGATTTCATTAAAAATGGATGATTACCGACGGCGGCTGGTGCGGCGGTCGGCACATAAATTATGGGTATCGTTATTTCATTACTCAATCACAAAGGCGGCGTCGGCAAAACGACCAGCGCCATCAATATCGGTGCAGGGCTGGTAGAGCTGGGCAAGAAAGTGTTATTGGTGGACCTCGATCCGCAGGCCAACCTCACCCTGTCGTTGGGCATCCCGCGCCAGCCGGTCACGATTTACGAATCGCTGCGCGGCGAATCGGAACTGCGCCCCGTACAAGCAAAGCAAAATCTTGATATTGTCATTTCTACCCTCGACCTATCGGGCGCCGAGATGGAGCTGATTAACGAAGCTGGCCGAGAGCAAATTCTGCGCGAATTGTTTGAACCGGTACGCGAGGAGTACGATTTTATCATTGTGGACTGCCCGCCCTCGCTCGGTTTGCTCACGCTCAATGCCCTTACTGGCAGCGATTATGTCATTATACCATTGCAAACGGAGTTCTTAGCGATGCAAGGGCTGGCCAAAATCAAGCAAGTCATCCAAAAAGTGCGGCTGCGGCTGAATAAAAACATAGAAATAGCCGGCGTGATGGCTACTATGTACGATCATCGGAAGGTACTGAACCGCGATGTAGTGGACACGATCAAAAAATATTTCGGCACGCTCGTATTCGATACCATGATTCGGGACAATGTAGCCTTGGCCGAAGCGCCTTCGCAGCGAAAGGATATTTTTGAATACAATCGCAGCAGCTCAGGTGCAGAAGATTATTTGGCTCTTTGCCAGGAAATTATCACCCGGATAGAAAACGGGTTTGTACCTGCTCGCCATGAAATGGACGGCGCAGCTACCGCCGAGGAATAAAATGGGCGGATAGCAATTAATTTTTCAATATAAAAAATTAGCAACCAGCAATTTATACATCCTGTGGGGAGAAAAAAATTAATAGAAGATTTCGGGACTTTATTTGGCGACGATGACGCAGGCATCCTGTCGGAAGACTCTGTTTTGCTCTCTGGGAAGAAACATCCGGAAGCACCGAAGCGCCAAGAGTCTAAAAATCGGGTTTCGCATGGCAAAAACTTTGCCTCTGACCTCGAAAGTTTTCTGGAAGAAACCTTTGAGGAGTCCTTCGAGGCGCATTTGCAAGCCGAGCCAAGCGCAGCCGAGGTGGAAGCACAAATCAAAAAACGCAGCCGCCGACCATTGAGCGGATTGGATGCCCTCATCCGCAGCACCGTGGAGCCCAGCAGCATGGAAATGCACGAATTGCCCACGCGCCGGGTCACCCTCGTTTTTGATAAAAATAAATTAGACAAGCTTAAAACAATAGCCCGCGTAGAGCGTACTTATTTAAAGGATATTATAGATGACATCGTAGAAGATTTTCTACGCACCTACGAAGCCGAAAAAAAGAGCCTTTAGTTCCGGTTGGTACAGCCAAATTGAAACAAACAAAAGCATTATACCACTTGCGCAAAACCCCGCGCCTTATGAGAGCTATCACTCGCGCCTTAGTGGCGCTATCCATCCTCCTTTTTGCCCCACAATTGCATTACAGCCAGGAAATACCTCCACCTCCTACGCGCCCGAAGGTAGGCCTTGTGCTCAGCGGTGGCGCTGCCAAAGGCATTGCACACATAGGAGTGCTGAAAGTGCTGGAAGAAGCGGGCATTATCCCTGATTATATCACTGGCACCAGTATGGGCAGCATCATCGGGGGCTTGTATGCAATGGGCTATCGGGCAGCCGAAATGGAGCAGCTCCTGCTATCGCAAGATTGGGACAAAGTGCTCAGTGATCGCATCCCACTCAACGAAGTTATTTTCGAGGAAAAACCTTTTTTTCAAAATGCCCTGCTGGAACTCCCTTTCCAAGGCTGGCGCATCAAAGTGCCCAGCGGACTGATTTACGGACAACAAATTAACAATCTGCTGACGGAGCTAACCTTGCCCGCTTATCAAATTACGCATTTCCACGACTTGCCCATTCCTTTTGAATGCGTAGGCGCAGACATCATTCGGGGGGTAGCCGTACCGCTGAGGTCTGGACATTTGGCAAACGCCATGCGCGCCAGTATGGCCATTCCTACCATTTTCACGCCAGTCATGCTCGACAGTATGCTCTTAGTAGATGGCGGTTTGGTGCACAATTTTCCGGTATCGGAGGTCATTGCAATGGGCGCAGACATCGTCATTGGAGTGTATAGCGGCGCACGGCGAGCCGACGTAGAAAAGCTCAACACGATGATGGGCATCGTCACCCAAGCGATTTTTCTGCCAGGCATTCAGGATGCTGAGCGCGAAGTGATGCTATGTGATATTTTTATCGAACCCGACTTAGAGCTGTACGCCGCTCAGGATTTTAAAAAAGCCGACTCCATCATAGTGCAGGGCGAGCGCGCGGCCCGTGCCCAGTTTGAGCAACTCAAAGCCTTGGCCGATTCGCTCAATAGGCTGGGGCCACCACCTGTGCCATCGGTACTACCGCGATTGGACAGCATTTGCATTGATCACATCAGCGTGTATGGCAACCGCGATTTTTTGACCGAAGACATTATCGGCGAATTTGGGCTGAAACCCCACACCTACACCACACCACGCGAGCTGGCCCGGCACGTCAACAACCTTTACGGTACGAATTATTACGAAACCGTTGGCTACCGGCTGTACGAAACCGAATTCGGGCAGGCTGTGCAGATAGATGTGCAGGAAAAAGCGCCGCTCACCTTGCAAGCAGCTATCAATTACGACACCTACTCGGAGGCTGGGCTATTGCTTAATCTGACTTTTCGCAACTGGTTTACGCCAGCCTCGCGGTTTATGATCACAGGTAAAATTGCTGAGCACTATCGCCTCCGATTTTCCTATTTGCAATACATTGGGCAGCGCAATGCTACGGCCCTGTTTGCCAATGCGCAGGTCACCCGCGACGAAGTGCCCTTCTTCAGCCAGGGTTTGAAAACGGAAGAATTCAGCCTCGTAGAAAGCCCCATTGAGGTAGGTATCCAGCACCGGACAAGCAAAAACAGCCTGCTGGGTATAGGCGTGCAACGCGAACGAGTGCGACTGCGGCCCCTCACTGGCACCGAAATCCCCTTCGACCGGCTGGCGTACCGCAATGTCAATGTTTATGCCTTTTATCAAATCAACACCCTCAACCGAAATATTTTTCCAACTTCTGGCACCCTGTTTTCGGTACAATTGAAACACCTGCGCAGCAATCGGTTTAATGTGGACAACTTCCGCCCGCCGATCGCCATTTCCGCGGATTCGCTGTTTGCGGTGCGACCCTACAGCAAGTTTATGCTACAATCCAAAACATATCTCAGTCTCAATCCACGCGCTTCGCTCATTCTGAACCCTTTTTTGGGTATTATTTTCAATCCAAACAATACTTTCGGTGATTTTTTTCTGCTAGGCGCACCGGACGCACTCAATCGGCGGGCTATACCCTTTCACGGGCTGAATCCGAACGAAATTGTAGCCCAGAGCATTCTGGGTGCAGGTCTTGGTTATCAACATTTTATACGCACCAACCTATTGCTGGGCGCTGATTTCAACGCAGCCTTTTATACCCAACCCGACGTGCTGCGCGCTTCGTTTAGCTCCAATGAATATTTTAGCATCGTGGCGGGCAGCGTTTCGGTGGGTTTTAATTCGATTATCGGGCCGGTGCGGCTTACCTTTTCCAAACCTTTTCATGCCAGCGGCGATGTGCGCAATAAAATTCGCACCTATATAATGGTAGGGCATCGGTTTTAAAATTTTGAACCATTACCCGGACTTGTTTGTAAAAAGAGTAACAAACTTTGTACTGCTATGAAAAACCTGCGCTTTTTATTGTGGATATTGATTTTTGGTACGGGCGTGCTCGTGGGGCTTGCTTGGAAAAACAGAGAAATTAAACCCGACGCTGCAACAAATCGAGCAACTGCTACGGCTGTAAACAACCCTGATTCGACAGCGGAAAATCCGAATACCGCTGCCAACGAGGCACTCAGCCCCGCTGAAATGGCGACCATTCGACTGTTTGAAAGAGCGGCTCCGTCAGTCTGCTTTATCACTACCACCAATGTACAATACAACTACCGCCGGCGCGATGTGTCGGAAATTCCGAGGGGCACCGGTTCCGGTTTTATTTGGGATAAAAACGGACATATCATCACCAATTACCATGTAATAAGAGGTGCCGACCGAGCCACCGTGACGCTGGCCGACCGCAGCACCTGGCAGGCTACCTTAGTGGGCAAAGCGCCTGAAAAAGACTTAGCGGTGTTGAAAATAGAAGCCCCGCGCGAGCAACTGATTCCCATTCCGGTCGGTACTTCCGATGATTTACGCGTCGGGCAAAACGTATATGCCATTGGCAATCCTTTTGGGTTAGACCAAACCCTGACCACAGGCATCGTGAGTGCATTGGGCCGCGAGATTGAATCGGTGGCGGGCGTGCCCATCCGCGATGTCATTCAAACCGATGCGGCTATTAACCCCGGCAACTCAGGCGGACCGCTGCTCAACTCTGCCGGACGGCTCATTGGCGTCAATACAGCCATTTATAGCCCTTCGGGCGCTTCGGCGGGCATTGGCTTTTCCATTCCGGTGGATGCCGTGCGCTGGGTAGTGCCGGAATTGATTCAATACGGTGAAATCAAGCGCCCCAGCTTGGGATTAGAGGTAGCACGGCCGCAATTGGTCAAGCGGCTTGGGCTGGAGGGGGCCTTAGTGCTGAGTGTGGAAGACGGTGGCGCAGCCGAGCGCGCAGGCATTCGACCTACCTATCGCAATCGCAATGGCGAAATCATACTGGGCGATATTATTGTAAGCATTGGTAATGAAGTGATTAAAACCGGAACGGAGATTTCATTGGCATTGGAAAAATACCAGCCGGGCGAAGTAGTGACCGTGCGTCTGAGTCGCAATGGCGAGCAAGTGGAGGCACGCGTCAAGTTAGACCCGCCGAGGTAGCACCGCGTTGCAATCATCCAGCTATGGTAAAAATACGCAATTTTCAATCGGCTTTAGATGCTAATAACTTCCGGATGCTTTGCCAGGCTATCAGTCGGGTAGCAATGGCCCAAAGCAAGCAGCTTACTGAGCAGCCCACGAAGCGGAACAGCCAAGGCCCGTCTAATTGATAGTAAAAAAAGTAGCCAAAGCCCGTAGTGCCAATGGCAAAAAGTGCCAATTGCAGCGTGAGTCGCCATTCAAAAGGCAGCGGCAAAATACGATGCGCCAGTCGTGCTTCGGCTAAAGCTACAAAGGTTTGCGTAACAAAAGTAACGACCGCCGCACCAAGCGCACCGTAGCGAGGTATGAAAATAGCGTTTAGCACCACATTCAGTACGATGCCCACCGCGAAAATACGGTTCATGCGGCGAAGGCTGCCATTGGCAGTAAGCAAGGGGCCATATATATACAAACAACTCACCGATACGAAAGTCAGCATCAGTGCGCCCAGCACCTGCCCGGAGTAGTTAGTAGCATTGGTGTATAAAGCCATCATAATTTCGTTCCGGAAAAAGAAAATAGCTACCGCCAGCGTGACCGATCCCGCCCAAATCAATTGCAAACTCATCCGAAAAAGCGGCTTGAGCGTCTCCCCACTTTTCAACATGCGCGCGAACATAGGCATAAGCAGCCCGGCAAACAAAAACCCAAGCATACTGCCCGCATCGAGCAGGCGATAAGCCGAGGCATACACATCCGCTTCGAGGCGCCCCTGGGGCAGCAAGCGTTCCACCATCACTCCATCAATACGCGTGTAGGCAGCCATCAGAAAAACCGACAGCGCATAAGGTGCACTTTTTTTGACAATAAGCAGCAGCAACGCCGGTCGGAATCGAAACCGCAGCCGCCCCAATCGCCCGTGAAAAACAGCAAACGCCACCACCGCCGTGACGGCAAGACTGAACGTTTGGGCATACACAAACCATTCAATACGAAACTCCGACAACGTAATTAACAACCCGCCGCAGACGATAATCAGTAGTAGCCGGTCGAGCACAGACAGCAGGCTATCGGTGCGGTACATCGCCAATCCGGAAATATTGGAGCGCAGAAATAATACCAAAGAGAGCAACATTTGATTGGCAGCTATGGGCAGCAGCAGTGGATACACCTCGGCTTCGTAGCGCCAGAGCCAAGCCGCCAGCAGTAGCAGTGCCAGGTATGCCAGCCCCAGCCAGGCCTTGAGCAGTAGCATGCCAGGAAAATATTTTGGCAATAAATAGCTGTGCTGCGCAACGTGCCGATTGTTGTAATACTGAATGCCTAGGTCGTTTACAATTTGAAAAACAAGCGCTAAGCTCAGCAAATTGAAATACAAACCATACATCCCTTCGGCTACGCGGTTTTGTATGCTCAATTCTACACCAAACAAGTACAAAGGCTTGATTAGCAGGTTTATAAAAATTAAAAAAACAACATTCAATAAAAATTCCCTGTTCATAGATCGCATGTAAATCATGGCTGCAGCCGAAATGGCACGATGCAGGATTTTCGCCGTTTCCTTTTGTAAAAACGCCGTATTCTTGCCGATTTGACAACCATCACTAAAATTAATATTACAACAAGCTTTGAACTGAACGAAAATGTACGTATTTTTGAGCCATCAAGAGCGTAATATACGAGCATACCAAAAATTTGAAGGTTTTTTACTACAATCAGGACAGATTTTTCTTATCTGGCGTCCGAAAATTACTTCTGCACGATCAATTCCGCTTCCCAAGGAAGCACAATGAGCTTTCCAGGCTATCTTCGAGACAAATTAGTGTGTAACTTTGCGCCTCAACCAAAGAGGAAAAGTATGAATTTAGAAAAACTGATTTCGGTTACCGGCATGGCTGGTTTATACCGCATGACTGCCAACCGCACTAATGGTCTCATCGTCGAGGAGCTGGGTTCTGGGAAAAGAAAATTTGCCCCGGCCCGCAAGCACCAGTTTACACCCTTGGAGTCTATCGGTATCTACACGGATGATGGCGATACGACAGACCTAAAGAATGTATTCGAGCGGATGCTGGAACAGCAAGCTACGCACCCCCCGGTAAGTGCCGAGGCCTCCGCCAAAGAATTGCATGAATATTTTGCTGGCATCTTGCCCAATTATGATCGGGATAAGGTGAGCACCGGCGATATCAAGAAAATTGTCAAGTGGTTTGGCATCCTCGGCACGCACGGGCTGCTGACCACCGATGAAACCGATACCGAAGACAGCCCCGCCGACGAGGAAGAGTAAGCTCAGGCAGACATCGTAGCTGCTGCGCTTGCACCTGGGGCGGAAGTCTTTTTTTGACAACCACTTCCCCCGGTGCATTTGCATAAAAAAAGGAATCAGACACTATGAACGCTACGACACTGCCCGCACCAAGAAAAAAAGAGTTTTTGCCCGATGGCTTCAGGCTCACCGTATGGTCGAAGCTGAAGCCCTACTATGAGGAACTGATCAAGCGGCCGGTTGACTCGGCTGAAGCATTGAACCAATGGATTTGGGACAAAACCGAATTAGACGCTGTGGTCGGCGAAGCCTTCGCTTGGCGCTACGTGCAAGTGACACTTGACAGCAGCGACCAGTCCGCCACCGAACTGTACCAATACGCCGTGCAGGAGTTGTATCCGCGCATTGCAGCTATTGAAAACATTATTCATCGGCGGCTGATAGAATCGCCCTATTTAGAGCAGCTTCCGCCGGATGTTTTTTTTACTTACGTCAGAGGTATTCGCAATACCGTAGAACTATTCACACCAGATAACCTCCCATTAGCCACCGAAGTGCAACTGCGCTCGCGCGAGTATGGCAAGATTTTTTCGGAAATGACCATCGGCATGAACGGCAAGCAAATGACTTTGCAAAAAGCCGGTACGCTGCTGGAAGAAACCGACCGCGCCTGCCGCGAAGCCGTGTATCACAAAATTAGTACCCGCATCCTGCAAGACGTTGAACAACTCGAAAATCTCTTTGACGAATTATTGCAAAAACGCCGCGCCATCGCTGCCAATGCTGGGTTTGCCAATTTTCGGGACTACAAATTCCAAGAGCTGGGCCGCTTCGACTACACGGTGCAAGATTGCCTCGATTTTCACGATTCCATCGCCTCGCAGATACTACCCTTGGTAGAAAACCTCAACGAGCACCGTCGCCGCGCCTTAGGGCTGGAGACGCTACGCCCTTGGGATTTGAATGTGGACACCACCGGCCGCGGGCCGCTGCGCCCGTTCAAAAGCACACATGAATTTTTGCAAAAATCGGTGGCCTGCCTTACTGCCGTGCATCCGTTTTTCGGAGAAGTGCTCACCACCATGCGCGCCATGAATCGCCTCGACCTCGAATCGCGCCCCGGCAAGCGCCCCGGTGCCTACAATATGCCCCTGCATTACTCCGGCGTACCTTTTATTTTTATGAATGCCACACTGCTGCACAACGATATTCGTACCCTCATGCACGAAAGCGGCCACGCCATTCATGCTTTTCTCACCCGCGACCAGAAACTCAACGCCTCCCGGCGGCTGCCTTCCGAAATTGCCGAGCTGGCCTCCATGACCATGGAACTGCTAAGCATGGAGCACTGGCATATATTTTTTTCTAATAAGTCCGACCTCCGGCGCGCCAAAATCAGCCAGTTGGAAAACGTCTTGCGTATTCTACCTTGGATTGCCACAATTGACAAATTCCAGCACTGGGCATATGCCCACCCCGAGCACAGCCGCGACGAGCGCAAAGATGCTTGGATGCGCATCTATCTCGAATTTAGCCCTCGCAATGTGGACCGCACGGGCCTCGAACACTACTCCGAACACCTCTGGCACAAGCAGTTACATATTTTTGAATCACCTTTTTATTCTATCGAATACGGTATGGCCCAACTCGGTGCCATTGCCATCTGGAAGCAGTACCGCGAAAATCCGGCCCAAGCCATTGAGCAATACATCAAGGCGCTAAAATTGGGCTATACCCAACCCATCGGCGAGGTATATGCAGCAGCCGGCATCGCTTTTGATTTTTCCCGAAGCTACGTCAGCGAACTCGGCGCTTTTGTTAAAACGGAATTGGACAAGCTGTTGGCGGAATGATAAGAGGGGTGATGGGGGAATTGGGACAATAGGCTGATGGGGTTGATAAAATAGAAAATACGGAATAGTGCTTGTGTAAAGCAGGTAGGAACGTCAAATAAAAAAACCTTGCGGCTACGGCGGCAAGGCTTTTTTTTGCGCCCCCTCTTGGGCTCGAACCAAGGACCTACGGATTAACAGTCCGCCGCTCTAACCGACTGAGCTAAGGAGGCTTTTTTGTGCTAACAAATGCCTTTTTACTTTAGTTTCTGCACTGGCAAGAAACCTTCTGCAAAAGAGCGGTGCAAAGTTATGGCAAGCGCGATAAAAATGCAATATTTGCGGAAACTTTTTCCAAAATATATTTCAAATGAGCTTGTTAGCAGTAGGAACCGTCGCTTTTGACGACATTGAAACGCCTTTTGGACGGGCAGAGCGCGTAGTAGGCGGCGCCGCTACGTACATCAGCCTTTCAGCCTCTTATTTTACCCGCCAGTTGCAGGTGGTATCGGTCATCGGTGATGATTTTCCGGAGGAAGAACTGGCATACTTGCGCGCACGCGGCGTGGATTTGAGTGGCTTGCAGGTACGTGCTGGCGAAAAATCTTTCTTCTGGTCGGGGCGCTATCATCAGAACATGAACGACCGCGATACCTTAGATACCCAACTCAATGTATTGGCAGACTTTGACCCGATACTGCCCGAACATTATAAAAATGCAGAATATCTGATGCTGGGCAACCTCACACCCGCTGTACAAATGCGCGTGCTGGAGCAAATGCCCCGCCGCCCTCGCGTGGTGGCGCTCGACACCATGAATTTCTGGATGGACACCGCCATGGATAGCCTGCTGGAAGTATTGCAAAAAATAGACATCCTGACCATCAATGACGAGGAAGCCCGTCAGCTCTCTGGCGAGCACTCTTTGGTGAAAGCGGCCCGCAAGATACACCAGCTCGGGCCCAAGTACTTGATTATCAAAAAAGGAGAACACGGGGCCCTGCTTTTTGAAAACGACAACGTCTTCTTTGCCCCGGCTCTGCCCTTAGCTGAAGTAATAGACCCCACCGGCGCGGGTGATACCTTTGCGGGTGGTTTCATGGGCTATATTGCCAGCAGCGGCAATTTGTCGTTCGAAAATATGAAACGTGCCGTCATCTACGGCTCGGCTATGGCCTCGTTTTGTGTAGAAAAATTCAGCACCGAGCGCCTGAAAGGACTAAGCCACAAAGCCATCAACGAGCGCGTGGCGCAATTTGTGCAGTTGGTCAATTTTGACTATGAAATGCGCTTGAGTTAAGGGCGAGTGCGGCTATCATGGGTGCGCAAAAACTGGATTATTTTATAAAAATTGAGGTAGGATTTGGGTGCACTGCGTTTTCAAAACGTTAAAACCAATCTGGATTCGCCACATTTTTTTAAATTGCGAAGCAAAAAAAGAGGTTATGAAAAATTATATCATCGCAAGCATACTGATGCTGTTGGCAGGAAGTGCCGCCGCAGAAGGCATCCGTTTTTTTGAAGGCACCTGGAATGAAGCGCTCGAAGCAGCCAAGAAGGAAGACAAACTCATTTTTGTGGACGCTTACGCCGTGTGGTGTGGCCCTTGCAAGCGCATGGCCAAAGAAGTATTTCCCGACGATAAAGCGGGCGAGTTTTACAACCGCCATTTTATCAACATGCAAATAGACATGGAACGCGGGATGGGGCTGGCGTTTGGCAAACAATACCCCGTATCGGCTTTCCCGACGCTCTTTTTTATTGATGCAAGCGGCAAAGTGGTGCACAAGGTGATGGGCGCTCAGTCTGTAGAAGCATTCATTAGCATTGGCAAAAAAGCCATCAGTATGGATGACAAAAGCCAGGATTATGCCGCTGAATACGAACAAGGCAACCGCGAGCCAGCGCTGGTGCTGAACTACCTGCGCGCACTGAACAAAACCGGCAAGTCCAGCCTGAAAATAGCCAACGACTACCTGCGCAGCCAGCCCGACCTGAGCACAGATTTCAACCTGAATTTTATCCTCGAAGCAGCCACCGAAGCCGATTCGCGTATTTTTGAATGGCTAATCGAATACCGCAGCCAGATTGCACGCGTGGCATCGGAAGATGAAGTCAACCAACGCATACTCGACGCCTGCCGGGCCACGGCGCAAAAAGCCATCGAATTTCAGAGCGAAGACCTCGTGAAGGAAGCCATTGCCAAAGTAAAAAAACACTATCCGCAACGCCTGACCGCTTTTGAACTGCAAACTTGGATGGCTTTTTATGAAGCAACCAACAATGCCGCCAACTACGCCAAAACCGCCAAAAGCTACGCCAAACGGGAAGCCTACGACGACGCCAGAGAGCTGCAATCATTAGTCACGGTGTTGGTAAAACGCTTCGACAATGACAAAAACGCCATGAGCTTAGCCGAAGACCTTGCCAAACGGGCCGCAGCCGTCAGCGAAGTATCGGTATATTATCTCATTTATGCAGATGTTTTACAACGAAATGGTAAGCAAGCCCAAGCTATTGAAGCAGCCCGTAAAGCCATGAGCTTAGCCCGCGCCGAAGGCGATACCGCCGTGCGCGCCGCCGAGCGCTTCATTCAGAAATTGGAAGGCTGAAACCAAGCAGCGCCATTGACTTTTTATGAAACCACTAAATCATCATCATTACATGAAATTTCTCATTTCCGGCATCCTCGCCTGGACGATGGTAATAGCAGCAATTGCCCAACAGGACGGTATCCAGTTCCATGCCAATGCCCCCTGGGCTGAAGTATTAGCAAAAGCGAAAGCGGAAAACAAACTCATTTTCCTCGATGCCTACGCCGTGTGGTGCGGGCCTTGCAAGATGATGGATCGGGATGTGTTTGCGCAAGCTGAGGTAGGCGCTTTTTTCAACGAGCGGTTTGTCAATGCAAAAATGGACATGGAAAAGGGCGAAGGGGTGGACTTAGCCACGCAATATGGCGTGCAGGCGTACCCTACTTTTCTTTTTTTGGATGGCAATGGCAAAGTGATGCACCGCGTGGTAGGGTATTATCAGCCCGAGGCATTTCTCGAAATCGGACAGTTGGCGCTCGACCCCGACCGGCGGCTGGCAGGTGTAGAAGCCCGCTACGAGGCCGGCGACCGCAGCCCGGAGTTGCTGTCCACCTTGATGCAAGCGTTCGAACAAGCCATGGACCCCCGTGCCAGCGAATTGATTGATGATTACCTCGCCACCCAATCTGACTGGAGTACGCCCGAAAACATGCGCCTGATTGGCAATAGTCTGAAAAAAACCGATTCGGAAACGTTCCGTTATTTCATTGCGCATCGCACTGATTTTGAAGAGGAGTTCGGAGCTTATCCGGTGCTCAATGCCATTCAGAGCTTGGTACTCAACGAAGCTTTTGCCCTCAGCACAGAGGCGCCTACCATCGAGGACATCCGCCGGGCTTTTGTGCGCAAACTCCCCGCCGACCTTGCCGAGCAACTTTTTCTGCTTACGCAAATGAATTTCTACCGCGC
Organism: uncultured Saprospiraceae bacterium; assembly: GCA_937872385.1. Lineage (GTDB taxonomy): Bacteria > Bacteroidota > Bacteroidia > Chitinophagales > Saprospiraceae > JADJNW01. The sequence goes on from CALMSO010000046.1 coordinate 91,270, forward strand.
CCAGCAAGATATGGACAATTATGCCGCCAGTGCGGTCGCTTATTATCAAAAATATCCCAGCCAAGACGCCGAAGAACTCAACGAACAAGCCTGGGCATTTTACCTTTCCATAGACAACATAGAACACTTGAAAGCTGCGCTGGCATGGGCACAACAATCGGTCGCACTCGACAGCCAATATTATAATAATGATACTTTGGCCGCATTGTATTATAAATTAGGCGACAAGAAAAATGCGCGAAAAGCAGCGGAAAAAGCCATTCAGATTGCAAAAGACAGTGGGCAGGACGCCAGCGAAACCGAACTATTGCTTGAAAAAATCCGAAAAAAATGAGCTATCAGTTTAAGTAATGCGACATTGTTATTTTGTTGATGTTATTTGTTAATTGTTATTGGGCGAAGTGTTTATGTAATTGATGGACAGAAAAGCTGTTCAAAAATAAAAATTTATACTCTTTAAGATGCTGGTAATCAAAAATTTACTAAATCTTAGAGATTTAGCAAATTTATTCTCGGACATGACAAGAGATTCCTGTTTTTTTTATAATTATGTCTGGGCACTTATTGGTGGGGCGGTTTTTAGATGGCCATTAGCGGATGGCGAAGCAATGAAGCGGTTTATAGGAAAGTGAAAAACTGCCAAAAGCAACAAACCACATGATACTATACAACGTCACGGTAAAAATAGAGCACGCTGCCCACGCCGAATGGCTGCAGTGGATGAAAACCGTGCATATCCCGGATGTAATGTCCACGGGGCTTTTTCTCGAATACCGCATGGGGCGCTTGCTGGGCATGGACGAACCCGACGGCGTGACCTACGCCATTCAGTATTACCTCACCGATGGGGCTACCTTCGAGCAATACCAAGCTTATTACGCTCCGCGCCTGCAAGCAGCCCATACCGAAAAATTCCGGGGCCGGTTTGTCGCTTTTCGTACCCTACTCGAAATAGTGGATAAAGGTGCTTTTTATACGGAAAATTAGTTCCCAGCCTGCTCATCGCCGCTCAGTGGGGCCTTTCTGCTTGAAAACTTCTTCGTGTAAACTACACAAAAACCCCAAAATAATTTCCTTGAAATGGTTTCGGTAAAATAAATTTTTGATAGCTTAGCGAATCAAAGAACGATACACCGAAAACCAGATATCATACCTTTTTAAAACACATTCGCAACGCTATGTATTTCAATTCTAACGGACAAGAAGAAGTCACTTACGACGCTATTGTGGTTGGCTCTGGCATCAGTGGTGGCTGGGCAGCCAAAGAACTCTGCGAAAAAGGGCTGAAAACCCTCGTGCTGGAACGCGGCCGCGACGTAAAACACGGCGACTACCCAACAGCAGGCCTCGACCCCTGGGACTTAGACTACCGCGACCAGGTACTACCAGAAGAACTCAAGGACTACGAAAAACAAAGCCGCACGGGCTACACCGTCCGGCAGTCGTCCAAGCACTGGTTTGTAAAGGATACCGAACATCCCTATAGCGAAGTAAAACGCTTCGACTGGATGCGCGGCTACCACGTGGGCGGGCGCTCGCTCATGTGGGGGCGCCAGAGCTATCGCCTGGCTGATTTAGATTTTGAAGCCAATGCCAAAGACGGCATCGCGGTGGATTGGCCCGTTCGCTACGCCGACCTTGCACCCTGGTACGATTATGTCGAAAAATTTGCTGGCATCAGCGGCTCCAAAGATGGCATACCGCACCTGCCCGATGGTCAGTTTCTGCCACCGATGGAACTGAATTGCTTAGAGCAGCATGTAAAAGGGGCCATTGAGTCGAATTTCAAAAATCGCTATATGGTGATTGGCCGCACGGCCAATCTCACCCAAGCGCACAATGGTCGCGGCAGTTGCCAGTTTCGCAATCGCTGCATCCGGGGCTGTCCTTACGGGGCGTATTTCAGTAGCAATGCCGCTACCCTACCCGCTGCCGCTGCTACCGGCAATATGACGCTGCGTCCGCATTCTATTGTGCATTCCATTATATACGATCCGGCTACGCGTAAGGCCAAAGGCGTGCGCATTATAGACGCCCAAACCCGCGAAACAAAAGAGTTTTTTGCTAAAGTGATTTTCCTTTGCGCCTCGGCCTTAGCTACCACGCAAATTTTATTACAATCGAAATCGGGGGCTTTCCCGACGGGGCTGGGCAATAGCAGCGGCCAGTTAGGGCACAATCTGATGGACCACCACTTCCGGTGTGGCGCGAGCGGCATTTCTGACGATTTTGGCGATAAATACTATAGCGGCCGCCGCCCGAATGGCATTTACATTCCTCGTTTTGTAAACCTCGGCGATAAGGAAAGCGAGCGCAAGGATTATCTGCGCGGCTGGGGCTATCAGGGAGGCGCAGGACGCGACGGCTGGTCCACTACGGTGCCAGAAATGAAAATTGGCGTAGGCAAAGAATTCAAAGACAAACTGCTACAGCCCGGCCCTTGGACGATGGGCATCACTGCCTTTGCAGAATGCCTGCCCTACTACGAAAATCAGGTGACGCTCAACGAAGAGGTACGCGATATGTATGGCCTGCCAACGCTGACCATTGACTGCGAATTCAAGGACAATGAGATGCGCATGCGTAAAGATATGATGAACGATGCTGCCGAAATGCTGGAAGCCGCCGGCCTGAAAAACGTAGAAACCTGGGACGCCGGCTCTTGGCCGGGGCTGGGCATCCATGAAATGGGCACTGCCCGCATGGGCCGCGACCCGAAATCTTCGGTGCTCAATGGCTACAACCAAATGCACGATGTGAAAAACATCTTCGTGACCGATGGTGCTTGTATGACTTCGGCTGCCTGCCAGAATCCCTCACTGACGTACATGGCCCTCACGGCCCGCGCCGCCGATTTTGCTGTCAATGAATTGAAAAAAATGAATTTATAGAAAGCTATGCTTTGCGCAATGCGTTGATTAACAAATATTTGCAAAAGCATACAAAGCAAAAAAAAATGACCAGAAGAGAAGTAATAAAACAAACCGCTTTGCTCACTGGCTATGCACTCACCGCCTCCATGATGCAAGGCATTCTCAGTGGCTGCCAGGCTACCGGCGCTGCCGAATGGACACCGCAGTATTTCACCAAAAATCAGGCGGATTTTGTATCTGCGCTCACCGATGTGATCCTGCCACGTACCAGTACGCCCGGCGCATTGGATGCGGGTGTGCCCGAATTCATTGACCTCATGGTGAAAGACCTGCTCGAAGAGCGCGAGCGCCGTGCTTTCCTGATGGGTTTGAAAGAAGTGGATGCCGCTGCTTTCAAAGAATTTGGCAAAGGTTTTCTGGAACTGCCCCGCAGCCGCCAAGAAGAACTATTGGTGAAAATCGAAAGCGCTGAAGTGCTCAACGAAATTGATCGGCGCGAAAAACGCGCCACCGATTGGAACTATCCATTTTTCCTACGTTTCAAACAGATGACATTAGCTGGCTATTTCACCTCGGAACTCGTGGGCCTCAACGTCACTAATTACGACCCGACCCCCGGCGCATACCGAGGCTGCATCCCCTTGTCGGAAGTCCCAAAAGGCCGCATCTGGTCATCCATCTGACGCAAAAACGTGGCGGGTTTCCCTAAATCCGTCACGTTTCAACCCCTCAACCATTCAACTTTTCGTACCATTCAACCTTTCACACCATGCCAACCCGTCGTGATGCTCTGAAAACCACCGTTTTAGGACTTGGCGCGCTCGCCCTGCCCTTGCAATCCATTAGTTGCAATACCTCAAAAACAGCCCAAGCGGCAGCGCCCATCAAACGCCAGTTTCAACACTCGGTGTGCCGCTGGTGCTACAATAATATGACGCTGGAAGCCCTTGCCGAGCAAGCCAAGGAAATCGGCATTAGCTCTATTGAATTGCTGCGCGCCGACGAGTGGCCCATTGTCCAAAAATACGGACTCACCTGCGCGGTGGGCACGGGTAGCTTTGCCAGCCTGACCGAAGGATTCAACAACCCGGCCTTTCATGCGCGCTTGCAAAAGCCTTACTTAGAATTAATTGACCAAGCCGCCGACAACGGCATCCCGCAGGTGATTGTGTTTTCTGGCAATCGCAATGGCCTTAGCGATGAGGCTGGCTTAGAAAACTGTGCCGTTGGCTTAGACGCTATCGTGAAGCACGCCGAGCGCAAAGGCGTGATAGTGGTCATGGAATTGCTCAATAGCAAGCTCAATCACAAGGATTATCAATGCGATCGCACGCCTTGGGGCGCACAATTGGTGGACAAAATCGGCTCGCCACAGTTCAAATTGTTATACGATATTTACCACATGCAAATCATGGAAGGCGACATCATTACCACCATTCGGCAGTACAAGGATTATATCGCGCATTTCCATACCGCAGGCGTGCCCGGCCGCAACGAACTCAACGACACGCAAGAACTTAATTATAAAGCAATTATGAATGCCATTGCCGATAATGGGTTCCAGGGGTTCGTCGGGCAGGAGTTTATTCCTACCTACCCCGACAAAATCAGTGCCCTACGCGAAGGCATCGCCATTTGCAGCGTGTGAAGTGTGTTAAGATGGTTTTCAACAAAATAGAACGTCTATTTTTGTGCAAACAGTAGCTCGATATTACGCAGTTGAGCTATTCGCCGTTTGCGATTTGCTATTGAAAATGGTATAAATTTATCACTGTAAGAAGCAAAAATAGCAACTTAATTTTTTGATAATCAATAACTTACACTAAATACAAACAACATTAGGCCCGCTCCACAGCTACTGCTACGCGTACCTCGCCGGGCAGCTCAATCGTTTCCGCACCGTTGAGGTCAATTGCCATGTGTAGCGCATCTGCTAAGGTTTCGCTTTTAATGTATTCGCTGAATTGCTCAATGGCTGGCAACACCGCTTCGTGCCTTTGTAAAGTGATTACAATGCGGTCGGTCACGTCAAAATCGCGGTCTTTGCGAATATTTTGAATACGATTCACAATGTCTCGGGCCATGCCTTCGGCTTCGAGTTCGGGGGTGAGCGTGACGTCAAGGGCTACGGTGAGCGCGCCGTCGTTGGCTACCTGCCAGCCGGGAATATCTTCGGCAATGATGTCAAAATCTTCCAGCGTCAGGTCGTAAGTATCGCCATTGATACTCAGCGTGAAGCGGTTCGTGCGCTCAATTGTCACAATATCATTTTGCCCCAGCGCAGCGATAATATCTGCTCCGGCTTTCATGTGCTTGCCGAGGCGCTTGCCCAGCGTTTTGAAATTGGGTTTAATTTTTTTATTCACCAAACCGTCCGCATCGGTCACATATTCAATTTCCTTCACATTTACTTCCGCTAAGATCAAGTCTTTCACGCTATCCACCTGCGCCTGAAAGGATTCGTTAAGAATGGGCAGCAGTACTTTACGCAGCGGCTGTCGCACCCGGATTTTCTCTTTTTTGCGCAAGCTCAATACCAGCGAACTGATGCGCTGGGCGTAATCCATGCGCTCTTCGAGGGCTTTGTCAATGACCGCATCTTCGGCTTTGGTTAGCAAAGACAAGTGTACAGAATCTGCGGCAAGCGGGGTGTGGTTGGTCTTAGCTTTTTCCCGGATGTTGTCGGTCAAGTTTTTGTACAGCCATTCAGCGAAAAACGGTGCAATCGGTGCCATAAGCTGGCTCACCACAGTGAGGCACTCGAAGAGGGTTTCGTAGGCAGATTTTTTATCAAACGACATCTCGCCTCGCCAGAAACGGCGGCGCGAAAGGCGCACGTACCAGTTGCTCAGGTGCTCGTCCACAAAGGTTTCCACGGCGCGGGCGGCGCGAGTTGGCTCATAATCGGCGTAGCTTTCGGTCACTTCCCGGATGAGGCTGTGCAGTTTGGAAATCACCCAGCGGTCTAATTCTGGGCGCTCAGCTACCGGTACGATGTTTTGTTCGTCCAGCACAAATTGGTCCACATTCGCATAAAGCGCATAGAACGAATAGGTGTTGTACAATTTGCCAAACAGCTTGGCACGGGCTTCCGCTACTCCGTCGAGGTCGAAACGCAGGTTGTCCCAAGGCTGTGCATTGGCAATCATATACCAGCGCGTCGCATCGGCACCATAGGTGGCAATGGTTTCAAACGGATCTACGGCATTACCAAGACGTTTGGACATTTTGTGCCCGTTTTTGTCGAGCACTAAACCATTGGAAACCACGTTTTTAAAGGCTACACTATCGAAAGCCATAGTGGCAATGGCGTGCAAGGTGTAAAACCAGCCGCGCGTCTGGTCCACGCCTTCTGCGATAAAATCGGCAGGATAAGACACTTCAAACGGCGACTTGAAGGGCCGGTCTTCGCCTTTGGCGAGTTTTTCATAATCCAAACCCCACTGGGCGTAAGGCATTGAACCAGAATCAAACCATACGTCAATCAGGTCTAATTCGCGCACCATGCGCTTGCCGCTGTCGGATACCAACACGATTTCGTCCACGTATGGGCGATGTAGGTCGAGGGGGGTTGAGGGGTTGAGGGGTTGAGGGGTTGAAAGTTGATTGTGGAAACGCTGGTTGGCGGTGCGCTCTGCTGCGGTCAATACATTAGATTGTAGGGCTTTCGCCAATTCGGTTTGCAATTCAGCCATCGAGCCGATGCATTTTTCTTCGTTTCCATCCTCGGTGCGCCAAATGGGCAGCGGAACGCCCCAGTAGCGCGAGCGCGAGAGGTTCCAGTCTTGCAGGTTTTCCAACCATTTGCCGAAGCGGCCTTCGCCCGTAGCTGCCGGTTTCCAGTTGATGGTCTGGTTGAGTTCGTACATCCGATCTTTCAGTGCCGAAGCTTTGATAAACCAGCTATCGAGCGGGTAATAGAGCACGGGCTTGTCGGTGCGCCAGCAGTGCGGGTAGTTGTGTACGTATTTTTGCACATTGAAAGCCTTACCCGTTTGCTTCAGATGCACGGCAATGTCCACATCCACGCTTTCGTAGTGGGGGGCATCGGTATAATTTTTCACATAACGATTGGAAAATGGACCTACGGTATCTTTGAATTTGCCTTGGCGGTCCACCAGCGTCAAAGCACCGATGCCATTGGCGCGTCCTACTTTCATATCATCACCGCCAAAAGAAGGCGCTGTATGCACCACGCCAGTGCCGTCTTCGGTGGTTACAAAGTCGCCCACCAATACGCGGAAAGCGTCGTTTGCATCGTTGAGTTCTTCAATCGGATTGCCAAAATCCAGCAACTGCTCGTAGCGGATGCCTTCTAATGCCGCCCCCAAGAATGGCGCGCTTTTCGTTTCAATAATCGGTTTGTTTTTCTGTTTTTCAGGGTTAGTGGCAAACCACATCGGTGCCAGCACATCCGCCAGCACGACGCTTACCGGCTCATGCGTATAAGGATTTTGCGTTTTGATTTTTACATAATCAATCTTGCCCCCTACGGTTAGCGCGGTATTGGAAGGCAGCGTCCAAGGTGTCGTCGTCCAAGCGAGTATTCTAACATCCTCATTATCAGCATCAAACAGAAACGCTGAGCGGTCATCTTTTATGACTTTAAACATTGCTACAACCGTAGTATCGCTCACCTCCCGGTAGGTGCCGGGTTGGTTTAGTTCGTGCGAACTCAGGCCCGTGCCAGCAGCCGGCGAGTACGGTTGAATGGTGTAGCCTTTGTACAGCAAACCCTTGTCGTACAGGCGTTTGAGCAGATACCACACCGTTTCGATGTACTCGTTTTCGTAGGTGATGTAAGGATTGCCCAAGTCCACCCAATAGCCCATTTTGCGGGTCAGGTCATCCCAGATGTCTTTGTAGCGCATCACCGTTTCGCGGCATTTGCGGTTGTATTCTTCTACCGAAATGGTCTTACCAATGTCTTCTTTGGTGATGCCGAGTTCTTTTTCTACGCTTAGTTCGATGGGCAAACCGTGCGTATCCCAGCCGCCCTTACGCTCCACGCGCTGCCCTTGCATGGTATGGAAGCGGCAGAAAATATCTTTGATGGTGCGGGCCATGACGTGGTGGATGCCCGGCAGACCATTCGCCGAGGGCGGGCCTTCATAAAATACGTAACTTTGCGCTGCATCGCGCTCTTCCACACTCCGCTCGAAAATCCGGTGCTCCGCCCAGAATTTCAAGATTTCCTTATCAATAGCAGGTAGGTTCAGATTTTTGAACTCTTGGTACATATATTACAATTTATCCTAATTTTTTAATAAAGCGCCTTATTGCAGCGATAAAAAGTTGCATATTCATCAACATTTGCTCTGAAATGATACTTGAGCGCTAAAGCTGTGATGGCATAATACATACCATAGTATATGCGGCGTCTTCGCAGGTCGTATCTGGCTGCTCCAAGTGCAGTTGTATCAAGCTATTGCGTTCTCTGTTAGTCATTAAGCGTATATTCCTTTTTCAATGGCGTCTTCAATAATGGGTTGTTTTCCTCTCAAACTGTTTGTTAACTCCCAGTTGGAAGACTGAGCTTTTCTTTTACTGCTCTGGGAATTTCATCCCGCTTCATGACGTTTATTTTTGAACCTACAAAAATAACAAAACAAAAAACGCTGACCAACCGCAATCTGCCAGCGCTTTCTTTTTTGGCATGGCGGCAAGTCCCGGAGTACAAAACCATCCGATAGTGCAATAGCCTTTGCCTCTCCATGCTTATGTCAGTAGCACTGCAATCGTATAATCTGCAAGTAGGATAAGTATATCACTGAATACCACTGCATTAGTACTGGCACGCCCCAATTCTATGCTGCCGCCTTTCACATAATACCCCTGGTAGGCCGACACACTGGTGAGGATGAAGGCAAAAACAATTGCTTTGACAAACATCATGCGCACATTTTTTTGTACAAAAAACGAACGCACCCCCTGCACGTACTCTGCGTCGCTCATCAAACCGCCCGGCACCGAGGCTAAGTACCCCCCCATGATACTGACAAAAGCGCCAATGGCTACCAACATGGGAATGACAATGATAGCCGCCACTATTTTCGGTCGAATGAGATAAGCTGCGGTATTTACGCCCATGATTTCCATGGCGTCAATGTGCTCTTTCTGGCGCATTCCGCCAATTTCCGCCGCAAGATTGGAACCCACCTTGCCCGCCAGCACGAGGCAAATTACTGTGGGCGCCAGTTCAATGATGGTGCTGTCGCGCACGATGTAGCCAATATAATAACGCGGCACCAAAGTGCCATCAAGTTGGTAGGCAAACTGCACGGCTGTCACTGCACCGATAAAAATCGAAATCAAGATGACAATAATCAACGAGCCAACCCCAATGTCGTTCATTTGCCGGGTGGTTTCTTTGTAGTACATTCGCCAGCTCTCCGGCCGACCCAGTGCCATACCGAGCATAATAACGTAACGACCGAAATGATATAATATCTTGAGGTTCATTTATTTATACTTTAAAAAAGCGTCATTCTAACCTTGGAATGCGATTGCAAAACAGACAGTTTTCCAAACAAGCATCAAAAATAGTGCAATTTTGCTGAATTCGCCAATGCTTGCACTACCAATTGGATTTTTCCGGATAACAGCGGGAGCAGTTGAAAAGATTTTAGGGAGCTTGTATAGGGTATTAATTTTATAGCCTGCCGCTAAAAAAAATGCCTGCCGCTTCCGCTTTTCGCGGTTTCGCTTTGACAAGAATCATTTCCTGCGCTTGACAAAAGTCATTTTTTAACAAAAAAGGTACGGGTAATTTTGTAGTAAACTTTTCACAAACAAAAATCACATTGCCATGAAAGCATTCAACCTGAGTATTGGCACTATCGTATTGCGTTTTTATTTAATGATGCTCATCGTTATCATCGCCGGATTCGTTGGGCAATGGTGGCTTGCCATTTTGGCCTTCCCGGTTTTTATGAGTATCATGCTGGGGCTTACCTTTGGTAAAAATACACAGCAGACAGCGGCCGTGAAAAAACTACCACAACGACCAAACGCTGCCCGCAAAGCTAGCTGACCGAGCAGGAGCGTAGTGGTAAAATACGTTTTTATCATCAAATATTGCTATCACAAAATTCTGATAATCAGCTTTTTATTTGAAAAGCCAACGGATTACAATACGCAATCCGCTGACTGAAATCATATTTTATTGCACGACAAAGCGCTTAACTGCTACCCCTGCGTCTGTAGCGATGCGCAGGTAGTAATGGCCAGGAGCCAATGCTTGCACCGGTAAGGTTTGCGTGTTGGCGTAGCGCTGCACCAAGCGTCCGTGCGTGTCAAAGCATTCAATCTGCCAGATTTGCAATTGCCCTGCCCGCAAAAAAAGTTGCTCGCTGGTGGGGTTCGGAAATATTTCAATCTGCTGTGCTAATGCCAAGTTGGGTGCGCTGGTGCTGAGTTCTATCGTTGCGCTGGTCTCGGCTGGCGCGACTGGCTGCGGCTCTTCGGCAAAGTTGATCATTCGTACGTTTTCTATTTTGAAGCGGACTTCCGGGCTGGTAGTTGTGGCGTAAGTTTCTAAGACTATCTGCCCCAAGGTGCCGTGCCCGCTGCGGTTTTGCCCGTCGGCACGCACCAGCGCTACGTCTATGCGGCGCGCGGCGGGTGTATGCCGCTGAATGACGAGCAAATCTTCGTTGATAGTGCCGAGCCAGTTGTTTGCCAACTGCACCTCCACGGTGCTTTCATCCACGCCGAGGGCTTCCGGGTCGTATGTAATGGAAAAGGCAAGTCCGTAGCAATCCGTTGCCGGTAGTTCCTCATTGCCCAATATGATGTCAAAAGCAGCGCGCAGCCCTGGTTGTAGCAATGCTGTTTGTACATACAAAGGTGGGCCATTTTCGCGCGGCGTGGGCGTTTGAGGAGTTGTGAGGCCATCTTCCACGGTGCTGTTCCAGTTTGCTTCGATGATGGTCGCATCCGACCATTCTATCCAGCCATTACCATCGGTATCTATATGTTTGAAATTGATTTGTGACAGGGGCGACTGTTCGGGCCAGTCGGCTGCGGGTTGGGGCGTCCAGTTTGCGGAAGCTTGTGGGCGCTGCGGGCCGCCGGTGCCATAGCCCAAGCCAATGTTGAGTAGGTCAAAATGATTGACCAAGCCGTCGCGGTTGGTATCGCCCGGATAGACGATGGGATCTTCACTTACAGCAATGCTGCCCGCCCGCCCGTCGAAGTTGAGCCGGCTATAATCGCTGTCTAAAAACTCAAAAGGCGTCGGTGATTCCGTGAACCGAATAGCGGCGGCACCTTCATTGCTCTTAGTAGTAAAACAAAGTTCGAAGAAAACGCTTCCAGGGTCCAATTGCACCCCTTCAAAAGTGCCTGAATCTAACCAGAGGTGGCTCAGGCGTCCGGAAGCTATCATACCGAGGTTGAAATCTGTGCCAAGATTGGCATTGGGCATTCCCAGATTGATAATAGAATCGAGCCGCAGGATGGCGGTATCCCAAGCCATACTGAATTGCATAGCGATGAGTTTTCCGTCGAAGTTGTCCACGCGCACGGGCATACAGGCCGCCGAGCCAGGTGTAATCACCGTATCGCCGATAGACAAGGCGATGGCGTCGCTGGGCAATACTGCATAATCGGCACCTGCGTACACTACCGGTACAGCCGCTCCGGCGCCATTGTGGGCGCTAACTGAATTAGGAAAAGGATAACGAATAATGGACACTCCCTGCCGGCCGTCGGTGGTTTGCAAAGCCGTAAAGCACAGTTGAAAAAGGGTGGCATCATCTTCCAGCGTGCGGCCATTGTCATCGGCAGTAGCCCAGTTGATGTTATAAATATTGCCATTAGTAGCCGCGCTTAGCAGCACTTCGCCGGGCAGGGCCCCAGGCACCAATGCAGGCTCAGACAGGATACCTCTGCCATAAGCTATGGTAAAACGAAAGCGTGCAATGTCCGAAAACCCACGGGTTTTGAAATCCATACAGAGCGTTTCGCCCTTGCGCACGGTATCGGCAAGGATGTAAAATTCGACCGGCTGGTCATTAAAATCGAAAGTAGATGTACTGTTTTTTGCTGTAATAGTAAGACAGGCACTGAGGCAGCACCCCAAGAGCAGGAACCATTTTTTCATACAATGAATCGGTTTTGGCATTAAAGAATGATGTAATTTGACGCGAAAGGTATGCATTTTTATAGAAATAAGCAGGAAAAGTTGTACTGATGTGCTTCGCATTCTGGTGCGCCGTGCCTACTTCCCCTTGCCTTGCAATAGTACTAATACGGTATAAAACATAATTTTGAAATCGAGGGCCAGCGACATATTTTCGATGTACAGAATATCGAATTTGAGGCGTTGCAGCATCTGCTCTACATTGGAAGCGTAGCCGTATTTCACCTGCCCCCAAGAAGTGATGCCGGGGCGCACCTTGAGCAAATGTTTGTAGTGTGGTGCTTGCTGCGCAATGAGGTCAATGTAATACTGCCGCTCCGGCCGAGGGCCTACAATGCTCATATCGCCCTTGAGTACGTTCCAGAACTGGGGCAGCTCGTCGAGGCGCCATTTGCGCATGGTGGCGCCCCAGGGTGTGCAGCGATTGTCGCCATCGTGCGAAAGCTGGGGCCCATTTTTCTCGGCGTCGGGGTACATAGAGCGAAATTTGTAAATCATAAAGGGCTTGCCGTTGCGTCCGATGCGCTCTTGCCGAAAAAATATGGGGCCATTAGAAGAAAGCTTAACGCGAATGGCAATGAACAAATAAAGCGGCGACAACAGTAGCAGTAGCAGCAAGGACACCCCGATGTCTATTAGGCGTTTGACTAAAAATTGCCACCTCGGCATTAGTTCCTGACGGATTTCGATGAGAATAGCACCATAAATGTGATTCATTTTCACTACACCCAGCAGAATGTCGTACATATCAGGGATGATTTTCACCAATACCTGTTTGTCGAAATCAAACAATACATTCAAAATTTCCTTCAGGCGGCTATGCCCGGCAGTTTCGATGGCAATAATGGCTTCCTCAATATGCCGGTCGCGGATGACCTCAGCCAGCGTATCAATACTGCCCAGCTTCGGCAGAAAAGTTTGCAATTCATTCACACTTTGTCCATTGGTATCTATAAAACCGATGAATCGGTGCCCCAGCCCTTTGGCACGGCCGCTCAGCTCGCGGTAGAGTTCTACGGCGTTCTGGTTGCCACCAATTATTAAGGTATTGTAAGTAATGGCACCCGACTTGAGGCGGCGGCTGGCGCGCGTAAGGATGATCATGCGTACCGTGGCCGTCAGGGCAAAATGCAAGAAAAAAAGGGTGCTAAATGAGCGATAGTAGGTGGTGTAATTGGTGATGAAATCATCGAGAATGAGCGTAAAGAACAAAAACAAAACGCCAAAAAAACTCAGTAGCAGGGTGCGCCCCAGCGTAGCCAAACGCGACAGCCGGTATATATCGCGGTAATGATCGAAAATAGCGTAGAACAGCAGCCAGCCAATAGGTATGAGCAGCGTGCCGTACCAAAAATTCAGGTCTTGCAGAATGTATATATCCAATGTGCCCCCTTCAAGGCGTTTTCGATGCAGAAAAAAACCAGCCCAAGCCAGCATGGCAGTGACAAAATCCGCCATTTTGTACAAAAAAGTATGCCACTGGCGGCGGCGCATCATGTGCTGCTCCGGTAACGCAGGTACTCGATTAGCGGCTACGGCTTTCAAAAGTGAACCAATTTGACGTTGTCCAACCATACATTGGCATTATTTTGCGTAAACACGCCGTTTTCGTTGGGCAATACCGTTTGTAATACAATACGATGCTCATCAAAATCGCCTGCTACTACCAGCGCGCTCAGGTTGAAATAGATTTTGTTCCATGTGGCCGATGGCAAAAAACCCGGATCAAATACGGGTGCGGCCGGCACGCCATTTTTAAAACCTTGCACACCAAAAAGTACAATGGCGTCGGATTTGTAATCTACTTCAAGATACACCAAGAAGCCCCGGGTAATCAAATCGCGGAAACCGCGCACCGTAGCTATTTCCACGGCCGGATTGTCGCGGTTGAGTTGAATAAGCGCTGAGCTGCCCTCTAAAGCGCCTTCGGTAGTCAGTTGGATGCGATTGAAATCCGTACCGGCACGCACCTCCCGGAAGATATGATTGATGTTTTCGAATGGCTCAATGAAAGCAAACCGCGTTGCATTGCGGTAGCGCACCACAGGGCGAAGGGTATCTACTTCGTTGGGGCGAAGGGTGAGCGTGCGCACAAATGATTCGTAAAAGGGATAAATTTCTGGAGTAGCGGCCACGCCATTATCCCGGATGCCTGCGTCTAAGGTGATGATCTGCTCGCCCTGCCCCAGCACGGGTATGAGCGCCGGAAGGGCATAAGCGCCGAGAAATTCGCCATTGACCGTCAGCCAGACCTCCGTTATTTTGTGCGTGTTGGAGCCTTCTGTAGCTGGATTGGTATTCAAGGTAAAAGGCGTCACGTACAAGTAGCCGGGGACATTCTCTTCCGGATTGATCAGGTCGCAAGCGGCAAGTAGCGTCAGCAAGCCGTACAGGAGTGTTGGGTAGATAGTTCTCATAGGTTGTCAGCAATTGGTTCTCAATCCTGTCGTGCAAAACAGGTATGGCTCAATGCGCAATGGGCACGGCACTCAATGCAGCACCGAAGCGCGTTTTTCGATTTCTCGGATAATGTCGTGCGCCAGCAGCAGGGCTTTGTAGCCGTCTTCTATTGGCACGCGAGGCGTTTGGTTATTGATGATGCTTTGCGCAAAAGACTCCAGCTCCATTTTGATAGCATTTACCGGCTCGATGGGTGGTGCGTAGGCGTGCAGGAGTTTACTCCCCCGGTTGGTATCCATTTCCATCAGATTGGCATCTGCGGGCAGGTTGGGGGCATCTTTGTCGTACAAACGTACAATTTGGGCTTCTTTTTCCAGAAAATCGAGGCTGATGTAAGCGTCGCGTTGGAAGAGGCGTACCTTGCGCATTTGCTTGAGCGAAATCCGGCTGGCAGTCAAATTGGCTACGCAACCATTAGTAAACTCAATGCGAGCATTGGCAATATCGGGTGTAGTGCTCACCACCGCCACGCCGCTGGCACTGACAAAACGAACCTCGGCCTTTACCATACTGAGTAAAATGTCCAAATCGTGAATCATCAAATCTAGCACGACCGATACGTCGGTGCCGCGTGGATTGAACACCGCTAGGCGATGCGCTTCTATAAACATGGGGTCGAGCGGCATATCTTCGAGTGCCAGCAACGCCGGATTGAATCGTTCAACGTGCCCTACTTGCACCTTTACTCCGTGCTCCTTACTGATTTTCACCAACTCCTCGGCCTCTTCAATCGTACGGGTCAAAGGTTTTTCAATAAAAATATGCTTACCTGCCCGAATGGCTCTCGATGCTACCGCAAAATGCGTACTCGTAGGCGTTACAATATCCACTACATCCACAGCCGCGAAGAGCGCTTCCATCGTCTCAAAACGCTGAATGCCAAAAGTATCCACAGCTTGCTGGGCCGCCCGATCATCCGGATCATAGAACCCGACTAAGTCATAAAACGTATCCGCCAATTGGATACATTTCAAATGAATTTTGCCTAAATGCCCGGCGCCGAGTACCCCGATTTTGAGCATGATCGTATGCTGATTTTTGATAAAAGAATATTTTTAGCTTGTAAATAGATAATAGACTTTAGATGTTAGACGATAGATGTTAGATGCCAGATTTCAGGACGAAATAACGTACACTATATTCCTATTCCCCTATTCACCTCATCAACTTTTCAACGCTTCAACCCATCTAAATCTATTCGCCTATTCCCCATACTCCTTTTAAACCCCATCCCACTATTCATCCTTTTTAAACCCTGCCCAATGTATCCATTCTCTTGTCGCCCCTTTTAGAATGGGGCCAAACACATTTTTAACAAATAGCCCTTAAATATAAAACATTGATAATCAATTATATAAATTTAAAATGACCAATAATAGCAAATGTACGGCAAAAAAACGGAAAAAAATCCGGTCAGCCAAAAAATTGATAAGCAACCGACAAAAACAGTCATCGGGCGCATAACACCTGCTGACAAGCCACCATAAAAGCAAAATTGTACAACTTTGACTGCCCAATTGGCGTTTCTAAGGTCATATTTCTATTATTTACTTCGGCGAAAACAATTTGCATGCGCGGCGCTTTTCAGATAGCTAAATTTTCCGGTATTCCGGTTCGCATTCACTGGTCTTTCGGGTTGATTTTTTTATGGGCATTCTATCTCGGTTTCCGCGAAAACTGGGCTTGGGCTTCCATTGGCTGGTTTTTGTTGTTCATCGGTGCATTGTTTGTGTGTGTAGTGCTGCACGAGTTCGGTCATGCCCTCACCGCCCGCCGCTATGGAGTGAGCACCCGCGACATCATCCTTTCGCCCATTGGCGGGGTGGCCCGATTGGATAAACTACCCGAGCAGCCCATGCAGGAGTTTTACGTAGCGGTAGCTGGCCCCTTAGTCAATGTGGGTATCATGGCTATCTTATCGCCTTATTTGCTATTCATTTCTAGCAAAACCGAGGAGAGCGTACCCAATATCATTCGGTCGTTTTTTAATCTTTCCGACAATATTTTTCTGCACAACCTGACCCAGCTCGATTATTTTTTCTTCGGTCTGATTGCCCTCAATGGCACCCTCGCGGTTTTCAATATGCTGCCGGCCTTTCCGATGGATGGCGGGCGGGTGCTGCGCGCACTGTTGTCTATTCCGCTGGGGCGGATGCAGGCTACGCGCATTGCTACCTACGTTGGGCAGTTTCTGGCGGTGCTGCTTTTTGCTTATGGCATTTGGCAGGGTAGCCCCATTACAGCGCTGATTGGGGTATTTATCTTTTTCATGGCTGCCGGCGAATATCGTATGGTGCGAATGGACAAAACGCTCAGCCAGCATACCGTAGCCGAAGTGGTGCGACCGCATTTTACAAAATTCTACCTCACTGATACCATGGAAAATGTGGCCGAAGCCGTGACCCATGGCTGGGAAAAGAATTTCCTGATTTTTGACGAATGGCAAAACCTACGTGGTGTACTCACCGAGGAGGGCATCATGCGGGCCGTGAAACAACAAGCTTTCAATCACCCGGTTTCCGATTTCATGTTCCTTGGCTACGAGGCACTGCTGCCCACCGATTCGCTCCGCGATGCTCTGGCGCACATTCAAAATAGCAATCGGGCCATGTGCCCTGTATATCATCCGGACGGACGGCTGATGGGCGTGGTGGAGGCTGGTATGCTCCAAGATTTTATTCGAATGCAGCAGCGAATGCAATAAAATAACTAATGGGCATGGTCATGCAGCTTGTAAAGAGGATGCCGTTTTTAAGGAAAAAAGACGTATTCATTTTCTTACAATAGCCTGATTATCAGCCCGCCCGCTCACTTTTAAAATAACAAAATGCCCGATGCCAAGTGCGTCCAGCCCGATTAGTTGGCGCATTTTCTCGATACAGGGCACTTCTATTTTGAATAAAATCCTTTATTCTTTCTTTTCCGCTACGGGCGGATCGGGCAGATTCAGCTTTTTGCGCAAAGCAGGTAGCACATCGTCGGTATCCTGTGCAAAAAGAATGGCATTGAACACACTGGTATCAAAAACGAGTATGTAGCCATTTTCTTTGGCAAACGCCGCTATTTCCTGTTCGGCTTTCTCTACGATGGGCGTCAGCAGTTCCTCGCGTTTTCTTTCTATTTTTTCCTGCATCTCCTGCTCGTAGTCGGCTAATGCTTGTTGTTCCTTTTCTAAGTTTTGCTGCAATTCTTGCTGCTGCCGTGGCGATAGCGTGCCGGATTGTACCTCCTTCACCGCGGCGAGGTATTTTTCCTGGAAAGCTTTGGCCATCGTTTCGCCTTTTTCCAACAGTTCTTCTTGTAGTTTTTTTAGGGCCTCATCAGCGGCTTTGGTCTCCGGCATCAGTGCCATCAGATTGCCAAAATTGAGATGCCCGTATTTCTGAGCAGACATTTGCCAGGTCAGTCCACTCAATAGTAGCAATACCAATAATTTTCTCATGATTCTGTTTTTTCAAATTTTTCGCAAAGGTAGCGGAAAGCCTTTGAACTGCACTAATTTTTTTGGCAAAGTTTCCGGCGTTTACCCGCTTGTAAGCATGGATTGGAAAATAATTTTCAACCAAAATGTTTTTTATTTGTGAATAAAAACAAATTGTTTTATTTTGTTGCAAATTTCGTACCCTATGGCTTCTGTATTTTATCCAATTTGGAAAGAGTGCAAAACTGGCGTAAAGGTTGTAAGGCGCTCCATTGGTCGGCAAATAAATCAGCATTGGCCCAAAACACTGTTCATCGCTGTGCTTAGTGGGCTGCTTTGGCAAAAAGATGTGCAGATTGATTTGCAATTGTCGGGCATAGTGCCTATGGTAGCCTGGTCGGATACCACAATCGCCAGCGCCTGGCCACCGGAGGACGCCGTGCTGCCCGCTGCTGAGGTCATTCTGCCAACGGTATCCGCGCCCGTCAGTGCCCGGCCGGTCAGTGATCCCGCCATTGGCAATACCTACGCAAATACTACTTATACCAACGACCCCGCCGCCCTGCGTGCCGCCAAACGCCAAAAACAATTAGCTTACGTGCAGCGTTTCGCCCCCACCGCTCAGTCCGAAATGGAAAAATTTGGCGTACCGGCCAGTATCATACTGGCACAGGGGCTATTGGAAAGCGACGCTGGCGAAAGCCAATTGGCACTGAAAAACAGAAACCACTTTGGCATCAAATGTTTTTCGCGCACCTGCCGCAAAGGGCATTGCAGCAATTTTACGGACGATTCGCACAAAGATTTTTTTCGTATTTACAAAAGCGACTGGGAGAGCTATCGGGCGCACAGCCATCTACTCCGTGCGGATCGCTATCGGCACTTGTTCAAGCTAAGTCGAAAAAACTACCGCGACTGGGCCATCGGCCTCAAAAAAGCAGGCTACGCCACCGACCCCGGTTATGGCGAAAAGCTTATCCGGCTGATTGAAGACTTAGAATTGCAGCAATACGATTGATAAAATCGTGGTCATTCGCGCAGTATAGTGAGCGTTTGCTTGATTTCGCCATTGCGAAAAGCCAACACGTAGAAATAATTGCCCGCTGGCAAGGGTTTGCCTTTGTAAGTGCCATCGAAGCGCTCGGAATCGTTTTGGTAGTTAAGTTTTTGGTAAATCAAATCGCCCCAGCGATTATAAATTTTCAATTCATTGGCACCATATTTGGAAATATCACCAAAAAAGAGCGTATCGTTGGCGCCATCGCCATTGGGCGTAATAATATTGATTGCCGGAATATCGAGCGGATTGCTGGCTACAGCTACAAATACCGTGTCTAAATTAGTACATCCATTGGCATCGGTAATCATTACAAAATAAGCGGTGCTGTCTTCTGGTCTAGTAGTCGGGTTGGGAATTCGGTTGTT
Organism: uncultured Saprospiraceae bacterium; assembly: GCA_937872385.1. Taxonomy (GTDB): domain Bacteria; phylum Bacteroidota; class Bacteroidia; order Chitinophagales; family Saprospiraceae; genus JADJNW01. The sequence goes on from CALMSO010000046.1 coordinate 110,594, forward strand.
GCTCACCGGGTATGCCGACAAAAACCAGAAATACTCCACGCCACCGCTGGCGTTGAGCTGCAATTCTACGCCCGGCCCCACGCAGGTATCCTGTCCGGCGCTTGATGTGATTTCAAAAACTCCAATATCAATACTTGCCTCCGCCGAAGTGCAACCATTAGAAATGGTCACCGTGTAAGTAGTCAAGCTACGAGGGCTGGCTAAAGGATTGGCAATATTGAGCGCACTGAGCGTACCTGAGGTGTCGCGCCATTGAAACATATCGCCGCCAAAGGCGGTCAATTGCAAAGACTCGCCCGGACAAACGCTGGCTGCCGCCGCACGAATACCGGCCTCAATGTCTTCGCCCGACACCACTCGGATGGTACCCGAAGCGGTACATTCGGTGCCTTCACTCACTGTTATACTGTATGCGCCAGGTTGCGCCACGGTAATGGTACGGGAGGTAGCGCCAGTTGACCATAAGTAGGTAGTAAAATCGCCTGCATCGAGCAATACATTTTCACCTTCGCAAAGCACAACTGTGTCCGGCAGATTTAATACGGGCGCATCCGCTGCCAAGATAGTGAAATCAGCCGAGCGCTCGCAGCCGTTGGTGTCTTGTACGGTAAGGGTATAAGTGCCCTGCGCCAGGTCCGTGAACTCATTATTCTCCACGAAATCGGCACCATTTAACCGGAAACGATAGGGCAGCGCACCGCCACTCACCACGGCCCGGGCCGCACCTGTGGGCGTGGCGCAGTCGGCCGCTGTTACAGCAATGGAGTCTATTTGCAATACAACTGGCGCTTGGGCCACGGTCAAAGTAGAATCGAAGAGCAAACCTCCAGCGGCATCACGGATTTCAAAAGTATAATTACCGGCTGCCAGCCCAGCTATATTGGCTTGCTGTGACTGAAAATTGTTGGGCCCCGACCAGCGCAGCGTAGCGTCATCTGGCAGCCCAACGATAGTAGCCCGAATAGCGCCATTTTGTTCGCCGGTGCATTGCACATCGTTCACCTCGAAAAGTGTAGCTAAAGCGCCTGCTATCGCTACGCGCCCGTTTTGTAGGGTCACATCCACTTTTTCAAAATTATTGGACACGCCGGTAGCCCGGAAAATCTGAATGGCCAGCGGCATATCAGTGATGCGCACATCGGTGATATCGCCCGGATTGCCATTAGCAAAAAACTTGAGCCGCAGGATGGTGCTATTGTCGGGCCGGGTTTGTCCGCTACCTTGAATATCAAACCAGGAGACGCGCAAGCTGCCCATGGCTGCATTATTGGTACCTACCGCGATGAAAGGCAATCCTTCGGGTTCCGTGGATACAAACCGGATAACATCCGGATTCCAGGCGAGCGAAAATTGTACGCTGACAATCTGCGAAAAGGAGCGGGCCCGAATATCCAGCAGCAGGGTATCACCGCTATTGACTACCGTATCCGGCAGGTGTAATGTGATGGTTTCCTGTGCGCATAGTGGCGTCATTGACAGCAACAAGCAGCATCCGACGACGAACTTCAGTTGTTTCATAAGCTTGTAAAAATACTTGATACTCCCAAAACGGCGAGAATCCAGTCTTATTGAATTGCCGCCCGTAAAATTTGTCGTCCGAGAGCACAAGAAGAGGCGGCTTTGTGCAGTTTTACGCCACACAAAGCCGCACTCGTTGTTAATCAGTTTAGGGATATTATCAATTCAAAATCACAAAAATCAATCCAAGACAATCATGCTCTTCGTAGCTGTAAAATCAGCGGTGCGTAGGGTGTAATAATACATGCCCTTACCGAGGTTTTCCTTCGCTATTTCTACCCGATTGTAGCCCTGCGAATAGTTGCCGCTGTACTGGCGTACCATTTTACCCAACTGGTCGAAAATAACTAAGTCAGCCTGCATATCCGCTGGCAAATCAAAGCCGATGTAAGTTTGCTGGGCAAAGGGGTTGGGCACATTCTGGTAAAGTTGATAGCGTACTACTGGCTCGGCCGCAGCCATCGGCAATATGGCACTTCCGTGCACATCCAACGAAATTTGCATCGGCTCGGCGTCGGCATTATAGGCTTCGGCACGCAGGTAGCGGGCGCTGATACCGAGTATTTCCGCCAGGTCGCTGATGTCGGCGCGCACCCGGAAACGCAGGGTGAACAGCACTTCATCGGGTTTGGCCGTCAGACCTTTTCCTTGCAAATCAAACCAGCTCAGCCGCAGTAGCCCTTCGTGTGCACGGGCGTTTCCAACGGCAATTTGCGCCAGCATCGGATTGCCGGAAGGCAATAATTCTAAATATTCTAAATGCTGTACATCAAAATTCAGGCTCATCTGATAGCTGGCTATCTGCTGGAAGTTGGCGCTTGTAACAGGTACTTCAAGAATATGATCAGTATGCAATGGCTCACTGACAGCCATCAGGCTTAGGTATTGGTTGCTACGCGGCGAAGCCAGCCCACCGTGCAGCGCTGTTGGATTGGCATGGCCGAGAATGTCGCCGACTTTCACGCCAATGAAATTGGAAACCGTATCGTGCATCAGCATGAGCGTATCGCAATTATGATACGGGAAGACATTGGTCGTTGTAAATTCAACCGGCATGTAGTCGCCTGCTTTCACGAATACCCAAGCCGGGCAATCGCTGAAGTTATTGCTGGCGCCAATGATGAGACGCTGGATGAGGAAAAGATCGAGCGTGGTGAAGCGTCCGTCGCAGTTAGCATCGGCAGCGATAATCTGATAAGGCGATACAATTTCTTCTGGCTCCATGCCGAGAATGAAACGCTGCCCAGCGAAGAGCGCATAGGTTGAAAGGCCATTTTCAGGATCGCCGTCCAATTTTGGCTGAATAGTGTACATGGCACCAAGTGGAATATTTTGCAGCTCATAGCGCCCATTTTCATTGGTTTTGCGCATTTCTTGCATCGCCTCGTTAGTAATGGTGACCTCCACATTGGGCAGCCCTACACCCCAGTAAGTCCTGACGTCTCCCACCACATTGGCCATGCTGGCCACACTGATGATACCCGACGAAATAGTATGCGGCACCGTTGCAGGAATGCCGTTGACAATACCGCCCAATTCTACGGTGAGTGGCGTGCCGACAATGTTCAGCACCGTAGAAGCGCCTGGGCTGCCAGTCACTTGCACAGCCACGTAGAACAGGATTTGCCCTGCACCACAAGGAATACCAATGCCGCTATTATTGAAATAGCTGAAGGTGTTATTATTCGCATTGAATTGTGGCGACATCGAACCCGGAAGCACACCGGTAATCGTGGCTACCGCCGGATTGGCCAGCGCCAGCGAGCCTGCGAAAGATACCAATGAGTTCGTAATACAATTTTCAATGGTGACAGGCACATAAATCGTGGAGCCGCTGCCACCGCTCTGGTCTTTCACATCAATGAGCGCAGTATTAGTCGGGACGCCGATGGTCACCGTTTTGCAAATTTCTACCGAGCCGCAGCTATTGGTCACGGTAAGACACACTTCATAGTCGCTATTATTGCCAAAATTATGCGTCGGATTAGACGTATTGGCAGTAGCGTTATTCCCGAAATCCCATTGGTAGCTACCCGGCGAAGACTGATTGATAAACGTCACGGATGTCCCGTTGATGGAATAGGTAAAATTGGCTACTGGCTGCTGGTTGGTGTTTGTCACGCTCATCATGCGCGTTTGGCTACAGCCACCCGATTCTTCCACCCGGATGGTATAGGTGCCGCTCGGCAAATCCTGAATACGGTAGGTATTGCCCCCAACCGTGGTCGCACCATTGCGCGGGCCAGTCCACGATATTTCAAAGGGCCCAGTGCCGCCACTCACCGTCACCAACATCTCGCCATTTTGACCACAAGTGCCATTGGTCACAGAAGCCGACACGCCCAGCGTGCTTTCGGCTGCAAATACATCCACTGTAGTGGCATCGGAGCCGCCGTTTTGGCTTACCACTCCTACGGTATAATTGCCTGGAGGCAGGTTTTGAATGGTAATGCTGCTGCCGCCAATGGTCGCCGAGCCAGTTATACCACCGCCCGACCACGACAGTAGATAGTCAGGCGAGCCACCGGTAATGGTGATTACAATAGCACCAGTAGCGCCGCAAGTATTGCCCGTTTGAATGGCTGTGATAGTCACCAGGTCTTCGGTCATGGCTATTGTCACTTCCTGATTGACCGAGCAGCCATTGGCATCGGTGACTGTTACATCATAAGTGCCTGTCGGCAAATTGGTAATACTGAACTCACTGATGGTTTCTACGTTGATTGTTGAAGTATCGTTTTCGGTGATGACCGTTACTACAAAAGGTGCCATACCTGCGGTAATATCAATGATAAGGCTACCCTGCGTGGTGCTGGTGGCATTTTCAGCGGTAATGGTAGCTGCCAGACTGCCCGCGCCGCCGCCGCTCAGGCTTACGTTTTTCACATCGAGGCAGCCATTGGCGTCCGTTACGCTGATGCTATAATCGCCTGCCGGCAAATCTTCAATCGTAAACAGATTGCTCATGACCACGGCTGAATCTGTTACTGGGCCCGACCAGCGCACCTGATAATCAGGCGTACCGCTGAAGAGCAAATCAATCGAGCCTGCCTCGTCGCAAGTGCCGTCATTGGGCGTAGCCATAAAAATATTGACTGGCGTATCAAAAATGGTCACCATGGTAGATTCCACGCACCAGTTTTCATCCTTGACGGTAATGGTGTATTTGCCCGGAGGCAAGTCGAAAATCTCGTACGCATCTATTTCAATGGTATCGGTACCCGATTCTGGTCCCTCCCAGATGATGACATACGGCGGCAAACCATCAAAAATATCTATCCAGATGGTATTGAATTGCCCACATTCATTGACAATGAGCGCAGTATTCACTTCGATACCACCTTCGTCCACTTCTATTTCTACGGTACGCGTTTGCATACAACCATTGGCATCGGTCACTTTCACTTCGTAGGTGCCGTGCGGCAGGTTGTCAATTGTGAACATATTCATGGCTGTAGAAGCCGAGCCGGGCGCAGGCCCCGTCCAGGAAATCTGATACACCGGCGCACCACCGGTGAAGGTCAATTTGATTGAGCCAGGCATTTCGCAGATGCCGTTCATTGGCGTGGCTGTGAAAATGTCGCCAGGCGTAAATTGTATCGAAATAGATTTTGAGATAATACAGCCATTAGCGTCTTTCACCTGAATGGTGTAATTGCCCGCGGGCAGCCCACCGATTTCATACATATTGCTATTGGTCATTACCGAGCCGTTTTGCGGACCGCTCCAACTAACAGTATAAGCCGCCGTACCTCCCGAAATGGTCACTTTTATTTTGCCATCGGGGCCACACACGCCGCCTACTTGCGAAAGGCTCAGGCCAAGGTTGTTGGTACCTACGGGCACTTGCACGATTTTTTGCTCGGTGCAGTCATTTTTGTCCACCACGGTGATGGTGTAAGAACCCGCCGGCAGATTGGCAATTTCATAAGCACTACCTGCTACGTTGGCCATGCCGTTAGCAGGGCCACTCCAAGTGACTTTGTACGGTGCCGTGCCGCCCGTGAAATTGAGTTGAATTGAGCCGAGAGCTTCGCAAATACCGCCTTTGGGCAGCGCCTCGAAAAGATGTACCGGCGTTTCGTAAATGTGAATCATGGTAGAAACCACGCACCAGTTTTCGTCCTTGACGGTAATGGTGTATTTGCCCGGAGGCAGGTCGAAGATTTCGTACCCCTGAGTAGAGGAAGTAGCTGAGCCGCTCTGTGGCCCTTCCCAGGTAATCATGTAAGGAGGCGTACCCCCGAAAATATCTAACCAAATGGTATTGTACTGCCCGCATTCATTGACGATGAGCGACGCATTGAGCGTAATTCCGCCTTCCGAAACATTGACCTGTACGGTGCGCGTTTGTTTGCAACCCCGATTGTCTTCTACCACTATCGTGTAGCTGCCTGCCGTCAAGTTTTGAATAGTATAGGTGTTGCTATTGGTCGTAGCAGTACCGCCTTGTGGGCCGCTCCAAGTCACCTTGTAAGGCGCCATGCCTCCAGTAAAATTGAGCTTGATGGCGCCCGGCATCTCGCAGATGCCATCAATGGGCGTAGCCGTGAAAAGATTGGGCGTAGCAGCATTGATAATCACTGTTTTAAAGGCGAGGCACCAGTTTTTATCTTTCACCGACAGGTTATAAACACCCGGCGGGAGGTTTTGTATAGTATAATTACGGCTGTTGACTACTGCCTGACCGCTGACCGGGCCGTTCCACATCACAGTGAAGGCAGCTTTGCCACCGGAAATTTCCACCAAAATAGAATTGGTGCTACCGCAGTCACCTTCGGCTACAGCCGCCGTGAACGCCAAGTCGTTTTCGCCGACGAGCACTTTGGTCGTTTTTACTACCTCGCAGCCGTTGGCATCCACTACTTTTACAGTATAATTGCCTGGCCGCAGGTTCGGAATGTCATACCAATTGGTATTCAAATAAGCCGAGCCTTCTGAAGTGCCTGACCAATAGACATGGTAAGGTTTGGTACCGCCAATCACGTCCACTCCGATGGAAGCATTGGCATCACAAACGCTCTTTTCCGGGAACAAGTCCACATCAATACCGCCACCGCTGGAAATATGCGTGACCTTGCTCACTTCGCACCAGTTGGCATCTTTTACAGTAATCCGATAATTGCCCGCCGGAAGATCGCTGATGGTATAATTCGTGCTGTTGGTCGTGATTTGCCCGCTGACCGGCCCGTTCCACATAATGGTAAAGGAAGGCTTTCCGCTGGAAATCTGTACCGTGATTTTACCTGCATCTGCACAGACGCCCTCCGATGTGCTCAAGGTGTAGTGCAATTCATTGGATGTGACGACCACCGTGCGCGTGTAGGTGCACCAGTTGGCATCCTCGATAGTGATGGTATAAGTACCCGCCGGAAGATTGACGATATTGAAATTCGTGCCATTGGCAGTAGCATTGCCGCTCTTGGGGCCCACTACTTTTATTTTGTAAGGCGCCGTACCGTTGAAAGTCCGGATAGAAATAGACCCTGGGCTTTCGCAAGCCGCCGCATTGGGCGTCGCATTGAAGTAGAAATTGCTGCTGCCTTGCCCCACAGTGACCGTTCTGGATACCGAGCAACCATTTTTATCTACAATATGCAAGCGATACGTGCCCGCTACTAATTCGCTCAGTGTAAAAATCGAGCTGTTGGAAGAGAATACGCCCTCGTGAGCGCCACTGACGTATATTTTGTAAGGTGGCGTGCCGTTATTGACGGTTACCCTAATCCGGCCGGTGGGGCCGCAGCCTGCATCCGTGACGACGGTTTCCGCCGTGATATTGCCGAAGGTGTTAATTGTAATTTGTCGAACGACCCTACAGCCATTGCAATCAATAACCGTAACGGTATAAGTGCCGGCCGGTAGCCCATTGATGGAAATATTGCGGCTGTTGGTAGTAAAATTGCCGGAAACGGCTCCGCTCCACGATACAAAAAAGTGCGGAGAACCCCCACTGATATTGATGCCAATGCTGCCGTTATTTTGTCCGCAGCTCGCGTTGCCACCGCTAAGGCTGACTGCCATATCGCAGGACGCTATACAATCAACTCGCAAACGATAATTGGATACTGCGCCGTTCCGGCCGTCCACTACTACGTAGTAAGTGCCGGGATTCAAATACGCCGTAATTTGTTCATTGGCGGTGCCGCCATTTTGACTGAAAGCGATGCAGGAACCCCGATGGCAGGAGCTGAGTAGAAACAATTCGAGGTTGGCAGAAAGATTCGTCAAGCTGATAGTCACATTGCCAGCTTGCGTTACGGTGAAAGTATGCACTACTTCGGGGCCGTTGTTATCCACGTTAAGTACATTACCACTGCAACCATAAAGCGAGACATTGTCGCGGCCATTCAGATTGGTGCCATTGTAAGCTTGCCCGCAGGTGAGCGACACGGCGTCGCTGCAATCGAGGTAGCCGCAGTTGAGTTCAATATTGTAACGACCAGCCGAAGGCCCATCCACTACCAGGTAGTAAGTACCAAGCGGTGCATCCGGCACTACGATGCCCTCCTTGTTGGTCTGAGTATTATTGGTACGACTGGAAGCGATGCAAGTGATTTGCCCGCAAGTGGGTGCCAGCAGGAAAAGGTCGAGGTCAAGCCCCGGCGTGAGTATTTCCATGCCAATTTGCAAATCTCCAACGGTATTTTTATTGATGACATAAACCCGCTCCGGGCCGCCGTAATTCTTGCTGCTACAAGGGTAGCTATTGATATTATTGCCCGCACCATCGGTCGTTTCGCCGGGTATGAAATCGCCACAGCCTAAGGGCACCGCTTTGCTACACCAAGCGGAAGTGCTACCACAAACGCCTGGAGTAAAACGCGTTACACCGGCATTGGTCGCCATACAAGCATTAGGATAAGTCACACCATTACAACCACACACAGGAGCATACTCTAGCGTACAGGGGGCATCCGGGCGCATCTGGTCGGGATTCACACAGCCGTCATTGCAAATGCCTTTAGTATAAAATTTGACGCCGTTGGACTGCGCCACGCATTCGTTTTCGTAAGTAACGCCATTGCAACCACAAACCGGATCAATGATGCGCGGGCAGCCAAAAGTGATGACTCCGGTCGTCGAATTTACCGAGGTAGCTGCCGAGGAGACAATCAATTCGGGATTGTAGCAGGCATCAAAATTGCTGCCACATGGGCCCGAACGATACGTTCTGACGCCCGCGGCTTCGGCTTCGCAGCTATTTCCGTAAGTGACGCCATTACAACCGCAAACGGGGTCGTACACGGCTGGGCAAACAGCATTAGGATTGATGCGATTGGGGTCCACGCATTCCGGATTGCAAACACCGGCGGTAAAGCTCGTCACGCCCGCGGCTATGGCATAGCAACTGTTGAGATACACTTTGCCATCGCTACCGCACACAGGGGCCACTACGGTCGGGCAGGGGTCGGTATCGCCGCCTACCACCAGTACCTGGGCTTCGCTGCGCGCCTCAATGGGCAAGGTATTGAGGTTGCTGTTGATGCAAGCAATATTTTTGATGCGGAAGTTCTGGTTGTTTTCGCCAGGCATATTGGCTGCCCGAAAGGAGAACTGCCCGATACGGCCGGTGCTCACCTGTAGAAAGTTGAAATTATTGGTACGCACCAAAGCGATTTCTATTTCGCCTTTTTGTGGATTGTTCCTCGCCAAGATGTAGGAACTGTTGCCAGCCGGATCCATGCGGGCGTCTTTCTGAAAAGAAAAACTGTTGGGATCCACGTAGCGAGGGTCGTATTCGATAACGAAAGCGATACCTTTCAAATCGTGGTTATTGCGATCGTACTGCCCGGTGAGTGCTACTTCCACGGTCATGTTATCGCCGCTGTTTGCCTGTGGGGTCATTGAGCGCAGGCGCAATCCGAGCAGCCCAAGTGGTACGATATTACTAGCAATATCGGGCTTGATGGTGCCGTGCGTTTTGAAAAAATTCTGCTCAATGCCAGCCGTAACGTCGGTACGATCCACCCGTCCGTCGCCATTAGCATCGGCATAGGCGTGATTCACGCGCGGATTGCCAGAAAACGAGCCGCTCCAGTCACCGGGCATCGGATGTGCTTGCCACTGAGTACCGGGATTGGCGCGCGGGCTACCGGTGCGCCCGTTGGCTACGCTCCAGTACAATAGATCCACGCAGTTGACTACGCCATTGTTGTTCATATCGCCGGGCCAAATCTGGGCCTGAGCCAGCGTGCCCGAAAGCAACAAAAATAACAGAGATTGTAGAAGTGTAACAGCTTTGCTCATAGCAAAATTCTTTAGTTCGGATTATGTATTAATTATGACTTGGTTTTGTCTTTTTGGTAACGCAAAAAAGCAAACTAATTCCCATTGAAACGCCACTGAAGCGCTCAAGATAGCTCATTTTTTTGCCAATGCCTCAAATTTATAAAAACAAGGAAACGTTTTCACTGAAACCAGTCAGCAAATCGCAGGGTAGAGTTAGAACCGATGGCTTTGCGTGATTAGAAGGGATTTTGTAAAAAAGCCATAGTGTTTCTTTCGTTTGGTAAAGGTAGTAAAAAATTGTATGTTAGCCACTCGTTTTGTGAAATTAATGCTGGAAAAAATTGCGGAAAGCCCTGTTTTTTCAATTAACATAAAGGCTTTAACTTATATATCGTTTTGTGTTGCCGCGTTTATAAATAGTGTGTTTTTGAATATGTTTGTTTTTTGTTATGCCTATTGCTTTCGCAATGTTTCGGAAACAGCAGCCCTGACCCCGAAGAACCATTTCCAATTGGCTCGCTTTTTGCAGTTTCGATAAAAAATGTAAGCTGCCTTGCAAAACGATTATAAATGCGCTACTCAATCCGCTAAACCATTATTCACTGAAGCATGAACGAAGATATTCGCCGCCAATTTCCTGCCTTGCAACGCCTGCATCATGGCAAACCGCTCGTTTTTTTGGACGGGCCCGCCGGCACTCAGGTACCGGAGTCGGTCATAGAGGCTATCAGCCAGTATTATCGCACTTCCAACGCCAATTCGCACGGGCAGTTTGTTACGACCCACGAAACCGACGCCTTGCTCGAAGATACCCGCGTACACTTGGCTGCTCTGCTGAATGCAGCGGGCGGGCACACCATTTCGTTTGGACAAAACATGACCAGCCTGACCTTTTCACTTAGCCGCGCCATCAGCCGATTGCTCCGGCCCGGCGACGAAGTGCTTATCACTCAGCTCGACCACGAAGCCAACCGGGCGCCCTGGCTCAGCCTACGTGAGCAGGGCATCATCGTGCGAGAGGTGCGCCTCCTGCCCGAAGGTATCTTAGACTATGAAGACCTCGAACAAAAAATCAATGAGCGCACACGCTTGTTGTGTATGGGCTATGCGTCCAACATTCTCGGCACGGTCAACGATGTGCATCTGGCCCGACAGCTTACGCATCGGGTAGGCGCGTGGCTGCTGCTCGACGCGGTGCACTACACGCCACACCTCCCGCTCGATGTACAAGCCATTGGCTGCGATTTTCTGCTGTGCTCGGCGTACAAGTTTTATGGACCGCATGTAGGGGTACTCTACACCCGCCCAGGGCTACTCGACCGGCTGCCGACCGACCGGCTGCGCACAGCTTGGCAGCACGCGCCTTACAGCATCGAAACTGGTACGCTCAATCACGCGGCCATAGCCGGGGTGCGCGCTGCCGTGCAGTTTATAGCCAATCTGGGCGAAGGAGACACCCTCCGCGAGCAACTCATGCAGGCCATGTTGCGCATCAGCCGGTACGAGCGCCAGTTGGTACAACAATTGTACGATGGTTTGCTCGACATACTGGGCGTCAGTATTCATGGCATTTCGATGGACAAAACCGTGCGTGCCCCAACGCTGGCCGTGACGCTGGCCGGCAGGCGCCCCGACGATGTGTGCCGTTTTCTGGCCGCGCACAATATTTGCGCCTGGGACGGGCATTTTTATGCCATCCGCACCACGGAAGTGCTGGGCTTGTTGGAGCAGGGCGGCGTCACGCGGCTCGGCATTTCACTTTATACTACTGCTGAAGAGGTGGAGTACACCCTCGAAATCATACGGGAGCTGATGGGGTACAATTGATAATGATTTTCGTATAAATAATTGATTATCGGTATTTTAAATTAAAAATAATTATTTTATATTACTAATTTTTTGACAAAAACCGTTCGACGATATTATATGCCTGTATTTCGCTTGCCAGACGATGAACTGGTTTTTCCGCACCCGGAGCTGGCGGACCCCAACGGGATGCTCGCAGTAGGCGGCGACTTGTCGGCAGACCGATTGCTGTTAGCCTACGAATGGGGCATTTTCCCTTGGTTCAATCCTGGCGAGCCAATTTTGTGGTGGTCGCCCGACCCCCGGTTTGTGCTGTTCCCCGACGAGCTGAAAATAGCGAAAAGTATGCGCCCCTATTTCAATCAGCGCAAATTTACCGTGAGCTTCGATGAGCGCTTCGAGAGCGTGGTACGGGCCTGCCAGCAGCAGCAACGCAACGGGCAAGGGGGCGGCACCTGGATTACGGAAGACATGGTGGAGGCTTATTATCGGCTGTACGAATCGGGCTACGCACACTCGGTGGAAGTATGGCAGGGCAAAGCGCTGGTAGGCGGCTTGTACGGCGTCGCATTGGGCAAAATTTTCTTTGGGGAGTCCATGTTTGCAGCGGTGAGCAATGCCTCCAAGTTTGGGTTTATTACTTTGGTGCAATATTTGCAGAAAGTTGGTTTTCGATTAGTAGATTGCCAGCAGCAAACTCGGCACCTTGGCAGCTTAGGCGCCCGTGCCATTGACCGGCAGTTGTTTTTGGATTATTTGACCCAAAACCGAGAAGAAACCACCCACGTAGGGCACTGGACGCTACCAACAGCCCACTGAGCTATGGGTGACATGCAAACGTATTTGCTACGCATTTTTATTAAAAAAGCCGCGCTTGGATATGCAGCTCCGGTGCAAATCAGTTTTATAATAAACAAAAATCCCAGAACAATGCGACTGTTACTACTATCTCTGCTGTTGCTCTCTTTCACCCTAATGGACACCGATACCGACCCCCGGTCTGCCTATCCGCAAGATTATTTTCGCTCGCCGATTCCTCAGCAAACACTGCTGCTGGCGGGCACTTTTGGCGAATTGCGGCCCAACCATTTTCATGCAGGCATTGACATCAAAGCTCCTGTGGGCACGCCCCTGCACGCCGTAGCCGATGGCTACCTCGCCAAAATAGAAGTGAGCGGCAATGGCTATGGCAAAGCGCTGTACATCGCGCACCCGAATGGCTACACGTCCTTGTACGCGCACATGGACGGCTTCACGCCTGAAGTAGAGGCTTTTGTAAAAAAAGTACAATACGCTACCGAGCAATTTGAGCAAGAACTCATCTTAGAGCCGGGGATGTTTGTTTTTAAAAAAGGCGATAAAATCGGTGCAGTGGGCCTCACCGGCGCTACGCTGGGGCCGCACCTGCATTTTGAAATACACGATACCCGCACGGGCAATCCCATCAATCCGCTGCTTTTCGGATTCAAAGTGAAAGACCAAACGCCGCCGCGCCTCCACGAACTGCGGGTTTATACCCTCGACGAGCAATGGCACACCATAGACAGCAAAACCATCCCTACCGTGAAAACGCCCGCTGGCTATCGCATCAGCGCAGATACGCTCTACGTGCCGTCGGCGCGCGTGGGCTTTGGGCTGAAGGCTTTCGACCACATGGACGGCGTACACAACCAGAATGGCATCTACGGATTGTCGTTATTGCACGACGATTCGCTCCTTTTTCGTTTTGAAATGGAAACCTTTCCGCACCAAGAAACCCGCTATCTGAATGCCCATCTCGATTATCACGAGCAGGTGAGCGGCAAGGGCTATTTTTATCGCTGTTTTGCTTTGGCTAACAATCCGCTGCCCATCTACCGCGAATGCGCTGGCAGTGGCGTGGTGCCTCTGAACCAAGCGCGCGCCGGCAAAGTAGAAATCATCACCGAAGATCTGCACGGCAACTCCTCCACGTTGACTTTTTTTGCCAAACAAGCTGCTGACGCGGTGTTGCCCCAACGCCCGGAGCACGATTTTCTGCTGTACCACAGCGAGGAAAACATGATTGACGATGCTGACCTGCGCCTGTATTTTCCAATGGGGGTGCTGTACGAAGACCTGCACATGAAGTACCGCCAGTCGGAGGACAAATCTGGGTTGGTTGGCTCAGCCACGCATCATTTGCACAATAGCAAAACCCCAGTGCACGACTTTTTTCGCATCGCCATTCGAGCTACAAAACTGCCGGAACACTTGCGCCACAAGGCTTTCATTGCTCATCAAAAACGCACCAACTGCGGCGGAGAGTGGGATGGCGACTGGCTCGTAAGCCAAGCCCGAGCACTCGGCGATTATTGCATCATGGTGGATACCATTCCGCCGACGATTCAACTGACCACTTTTAAATCGGTAATGAAAGGATACAAAAAAATGGCTTTTACCATTAGCGATAACTTTGCGACTGCCCGCAATGTGCCCCGCCTGCGCTACCGCGCCGAAGTGGACGGCCAATGGATACTCATGGAACACGACGCCAAAAAAAGGCTCATCAGCCATACCTTCGACGGCACCATCAAACCCGGCACACACCGCCTCAAGCTCACCGTGACCGATGCCATGGGCAACGAAAAAGTAATCGAACGAACTTTTACCCTCTAATAGCACACAACATCTCAGCGATTCCCTTGTTTCATTTTCAACTATAAACCATCCAACCATGTCACACCTCAAAGAAGGCGATCAAGCACCTAATTTTCAAGGCATTAACGACCAGGGCGAACCCGTTTCGCTCGCTGATTTCAGCGGCAAAAAGCTGATTCTCTTTTTCTATCCGAAAGCCGACACCCCCGGCTGCACGGCTGAGGCCTGTAGCCTACGCGATGCCTACGACGACTTGCGCGCGCGGGGTTTCGAGTTGCTGGGCGTCAGTCCCGACACAGCCAAGAAGCAGGGCAATTTCAGGAAAAAGTATAATTTCCCGTTTCCATTATTAGCTGATACCGAGCAGGCAGTCCTGCAAGCCTACGGCGCCTGGGGTGAGAAACAAATGTACGGCAAAACCTATATGGGCGTGCTGCGCACCACTTTTGTAATCAATGAAGCCGGGCTTATTGAAAAGATTTTTACCAAAGTAAATACCAAAGACCACGCCACGCAGATATTAGCGGCAATGAGCTGAGTTATTATGCAATACTTTTTGTAATACAAATAGCTGAAAATGAGTGATTTGCTGAAAATCATATCCTTTTCAATGGCAAACAGCGAACCGCGAACCGCAAACAGCAAATTACAAACCGCAAACCCTTCCACCCATGACCATCGAGCAAGCCCAGACTGCCGTAGATACTTGGATCAACACCATCGGAGTGCGCTATTATAATGAACTCACCAACACCGCCATTCTCATGGAGGAAGTAGGAGAAGTCGCCCGCCTCATGGCCCGCCTCTACGGCGAGCAATCTTTCAAACGACCAGAAGACGCCGCCACCGCTCATGCCGACCTCGCCGACGAAATGGCCGACGTGCTCTTTGTGCTGATATGCTTAGCCAATCAGACCGGCGTAAACCTGAGCGAAGCCCTCGAAAAAAACTTTGTCAAGAAAACCATCCGCGACGCCGAGCGACACCAGCAGAATGAAAAACTGCATTAGAATCCTGGCCCAAGCCATCGAGCCGATGCCCCCCCTGAGGTACTACATCAAGATGGGGTTTCGCTTCTGAAAAATTCATTGTAAATTTGTGATGTTCTTAAAAAAACAAAGCCCCAGACCATTAACTACGCAAGGCAAAATCGCAATTTGTACAGCGTTAGGTTAAAAAAGAAACGGCAGCATTGCCAAAAAACAGGAGCAACACAAACATTCATAGAGAAGTAAGGGGGAACAACTGAATTCTATGAAATTCAAGCTGCAACAATCATCTATTTTGTTGCAGCTTTTTTTATTGGCGGCTTCAGCCGCCGGTACTCCCCTACTTCCGAAAGGGCGAATGATCTTGGTGATCTTTGATGAGGGATTGCTCGAAGTAAATGGCCAACCAGACGAATACCACCGCCAGCACAATCAGCCCTTCGTAAAATCGCTGAAAAATCAGCAAATCATACACGCTGTGCGTGGCTACGGCCAGCCCCAGCCCTATGAGTAGCAGGCGGTTGCGGCGGCGCGCCCGGAATTTAGCTAAGCCTACATAGTACCCCATGATGATGGCAAAAACAAGATGCGCCGGTACTGCCGTGAAGGCGCGCAGAATAGACGTGCCAAGGCCATACTCCAAGGCGTAGAAGAGGTTTTCGGTAGTGGCAAAGCCCATGGCAATCACCACCGCATACACGATGCCGTCCATTGGTTCATCGAAAAAAGCCCAGGGAAAAAACAACAGCAGCAGCGCCAGAAACTTAACCACCTCCTCGCTCAGCGCCGTAAAGACCGCGCGCACCAAAAGCTCGGTCAGCCGATCGGCTTGCCACAGCGGCGCGTATTGGCTCAGCCACTCTTCGAGGCGGATGATGGGCAAGGTAGCCACCACACCGCTCAAAAAAGCCAATAGCAGCAGGAGTTTTGGCTCGTGCTGATAACGATCGGCCCGGTAGATGTACCAACAAATGAGTAAGCCCGGCAGTACAGCCGAGCCAATCAATAGCGGATCGGTACCGGCAATGGTCATGCAGTATGGTTTTTATACCTTTTTCAATTGGAAATGATGAACTTATTTATATCTAAAAATATGATTATCAAAATTTTATAAAATTGTAAATTATAAATCGGACTTCGCAAATCGCAAATGGTATTCTACTATTGCGAACGGCGAACCGCGAACAGCCAAATCTCAGGACGAGACATCACGCCGTCTGCGCCAGGTTGATACAAAATTCGGCAAATTGAGCAATCGCCTGCTGCGTTTTGCGGGTAGCCTCGAACATACCCATGTGCGCTACCTCTTCGAGGAGGAGGATAGACGCCGAATCGGTCAGGGTGATTTGCTCCATAGCCGCATCTTTGGGGATGGCTTGGTCTTCCTGCCCCAAGATAAACAACACCGGCAAAGGAAACTGCCGCAGCACCTCCGACTGGTCGGGGCGGGTGCGCATGGCTTCGAGGGCAGCAATCACACTTTCGTCGCGGAAACGCGCTGCCCGATGGATGAGTTTATCCAACAAAAAAGTATGGCTTTGGGCAAATTTAGGGGCAAACAGATTGGGTATGAATTGCTTGACAAACAGCGGCGTGCCTTTGGCTTTCACTACTTCGATGCTGCGCAGGCGCCCCTCTTTTTTTTCCTCGCTATCGGCATACGGATGCGAATGAAAAAGTCCCAGCCCATACAAGCGCTCCGGGTGCTTTTTGGCGAAAGCCAAACTGGCGTAGCCCCCCATAGAGTGCCCAACGAGCAGAAATTTTTGCAGATTCGCCTCTTCGGCCACCGCGTGAATGACCTCGGCCATGGCCTCAATACTGAGGTTGTCCACCAATTCGCTGGCACCAAAGCCCGGCAAATCGAGCGTCAGCACGCTGTACCCAGCCTCGGTGAAGTACGGATAATAATCTTTCCAGACGAAACTATCTTCGCCAAAACCATGCACCAATACAATGGGGCGGCCCTTGCCCTGCACGCTGTAAGCGATTTTTCTATTGCGGAATGTCGTAAACTTCATCGGCGATAAATGATGTGTTTTGCAGCTAAAAATAGCAAGGAAGTTGTGATTTTTATATCTTTACTGTACCAGAGTATATTTTTTTGCTTAGGCAATCTGTTTTGCAAATGTCAGGTTTTTCAAATATCAAAAGCGGGCTGTCGAAAATCGAGTCTTTAGAACGCGAGCTGAACCTGAAGCAACTTCAGATAAACCGGCTTTTGAACATTACGCAAGCTATTAATAACAACGTGCGGGCCAAAGATTTGTATCAAATGTACGAATCTTTCCTGAGTTGGGAGCTAAGCGTAAAAAAAATGGCACTTTACATCCGCAACGATAGCGGCTGGTCGCTGGCGGCTTCCATTGGCATAGAAGAAGGGCTGCTGGGCACCGACGTTACCGAATACCTGCAACGCTTTACCCACCTGCGCAACCTCGAGGAGCAGGAAGACCCGTTGCTGCGCGAGTTCGACGTGGTGATACCTGTCAAGCACAAAGATTTACCGATTGCCTATGTTTTTATCGGCGGCTTTGGTGAAGACGAAGATATGTACAACAAGGTACAATTCATCACTACGATTACCAATATCATTGCGGTAGCTATTGAAAACAAGCGCCTGTTCAAGCGGCAATTGGAGCAGGAGCGCCTCCGGCGGGAGATGGAGCTGGCCAGCGAAATGCAGCGGATGCTCATCCCCAAAAGCTTGCCCAGCAAAGACCACTACGACTTGTCGAGTATTTACAAACCCCAACTCGGCGTGGGCGGCGACTATTTCGATTTTATGGAATTTGACGACGGTAAAATCGTTTTTTGCGTAGGCGATATTTCCGGTAAGGGCGTGGCTGCGGCCCTGCTCATGGCTAACTTTCAAGCCAATTTTCATACGCTCATCAACAAGCGCGCCGCTTTGGACGAGTTCATCCGCGACCTCAACAAGTCTGTGCACCGCATTACCGAAGGCAACTGGTTTATTACCTTTTTCATTGCCGAATACGACTTCAAGGAGCGCGCCCTGCGCTACGTCAACGCCGGGCACAATCCGCCGGTGGTTGCCACGGTTGATAATTTTTTCTTCCTCGACCGCGGCTGCACCATGCTTGGCTCGTTTCTCGAACTGCCCGATGTGCAGGTGGGCGAGTGCTATCTGCACGAGGAGGCGATGGTCTTTGCTTTTACAGACGGGCTGACCGATTTGCGCAATAAAACTGGCGATTTTTTGAACGAAAAAATGCTTTATACTTTTGTCAAGGAAAACTACGATCTGTCGGCTACCCAATTCAACAAACTGCTGATGGAGCGCATCGAAATTTTCAAAGGCGACCAGAATTATCCTGATGATTTTACCATTTTGACTTGCAAAATATTTGGCGATCGCTGAATGGACTGCTGCCGCCCGTCTATGGAAACCCCCGTCCGGTCTATTAAAAAGCGATGCTGTGGGTGTTCGATGCAACAATTATTGAAAAAATCGGATTTATATTGTAGATTAAAGCATAATTTCTTTTTTTTAACCGGCGATTAGATTTGAGCGCTTGAGTAAGGGGCACTGTTGATTGGTTAGCTGTTATTATTTAATATTTAAAATATTAAAAATAAATTATTTATGTATTTTATAAAATGTCTATACCCGAGTAATTAAATAAAATGTCTATCGTCCAAAGTCTATTGTCTAAAGTCTAAATAAAATGAAGGATAAAAATATAGCGGGTATTCTGGCCTTATTTTTGGGTGGTTTTGGGGTGCATCGGTTTTACCTTGGGCAAACCGGAATGGGGTTTTTCTACCTTATTTTTTGCTGGTTTCCACTCATCTGGATTATTGCTCTGATTGACGCAATTGTTTTTTTTTCCATGAATCCGGATAATTTCAACATCAAATACAACAAAAGCTATTTCCAGACAGCCCCCCGCTCGCAGCCACAACAAGCCAGCGAACGCCGCTACTACTATGACCGAAATATGCGCCGTCAGGAAGAGCGCCGTGCCAGTGCCCCGCGCCGACCATCTGCCGCGCCGCAGCCGACGCGCAATAACGAGGCAGAAAAAGCTTCCGGAGTGCGCAAATTCAAAGATTATGACTATGAAGGCGCCATTGCCGATTTTGAAAAAGCCTTGAAAATAGACCCGCGCGACGTAGCAGTGCATTTCAACTTAGCTTGTACCTATTCGCTGACCGAGCAAACCGAGCAGGCGCTTTTCCACTTAGATAAAGCGGTGGATTATGGTTTCAATGATTTCAAACGCATCAAGGAGCACGATGCGCTGGCCTACCTTCGGATACAACCGGAGTTTGAAGCCTTTGAAAAAAATGAATTTCGCTTGGTGCGGCACTTGGAGCCGGAACCGGACGCACCGCTCGATTTGAAAAATGAAGACCTCCTCGAACAATTGCAGCGCCTCGGCGAACTGCGCGAGAAAGGACTGCTGACGGAAACAGAATTTGTGGCGCAAAAGAAAAAATTGTTGGGTTGAATCATGACTCGAATGAGAGTGCCTATAAAACAAACCAGCGTTTTTTTAACATAATGACTATCAACACTTGCACCTGCGCTAGCGTTATTAGTATATAAATGAGCGACCTGATAATGACTGCTGAATCATTGGTATCCAACGAAATCATCCCTTTGCGCACCTCCGACACCGGCGACGAAGCCCTCGGTATGATGAGCGAATTTTATGTGCGCCACCTCCCGATTGTCAACAACAGTGAACTGCTGGGGCTGCTGAGCGAAGACGATATTCTGAATTTTGATGCCAACGAGCCGGTGGGGTCTTACAGCCTGTCGGTATCGCATCATCCGTCGGTAAAAACCAGCGACCACCTCTACGAAGTCATGCGCTTGATGGCGGAGTACCAGCTCACCCTCGTACCCGTAGTGGACGAGCGCAACAACTACACCGGCGTCATCACCCAGGAAGATTTGATGCGTACTTTTGCTCGCTCCACCGCTTTCAGCGAGCCGGGCAGCATTATTGTGCTGGAAGTCGCCCGCCGAGATTATTCAATGGCGGAAATTGCTCGGATTGTAGAATCGGAAAATGCCATTATACTCAGCACGCTCATCAGCGCCGAAGACGACCTTTCTTTTATGGAAGTGACCCTCAAAGTCAATACCCAAAATATTGGTGCCATCATCGCCACCTTTGAAAGATTCGAGTATCAAATCAAGGCTTCTTTCAATGAATCCGACTATTCGGACAGCCTGCGCGAGCGCTACGACTCGCTCATTGCCTACCTAAATGTTTGACAAGACAAGACAAAACCGCAAAAAAACTTGCGTGATAATCCATCCGAGGCTTTTTGTTTCTGTTTAAATGTCTAAATTGTAGCAGATTCTGAAGCGATGCGGATATTTAGTGTAGTATGCCTGCTGTGCGTCCAGCTGTTGCTTTGCGCGCAAGAACTGGTTTACATTGAGGATATAGTTACCGAAGGTAATCGGAAGACAAGAACCGAAATACTGCTACGCGAACTTCGATTTGGCGTAGGAGACACCATTCTTTTGACTTTATTAGATACATTTTGCCTCGAAAGCGAGCAACTGCTGCTCAATACCAGCCTTTTCAATAAAGTACAAATAGCACCTGTGCCCTGCCCCGATTGTCCCGCTGAGGCGCGCCGCATCCGGGTGTTGGTAGAAGAAGCTTGGTATCTGTATCCCATTCCAATTTTTGAATTAGCCGACCGCAACTTCAACGTCTGGTGGGTAGATCAAAACCGCTCCATGCAGCGCATCAATTTCGGGACGGAGTTTGCGCATATCAACATCACCGGCCGCGGCGACCGCCTCAAGGTCGGTGCTAAATATGGCTATACCCACAATTATGCTTTTCGTTACAGCCTGCCGTATATCAATAAAAAACAGACCATCGGGATTTCTACCGACGTCTCTTTTGCCCGCAACCGCGAACTGAACTATGCCACCGATGGCGATAAGCAATTGTTCTACCGCGACGAAGACGGCGAATTTGTTTATAGCCGCTTTCGTACCATGCTGGGCCTCACCTGGCGCCCTGGGTTGCGTACTTTTCATTATTTCAATGTGAGCTATTTTCAAAATCGCATTTCTGATTTTATTGCTTCCGAACTCAATCCAAAGTTTTTCCTTGATGGGCGCAACCTCCAACGCTACGTCGCCCTTTCCTACGAATTTGTGTACGACGGCCGCGACGTACGCCCCTACCCGCTCAACGGCAAGTACGTATCGCTCAGGCTGGTACGAGACGGCGTGGATAACTTCGGCGACCGCGACGCGCTCACGCTTCATGCTTATTACGATCAGTATTTTTCCTTTTCGCCACGCTGGAGCCTCGGGCTGAGGTCGGGAGCCAAGGCCTCTTTCGTGCGCTGCCCACAACCCTACAACGACAACCGAGCCATGGGCTTTGGTCGCAACACCCTGCACGGCTATGAATATTACATCATGGACGGGCTGGATATGGGCTTTCTCAAGTCCAATTTGCGTTTCTTGCTGTTGAAAAATGAAATCGAATTTGGAAAATTAGTACCCATCAGTCAGTTCCGCAATATGCCGGTCAAAATTTACTTCTCGGTGAACAGCGACTGGGGCTACGTCAATGATCCCTTTTTGCGCAGGAACAACAACCTCGTCAACCAGCCGCTGTGGGGTGGTGGCATCGGGCTGGATTTTGTACTGTTTTTCGATAAAGTGATACAAGTAGAATACAGTATGAACCATTTGCTGGAAAAAGGACTATTTTTACACATCAATATGAATCTTTAGGCAAGGCCGGTGGTGAGCAATAAGTGATAAAAAATTAGCCGGTTGCCAAAAAAATTGCGCATCAGCGGTTATCTGTACAGCCCATGCAAGTCGTCGTTTACAGTCGAGAATTCAAACCGGGCGACACCGCCCACATCCAGTTGCTCTTCGATACGCTCCATGCCGAAGGTATCAATGCGTACGTCTATCGCCCCTACCTCGAAGCTTTGCAGGGGCATATCCGCTTTCAGCGCGACGTAGGTGTTTTTGAAGGCTATTTGGATTTTGCAGTAAAAAAGTTAGATTTTTTTATCACGCTCGGCGGCGACGGCACCATTTTGGCAGCCCTCATGCACATCCGCGACAGTGGCGTGCCCATCGTTGGCATCAATCTGGGGCGCTTGGGGTTTTTAGCCTGCATCGAAAAGAGGCGCATCCCGGAGGCCATCAGCCTGCTCAAGCGCGGCATGTACCAACTCGACGAGCGCCGCCTGCTCTACTTAGAGTCCAATTTTCCGATCTTCGGCGAAACCCGTTTTGCCCTCAATGATTTCACTTTGCTCAAGCGCGACACCTCTTCCATGATCACCATTCATACTTACATCAATGGCGCTTATCTCAACTCCTACTGGTCAGACGGGCTAATCGTGTCCACCCCTACTGGCTCTACTGGCTACTCGCTTAGCTGCGGCGGTCCCATCATTTTTCCCAATTCGGGCAATTTCGTCATTACACCCGTAGCGCCGCACAACCTAAGCGTGCGCCCAATTGTCATTTCTGACAATTCCGTCGTTTCTTTTGAAATTGAAGGGAGAGGCGAAAACTTCTTGTGTACACTTGATTCTCGCTTTGAAACCATCACCGCTGCGCACCAATTGGCGGTACGCAAAAACGATTTCAACGTGCGGCTGGCTGTGCTACTCGACGTGGATTTTCTACAAACGCTCCGCGAAAAACTCAGCTGGGGTGCCGACTCGCGCAACCACTGAAACCGACCGTTCCGGCCTTAGCGTGTAATCAGCAATCGGCGGGAAATAATAGCCCCCGACTCGGTACGCACCCGCGCCATGTAAATACCCGGCAGGAAACCCCGCGTAGGGATTTGCATAAAATCGCTACGGATAGGTGCAACATGTAGGCGCTGCCCCTGTGCATCAAAAATTTCGACCTGCCCTTCGCGGATGCCTTCGAAGTGAAGATAAATCTGCTCGCGGGCCGGGTTTGGATAGATTTCTACTCGGCGCTCCAAGCTGCGCGCACTGCGTGCTAAAATATCATTGACCAGCATAATCGTGTCGCTATTGTCATCGTCGCTTACGGCTATGCGGGAGCCGTCGGGCGTCCAGAGCTGTACATTTTCGAGATGCGCCCGGAAAGGAATTTCCGGCAGATTGCGGCTGCCGATAATATCGTGGATAGTAATAAAGCGTACCGTACCGATTTCGCCGAAGCCGGTGATGTTTTTATTGCCGGTGCGGCGCAAGGTGATGCGCAGCCGTCCTTTATTGGTTTCGGCGGGGTCATTGGGCAAGATAGTTATTTCATTGGCGGTGCCAAAAAAGGACGAATTATTGTAATCGAAGCGGGTTGCTTCCGGTATGACCAGATCGGCCGGAAAAACGACATCGAAGGTGATAGCCTGCAAATCGCGGGCCGGAGCGTGTTGAGCACCCACATAAATATGTGCCATGAATTCGGCTTGGGTGTTTTCCAGCACAAAAATTTCATCGGCCGGAAAATCCAAATACACAGGTACTGCTGCCGACTGTGCATATATTTGCATCGGCAAAAAAAGAGCGGAGAGGAGCAGGCTGACCGGGTAAATAAACCGCATAGCGCTGATATTTAACGTTTTTTCAGGTGTAAAAACAGGCTTAATTTCCTTTTCTACTACAAACAAAGACTAAATTTGCTGCTAAAGATACGGCGTTTTTTATACAAAAACACAGCCATTTCATTTTTTTTGGTGCTGCTATCCGACAAATTCGGGGTTCGCTCTTGCAGCGAAAAGCCTTTGCAGCTAAAATTTGCTCCTTACCACTCAATTGCGATTTCGTCAAAGAATCGGAAAAAATTATGCCGAGTAAAAAACTGATCACGCTTTTGCAAACCCTGAACGGGCATCACCTGAACCGGTTTCGGAGGTACCTGAGTGCTCCTTTTTTTAATGAAAATGAACTGCTGCCGCAATTGCTCGACTTGGTGACGCCTTATGCCAATGGCAAAGCACCCCTAGAAAGCGACTACCTCGCGCAAAAAAAAGCGGTGTGGCGCGGCTTGTTTGCACAAAAAACCTACCAAGATGCGGCTCTCCGGCGGCTAATTTCTGAACTGCTGCGGCACCTGTCCGCCTTTTTAGCCTTGGAGCGCTACCGCAACGACCCGCGCCGCGAACAGGAAATCTTGCTCCATATTTTCAATAAACCGGCGCTACAATTGCATTTTTCGGGAGCCATAAGGCAAATGGAAGAGACCCAACGCAAAACGGGCTTGCACAATGCGGATTATCATTATTATCGTTATTTGACAGAAGAGCACTTGTTTCAGCAGCAAGAAAAAACGCAGCGCGCACCGGAAATGCTATATAATATGGCGAATGCTTCGTATCATTTGGATTGTTATTACATCATACAGCGTTTGAAACATTATTGTGGCTGGCTGGATTATAAAAATGTGTTCGCCGTAGCCGTTGATATGCACCTGCCTGCGGGCTTTTTAGAATGGCTAAAAACTACGCCTTACCTAACAGAGCCGGGCGTTCGGATGTATTATTTACTTACGCAACTATTGCTCCAGCCAGCGCTTGAAAATTATTATTATGAATTGAAGCAATTATTAAGCGATCAAGGTGATTTATTTACTGCCGAAGAGCTGCGTTTTTTTTATTTTGCTATTATGAATTATTGCATTGATAAAAAAATCAATGCTGGCAATACTGCTTTTTTTACAGAGCTTTTTGATATTTACCTCGTTTTATTAAAAAAAGATATTTTGATAGAAAGCGGCGTTTTTGATGCCCAACATTATAAAATTATCATTACGGTGGGTTTACAATTACAAAAATTTGACTGGGTAGAAGGTTTTATTCAGTCTTACACCAGCAAACTCCCGCCCGAAGAGCAAGCCAATGCTTTGACCTACAATCTCGCCAAAGTGCATTTTCAGCAGGCGCATTATAATAAAGTAATAGAATTGCTACGCGAAGTAGAATACCAAAGCATTAATTATGCATTAGGCGGCAAGCTGATGCTATTAAAGACTTATTATGAGCTAAATGAGTATTTAGCGCTTGACTCGCTGGTTGATAGTTTTCGTATTTACCTTAGACGTAATAAACTCATTTCCAAAGAAGTACGCCAACAATACCTGAACGTGCTTCGGTTTATCAAAAAAATGTCTGCGGTGCGGCCCGGCGACCAGGCCGCCATTGCCCGCATCCGACATGATATAGAAGCCTGTCACAATCTGGCTGACAAGAACTGGATATTGCAGAAAATAAAGGAATTAGCGACGGAAAGCTGAGGAACGCCTCGCGCCTTGATTTGCAGATAGAACCACATCTTTTTCGGCAGGGGCTGCTTGCCACGATTTTTTTTTTAACTTTGGCACGGAAAACACAACAAGCCGCTTCACCAGCCCCCGGTGCGGCCGACCGCTAAACGCAAACTGAAAACAAGTGCTTAGATTATTTAGAACGAACCAACTTTTATTCAGTTTTTTGCTGCTCTTTTACGTCGGGTTGCTACACATTGGCGCTTTTGTAGCCCCAGCGGACTGGCAGCCGACTGGGCATGGCGTGTTGAGCACTTGGCTTTATACTTTCCTCGAACCCACTGGAGTAGCGGCTCGTGTGGCCGCTATTGTGCTGCTCTTCGGGCAGGCTATTGGGGTGAATGTGCTGGTAGCCGACCATCGCCTTGCAGAGAGCGTAACCCTACTGCCAGGCGTTTTTTATATCCTGATTGCCAGTCTGTTACCAGAATTTTTGCACCTCTCGCCGCTGCACTTAGCCAATACTTTTTATTTAGTGGCGCTGTTCGAACTGTTCAAGGTGTACAAAAAACCAGATTGTGCGGCCGCTATTTTCAATGTGGGCTTCTGGCTGGCGGTGGGTAGCCTTTTCTACCCTTCGTACCTGCTGATGATTGCTTTTGGGCTGGGCGTATTAAACATCCTGCGTGCCTACAAAATCCGTGAATGGCTAATGCTGCTCACCGGCGCAGTGACTCCTTTCCTGCTGCTCGGCGTTTATTTTTTCTGGAACGACCAGTTGGATGTTTTTTGGCAAACGCAATTCGTGACCAACTTTGCCGTGCTTGATTTCGTGCCTTACGACGATTACCTGGTCTATTTTCAGATGGCATTTTTCGATCTATTCTTGCTCATTGTCATTTTTAGCTACGGGCTGTATGTTTTCAAAAAAGTAATGCAGGTACAGAAAAAAATCAGTGGGCTATACTGGGGCTTGTTTTTTGGTGGTCTTACGCTGTTCTTGCAGGCCAACCTTCAATTAGATCACCTATTAGTGTTGGCGCTGCCCCTCGGCATCTTGATTTCCTTCAATTTCCAGTCCATCGCCGAGCGCTGGGCCGAGACGCTGCACTTGCTCATCCTCGCGGTGGTGCTCTTTTTTCAATACCAAGGGTGGGTGCTGCCGGTTTGATCGCTGCATATTGCTACAAAAAGTCATCGGAAAAAATATTTTCCTTAACTTTGCAACTCAATAATTCAAGCCTTATGAAATTTGGTGTAGTCGTTTTTCCCGGCTCCAACTGCGACGATGACATCCTGCACGTGCTGGGTGAAGTTTTGCAACAGGAAACCGTAGCGCTCTGGCACAAGGAGTCTGCACTCTCTGGCTTCGACGCAGGCGATTGTATTGTACTGCCCGGTGGGTTTTCTTATGGGGACTATCTGCGGGCGGGTGCCATTGCTCGGTTTTCGCCGATTATGCGCGCCGTGATTGAATTTGCCAACGCTGGCGGCCAGGTTTGGGGCATTTGCAATGGCTTTCAAATTCTTTGCGAAGCTGGGCTACTGCCGGGAGTATTGCTGCGCAATGCCAACCAGCAATTTATTTGTAAAAATACTTGGCTCAAGGTAGCAACCAACAACAGCCCGATTACCGCAGCGCTCCACCCTGACAAAGCTTTGAAAATACCCATTGCCCACGCCGATGGCCGCTATTTTGCGGATACTGAAACGCTGATGGCATTACAACAAAATGACCAAATCCTCTTTCAATACTGCGATGCGCAGGGGCACGTCACCGAAGCTGCCAATCCCAACGGCGCCTTGCTCAATATTGCAGGCATCTGCAATCGCAGCCGCAACGTGTTTGGCATGATGCCTCACCCCGAACGCGCCGCCGAGCCTGCGCTGGGCAATACCGACGGACGCAACTTGTTTGAATCACTGCTGCAAACGGCAAGAACAATGGCGGTCTGAGTAGCACTTGCTACGCAATGGCTCCGAAACCGGACGAATGGATTTAATCGCATTTTATACGCAAAGGCAGCAGCATTTTCAGGAACAGACCGAACAACTCAACCGGCGCATCTTCTGGCTGGGCTGGCTGCGCTTGCTTGTTTTTATAGCTGCTGGTACTGCCGTTTGGCTCTTTTTTGCTCAAGGCAATGCCAT
Organism: uncultured Saprospiraceae bacterium; assembly: GCA_937872385.1. Taxonomy (GTDB): domain Bacteria; phylum Bacteroidota; class Bacteroidia; order Chitinophagales; family Saprospiraceae; genus JADJNW01. The sequence continues at coordinate 138,128 of CALMSO010000046.1, forward strand.
CGGTGTTCTGGTAGTGGGCATTGCGCTGTTGATACTTTTTCTGGCATTAGTGAAATGGCATATCCGACTGTTTGAACAACGCGAGCTAACGCGACATTTGACGCGCATCAACGAAAACGAATGTGCCGTACTGCACGGCGAAGCTTCCTACCTGAGCGATGGGTCCGCTTTTCAAAGCACCGAAAGCTACCTCGCCGACCTCGATATTTTTGGTCATCGTTCCTTATTTCATCTGCTCAACCGCGCCGCTACCCCACCTGGCGAAGCCCGCTTGGCCACTTGCCTGCGTCAGCCGCTGCGCGATATCGCCGCCATCCAAGCGCAACAAAGCGCCGTGACCGAGCTGGCATCCCAAACCGATTTTCGACAACAGTTTTTGGCTCGGGCCTTGCGCACGCGTCGCCATCCGCCCAACTACCAAGGCCTGCTTGCTTGGTCAGATCGCCCTTCTGAATGGTTGAACAGCCGCCGCTTTCAGGTGTTGCGCATTGCTCTGCCTTTGTTGTTTTTGCTGGCGCTATTAGCCGCCGCGCTCATGCACAGCCTGACCCCCGTAGTTGGAGTTTTTATACTGAACTTTGCTGTATCAGGCACTTATGGGCAACGCGTCAATCGCATTCATGCCGCTATTTCCGACAATGTAGAATCGCTGAGCACCTTAGCCGATTTGTTTCAACTTGTCAATATGCAAACCTTCGAGACGGATATCCTGCGCCGCATTCAATCAGAAACCGCCGAAGCACATCAACAACTGGCGCGGCTCGACCGTATTGCCCGTTTTTTTGACCAACGGCTCAATATCGTGGTGTATGTGCTGCTCACCGGCCTTATGCTGTACGATTTGCAATGCGTTTTTTGGTTAGAAAAATGGAAATGGCACAATAAAAATAAGCTACACCGCTGGCTGGCTAGCATCAGTGAGTTAGAAATGCTACATTCATTAGCTACTTTTCGGTTTAATAACCCCGATTTTGTCCTGCCCGAACTCCACGAAGGAGCGCCTTTCATAGCGGCCACCGGCCTCGCGCATCCATTGATACCCGCATCGGAGCGCGTGTGCAATGATTTCAGCATTGGCAAAAAACAACGCTTGTATATTATCACCGGTTCTAATATGTCTGGCAAAAGCACCTTCCTACGCACCGTAGGCGTCAATGTATTGCTGGCGCGCTGCGGCGCTCCGGTTTGTGCTATACGCTTTGCCTGCAGCCCGATGGCTATTCATACTTCGCTGCGGCAATCGGACTCCTTACAGGATCAGGTCTCTTTGTTTTACGCCGAATTGCGCCGTTTGCAAACTATTTTACAAAGTTTAGAGCAGGATGCCCACGCCTTGGTCTTATTAGACGAAGTGTTGCGTGGCACCAATTCAGACGACAAGCTCTACGGCAGCCAGCAATTGGTGAGGCGCTTGCTGTCGCTTGGCGCGGCGGGGCTTTTGGCTACGCACGACATAGAGTTGGCAAAGTTAGAAACAGAATTTTCAGACACGCTTGGCAATCTTTGCTTTGAAAGCATTATCACCGATGATGAACTGCTGTTTGATTATAAACTGAAAACTGGCGTAGCACAAAACCGGAACGCTACTTTCCTGATGCGTAAAATGAACATCATCCCAAAGGACGGTATGCCGCACCAACAAACGGATTTAAAACATACGACATGAATATTTTGCTACTTGGCAATGGCGGCCGCGAGCACGCTTTCGCTTGGAAAATTAGCCAAAGTCCGCTTTGCGACAAGCTGATTATAGCCCCTGGCAACCCCGGTACGGCAGCGCTCGGCACCAACATCCATGTATCCCTCAGCGATTTTGCAGCGGTGCGTGCCTTAGCTTTATCCGAAAAAATTGACCTCATTGTAGTCGGGCCCGAAGCGCCTTTGGTGGAGGGCATTTACGATTATTTCGAGCAGGATGCTACGGTGGCCCACATTGCCGTCGTAGGGCCCTCACGAGCAGGTGCGCAGCTCGAAGGCAGCAAGGCTTTCGCCAAAAAGTTCATGCAGGAGCTAGGCATTCCAACAGCCGCTTACCGCGAATTTACCCGTGCAACGCAGCCGCAAGGGCTGGACTACATCGCCGCGCATAGCCTGCCGGTGGTACTGAAAGCTGACGGATTGGCGGCCGGAAAAGGCGTGCTCATTTGCCAAACTATAGCCGAAGCGCAGACTGCTTTTGTAGAAATGCTGGACGGCAAATTTGGCGCGGCAAGCGACCAGGTAGTTGTGGAAGCCTTTCTCGATGGCATTGAGTTTTCGGTGTTTGTTATTACCGACGGACAGGATTATCGCATCTTGCCGGTGGCAAAGGATTACAAACGCATCGGTGAAGGGGATACCGGGCTGAACACCGGCGGTATGGGGGCTGTTTCGCACCCGCCTTTCGTGGACGCGGCGCTGCTGCAAAAAGTGGAGGAGCGCATCATCCAACCGACCATCAACGGGTTGAAACAACGCCAACTGACTTATAAAGGCTTCATTTTCTTCGGTTTAATCAGCGTGCAAGGCGAGCCTTTCGTTATCGAATACAATTGCCGGATGGGCGATCCTGAAACTGAAGTGGTACTGCCGCGCCTGAAGTCGGATCTGGTGGATATTTTGCAAAAACTACACGCCGGACGGCTGTCGGAGGTGCAAATTGAAATGGACGAGCGCGCTGCGGCCACGGTCATGTTGGTATCGGGTGGCTATCCGGGCGATTACGAAAAAGGAAAAATCATCAGCGGACTGGAACAAGTGACCGGAAGTATTGTTTTTCACGCAGGCACGGCTATGGTTAGCGAAAAGCTCGTCACCAATGGAGGGCGCGTACTGGCAGTCACTTCGTTTGGCGAAGACTTTCAGGTGGCGCTGCGGCAATCTTATGCCAATGCAGAAAAAATACAATTTGTTGGCAAATATTACCGAACCGACCTCGGTTTCGACCTCATCAAGCAGCATTGACAAGGTCATTCAACTTTTCAACTTTTTAACCTTTCAACAACATGCACACCACTCTTTCCTTTCCATCGAAACTCCCCAACGTAGGCACCACTATTTTCACGGTAATGTCGGCCTTAGCCAATGAGCATCAAGCCATTAATCTCTCGCAGGGCTTTCCGGATTTCCCCTCTTCCGAGCGGCTGATTAATCTGGTGCACCAATATATGCAAAAAGGATACAATCAATACGCCCCGATGGCTGGCGTGCCTGCTTTGCGCGAACAACTGGCCGCCAAAATTGCCGATTTGTATCAAATTGCTGTGTCGCCAGATGAAATCACGGTGACGGCTGGTGCTACGCAGGCTTTGTTTACAGCAATTTCAGCTTTTGTGCGCCCCGGCGACGAGGTGATTCTGCTCGAACCGGCTTATGATTGCTATCGCCCGGCGGTGGAGGTCAACGGCGGCGTACCAGTTATTTATGAAATGCAAGCTCCTGATTTTCAAGTAGATTGGAAATCCGTGGGACAACTTTTTTCCGAGCGCACCCGAATGATTATTATCAATACCCCGCACAATCCGACAGGTACCATTTTGCGGCAAGCAGACCTCGAAGCACTCGAAAAGTTAGTGGCAGATACCGATGTATTGGTACTCAGCGACGAAGTCTATGAGCATTTGATTTACGACGACGAGCCGCACCAGAGCGTATTGCGCTACCCCGGCCTGCGCGCGCGAAGCTTAGCGGTGTACTCCTTTGGCAAAACCTTTCACAATACGGGCTGGAAAGTGGGCTATTGTGTAGCGCCACCGGAGCTGACGGCAGAACTTCGTAAAGTGCACCAGTTCAATGTTTTCTGTGTGAATACGCCCGTACAATACGCGCTGGCGGAATTTTTGCAAAATCCGGATGAGTACCTAAGCCTGAATGCTTTTTATCAACAAAAGCGCGATTTTTTGGCGCAGGTAATGGCGGGTTCGCCCTTGCAGCCCTTGCCCAGCCGAGGCACCTATTTTCAACTTTTTGATTACAAAAACATCAGCGATGAGCCAGATCAGGCCTTTGCCCGGCGCATCACACAGGAGTATGGCGTAGCTTCCATTCCAGTATCGGCATTTTACAGCAGCGGCCGCGACGAGCGCGTGATTCGGCTGTGCTTTGCCAAAAAAGAAGAAACATTAGAAAAGGCGGGAGCCTTGTTGCAGCGTATGGGATAAAAAACGGGCGAAGGGCCGCCGTAGCAGTCGTTCGCCCGCAAAAGGTTGGTTGATATTTTGTCCTTAAAAAACCTCAGGCCGTGGTGGCATTCTCCTCGCGGAGGGCGCGGCGCAGTATTTTACCGACGTTGGTTTTGGGCAGTTCCTTACGGAATTCCACCACTTTGGGCACCTTGTAGCCAGTCATATTGGCGCGGCAGTAATCAATAACCTCCTTCTCTGTCAATGAGTTGTCTTTTTTTACGACAAACAGTTTGACCACCTCGCCCGATTTGGCGTCGTTGATACCGATGGCTGCCGCTTCAAGCACTTTGGGGTGCCCCGCTACCACCTCCTCAATCTCATTCGGATACACATTGAAACCGGAAACTAAAATCATGTCTTTTTTGCGATCCACGATGCGGAAAAAGCCGCTTTCCTCCATCAGTCCGATGTCACCAGTGCAAAGCCAGCCATTGACAATGGTTTCGGCCGTAGCGTCGGGCCGATTATAATAGCCTTTCATTACTTGGGGGCCTTTCACTTGGATTTCACCAATCTGCCCGACACCCATGACCTGCCCTTGCTCGTCCACGATGCGCACATCGGTAGAAGGCAGCGGCAGCCCAATGGTACCAATTTGCCCAAGGCGGCTATCGAACGGATTGGCCGTAACTACCGGCGAAGACTCCGTCATACCAAAACCTTCGGCGAGGAAGCAGCCGGTGAGTTGTTGCCATTTTTCGGCTACGGGGCGTTGTAGTGCCATCCCACCAGCCACGGTTACTTTCAGCGAACTGAAGTCAATAGTTTTAAAATCAGGATGGTTCATCAACGCGTTGAAAAGCGTATTGACACCGGAAATCACCGAAGTCGGATAAGATTTAATGGCTTTAATGACCGACGGAATGTCGCGCGCATTGGTCACAAGAATGTTCATACCACCGATAGCCATGATGCCGAAGCAATTGACCGTCAGGGCAAAAATATGATACAAGGGCAGGGCACAAAGCGCTACCTCTTTGCCGTCTTGCATATAGGGCGACATCCAGGCTTTCATCTGGAGCATATTGCCGACCATATTGCTATTGGTGAGCATGGCGCCTTTGGCCACGCCGGTAGTGCCGCCGGTGTATTGCAAGAAGATGGTGTCATCGGCAGTAGCATTGAAAGACTTGAGCGAGAACTTTCTGCCTTGGCTCACTGCCTCTTTGAAGTTCACGGTGTTGGGAATGTCATATTTGGGCACCATTTTTTTGATGTTGCGTACCACAAAATTGACAATATTCCCTTTTGGGAAACCTAGCATCTCGCCGATACTGGTCGTAATGATGGTTTTGATTTGTGTGTCCGGTAGGATTTTTTGCAAATTGCTAGCAAAATTTTCGGCGATGACGATGGCTTTGGCGCCGGAATCATTAAACTGATGCAACATCTCGCGGGGCGTGTATAGCGGATTGGTATTCACCACCGTGAGGCCGGCACGCATGGCACCGAATAAAGCAATGGGATATTGCAGCAGATTGGGCATCATCAGGGCGATGCGGTCGCCGGGTTCGAGCCCGCGCGAATGCAAGTATGCGCCAAAATCGCGGGAAAGCTTGTCCACTTCACTGAAGGTCAATTCCTTGCCCATGCAGGAAAACGCTGGTTTGCTGGCATATTTGTTAAAGGCTTCTTCTACCATTGACAGGAGGGTAGGATAATCTTCCGTATTGATATTGGCCGGAACTCCACTTGGATAATTTTTAAGCCAGGGACGCTGTTCGTTCATATTCTTGTGTTTTTAAATTCTGGTGTTTTATTAGTCAACAACAAAAATCTACAAAATTTCATTTTATTTGGCCCTAAAATAACATTTTTTTGCTAAAGTGCATTAGAAAATGAGACTGTGCCTGTGTATGGGCTGTCCAAACTTTGAAAAGCTGAAAGTACAAAAATGAATTGTAGCGCCTGAAAAGTCGTGGCAACTTGTTTTTTTTATGAAAAATCAGGCTTCTTTGCAGCGGGCTATGGTTGAAATCATTATTTTTGGGCGGTCTCTAATCAAAATAAATTTCATTAAGTCACCAAGCAAGCAACTTAAACTATGGAATTTCCGGCAAATTTGAAATACACGGAAGAACACGAATGGGTTCGCGTAGAGGAAGGCAATACTGCCTACGTGGGCATCACTGATTTTGCGCAAAGCGAACTGGGCGAAATCGTATATGTAGAAGTAGGCACGGTAGGCGATAGCCTCGGCGCCAATGATATTTTTGGCACGGTAGAAGCTGTGAAAACCACTTCCGACCTGTATTTGCCAATAGCAGGTACCATTCTCGAACTCAATGAGCGGCTGGAAAACGAGCCGGAATTGGTCAATGAATCGCCGTATGGCGACGGCTGGATTGTCAAAGTAAGCTTGAACGACTTGGCTGATTTGGACAAACTGATGGATGCTACCGCCTACGAAGCGCTGGTCGGGTGAGGCAATAACCCGGCAGCCGGTTGGTGCAGCGAATGGAAGGAGTACATTTTTTTGAAAAAAGAAGCAGAAAAATTATCGCTACACCCACCAAAAATGCCATGTGTCGCATCTTTACACACAACAGTCAACAATTGAAATATTACATTCCGGCTTTGTTATGGGGCTTGACCATCCTGACGCTCTCGATTGTTTCGGGCGTCCGGTTGCCACGCCTCGCCGAAAGCATAATCGGTACAGACAAGCTGGCGCACGCTGCCGCTTATTGTGTGTTTTGTACCTTGTTGCTTTATGGCTTTCGCCGCAATGAGATGCCGTTTCGGCGAGCAGCGCTGCTGGCGGTGTGCATTGGCTCAGGCTACGGCCTTTTAATGGAATGTTTGCAATATCAGTTTTTTCCGCACCGATATTTTGAAGTGTGGGATATTGTAGCTAATATTATTGGCTCATTACTCAGCGTATTAGTGTCTTATTTTTTTATAAAGTAAAACTTGTCAGTATGGTTGATATTTCCGTAGGTTCGGCTACACTTGCACTCTCCTTAGTAGGTATTATTGCCTTAGTGGCTATACTTGTGATTGCTATCAAGCGCAATTATGCCAAAAAGGGAGCGGGCGAGCTTGCCGAGAAGTACCACGACCAGACTCAAGCCTCCGCGCTGGCAGTGCGAAACAAGTATCCAGAAGTTGATGTATTCAACATGAGCGGTACTTTTTTCAATGTTGGCCTTGCATTGGCGCTTGGTTTGGTTGTACTGGCGTTTGGTTGGACGCAATACGAGAAAAAGGTTATTATTCCCGATGATGCTCTGCTCATAGACGAGGACATCGAGATGGAGCCGCCTCGTACTGCCGAACCACCGCCACCTCCACCACCTCCACCGCCGCCCGTCATCGAGGAAGTTCCGGAAGAACTGATCGAAGACGAAGAGCAGCCAGAGTTTGTGGACCAGTCCATTGATGAAAAAACCACCGTCGAAGCGCCCGTTGTGGTAAAAAGGGACGCCCCGCCGCCCCCGCCGCCGCCGCCACCTCCACCACCCAAAGAAGAGGAAATCTTCAAAGTGGTAGAAGAGATGCCGCGCTTCCCGGGTTGTGAAAACCTGCCGACGACCGACGAGAAAAAGAAATGTGCCGACCAGAAAATGCTTGAGTTTATCTACAAAAACATCAAGTATCCGGCCATTGCCCGTGAAAACGGTATCGAAGGCATGGTAGTAGTGACTTTCGTTGTGGAAACAGACGGATCGGTAACGGACGCTCGTATTGTACGCGACATCGGCGGGCAGTGCGGCCAGGAAGCCCTCCGCGTGACCCAACTGATGAACGACCAAGGCATCAAGTGGGTGCCTGGTAAGCAGCGCGGTCGCAATGTGCGGGTGCAGTTCAACCTGCCCGTGCGTTTCAAGCTCGAGTAGGACCGATTGCACGCAGCTACGCATCACAAAATGGCTACCTCCGCAAGGGCGTAGCCGTTTTGCATTTATCACCTGAAGCCTACTTCCTTTCTGAAAATAGCGTTGTTGCATTTTCCGGACAGGTAGCAAGCAACTTTTGACGGCGCGCAACGTTTTTTAACAAAGACGAACCTTTTTCAAAAAAAATGACGAATATGCGATATTTTCTTACAATGCTGGCGCTACTGGCAGGTATGGTAGCGTATGGGCAGCAAGACGCGCGTCTGGCGCAGCAGTATTTTCAGAATGGCGAGTACGAAAAAGCGGCCGTGATGTACGAAAAACTGTTCAATATCAATCCAGATAATGACTTTTATTTCGATCGCTACATTGATTGCTTGCTGGCTACGGAAGCCTTCAGCGAATGTGAAAAAATCATCAAGCAACAGATCCGCCGCAACCCATCCAACGTCAACCTCTACGTGACCTACGGCAAGCTCTATGAGCGCCAGTACCGCGAAGAAGAGGCGGCAGCCCAGTACCAACAAGCCATTGCCAACCTCTCGAAAGACCCCTTCATCATTACGCGCCTCGCCAATGCTTTTGTGGTATTGACCAAGTACGACCAAGCCATCGAAACCTACGAGCGCGGAGCAGTGCTGCTCAAAGATCAGAATATTTTTGCCTATAACCTCGGTGAGCTCTACCGCCGCAAGGGCGATATACCGCGCATGGTAGAAAGCTACCTCAATGCGCTGGATGCCAACGCCGACCGCATCGGAACGGTACAAACCATTTTTCAGCGTTACTTTTTGACGGAAGATTATGACGAATTGCAACGCCAACTCTACACCCGATTGCAAAAAAATGAAAATACGCCGCATTTTATCGAATTGCTCACCTGGGTATTCGTACAGCGAAAAGATTACAAAAATGCTCTCCGGCAGGTGCGTGCCCTCGATCGGCGCCTCCGCGAAAATGGCGGCCGCGTTTATCAACTGGGCGAAATAGCCGCCAATGACAAAGACTACGAAACTGCCATAGAAGCCTACGAATACGTGGCGCAAAAAGGGATAGAGTCGCCGTTTTACTTAGAAGCCCGGCGCGAATCCTTGCGGGTAAAGCGCACGCGCCTCGCCGATGGCTACAACTATACGCGCCCGGAGCTATTGGCATTGGAAAAAGAATACGAAACCTTTCTCAATGAGTTCGGTCGCTCGCGCATCACGGCAGGCATCATCTTAGAATTGGCGGAGTTAGAGGCTTTATACCTCAATAATCTCGACAAAGCCATTGAACTGCTCACGGAGTTGCTCGCCTACCCCAATGTGGACAAAAACATTGAAGCCAGCGCCAAGCTCAGCCTCGCGGATTATTACCTCATCAAAGGCGAAATTTGGGAGTCCACGCTGCTCTATTCTCAAGTGGATAAAGCTTTCAAGGAAGACCCCATGGGGCACGAAGCGCGCTTTCGCAATGCACGCCTATCGTACTTCACCGGCGATTTTCAGTGGGCGCAGGCACAGTTTGACATCCTGAAGGCTTCTACCTCCAAGCTTATTTCCAATGACGCGATTGACATGTCCGTCTTTATTATGGATAATTTGGGCTTAGATACTACGGCCCGGGCCCTACAAATGTTTGCAGAAGCAGAATTATTGGTGTTTCAAAATCGCTTTGCAGAAGCTTTTCGCAAATTGGACAGCCTGTTGGTGTTGTTTCCCAAACACGCTTTAGATGATGATGTGTTATATCTGAAAGGGCGAATTCATTATAAAAAACGAGACTACGCGCAGGCGGCCGTTGCTTTCCAAAAAATTGTAGATGATTATGCCACCGAAATCAAGGCGGATAATGCACTGTTTGAACTGGCGCAAATCTACGAGCGCCACCTCGAAGATATAGACAAAGCAAAGGAATTGTACGAAAAAATGTTTGTGGAGTACTCTGGCAGTACATTTGCGGTAGAGGCGAGAAAAAGATACCGGATACTACGTGGCGATACAATACAATAAGGACTGACGATATGCGATTTTCGAAAGTAAAAACAGCCAAGAGGGTACTATAGCTTCCCGCTGTTCGTCAATCGTTCATCGCATATCAATCCTTCAAGCGCTTCTCGTCGGAAACCGTCAGTTTGTGGCGGCCTTTGGCACGACGGCGGGCCAGCACTCTGCGACCGTTTTTGGTCGCCATGCGCGAGCGGAAGCCATGCTTGTTGGCGCGCTTTCTTCTCGATGGTTGAAATGTTCTTTTCATGGCATTTATATTTTTTGGAACCCTCTAAGGGGGCATTTTTTAGAAAAGTGCGACAAAGGTAAGGCTATTTCTGTAATCCAGCAAATAGAATTACACTCTTTATTCAAAAAAAACTTTGTACCGGGCTGCTGTCGGTTCTCGCACAACAAGCTCACACCGTCAGGATGTCTTTTTCCTTTGCTTCAATCAATTGATCTACTTTGCCGCTGTATTTGTCGGTCAGGTTTTGTACTTCCTGTTCCTTGCGCTTGCCGGCGTCTTCTGGGAATCCATCTTTCACGGCTTTTTTGATGTGCTCCATGGCGTCGCGGCGGGCGTTGCGCACGCTTACCTTGGCATCTTCGCCAAGCGCTTTGGCCTTTTTCACCAGTTCTTTGCGGCGCTCTTCTGTGAGCGGCGGAATGGAAAGGCGCACTACTTCGCCATCGTTTTGAGGTGTAATGCCAAGATTGGCTTCAAAAATCGCTTTTTCGATGGGGGCCAGCATAGATTTTTCCCAAGGCTGAATCACGAGGGTGCGCGCATCGGAAGCACTGATATTGGCAACCTGATTGAGCGGCGCAGGCGCACCATAATAGCTGATCATTAGCCCTTCGAGCATGGCTGGGGCGGCTTTGCCCGTGCGTATTTTGCCCAACTCTTGGTGCAGGTGGTTCAGGGCTTGTTCCATCAGTTCTTCAGCGTGCTCAATGTGTAGGTTTACTTCTTCGGTTTGCATGGCTTTGCAAGTTTGTTAACATAAAATGCGCAGTCGCAAAGATAAAAATAGTCGCCGGAAACAGGTTGTATTTCGCGCTGCTATTTTATAAACAGCAGACAGGCGGAACGACGGGCGGTCATTCTGCCTGTCCGGCAAAATTATTGAAAATTTTGAATATTGCTAACTACTTGATTATCAATTGTTATTCAAACGCATAATCAAGTACAGCAAGGTAACTAAAGCCGATAATGCTGCCGATACGTACGTCATGGCTGCCCACCAGAGTGCATCTTTGGCGCCGTCGTATTCTTGGCCACGTGCTACATTCGACTGGTCGAGCCAAGCTAAGGCGCGCTTGCTGGCATCAAATTCTACCGGCAGGGTGACCAAGCTGAAAAGTGTAGTCACACCAAACACCCCAATGGTGATGAGCAGCAGCAAATTGCTGGAAGCTACGCCAAACGCACCCAGCGCAAAGAGCAGCAGGTATTGTTGTAAACCGGAGGCGACACTGACCACTGGCACCATCGCTGAGCGCAACTGCAACATGGAGTAAGCCGTGGCGTGCTGCACGGCGTGGCCACACTCGTGGGCAGCTACGGCAGCGGCGGCTACACTCCGACCGTGATACACATCCGGGCTGAGGCTGACGGTTTTGGAAAGTGGATTGTAATGGTCACTCAAGAAACCTTGCCCTTCCACAATTTTTACATCGCGGATACCATAATGGCGGAGCATGCTGTCGGCAATTTCGGCACCACTCATACCTGAGCGCACCGGCATTTGGCTATAATAAGAAAACTTGCTGCGCAAGCGTCCGCTGATAATCATACCAATGACAGAGAAAACGCCTGCAATAATAAAATATCCGAGCATATGCAAATACTGATTTTTCGGTTAAGCTTATTCAAATTGAAACAATGAAGTAATATGCTTATAATCCATTGCAACATCTAACGCATCACAAAAGCGAACAGTTCCCGCCTCGTAAAGGCTTTTTATACAATCATTTCAAAGCCGGTGTAAGGTTGCAATGCTTTCGGTATAACAACGCCCATGGGGGTTTGGTTGTTTTCAAGCAGTGCCGCTACAATACGTGCTAAGGCCAGCGCGCTGCCGTTGAGCGTATGCGCCAATTGTATTTTTTTATCGGCATCCCGGAAACGCAACTTCAGGCGATTGGTCTGAAAGGTTTCAAAATTGGATACCGAGCTGACCTCTAACCAGCGCTGCTGCGCCGCCGACCACACCTCAAAATCGAAGGTAAGGGCCGAAGTAAAGCCCATATCGCCACCGCAAAGCCGCAAGATACGGTAAGGAAGTTCGAGTTTGTCCAACAAACTTTCAACGTGGGCGAGCATTTCGTACAAGGCCTCGTAAGAGCGGTCGGGGTGCTCAATGCGTACAATTTCGACCTTGTCAAACTGGTGCACTCGGTTCAGTCCGCGCACGTGCGCCCCATACGAGCCGGCCTCGCGCCGGAAGCAGGGCGTGTAGCCAGTAAGCCGAATGGGCAGCTCACTTTCGTTCAGAATTTCGTCCCGGTAGATATTGGTCACGGGCACCTCGGCGGTAGGTATGAGGTAAAGATTATCGCGCTCCACGAAGTACATTTGGCCCTCTTTGTCGGGTAGCTGCCCGGTGGCACGGGCGCTATCTTCATTGACCAACAGGGGCGGAATAATTTCTTCGTAGCCTGCACTGGTAGCCTCGTCGAGAAAAAAGCTGATCAGGGCACGCTCCAATTTGGCACCCTGCCCCCGGTACACCGGAAAACCGGCCCCAGTAAGTTTGACGCCAAGTTCGAGGTCGAAAATGCGATATTTGGTAGCCAGCTCCCAGTGCGGCAGCGCGTCGGGCGGCAGTTGGGGTAGAGGCTTGCTCCAGTCTTTATACACTTCGTTGTCGTCGGGGGTTTTGCCGAAAGGCACCGATTCGTGCGGAATATTGGGCAGGCGCAGCAGCAGTTCTTCGAGCTGGTTTTCGAGCTGTTTTTTGCGCTCCTCGTGCATGGCGGCAGCATCTTTGAGGGTAGCCACACGGCTTTTGCGTGTTTCGGCGGCTTCGCGCTGCCCTTGTTTCATTAGGTCGCCGATTTCCTTCGAAAGGGTGTTGCGCTCAGCCAGCGCTTGGTCGAGTTCGGCTTGTACCTGTTTGCGGGCATCGTCCAATTGCAAGATGTCTTCGACAATTTGCAGGTCTTTTTCCGGAAAATTTCGTTTTTTTAACCCTTCTATAACCTGTTCTTTGCGAGTACGAATAAAACTTACCTGAAGCATAATCTGTTACAAATATTACAGCAAGGTGAAGTAAAAGAAGTGAAAATAGGGGCGCTCGCAGCGTGGCGGCTATCCCTGTCAATAATTTTTTGCAAAGATACTATTTGAAAACAAAAAAATTAATGTATTTTTGCGGTAGCATAGCTAAAAGCACACCATCACAAGCAACATCCAAAGATAAGGCGATAGAAAGGTGTTCATCTCAATTCCTTTTGTACTCCCACACGGAAAAGAGGTTGTCTGAGCGGTGATTTTTCATTCTGTAAAAACGCTGGAGATAGGAAAGCATCCCCACATACATCACTTTAAATCCACATTGACGAACAACGATTGTTTCAAACAGCATTTTTGCTACGGTTTTTTCTAAAACCATTCTAACAAAAAATAACACACCATACTGTTATGTACGACATTTTGCAATTGAATGATATGCTTGTGCCAGAACTCCGGGACATAGCCGAGCGGCTTGAGCTATCAGGATACAAGCGACTCAACAAACAAGAGTTAATTTACAAAATTCTGGACCACCAGGCATTGGCCGGCACCGATATGGATGACGACGATGACTACCCACCTGTACTCACAGACGACGATGACGACGAGGATATGCCTCGCAGCTACGCATCGGCACAAGATGATGACAATGAGGCTGTTAATGGAAATAGTACCAGCGAAAGCGACAATGAGGAAAATGAACGCCGCAAGCGTGCACGCAAACGCGTGAGCCGGCATGATTTGCCCCGCGAAGAAGAAGATATGCGACCGGTAAGACCTGCCGATACCCGCGTCATCAGAGAGATACAGCCTGCGGAAGAACCGGTGACGCAAAAAAATGGCGCCGACCACCCCGACCGCCGCCCACGCAAAAGCTCCGAGGATTTTGACGTAGAAATTGACGGTATCATCGAAGGGGAAGGTATTCTCGAAATGATGCCCGATGGCTACGGTTTTCTGCGCTCTTCGGATTATAATTATCTGACTTCGCCCGACGATATCTACGTGTCGCCTTCCCAAATCAAACTATTTGGACTGCGCACCGGTGATACTGTGCGCGGCGCCATTCGCCCGCCCAAAGAAGGTGAAAAATACTTCGCGCTGCTGCGTGTATCTAAAATCAATGGACTCGAACCCCAGGACATCCGCGAGCGCGTGCCGTTCGATTATCTGACCCCGCTGTTTCCGACCGAAAAATTCAGCCTCCAGACCAGCCCCATTGGCAAAGATTATGGCAACCGCATGATTGATCTTTTCACGCCGATTGGCAAAGGACAACGTGGATTGATTGTGGCACAGCCCAAAACCGGTAAAACCTTCTTACTCAAGGATGTGGCCAATGCCATCGCCAAGAATCACCCCGAGTGCTACCTGATTGTGTTGCTCATTGATGAGCGCCCGGAAGAAGTAACCGACATGAAGCGCAGCGTAAAGGCAGAAGTAGTGGCTTCTACTTTCGATGAACCCGCCGACAACCACGTGCGCGTGGCCGGTATTGTACTCGAAAAAGCCAAACGCCTCGTAGAATGCGGCCATGATGTTGTTATTTTGCTCGACTCCATCACACGCTTGGCACGCGCCTACAATACAGTGGCCCCGGCCAGTGGCAAGGTGCTATCCGGCGGGGTGGAAGCCAATGCCCTACACAAACCCAAGAAATTCTTTGGCGCTGCGCGCAATGTAGAGCACGGCGGCTCGCTGACCATCCTCGCCACAGCCCTTACGGATACTGGCTCAAAAATGGATCAGGTGATCTTCGAGGAATTCAAAGGTACAGGCAATATGGAATTGCAACTCGACCGCACCTTGGCCAACAAGCGCCTCTTCCCAGCGGTGGACCTCACGCGCTCCAGTACGCGCCGTGACGATTTACTGCTCGACAAGGACAACCTCCAGCGCATGTTTATCCTGCGCAACCACCTCGCGGATATGAAACCTGAAGAAGCTATGGAGTTTTTGCTCAAGCATTTACAGTCCACTACCAGCAACGAGGAGTTTCTGGCTTCTATGAACGGCTAATGTATAGAAAACCATATTGATTATATTTTCAGTGAAAATAATCCACATGGCCCCGGTAGTAATATCGGGGCTTATTTTTTATCCCATTATTTACCAGCGCATGATTATTACACCTTGGGTGATAGTATAATACTATTTACGATTTACGAAGTCCGATTTACGATTTTTTAAGGTGTTGAAAACCAGAATTTTAAACACGAACAAATACGTCATTTCCAACTGAAAATAGTATAATTCGCATTTCGGCGAAGCCAAAATAGCAAGCACCGCGCTCTATAGTGCTGATTCACAGCGTATTCAACTGATCTTGCAGCCGTTGGGTCATCAATTCTGTGATGCGCCGCGTGAGTTCGGCTTCGTCTGCCTGAAAGGTTTGCCATTCTGCCAATGTAAAATGCCCGATGATTGTTCCGAGTAGCAAGGCTCTCATTTTCAAATCATTACGCAGACTGTGCGCCACCCAATCCAAGCGCGCTTGCGGCGATAGGGCTTGCCATTTTACTTTGCGTTTTTGTATAAAATGCCCAACAATGGCGATTAATAATTCATTTTGCAATTTTAAAATCGGGCGTAGCACCTCATTTTGAAATTGCTCGGCACTACTTTGCGCCGGTTTTTCGGTCATAATAGTCGGTCGGATAGATTGTCGCGGGTCGAGCATCATCTTTTTGGCAAATAACTTGTTTAGGTGGGTAGTTGTTTAAAACGGGCACTAAATGCTTAATTTTGTTGCGGCAATAGAATCAGCGCACTGCTGAAACTAAATTCACATTCAACTAAAAGACAAACGACTGTTTATAATATGACCAAACCAGACATCCAGTCGCTGCTGCGCGAGCGCATTCTTGTTATTGACGGTGCCATGGGCACTATGATTCAGCAGTATAAACTGACCGAAGCGGACTATCGGGGCGAGCGTTTTGCCGATTTTCACCGCGATATAAAAGGCAATAATGATGTACTTTGCCTTACGCAGCCACACATCATCGAAGCGATTCACAAAGCCTACCTCGAAGCGGGCGCAGATATTATTGAAACCAATACCTTCAATGCTACGTCCATTTCGATGGCGGATTATGATATGCAGCACTTGGCGTATGAAATCAATCTCGAAGCGGCGCGCATTGCCCGACGGGCGGTAGAAAGTGTACAGGCGATAGATGGGAAACCCCGCTTCGTGGCTGGGGCCATGGGCCCGACCAACAAAACCGGCTCTATCTCACCCGATGTGAATAATCCTGGCTTTCGGGGTATTACTTTCGACGAACTGTGTGCGGGCTACTACGAGCAGGCACGCGGCCTTATGGACGGCGGCGCGGACATCATCCTCGCGGAAACGGTTTTCGATACCCTCAATGCCAAAGCGGCGCTTTTTGCTATTGACCAACTCTTCACTGAGCGCGGGCAACGCCTGCCCATCATGGTGTCTGGTACCATCACGGATGCCAGCGGCCGCACCCTTTCCGGGCAGACGGCCGAAGCCTTCTGGATTTCGGTGAGCCATATTCCGTTGCTGAGCATCGGGTTGAACTGTGCCCTCGGCGCGCAAGAAATGCGGCCCCACATCGAGGCGCTGAGCCAGATTGCCGATTGTTTTGTGAGCGCATATCCGAATGCCGGGCTGCCCAATGAATTTGGCGAATACGACCAAGAAGCTGAAGAAATGAAAGCATACATCCGCGACTTTGCGCAAAGCGGTTTTGTCAATATCATCGGAGGCTGCTGCGGCACCACGCCTGCCCACATTCGCGCTATGGCTGCGGCCGTGCAGGGTATTCCGCCGCGACAAGTGCCGCAAGCCCCAGCTTACACCATGCTCAGTGGCCTGGAACCGCTGATTATCAGACCCGAAACCAATTTTGTCAACGTAGGTGAGCGTACCAATGTAACTGGCTCGAAAGCTTTTGCTCGATTGATTAAAACCAACGACTATGCGGGCGCATTATCTGTAGCCCAGCAGCAGGTGGAAAACGGCGCACAGGTGATTGACATCAACATGGACGAGGGTTTGCTCGATTCTGAAAAAGCAATGGTGGATTTTTTACACTTAGTAATGGCCGAACCCGACATTGCCAAAGTGCCCATTATGATTGACTCGTCGAAGTTTCATGTCATTGAAGCCGGCTTGAAATGCGTGCAGGGCAAGTGCATTGTCAATTCCATTTCACTCAAAGAAGGCGAGGCAGAATTCATCCGGCAGGCGCAGTTGGTGCGGCGCTATGGTGCAGCGGCCGTAGTGATGGCCTTCGACGAACAGGGGCAGGCGGATACCACTGCCCGCAAGGTAGCCATCTGCGAGCGCGCGTACCACATTCTAACCCAACAGGTTGGCTTCAAACCGCAGGATATTATTTTCGATCCGAATATTTTTGCCGTGGCCACAGGCATCGAAGAGCACAACGAGTACGCCATCAATTTCATTGAAGCCACCCGCGAGATCAAGCGGCGCTGCCCCGGTGCAAAGATCAGTGGCGGCGTGAGCAACATTTCCTTCTCGTTTCGCGGCAACGACAAGGTGCGCGAGGCTATGCATTCGGCGTTTTTGTATCATGCCATCCACGCGGGCATGGACATGGGCATTGTCAATGCGGGTATGATTGAGGTGTATGAAGAAATTCCAAAGGATTTGCTCGAATTGGTGGAAGACGTGCTCTTGAATCGTCGGCCAGACGCCACCGAACGCCTCACCGAATTTGCCGAAAAGGTAAAACAAGACGGCGGGCGGCAGCTACAAAAAGACCTCGCTTGGCGCGAAGCCCCTGTGCAAAAGCGCCTCGAATATGCTTTGGTGAAAGGCATCACCGATTATATCGAAGAGGATACCGAAGAAGCGCGGCAACAGTACCCCGCGCCCTTGCAGGTGATCGAAGGGCCGCTGATGGACGGCATGAATGTCGTTGGTGATTTATTCGGTTCTGGCAAAATGTTTTTGCCGCAGGTGGTAAAAAGTGCCCGCGTGATGAAAAAAGCAGTGGCCTATCTCACGCCTTTTATCGAAGAGGAAAAAAGAATAAGTGGCAATGCAGGCAAGCCCAAAGGTAAAATTCTACTCGCCACGGTGAAAGGTGATGTGCATGATATTGGCAAAAATATCGTGGGTGTGGTGCTGGGATGTAATAATTATGACATCATAGACCTCGGTGTGATGGTGCCCGCCGATAAAATATTACAAGAAGCTCGAAAACATGATGTGGATATTATAGGTTTGAGTGGTCTTATTACACCTTCCTTGGATGAAATGGTGCATATGGCAAGGGAAATGGAGCGCCAGGGTTTTAAAATTCCATTGCTCATCGGCGGTGCTACAACTTCCAAAACGCATACTGCTGTGAAAATAGAGCCGCAGTACAAGGGCCCTGTGCTGCATGTGCTCGACGCTTCGCGCAGTGTGGCGGTGGCCAGCAATTTGCTCAGCGAAAATGAAAACGAGCGCAGCAATTTTATTCTGAATGTAAAAGACGATTACGCCCGCTTGCGCGAACAACGCGGCAACCGCCAGTCGGCTAAGAAATACCTCAGCTTGAAGCAGGCCCGCAAGCAAAAGGTGCAAATAAACTGGGATCATTACACGCCCCCGCGTCCTAATGTGCTGGGTATCAGAGTTTTTGACGATTATTCTATAGAAGAACTAACGCAGTATATTGACTGGACGCCGTTTTTCCAAAGCTGGCAATTAGCGGGTAAGTTTCCGGCCATCTTGCAGGATGAAATCGTAGGCACGGAAGCTCAAAAGCTCTACAACGACGCCCGCAGCCTGCTGCGCCGCATCATTGACGAGCGCTGGCTACAGGCCAAAGCCATCATCGGTATTTTCCCGGCCAATAGCGTAAAAGAAGATGATATTGCAGTTTATAACAATGTAAATGAATCTCAACCGCAATATATTCTGCATCATTTGCGACAGCAAAATGAAAAAGCGCCTGGGCTGCCCAATTATTGCCTCAGCGATTTTGTAGCGCCTCAAGGCGAAGATTATATCGGGGCGTTTGCGGTAACTGCCGGCATTGGCATTGAAAAATGGGTAGAAAAATTTGAAAAAGAGCACGACGATTACAATGCCATTCTGCTCAAAGCCCTTGCCGACCGCCTTGCCGAAGCCCTCGCCGAGCGTATGCACGAGCGCGTGCGCAAAGAATTTTGGGGCTACGCTACGGAAGAAAGTTTGGAAAATGATGCCTTAATTGCTGAAAAATACCAAGGCATTCGGCCCGCGCCGGGCTACCCGGCCTGCCCCGACCATACCGAAAAGCGCACGCTTTGGCAGTTGCTCAACGTAGAAACCCACATCGGTATCCGGCTCACCGAAAGCTGCGCTATGTACCCGGCCGCCAGCGTGAGTGGGTGGTACTTTTCGCACCCCGAATCGAAGTATTTTGGCTTGGGCCAAATTTCAAAAGACCAGGTGGAAGACTACGCCGAGCGCAAGGGCATGGGCATAGAAGAAGCCGAGCGCTGGCTGGCACCGGTGTTGAATTATGATGTGTAGTTTCGCAGTTTGCGGGTTTTGTTATTCTCAAAAGTTGTCATTTACTAATTTTTCAATTTTCTGCTTGTGTTTTGAAAACCAAGATTTCCAAACGCTTTCAGACCATTCCCGGACATAATTTTCGTGTTCAACTTGATTAGTAGCTATTAATACATCAATCACTGTTTTACTCCCGTTGGGCGTGGGGGGCTCCAACCATTCAAATTTCGGTTCTCTTGATAAAATTTGTCCCATTTTTTGGGTCGCTGTTTCCCCATTAAAACCTTTGATCAAAATTAGATACAGGCTTATTAGGTGAATGTTTAACGATTGGATTGATTTTCTGCTGGGATGCCCTGGGTGCTGAATTGCATAAGTATCAACCGTTAATCTGTGTGTCAAGGGGGGATAGTTGTATTCTCCATATTCTTTTGCTAAAATCTGTCCATATAAATTCCAACAACCTTGTGCTGCGCCTATGTATTCGTGAGCTTGCCCTGCTAAATTATCAACTAAAGCGCCACAACCTAAGCATTTTATTTTTTCCTTAACTTCCATTTTCTGATACTCCTTAACTTTAATGTAAAGATTTCTCATAGAGCATACAGTGCCTTAAATTTCCATATTTATCTCGTATAAAATCTTCAAAATTTTTCTTTTCAAGACACTAACAGTCGAAACCGACTTAGCTCCAAATTTCATTTTTCTCAGTCAAAATAATTGGTTTTTGATCTGTTACTACAATCGTATGCTCGTATTGTGCCATATAGCCACCTTTATTGCCCACCATTGTCCAGCCATCATTCAAGGTAACTGCATAATTTGAATGTGTAGATATAAAAGTCTCAATAGCTACCACCGCATTTTTCTTAAATCGAGTGAGATTAAATCGGTCTCTAAAATTTGCAATTTCCGATGGCTCTTCGTGTAAGCTTCTGCCAATTCCGTGCCCGGTAAGGTTTTTAATTACTTTATATCCACGTTTTTTAGCTTCCTTTTCTATCAGATATCCAATGTCTGAAATCTTTATGCCACTCTTAATATTATAAATCGCTTTTTGAAGAATTTCTTTTGAAGCATTTACAAGTTCTTGATGGCCGTTTTTATCTTCACCAAGCACAAAAGAAGCTCCGTTATCCGACCAAAATCCATTTAGCTCGGCTGAGACATCAATGTTTATAAGGTCTCCTTCTTGTAATAGCCTGTTGGATGAAGGAATTCCGTGACAAAATTCATGGTTCACGCTTATGCAAGTCCAGCCTGGAAATTTATATGTTTTGTGCGGTGCGGAATTTGCTCCAAAACTTTTCAAAATCCTTGCACCATAGTCGTCAAGTTGCTTTGTGGACATGCCCGGGCGGGCGTAGGGTATCATTTTTTTTAAAGTATAAGCAACTGCGTTACTTACCTTTTTCATTCCAATTAGTTCGGATGTTTTTGTTATGGACATACTTTTCTTTTCATTATGTGATGGTCTAAGTTTTTAGCAAATCCGTTCTTAATAATGTGTTCGGTATGGAACCCAAATTTATGCAATGTATTTTCCAATAGTTGCGATGTATTCACAATAATATCATATTCCAAATTATGCTTTTTAATTTGTTCAATAATAATTTCAAAAAATAAAAACGCATTCATTTTCTTACTATAAGGTTTTAAGTCCTGCTTTTTGGAATTCAAAGACAAGTTTCTGCCGTTTCGGTTGCATATCTATTGTTCCGAAATTGCCAAAAAAACGAAAGCTTATGTCTCTATTCTTGATGACATAAGCTTTCTAAGTCTAGATAATTTATAAACAGTTTAAGGTAGTCTAATTTTCCCGCACACAAAAATCTTTATAACTTTGTGCAAGAT
>CALMSO010000047.1 GCA_937872385.1 uncultured Saprospiraceae bacterium
GAATGTATCGCATCCAACTCAATGGTAATGAGTACATTACGAATAAGGAAATCGGGATGCATTACCAGCTACATCGGGGCATCGGCGTGCACCACACGCAGTACAACGCCAGCGATGAGCCTTTTCGCTGCTCAATTTTTGTGGGCGGGCCACCCTCGCATGCTTTTGCGGCCATTATGCCATTGCCTGAAGGCTTATCCGAACTCACTTTTGCGGGGCTGCTGGGCGGGCGGCGCTTTCGGTACGTTTGGCAAAACGATTTTTTCCTGTCGGGCGACGCCGATTTTGTCATCACGGGCATCATTCGCAAAGGCGAAAAAAAACCGGAAGGACCTTTCGGCGACCATTTAGGATATTACAGTTTGCAACATGATTTTCCGGTCATGGAAGTCGAAAATGTCTATTACCGCAAGGGGGCAATCTGGCACTTTACGGTGGTGGGACGCCCGCCGGCCGAGGATTCGAGCTTTGGCTATTTGATTCATAAAATTGTAAAATTGCTCACCCCGCAGGAGTTTCCGGGTGTCCGCGAAATCAATGCTGTGGACGCCGCAGGTGTGCATCCGCTGTTGCTGGCTATTGGCAGCGAGCGCTACATGCCTTTCCGGGAGCGCAAGCCAGAGGAGATTCTGACGCAGGCCAATCGCATTATTGGCTCCGGACAGACTTCTTTGGCCAAGTTTTTGTTCATTGCCGCCGACGGCGACGATCCGAAGCTAAGGGCAAAAGATATTCCGCACTTTTTCAATCATGTGCTGGAACGGGTGGACTGGACGCGCGACTTGCATTTTCAAACCAAAACCACCATTGACACGCTCGACTATTCTGGCAGTGGCTGGAATGCGGGTTCTAAAGTGGTGATTGCTTGCTGCGGCGATAAACGACGGGCCTTAAAAGCGGAATTGCCCGACAATTTCAGTCTGCCGGCAGGTTTTTCCAATCCGCAATTTGTGCAGCCGGGCATTTTAGCTATTCAGGCACCTACATTCACGAGGGAGGACTCGTATCAGGATTGCGATAAGCTGACCGCGCATCTCGAAGCCTTTGATTTACAGCACATTCCGCTAATTTTAATGACGGACGATAGCGCTTTTGCCGCCGCTACGCTCAATAACTTTGTGTGGACAACCTTCACGCGCACCAACCCCTCGCACGACATGCACGGCGTGCGCAGCTTCGTTGAGCACAAACACTGGGGCTGCCGCGGCCCATTGGTGATGGACGCACGTATCAAGCCGCACCACGCGCCACCGTTGATTCCAGACCCCGAAGTGGTGAAGAAGGTGGATAAGCTTTTTGCGAAGGAGATTGAAGGGTTGAGAGGTTGACAATGGGATATAATCAATCGGTTGGTTTTTTCTTTAGTTCGAAAAACAGCTCGTTGCCAGCGCGCGGCGGGATAGACCAGGGCGTAATATCCATTTGGAGAATTTGGAAAAAAGGATTAAAAATTGCTTCGTACCCTTCCTGTGTGCCTCCAAAAGGTGGTCCTGGCTGGGCAAAATGAGTAGCGAATAACAATCCGGCTACACGGCCGCCAGATGACAGCAAATCGGCAGCTTTGCGTGCATATTCAGCTCTTTGGGCGGGGTCTATGGCACAGAAAAAAGTTTGCTCTATGATTAGGTCAACCGTGATATCGAGTTTAAAAAAGTCAGCTATCAGCAATTGCTCTGCCGGAAAATCTGGTGCTTGTTGCCGAAGGTAATCAAACGCTGAGGGTGCCCAATCGCAAACATATACCTGACTGAAGCCGCGTCGGTGCGCATAAATCGCTTCGTAGGCATTGCCAGCTCCCGGAATCAATATTCGGATACTTTGGTCGGGCAATTGATCCAAATAGCGCTGAATAGCCGGTGACACCTGACCAATGTCCCAAGGGGTATGCCCCGTGCGGTAGCGTTCGTTCCAATATTGCGGCGTGAGAAATATCTCGCTCATTATATGTTTTATCTGCCCAAAGAAGCTGCGCTGGCCGGGCGTGCGCTGCTGACCGGCTCATCCGGTGTATCAGGACGTGTACGGCCGGTCTCCTTGAATTGCACCCTGATTTTGTAGCGTTTGTTCATGCCGCTTACAACCGGGCCAAACATCGTATTCATCAATTCTACGGCTTGGGCTTTGGCTTTTTCTAAGACTTGGCTCTCTTCAATAGCGTCGCGGCGAAACTCGGCACGCAGCAGATTGAAACTCCGGTTCAGGTCCACGTTTTTCACTTCGCGCAGCCAGCCGATGTCTAATTTGTCAATTTTGGGATACACCTCGTGCGAGAGAATGGTCGGTTCGGGCAAGGTGATAGTGACTACGCCCGCGCGGTCGTTGAGGCTGATGTCAAAATATTCATTCAACCGAAAACCTGCCTTGAGAATGCTGATAGCGGTCACTTCAAAATCGGTGGAAGACACCGAAAAGCCCCAGATTTTGGTTTGCATTTGGCGACTGACGCCTTTCTTGTCAGTGATTTCTATGGTAGCTAATTCCGCTACAATGCGTTCTACTTTTTGCTGCATCAAACCCCGCGAGCGGCCAAAGTCTTCGATGGCAGCGCGGTCTTCCATGCGCTTGATAAGCGGCTGCAAGGCTTCGGCCATGGCTACGCCGCAAGGAGTGTCCACGCTTTTACCACGGGCATACACGGTGCCGTTGGTCGTTTCTATCAGCGAAGTGATGACGTGATTGACCAAAAAACAGGTATATTTGGATGCCACTTCGTGAAGAATGGTCACCGAGTTGGTTGCTTGGTTATCGTACCAAGTTTGATACAAATTGGACGTAGTGTCCTTCATCGTTACAAAATCGTTGTAATACAAGTTTTTCAAGTAGGCGTGGTGCTTTTCGTATTCGCCTTTCACGCGCGCCTTCACCTCGGCGCTCAACCCCATGCGGTTGGCAACGTGGTTGAGGATAGACATATTGACATCATACACCAATTGGTCGAACTCGCGCCGGTAGCGTTGCGGATTCGCCAAAATGGCAAGGGCATCTTCTTCGTCAATGTTGATTTTGAATTCTGCCGGTTTATAATTGATTTGCAATTCCTGAGGAATCATTGTATAATCGCCGAGGTCTTTCAGATAATAACGGTAAAACAGCGCCGCTACCACCGACAATATTAGCAGCGCTACTGTCAGGCGGCCTATGCTCATGCGATTGTCAGCCGGGGGGGCACTATGGGATTGTCTGGCCATCTTATTTTTTTCTTTTACTTTTGCAAAATTGTGACGTGAAATTAACAACCAAGTCACATTTTTTAACAATTTTTATGCCAAATCGTTGGCGTTCAACACAAATCGTTGGCTATTTTTGGTCAAAACGCTCAAGACGTTCATTGCTCTTTGCTTTAGAAAACCTTGGCGAATGTACGTAAAAATTGGGATAAACCTTTTGTTTATAGATTAATTTTTTTCAGATATAAAAGGCGGACGACCTGGTCTGAGCCATTTTTTAAATAGAAAGACTGTATGCTACAAATGCCTCGCACGACCCTCCGCTGCCAGGAAAAATTACTCGACTTGCACCAGCCAGTGGTGATGGGCATTCTGAATGTTACCCCCGATTCGTTTTATGACGGTGGCCGGTATGTAACGCAGGATGCTGTTTTGCGGCAAGCAGAAAAAATGCTGAACGAGGGCGCAGCCATGCTCGACGTGGGCGGAATGTCTTCGCGGCCGGGTGCGGCAATCATTAGTGTAGAGGAGGAGACGAATCGCGTTGTGCCAGTCATTGAATGGCTTAGCACAGCATTTCCGGAGGCGGTCATTTCCATTGATACGGTGCACGCAGCGGTAGCTAAGGCCGCGGTGGCCGCAGGTGCGGCTATTATCAATGATATTTCGGCGGGGCGAATGGATACGGCACTTTATGAGACTGTGGCCGAGCTTGGCGTGCCTTACATTTTGATGCACATGCAAGGTACCCCCGGCACGATGCAACAAAACCCCATTTATGCAGACGTGGTGCAGGAGGTACTCGATTTTTTCATCGCTGAAGTCGGGCGGCTACGTGCGCTGGGCGTACAGGACATCGTGTTGGACCCCGGTTTCGGATTTGGTAAAACTGTAACGCATAACTATCAATTGCTCAGTCATTTACATATTTTTCAAATGCTGGATTTACCAATCTTGGCTGGCTTGTCGCGCAAGTCCATGATCTGTCGGCCGCTGGGCATCCCGCCCACCGAAGCCCTCAACGGCACTACGGCCCTGCACATGGTGGCCTTGCAGCAAGGGGCGCGCATCTTGCGGGTACACGACGTACGCGAGGCTGTAGAAGTAGTTCGGCTCTGGCAAGAACTGGCACCACATATCCCAAGGTTCTCCTATTTCAATGTTTCAACTCCTCAATCGTGATTACATCGCACACTATTTCCATTGCAAAAACAGCACATTATTACACTATCGGGGAGCCAGGGCCACAGATACGACGCTGCTGGTTGGTTTGTCATGGCTATGGCCAGTTGGCTCGATTTTTCATTCGCAAATTTGATGCCATCGCCGCGCCCGATACGCTCATCATCGCCCCGGAGGGGTTGTCGCGCTTTTATACCGAAGGGCTGACCGGCAAAGTGGGCGCTTCGTGGATGACCAAAGAAGACCGGCTCGTGGAAATTGAGGATTATGCCCAGTACCTGAGCGCGCTTTATGCCCATTTCATACCCCGGCTGGCGCCCGATGTGCAGATTGTACTGCTGGGATTTTCGCAGGGCTGCGCTACGCAAGTGCGCTGGATGATGCGCGATTTTCCTCGCTTCGATGCGCTGGTGCTATGGGCTGGCTTGCTGCCGGAAGACCTTGATTATCGGCCGCACCAGGCTTATTTTACCGGCAAGGCACTGCATTTTGTGTATGGGCTGAGCGACCCCTTTCTAAATCCCGAACGCATAGCAAAACACGATGAACTGCTGGCAGCGCAAAAATTGGCATTTCAGGTGCACACCTTTGAGGGAGTACATACGGTGGACCGAGTAGCTTTGCGCCAATTGGCAGACTTGCTCGCTTGAAAACCCAGTACGCAACCAAAAGCCAGCTTCGCACTGTTTATTGTTGAAAAAAATACTCCCGATATGCCAACAGCTATCACCGAAAAAGATAAGGCTGCGATTGAAAAATACTTCGGCATGCCAATTGCACAATTAGACGAAGCGCAATTCAAAAAGCTGCTCCGCGAACTGCGCAGCAAGTACCATCCGGATAATTTCGAGAAGTTTGGCGACGAAACCGTACGGGAAATGGCTACCGAGCGCTTCCAGCAGATAGAAATGCTGGCGCAAAAGATGGAGGCACACTTTGCCGGGCAATCGCTCATGGCGTCGGACGCTGCCGCCGAGCCATTTATGCACCAACATGCTGTGTTTGCGGCCAATCAGTTGAAAGTAGAGGTCATCACCACAGATAAAGACTTGAAATACAAGCTTTTCGGCACGATGTACCGCTGGTTGCAATTCGGTGATTCTTTTAAAATACCGGACACCGGCGCTTCCATCATCATGGATGAAAACCATCAGGGCTTGCAAATCGGCTATCAAGAGTCCATTC
This sequence comes from uncultured Saprospiraceae bacterium, assembly GCA_937872385.1. GTDB lineage: Bacteria > Bacteroidota > Bacteroidia > Chitinophagales > Saprospiraceae > JADJNW01. The sequence continues at coordinate 5,535 of CALMSO010000047.1, forward strand.
GCATGTACCTTACTTTTGAGGAAAATGATTCGATAGAGAAAATTGTAGCGTGGCTGTATCCGCGCATCAAATCCGGAGCCAAAACCTTACTCATAGCAGGGGAACGCACCGAAATCGAACCTTTCAATATTTTGTACGCCCTTCGCAAACGCGCCTTCCAGCGGGTAGAGTTGCCAGCGGGTGGTGCTTAATACCCCAATACCCCTCTAATAATTTTACCTCAACAGACTTTTGCAACAATAAATACGGTAAAAAATGCCGAATTTGTAAACATGTGCGGGCTTTAATCGTTTAGCTTTCACAATTGTTCGTACATGAGAATCGGCGAAGAAATACAACAGGAAAAATTCAACACTGAATTGCACAAGGCGCACATTAATATTGTCTATACTGCGTCATGGTTGAACCTGCATGCTACCAAACTGCTCAAGAAGTACAATATTTCGCCACAGCAATTCAATATCTTGCGTATTCTGCGTGATATGCACCCCCGGCCTTCCACTGTGAAAATGCTCACTGAGCGCATGCTCGACAAAATGTCGAACGCTTCGCGCTTAGTCGAAAAACTCAAACAAAAAGGCCTCGTCGAGCGCGAAGCTTGCCACGACGACCGCCGCCGGGTCAATGTCTATATTACTACACAGGGCATCGAATTGCTCAATCGGGCTACCGCCGAAGTAGAAAAAAGCGTGGAGACCAGCTTAGCTGCGCTCAGCCGCGAAGAAGCCGCACATCTCAATCAACTGCTCGACAAGGTCAGAGGTTAATAAAATCTTAAAGTACATCCTAAATATTGTTTTTTGATGTTTAAACTTTAATTTTGTCCTATCATTAAAAAAAATCAAATCACGTAATTAAGAAAACTGTAAATTATGAAAAACACATCCTTCATCCTTGCATTAGTAAGTCTCTTTGCACTCGGCACACTGGCATTCCACAATGCGGTAGAAAACCTGAAAGTGGACACACAGTCGAGTTACATCACTTGGCATGGCTACAAAGTGACCGGCAAGCATTTTGGTAAAGTGAAAATCAAAGATGGCGACCTGAAGTTTGAAAATGGCAAACTGACCAGCGGCAGCTTCGAAATTGACATGACCAGCATCAAGGTAGAAGACCTGAGCGGCGACGGCGCCAAAAAGTTGGAAGGGCACCTGAAATCAGAAGACTTTTTTGGGGTGGAAAAATACCCGACTGCTAAATTCGTCATCACCAGAGCCACTGAAGCTAAACCCGGCGAGTACCGTATAAAAGGCGACCTGACCATCAAGTCCACCACTAAGCCAATTACCTTCGACGCTTACATCAGCGAAAAAGGCGGCAAGCAAACGGCCACCGCCAAAATCAAGATAGACCGCTCGGAATACAACGTACGCTACGGCTCGGGTAGCTTTTTTGACAACCTTGGCAACAATACGATTTATGACGAATTTGACCTCGAAGTAAATCTAATCGTAAAGTAAGAAAAATATTGCCTAAATACGCGGCCCCGCCCCGATAATAGCAAAAAACATACCTCATCCGGCTACAGCCTAATTAGCGTTGTAGTCGGATTTTTTCTTTTTCCGAAAGATTTTTTTGTATGTTTCCGTAAATATTTACTTTTGTATGGGCCTATTAGCCCAAGTGTCTTTATTTTCTACTCACTAAATTGCTAAGTTGTGGACAACGAGAGAAACCAAAGAAGATTCGAGAGTGTGTATTCCAAAAAAGTACGTGCGGGAAAAAGGAGAACCTACTTCTTTGACGTGCGCCAGACGAAAGGCGATGACTTCTATCTGACACTGACCGAGAGCACCAGAAAATTTAATGACGAAGGCTACGAGCGCCACAAGATTTTCCTGTACAAGGAAGATTTCAACCGTTTTCTCGGCGGGTTGGAAGAAGCCATCAACTACATCAAGAGTGAGCTAATGCCGGATTATGATTATGATGAATTCGACCGCCGGCAAGAGGAATATGAAGCGGAAGAGCGCGAAAATGGCACGGCACGCCCCGCCAAACGCGAGGAGGAGACCAAATTGGAATCAGAAGACGACATTTCTTGGTAAATGTATCGTTTTTCTTACAATTTTGGTATGTAACATACCAAGCGAAATTTCAATGTAAACGGGATTTCGCTTTTTTGTTTCAAATCCATATTCACATATTATGCAGCAGCCATCATCGCCGCCACGCATTACCATGTCCACTATTTGGTACGGCGTGCTTGATATTTTTAATATAGAAAAAGGACTGATTTACAGTGTGATAGCGCTCACTACTCACCCCGGTCGCGCTATCCGCACCTACCTCTACGAAGACCGCAGCCGCCTGATGCCGCCGTTTCGCTTGCTGATTCTGACGGTAGCCATCGGTACTTTTATTACTATACAATATTTCAAAGGCAGTAAATTTCTGGATACTATACAACCAGGCCTCAAAGACAACGGAATCGAAAGAAGTGCCGACGCCGAGGCAAAGTATCAGGTTTTCCTATCGGGATTATCTGATATTTTTAATAATTATTTCAACCTTTTCATCCTGCTGGGCGTGCCCGTCATTGCGTTATCCACGTTTTGGGTCTTCCGCCGCAAAATGAATTATGCCGAACATTTAGTCGTCAATAGTTATTTTACAGCTTACGCTACGCTTATTTACATCGTTCTATCACCGCTGATGTGGTGGAAAGATTATTGGTTTGTCAGCGCTTTCTATTTCGTTTTCAGCGTATTATACAGTATGTTTTTATACACACAAGTGTTTCAGGTAAAGCTACTGCCGGGCATTTTCAAAACATTGCTTGCCACATTACTTTATTACTTCATCTATTATCTATTTTTCATTATAGTTGCCCTAATTGTGATAGCAATTTATTTAGCAAAGTAAATAAAATGAAATCCGTACTCGTATTTTGTGGCTCTAATAAAGGCACCCTCCCCGTGTATGAAGCTACAGCCATACAACTGGGACAAACCTTAGCCCAAGCCGGTATCCGCATCATTTATGGCGGTGGCAACGTAGGGCTGATGGGCGTGCTGGCAGACGCGGCCTTAGCCGAAGGCGGGGCAGTGACGGGCGTGATTCCGCATTTCTTGCGCACACGGGAGGTATGTCACGAAGGGCTGACGGAACTGATCGTAGTAGAAAGTATGGCTAAGCGCAAATGGGTCATGGCAGAACTGGCCGACAGTGTGATTACCTTGCCCGGTGGCTATGGCACGCTCGACGAGTTGTTTGAAATGCTGACCCTCGTGCAACTCAGCCAGGCAGCCCACCCGATTGGCTTGCTGAATATTGAAGGCTTTTTTGACCCTTTGCTGGCGCAGTTGGACCGCATGTGTGCCGATCATTTTCTGAAAGAAACGCACCGCCGCATGCTACTCGCCGACCCGGATATTGAAGGCTTATTATTCAAAATGAAAAATTTTACGCCCAGCAATGATACCGGTAAATGGTTGAATCGGGAGTAAATTTTGCCAAAAATGTTTTATATTTGGAATTGTGCAGTTAGGCAGCCTGAAAAGAGAGTGAGTCAGGCCAATGGAAGAGATTGTACAATTTTTTGAGATGTACAAAATACAGGCAAAGTGCTCATGCACCATTCCTTATATGGCAATTAGCGAAAAGCGTTATGATGTAAATAAAAAGCCAATTCAACCTGTTCTATTTATAAAAATGCCCATAACTAACTAAATATGAGCCGAATTATTACACTCGACGAATTTATTATTCACCGGCAGAAGGACTTTCCCTTCGCGTCGGGCGAACTCACTGGGCTGCTGCGCGACATTGGCGTGGCCGCAAAAATTGTGAACCGGGAAGTAAATAAAGCCGGGTTGGTAAACATTCTCGGCTCCGCCGAATCCGAAAATGTGACCGGCGACAATGTGCAAAAACTCGACCTGTATGCCAATGAAAAACTCATCGAATGCCTGAAAAACAGTGGCGAGTGCTGCGGCGTAGCTTCCGAAGAGTTTGAAGATTTTATCCCCATCCAGCCAGTGGCTTCCAAAGCCTCTAAATACGTGGTGGTGTTCGACCCCCTCGATGGCTCCTCCAATATTGATGTCAATGTATCGGTGGGCACTATTTTTGGCATTTATCGCCGCAAAAGCGACAGCGAAGGGCCCTGTGCCTTGGAAGATTTTTTGCAAAAAGGCTCCGAATTAGTAGCTGCGGGCTACGTGCTATACGGCACCTCTACCTTATTGGTTTACAGCACCGGGCGCGGCGTCAATGGCTTCACGCTCGATCCCTCCATCGGCGAGTTTTGCCTTTCGCACCGCGACATCCAGATACCCCAGCGCGGCAATTATTACTCGGTCAATCAGGGTTATTACCTCAAGTTTGATGTAGAAATGCGCCGTTATATTGATCATTGCTCCGATATGAACCTCCGGTTGCGCTACATCGGCTCTATGGTCAGCGATATTCACCGCATCCTACTGCAAGGGGGCATTTTCCTTTACCCCCAGACGCGCAAATACCCGCAGGGCAAACTGCGCCTACTCTACGAGTGCAATCCTTTGTCGTTTATCATCGAGCAGGCGGGCGGCAAAGCCATGACCTGCCAGCTTCAGCGTATTCTCGACTTAGAAATCACGCACCTGCACCAGCGTGCCACCATTGCGATGGGCTCGCCGGAAATGATTGACGAGATGAAAGCCTTCGTCGAAAAATACAGCGCCCTGCCCACGTTCAATTGAGAAGAGCATCTTTAAATTTTATTGAAGTTCGCATTGTCAGTATCCAAAACCTCAGGCTCTTGGAATACCCTTGCGCAGCAAAATCTTACCCGGTATGCAAGGTCCAAAAGAAGTAGCACCATTCCAGGCACCTTCTAAGCGCCACGGGTCGCCGGTTTTCATCAGGGTGAGCACTGCTTGTTTGAGGCACCATTCCATACCTTCCACGCGTTTGGCCGCCGTGATTTTGGTTTCCCGGAATTGCAAAATCTTGCCCGCCAGCACCTCTCCTTCGAGTTCCATCTCAGCATAGACGTTTTCAAAATACACGAATGTACGTCCCGTTACTTTGTCGCCTTTTTGTATAAGGTACAACTCCATGCCGTACTCCGGCCGAAAGCCGCCTTCATCTTGTGTAATGACACCCCGCCAGTAGCCGGTGAAAGGCTCGGATTGAGCAGTGAGCAGCCCCACCGTACCAGCATACAACCATAAGATAAGCAACCATCGCATAACAGGCCATTTTCTCTTAGAAACTGTATTCGGGCAAAGCTGTTGTATATAAAGACAACTTTTTGTGCCTGCCGGGGTCTATTTTTTTAAAAAAAAGGGCGCAACCTTTGACGAAAAGCCTGGAAAAAACATTTTTAGACCCCTTCTAATCTGCTGGTTTCCAATTCAAAAACTACTTTTCAGGCCGCACCCCTTCCGTTTCTTCAGAAAAAAAAGCAAGGCGATTATTATCTTGTGGGGCAGTGTCCACTGGCTCTGTGCAAATCTGTTTCGGGAAGAGCCGATTTTGATTATTGACTATTAACTAAATACCAATACCGTGCCAAAAATGAAATATCGCTCATGGGGGCTACTGCTGGCCCTGCTGCTGGGGTCTATGGCCTGCCGCCCAACTTTGCCGGCGGGCACATACAACGCGACCAAAAGCCTGGTGGCCGACCAAGCCATGGTCGTATCGCCGCATCCCATTGCTTCAGAAATCGGAGTCGCCATTTTGAAAAAAGGCGGCAACGCAGTAGATGCAGCCATTGCCGTGCAGTTTGCCATTGCGGTGTGCTATCCGCGCGCGGGCAATATCGGCGGCGGCGGATTTATGGTGATCCGGCAACAAGATGGTACCACAGATGCCCTCGACTACCGCGAGAAAGCTCCGCTCAAGGCACATCGGGATATGTATTTGGACAGTCTCGGCAACGTCGTCGAAGGGCTGAGCACTGGAGGCCACCTGGCAGCAGGTGTGCCAGGCACCGTGGCCGGGCTGCTGGCCGCGCACGAGCGCTACGGCCGATTGCCCCTGCGCGAACTGATTCAGCCGGCTATTCAATTGGCCAGCACTGGCTACGCTATTACAGAAACGGAAGCCAACCGGTTGCAAAACTTTCAGGAAGCCTTCCGACAGCACAACGATACGCCCAATCCTTTTATCAAAAATAACTGGCAAACCGGCGACCGACTCATACAACCAGAGCTGGCCCAAACCCTCCTCCGCATCCAGCAGCAGGGCCGGGCGGGCTTTTACGAAGGTCCCACCGCCGACGCCATCGTTGCCGAAATGCAGTCTGGCAATGGTATCATCAGCTATGAAGACCTTAAAAACTATGCACCGGCTTGGCGCCAACCATTGGTGGGCAACTACAAAGACTACCGGGTCATCTCCATGCCACCTTCTTCCAGCGGAGGCGTAGCGCTCTTGCAAATGCTGGGTATGGTCGAAAGTTTTCCCCTATCAGAAATGGGCTTTCACTCGCCAGCAGCGGTGCATCTGATGGCTGAGGCCGAGCGCCGGGCTTACGCCGACCGAGCCGAGCACTTGGGCGACAGCGACTTTTATCAGGTTCCCATTAATCTGCTGATTGATGAAGCGTATTTACAAAACCGGATGTCCGATTTTTCAGCAAATGCAGCCACGGTAAGCGATTTAATATCGGCAGGAAATTTTAACGTAGTAAAAGAACATTTTGAAACCACTCATACTTCGGTCGTAGATGCCGAAGGCAATGCCGTTTCGGTGACCACCACCCTCAACTCCAACTTTGGCTGCAAAGTGTGGGTGGATGGCGCAGGTTTTTTCCTCAACAATGAAATGGACGATTTCAGTGTAAAACCGGGCGTGCCCAATCAATTTGGGCTAGTAGGTGCCGAAGCCAACGCCATTGCCCCCAGCAAACGGATGCTCAGCTCCATGACACCCACCATTATTGAAAAAAACGGTGCCGTATTTATGGTCATTGGTGCGCCGGGCGGCTCTACCATTATCACGGCTGTGTTTCAGGTGTTCCTCAATGTAGTAGAATTCGGGATGCCGCTCGATGAGGCCGTCCATGCCGGACGTTTTCACCATCAGTGGCTGCCCGATCAGATTATGGTAGAGAAAACTGCGCTCGACTCCCTGACGCGCCAGACACTGACAAGCATGGGGCACACCTTCCGGGAAGTCAATTCTATGGCTGTCATCAAGGCTATCCAGCGGCTACCCGACGGGCGGCTGCACGGCGCAGGCGACCCCCGCAATCCGGACGATACCGCTACGGGATATTAGTAAGCCAAACTGCCTGCCTGTGCAACGCAGCAAAGGCTACATGCTATAATTTTTTTCACAAAAAGCTTGACGTTTATACGCATATGCTTTACATTTGCTACGTGAATAAATGAACGCTTTACACACTTTTCAAACACACGCATTTTTAGTCTTTTACAATGCGCTTGCTACAAATAAAAAACAATCTGCTCTTCAATAAAGAGGTCTCTCCCTTTTTTTTAGCTTGGCAGATTAACAACACCTATTATTTTATTTAAAATCCAAAACATTTCCAACATGAAAAAACTGATTATCATTCTGGCTGTAGCTGCCACATTCACTGGTTGCGCTTTCAGTGCTTCGCCGGTGCTGGGCAGCATCTACACGGATGTAAAAGCTCCGGTTGTTGCTACTGCCAATCCGGCCGGCAATAAAGTAGGCACGGGTGAAGCTACTTCCATTCTCGGTATCGTAGCTACTGGCGACGCCAGCATCAACACGGCAGCCAAGAAGGCGGGCATCACGCGTATTTCGCATGTGGATTACCAAGCTACCAACATCCTCGGCATTTTCGCTAAATACACCGTATATGTATATGGTGAATAATGCTTGCAATCGGTAATATTGCACAAACGTTAGCCTTTAGCCTTCAAACGCTGGAGGCTAACTTGTTTTTAGGTACCGGGAAGTAAAATAGACGACATGCCAAAAATACGGCTTAACTATTTGATATTCAAACACTTACCTCAAAAAATATACATTATTTTTTATTAAAACTCGTCCCAAATGATATAATACCAATTTCGAGCAGTTGTGACATATTCCTGGTTTTTATAACTGTTTGACTACTTGTACAGGTCAACGTTCATTAATAGCCAGATTGCTGTTACATTGATATAATACCGATTTCAATTGAACGTGAGGTGTTTGTTTGTGTTTAAAATTTTGACTTTCAACACCTTAAAAAATCGGACTTCGCAAACCGTAAATGGTATAACTCCTTTTTCAGCACCGCCCTGCCAATAACCCGCCTGCGAACAACGCTGCGCCTTTTCCGTTTTGTAAATAGCTAAGAGCATGTTTAAAATTAATCCTTTGGTCTGCAAATACTCACTTCGTGAGAACCCAAATCTGACCATTTTCGACTTCAAAAACGAACTTTAAACATACTCTAAATGATCTGGCTATAAAACATGAAAACTATGAAAATTCTCCTAACTGGTGCCACCGGCTACATCGGAAAGCGCTTGCTCCCTGTGCTGCTCCAGCAAGGGCACGAGGTCATCTGTAGTGTGCGCGAGCGCAGCCGTTTTGTCAATCCTATGCTGGAGTATCCGGTTGAATTGTTTGAAGTGGATTTTGTGGAGCCGGTAGATATGACTCAAGCGCCTACTGATTTTGACGTGGCTTTTTTTCTTATTCACTCCTTAGGAGTTTCTATTGGCGACTTTTCCGCTCAGGAAGCGCGCATTGCCCAGCATTTTACGGATTATATGAATCAGACAAAAGCGCAGCAAGTTATTTACCTAACCGGCATTGTAAATGATGTACACCTGAGTGAACATCTCGAATCGCGTCTGGCGGTAGAAAAAATCCTCTCGACCGGACGGGCGGCCCTCACTGCCTTACGAGCAGGCATTATCGTGGGTTCAGGGAGCGCCTCTTTTGAAATCATCCGCGATTTGGTAGAAAAACTGCCCGTCATGGTGGCACCACGTTGGCTCAATACCCGCTGTCAGCCCATTGGCATCCGCAATGTAATTGAAATGCTCACCGGCGTGATGGGACGCCCCGATTGCTATCACCAAAATTTTGATATTGGCTGCGAAGACATCCTTACTTACCGCGATATGCTGTTGCAATATGCTGAAGTGCGCGGTTTGCGCCGCTGGATTTATACTGTACCGGTGATGACGCCTCGCTTGTCGTCCTATTGGTTGTATTTTGTTACTTCTACGTCTTATCCGCTGGCAGTCAATTTAGTAAATAGTATGAAAATAGATGTTATTTGCCGAGACAATCGCTTGGCAACGCTGCTGGGTGTACATATATATACCTACAAAGAAGCCGTAGCGATGGCTTTCGCCAAAATTGAGCAGAATCTGATTGTATCAAGTTGGAAAGATGCCTTAGCCAGTAGTTACGCCGGTCAAAACCTCAACCGCTTCATTCAAGTACCGATTAATGGTTGCTTTGTGGATTATAAAAAAAGAACCATACCCTCGGAAACAACCACACAGGTATTGGATAATATTTGGCGCATCGGAGGGCAGCATGGCTGGTATTATGGCAACTGGCTGTGGCGGTTTCGCGGCTTCCTCGACAAGCTCGTGGGCGGCGTGGGGTTGCGGCGCGGCCGTACCCACCCTACCGAAATTTCGGCGGGCGATGCCCTTGATTTCTGGCGCGTACTCGTAGCCGATCGCCATGAAAAACGCTTATTGCTTTATGCCGAGATGAAACTGCCCGGCGAGGCTTGGCTCGAATTTCATATCCAAAATAACGAACTGCGCCAAACCGCCACTTTTCGACCGTATGGCATCTGGGGCCGCGCTTATTGGTTTGCCGTTTTGCCTTTCCATTATTTCATTTTCAATGGCATGATTGACCGCATCGCGCGTGCGCAGGCAAGGGCTTCCGTATCTCAAAATTGAGCAGTAAGGCGGCAAGGTGTTGCTTTTTTGCACAGAAATACTTAATTTTGAAGCATTTATAACCCAAAAAATCTTTTCCGCATGAAAAACCTACGTTTTTTGAGCCTCTCTTTGAGCATTGCCAGCGCTTTATTATTCAATGCTTGCGATCCGGCAAGCACCAGTACTTGTGGTGATCCGGCCTTAGTAGCCATCCCTGCCGAAGCTGATCCTACTGCCCCGGAACTTACTTGGATGGTAACGCAAGCATCGGAAACACCCTCGGGCCCCATTTCTTCGCTGGCGCCTTACACGGGTGCTAACGTCAATATTACAGCTAAACCGACCGACCAAGTCAAGGTGTATTTAATCGCCAGAGACGAGGAAAGCGGCGTGCGCCGGGTGCGGATGTCAGGCGGATTCGGGCAAACCTGCACGACTGGTTCCAGCGCGCTCGCGGCGAGTGGCATTATTCCCGAAATGTCGCAAGATTTAAGCTTCCTGACGGTGTGCGGCATGATTCAGTGGCAACTCCCCGAAATCCCGATCGAAGTGGGCATGGCCTGTGCTACGGGCTACACGCTGAGCGAGCTGGGCTTTGCCATTAGCGGCACAGCCGAAAACAACAAGGGCGGCGAGCGCACGTCCACGCTCACCATTACCGTAACGCCGTAAACTAAGCAGCCGCGAATCGAAGCAGCTATTTTATTTTTACAAAATGACGAAATGTCGCCATCGCAGCAACCGGTATTTATGCAAAGTACGTACTTTGTTATAAAAACAAAATGATGCGTATCTTACCAATGTTTTTATTAGTAATATTGCTGGGCGGCACCCAAAGTTGTAAAGTAAAAGAATATGCCTCCGATTCGCGGCCCATCACCCACGAAAGCTGGGATAGCCTGCTGCGCGCGCATGTCAATGACGATGGATGGGTTGATTATCAAGGCTTTATAGCCGATAGCTTGCGTTTTAACAACTACCTCGAGCTGCTGAGCCGGCACCACCCAAACAACCGGCACTGGAGCCGCGCCGAGCAAATGGCGTACTGGATTAATGTTTATAATGCTTTTACGGTAAAGTTAATTGTGGATTATTATCCAACTAACAGCATAAAAGACATCAAAAGTGGCATTCCATTTATTAACACGGTGTGGGATATTAAATTCATCAAAATAGAAGGCGCTACTTATGATTTGAATAATATCGAGCACGGCATTTTACGCCCGCGTTATAAAGATCCTCGCATTCACATGGTGGTCAATTGCGCTTCGGTTTCCTGCCCCAAATTATACAATCGCGCTTTCACCGCCGATAAATTAGAAGCGCAGTTAGACCAAGCTGCTCATGATTTCCTTACAGATACTAACCGCAATATAATTACATCGGAAAGCGCCCAACTGTCCAAAATTTTTCAATGGTATAGCATGGATTTCAAATCATTGCCTGATTTTATTAATCAACACAGCCCAGTGAAAATTAATAAAAACACCAAAATCACTTACTTAGAATACGACTGGAATTTGAACGAGCAGAAACGGGATTAGATAGGCGGTTGGCGGTTCGCTGTTCGCTGTTCGCAATATAAAATAGTGGTAGTAAAATTTTAATTGGGTGTATAAGTAATGTTAGTTGTTAATTGTTATTGGGGACAAGGTTTAAAAAGGTTGATAGGGAAATGGGGTTTATGGTTTAGAAGGTTTAGAGGGTTTAGAAAGGGTGATGGGTCATAGGTGATAGTGTATCGTTCTGAGGTCTGGCAGTTGGCATCTAAAATCTATCGTCTATTATCTATTATCTAAAATCTGGCATATAGACTTGCAATCGTGCATTTACAACTTGACAAAAGTGCTTTAGCAAAAGTCCTGCATCCGATAAATAAAAAAGTGGTTTGCTCGCTGCACATCACTCCCAATCGAATATTCCTCGCATAGCAATACATTGCAAAAGGTTTTTTATTTTTGCGCAACTTTTGTGCAACCCACCAACAGGGAATCGCATGAATATCCAATTCCTAATCGAATAAAATACGGTAAAACATGATTATTGGCGTTCCAAAAGAAATCAAGGACAACGAAAACCGGGTGGCGCTCACCCCGGCAGGTGCGTACGAACTTACTAAGCGCGGGCACACCGTTTATGTAGAAACCATGGCCGGTGAAGGCAGTGGTTTTCACGATGCAGAATATGAAGAGGCAGGTGCCAAACTGATGGGTACGGCCCCGGAAGTATTCGACATTGCCGAGATGATAATGAAAGTGAAAGAACCAATTGAGCAGGAGTACAAGCTCATCAAGAAAGACCAGTTGGTATTCACCTATTTCCACTTTGCGTCTTACAAGCCCCTGACGCACGCCATGATCGAAAGTGGCGCCGTCTGCCTTGCTTACGAAACGGTGGAACTCCCCGATCGCAGTTTGCCGCTGTTGGTGCCTATGTCGGAAGTAGCCGGTAGAATGGCCATTCAACAAGGTGCTAAATATTTGGAAAAACCTATCAAGGGACGCGGCGTGCTGCTGGGCGGCGTACCGGGCGTGCCTCCGGGCAAGGTGCTCATTCTCGGCGGCGGTATTGTAGGTACACAAGCAGCCAAAATGGCGGCGGGCCTTGGCGCTCAAGTTATTATTATGGACATTAACCTCTCGCGGCTGCGGCATCTGGCAGATATTATGCCTGCCAATGTTACTACCCTTTATTCTAATGAATATAATATTCGGCGGCACATCCAAGATTCTGACCTGATCGTGGGCGCGGTGCTCATCCCCGGTGCTAAGGCACCCAATCTGATTACCCGTGATATGCTCAAAATGATGCGCCCCGGTACCGTACTGGTGGACGTAGCAGTGGATCAAGGCGGTTGCATCGAAACTTGCCGCCCTACTACCCACGCTGACCCGACTTTCATCATTGACGATGTGGTGCATTATTGCGTAGCCAATATGCCCGGCGCAGTGCCTTATACTTCTACCATTGCCCTGACCAACGCTACCCTACCCTACGCTTTGCAATTGGCCGATAAGGGCTGGGTGAAAGCCTGCCAGGAAAATACGTCGCTGAAGCTGGGGCTAAATGTTGTAAAAGGAAAAGTTGTTTACGCCGGCGTAGCGGAAGCATTTGGCTTGCCTTTGGAAGCGATAGAATGGTAGTAAAAAAGGGTGAGCAGATACATAACAATACCGCTTTCAATGTAAGATATGCTGCTTGCGGTTTGCTATTCGCCGTTCGCGGTTCGCAATTGAAAACAGTATCATATCTGCTCACCCCAATTCCATCACTAACGCTAATTCACTTTGCGCAGAGTACCGTTCACGTCTTCTACAATGAAAGCATCTTTGAAGCCAGCGGCGCGTGCCGAGCGTAATACTTGTCGCGCTTCTTCTACGGTGGCATAAGCGGCAAGGTATTTCACGGTAAAATTGTTGCGCTTGACGTCTTCTATTCGTCCCAAACCTTCTAATTTCGCTGCATCAAAATTGCGCGCATCCCGATAAGCGGCTAACTGTATTTTATAACGACCGGAGGTAGCCGTTGGTGGCGGCGTGGTTGGTGAGGGTGTTTTTGGTGTCAGATCGGTAGCTGGGGCGCCTATCTGCCCGCCTTGTTCTTGCACGATGAATGCCTCTCGGTAGCCCTGGTTTTTTACTAATCCTAACACACGCTCGGCCTCTTCGCGGGTAGCATAGGTGCCCATTCGGATACGATAGATACTGCCATCCTGCCGGTAGTAAATATTCCCAATATTATTCAAGCCAGCAAATCCCTCCAGATTGGGACGGCTCATAGCTGCTAATTGCACCGCAAATCCTTCAGCTACGGTGGTCGGAGCTCCACTTTTCACCCCAATATCAGATAATGGTACATCCGTCACCACGGCATCGGTTGGTATCATAGAGATCACCCCCAGCGCATCCCGATCAAAACTGCTGCCCACGCGCACGGTGCGGTTGATGTCGCGGTAGCCGGGGCGCGAATAACGCACGATATAGGTAGTGTTGGGGCTGAGCGCCAACATATAATCGCCGTTGAGGTCGGTGCGCATGGTCATTACATTGCCGGTGGTTTGGTTCGTAGCTGTGACCGTTGCCTCATCCAATGGCAGTCGAGTGGTATAGCTTACAATGCGCCCCAAGTATTCTTCTCCAATGCGAGGCAACAAGATTTCAAACTCGCGGTTTTGCTGCAGCTCAGACATAGACAATTGCAACCCGCGACTCAGGTAGCCATCTCGCCGAATGAGCAAATTACATTGCAAACCGCGCACTGCCTGAAACGTATAAACGCCTTGTGCATCAACGGTAAAGGCGCCTTCGCGGCAAGCAGAAAAATCAATCACGGCATTGGGCAATGCTGCGCCAGTGGCTGCGTCTTTTACTCTAATTGTCACATTATCAGCTGATTGGCTCGCGCGATAGATATCTTCGCTGCCTCTGCCCCCAACCCGATTCGACACTAAATAACCAACGTTCCGCGTTTTTTCAAAAATAAAACCATAATCGTCGCGGGGCGAATTGATGCCATTGCCCATGTGAAAAATGCGCACCCAACGCCCGTTGGCTTGTTCCGCCCGAAAAATATCATAACCGCCCAGCCCTTCGTGCCAGTCGGAAGAAAAATACAACATTTCGCCATCGTTGAAAGGCGTAACTTCATTGCCAGGCGAATTGACCACCGGCCCGAGGTTTTGGGGTGCCCCCCAGTTATTGGTTGTTCCTACCCGGTAACTCACGTAAATATCGTACCCGCCAAAGCCATCCAGCCGGTCGGATGCGAAATACAGGGCATTGCCATCGGGAGAAAAACTCGGAAAACCCACCGAGAAATCGGTGCCATTGTAAGGAAAAGGTATAGGATTAATCCAATCGCCAGATGAGCTGATTTCAGCTATAAAAATGCTCAAATCCATACCACTGGAGGCAATGTGACGGGTGCCGTCCGCAAAATTGTTTTTGGTGTAAGCCACCCATTTGCCATCGCGGCTAAAAGACACGGGCCCTTCGTTGAAAACGTTTTTGGCGTCACTTTTCAGAAAAAAAGGAGATTCGAGAAAGCCGTTTCTGCCAATGTTGGCGATGAACAACTGGTTGTTGGCACCTCCCGTCCAGTTGGTGCTGGTGCGCTGTATGTCCATACGCGCTGACGAAAACACGACTTGGCTATTGCCAAAAAAGGCGGGGCCAAAGTCTGAGGCCGAAGAGTTGATAAATTCACCGGTCACGGTATATTTGGAGGGCACATTCTGTTGATTGGTAGCAAAATTGCAACTTTGCGCATAGTGATTGCCCTCTACGGGGCTGCTTTTTGCGTATTCTAAGTACTCGCGCCGCGCTGCGTCGTATTGCCCCATGGCTTTGAGTACGTGCCCATATTGCAGCCTGAAGATAGGATCGAGCCGGCGTTGTTGGGCAATGGCGTGGGCGTAATATTTGGCTGCTTCTTCCATTTGATTGAGATGGCGATAGCAATCGGCGAGCTTGGCTAAAGCCTCTACTTCATTGGGGCGACGCTCTAAGGCTTCTTTATACGATTGAATGGCGAGATTGAAAGCCCGCAAGTCGTACTGTTTGTTGGCTTTGCCCAAAGGCCCTTGGAATAATTGTCCGAAAGCGGTGCAGCTCAGTGAAAGAGCTAATAAAATAAGCCCGATTTGCTTAGTTATACGCATAGTGATACAGGATTTTTGGTCATTTGATTTTGGATAAGGCCCGGTAGCGCTCCAGGCCACTGATAATATTTCTGTTATGCAATTTAATACAAAATCCGCCGAAAAGTCGTTTTTATTTATATTAAAATCAAAACATTACAAAAACAACTGCAAAAAGTGATATATTCGAGGCATTTGCGCATAAATTCGTCATTGCCAAAACGTTATTTTATTATACAAATTGCTCATTATGAAAAAGCTGTTGGTATTTTTATTATTTGCTTTACCATTATTAGCCGTTACTTGCCGCAAAACGGCCCTTGCGGATGATTGCCTTGGCATTGCCTCACCGGATACCGTTTGCATTGAAATTTATCAACCTGTTTGTGGCTGTGATGGCAATACCTATCCTAATGAATGCTACGCCCAACGAGCAGGCGTGCGCACTTGGGCGGAGGGTGCCTGCCAGTAGCTCGCCCATATTACCAACCGATGCCGTAATCTTCGCCGTGATTGCTGGAGCCACCCCACATGGAGCCATTCTTCCAATCGAAGAAAATAGCATTGATGGGGCCGGAGGTGCGGGCATCTACTTCGAGTTTGTAGCCCATATTTCTAAGTTGTTTGCGTACCCAGGGCGGTGTCTGTTCTTGAATCAGCATGACGCCTCGACGTATTTCGTGCTCGCCAAAAGAAGCTCGCATCTGAAAGGAATTTATATTAGCTGCTTCGGCCGCCTCCTGCACATTCATACCAAATTCGACCATGTTAAGAAAGAATTGCAACAGGTTCTGATCTTGGCTGTCGCCACCCTGTACCGCAAAAGACAAGTAAGGCTTGCCGTCTTTCAAGGCCATAGTAGGCGTCAGCGTTACCCTGGGGCGCTTGCCGGGTTCTACCACATTGAAAGGGCTTTCTGCTTCCTGCAATACAAAACTTTGCATCCGCTGGCTGAGGCCTACGCCCGTATTGCCGGCAATGACCGCTGGAATCCAGCCGCCACTCGGCGTGATAGATACTACCCAACCTTCGGCATCAGCCGCTTGCACCGTGGTAGTACCCATGTAAAAAGAAGCGTCGCGCGGAAATTCTTCATCTTCGTGAAAACGCAGCGAGGGCGCGTAGGAAACATCTTTATTCCAAGCTTTTAAATAATCCAAATAGGGATTGGTTTTGCCTTCAAACGGATAGGGATCGCCGGGGGCTACATTCGGGTCATTTTTTTCTAATTGCATCTGCTGCACTCTTTGCTTGGCATATTCTTTGGAAAGCAAGCCCTGCATAGGTTCTTCCGGTGCAAAGCGCGGATCGCCATAGTAAAAATCGCGGTCGGCAAAGGTCATGTTCATCACTTGGTACAAGGCGTGCAGGTATTTTGCAGAATTATATTCCATACAGTTGAGGTCGAGTTGTTCCATCATATTGAGCGCTTGCAGCAGCACGGGCCCCTGCGTCCAGGAGGTGAGTTTATACACTTCAATGCCCTTATAATTAACCGATACCGGTTCTTCAATAAATACCTTCCAATTAGCGAGGTCGGCTTTGGTTATCAATCCTCCTTGCTCTTGCGTGCCGCGCACCAATTCATCGGCAATATCGCCTTTATAAAAACGATCGTAAGCAGCGTAAATAGCTGCCTTGCGCGACTGCCCCTTGCGCAGGGCTGCGGCCTCGGCGTCCACCATTTTTTGCAAGGTATTGAGCAAATCCGTTTGCCGGAAAATCTCACCCGCATAAGGCGCTTCGCGCTCTTCCGATCCTAAGTGCGGCAGATATACTTTGGCAGAATAAGGCCAATCCTTGATGCGTTTTTTATGCTGTTCCATGCTGTTGGCGGTTTGTGCCTCGATGGGGTAGCCAGCGGCCATTTCCATTGCTGGTTTCAAAACCTGTTGCAAACTCATGGTGCCATATTCAGCCAACATAGTGAGCAAGCCACCAGGCGTACCCGGCGTCACCGCCGCGAGGGGGCCGTATTGCGGAGGGTATTTCATGTCTTTTCCAAGAAAAAAATCAGCCGTAGCACCCGTTGGCGCCACGCCTAAAGCATTGATACCGATTACTTTACCTGTTTTCGGATTGTAAATAAGCGCTTGCGTTTCGCCGCCCCAGCTCAGTACGTCCCACATAGTGCAGGTAGCTGCCAGCATCGCGCAGGCCGCGTCCACGGCATTGCCGCCTTGATTGAAAATAGTAGCTCCGGCCGTAGCCGCCAATGGTTTGCCGGTGATGGCCATCCATTGTTTGGCGTGCAAAACCGGTTTTTGGGTGCGCTGCCCCGACAGCCCTGGTAGCAAAACAAAAAGAAACAAAAGCGCCGAAAAGTATTTGATAATCCGCATTTTACAAACAGTTTTAAATGTTTTAGAACTAAAATACGCTGACAATGTAAGCATTTTTACGATTTCAACCTGCATCAGGCATCAGAAAAGCCGCCTCGAAGCGCTTCTCCAATTCTGTGAGATATACTTGTCCTTTTTTAGAAAAAATGGCTACTTTTACAATGTTGTTAAGCGGGTTTTAATTAAATAAAATGCTGTTTTATAATTTGTAAAACGCTCAAAATCAGATATTTTTACAAAATAATCACTTTTGCAAGAGCCAGAAACATTAAAAAAAACGCCACTATGCAAGCACCTTTCATACAACTGTCAGAGCTGCCGGAAAAGGAAATTATGCCCGGTTTTTTTGGTCGTATGATTCACACCGACGGCGTCACAGTAGCGCATTTTCGCATTCTGAAGGGTAGCATCCTGCCGGAGCACCATCATAGCAATGAGCAAGTAACCAACGTCATTTCCGGCGAGCTCGAAATGACCATCGGCGGCCAGACGCATGTCTGCAAAGCTGGCGAATCGGCGGCCATACCCCCCCACGTACCCCACTCGGGCCGTGCACTGACGGACTGCTACGTGATAGATGTGTTTCGCCCTACCCGCGACGACTATCGCTAAGCGCCACTTGTATCATCATGCGCAAACGTAGCCTCAGCGAACTCAATCGCCTCAGCGTAGCGGAATTTAAAACCCGCCCCAAAACGCCCATCGTGTTGGTGCTCGACAACGTGCGCTCGGCCCTCAATGTCGGCTCGGCTTTTCGCACCGCCGATGCCTTTGCCATAGAACGAATTTTTCTTTGCGGCATCACTGCTCAACCACCCAACAAAGAAATTAACAAAACGGCGCTGGGCGCTACCGAAACCGTAGCTTGGACGTATAATTCTGACCCGGCAGAAGTGGTAAAAAAATTACAATCCGATGGCTATCAAGTACTTGCAGCAGAGCAAGCGGAAGGGAGTATCCAGCTCCAAGATTTTGTGCCTCTTCGAAGCGAAAAATACGCTTTGGTATTTGGTAATGAAGTAAATGGAGTGAGCGAATCGGTAATGGATTTAGTAAATAATTGTATAGAAATTCCGCAATTTGGCACAAAACATTCACTAAATATCTCGGTTTGCGTAGGTATCGTGGTTTGGGAATTATTCATAAAAATACTAAATGCTAAATAAAAATGGCTTCCTGGCACAAACCCACTATTTTTGGGGCTTTTCCAAATATCATTGCCGCCCAGAGCACCCGCAGTGGCGGCGTGAGCGCGCCCCCCTTTCACAGCCTAAACCTCAGCTTCCGGGTGCATGATGACGAGGAAAATGTACGCGAAAATCGTCGGATATTTTATAATGGACTCGGTATTGACCTCCAGGAAGTAGCCGCTACCCGGCAAGTGCACGGCGATCGCATTCTGTACGCGCCCGAAGCTGGCGAATACGAAGGTTTTGACGCCTTGGTCAGCGACCGGAAAAACGTTTTTCTGTCGGTCAGCATTGCCGATTGCACCCCACTATTGCTTTTTGATGCAGCGCACCACGTAGTGGCGTCCGTACACGCGGGCTGGCGCGGCACGGTAGAGGGCATTGCCTATAAGACGTTGGAAGTGATGCAAATGCAGTTTGGCACTCGGCCGGAGGACTGTTTTGCCTTTATCGGCGCTTGTATTGATGAATGCAGCTATGAAGTAGATGCCGATGTTGCCGACCATTTTCCCGAAAATTTCAAGCGATATGATGCAGAAAAAAGAAAGTTTTTTGTAAATTTGAAAGCTGGAAATAAGGAGCAATTGCAGGTTTTTGGTATCCCTGAAGAGCAAATTGAAGTATCACCTTATTCAACGGTATTACACAATGACCGTTTTTTTTCGTACCGCGCCGAGCAAGGAACTACCGGCCGCATGATGGCGGTCATTGGGCTGAGAGGATGATTTTTTTTATTTACCATCGGTTAATACAAACTAAATAAACATCAACATGGCGGCGAATATTTATCAACTCAAAATTGCGTTGGCGGGCGCTCCCAAGCCTGTCTGGCGCGTGGTGGAAGTGTCGTCTGATACGTCTTTTTATTTACTGCACTGTATCATTCAGGGTGCTATGGGCTGGGAAAACGGGCATTTGCATCAGTTTATTACCAAAGACCGGCGTTTTCTGGGTATCCCCTCGAGTGAGGATTTTTTTGAAGTAGAAGATGCACGGAAGATAAAATTATCAGATGAATTATTAGCAGAAAAAGACACTATTATTTACGAATATGATTTTGGCGATAGCTGGGAACATAAAGTTACCTTGCAAAAAGTGCTAGCCCCTGCCGCCGGCGTTGCATATCCGCAATTGGTAAAAGGAAAAAATGCCTGCCCACCGGAAGATTGTGGCGGCGTGTGGGGCTACGCTGAATTGTTGGAAACGCTACAAAACCCTGACAGTAAGGATTATGGACATATGTGTGAATGGTTGGGTATAGAATCAGGCAGCGACCTCGATCCGACCTATTTTGATATAGAAAAACAAACCAAAGAAATGCACACTATGTATGCAAGAGGGAAAAAACTGAAAGGAAAGGAGTTTTTCTGATAGGATGAATGGGGGAATGGGGCAAATAGGGGAATAGGATGAATGGGGGAATGGGGTTTAGAAAGGTTTAAAGGTTGAGAAGTGTAGGATATAAGGCCTGCTGAGTGTGGCGAAAAGCAAACAGCGAACAGTGTCCCGTACTAAAGTCTGGCATCTGGTATCTCAAAATCTGGCGTCTAAAATCTATCGTCTATTATCTAAAAATCTGGCATTTGGCATTTGGCATCCAAACATATTACACTTCTTTATTCAAATCCAACTCGACATAAAACATATCAAAACCGTCGCGTTTGATGGTAAAACCTTTCTTTTCAAAGAGTCGAAGCATCGCTTTGTTGGTAGCTAATACCGAGGCATAGACCTTGCGCAGGCCCTTGTCGCGGGCTATTTCAAGAATAAAATCGGTGAGTACCGTGCCCAATCCCTGTTTGTGCCAAGGGTCAGCAATCATAATAGCATATTCGGCACTTTCGCCCCAGGCATCGGCAATAATGCGCACCACGCCAATCATCTGCTTGTCGCCTTCGCTTGCTGTTTCTACAATGATAGCAACTTCCCGGTCATAATCATTGTGCGTATAGCGCGTCAGAAATTCGTGCGTTACCTGTGGTACATATCCAAAAAAACGATAATACAAAGACTCCTTAGACAGGTGCGTAAACATCCGCTCTACGAGGGGCTCGTCTTCTGGGCGGATGGGGCGCAGCAAGGCGGGCGTACCGTCGCGCAGCTGCATGTCGCGGGTGTACTTTGCTGGATAAGGCGAAATGACAAGATGCTGATAATCAGTAACTTTTCGACGAATAGTCGAAGCATCGAGCACGATATGCGCATCCACCACGACCCCACCTTCGGCATCGGCCAGCAGCGGATTGATGTCTATTTCGGCAATTTCCGGAAAATCCATGAGCAAATAAGCAAATTTGCAAAGTATAAACGCCAGCTCTTCCAAATGCACGCCCGGCTGCCCGCGATAGCCTTTCAGCAGCGGATAGATGCGCGTGTGGCGAATGATTTGTCGTGCCAGTGCCATATTGAGCGGCGGCAGCCCAAGCCGAGTGTCTTTAAATATTTCTACCGCAATGCCCCCCTGCCCGAAGGCAATAACGGGCCCAAAAACCGGGTCTTTTTTCGCACCGATAAACAGCTCAAACGGCTTCTGAATCATTTTTTCGACCAGCACGCCTTGCACGCGAGCCTCTGGCCGGTATTGCCGAACATTAGCTAGGATGCGCTCAAAAGCAAGGCGCACGGCTTCAGCATCAGCGAGATTCAAGGCTAGGCCCACTACATCAGTTTTGTGGCCAATATCGGGTGATTCAATTTTCAAAACCACCGGATAACCAAGACGGTCTGCTATTGGCAAGGCTTCCTCGGCGCTTTGCACCAGCACGGGCATATTCACAGGGATGTTATAATGCGCCAGCAAGGTTTTCGACGCTGCTTCCGAAAGCTGCCTTTCGCCTGTTTTCAAAGCTGCTTCAATCAGCTGCTGCACGGCTTTGGTGTCTGGTTCAAATTCTTGTGGAATTTCTGAAGGCGTTTCATATAGCAGTTTTAGATGCTGCGAATATTGATACATTTTAATAAAAACATCCACGGCACTTTCCGGATAACGGTAGTTGGGCACGCGGCCATGTTCGAGCATCTCACGGGCATCGGCTACGTCGCGTTCACCCATCCACACTGCCAAAATCGGCTTGCGACGCTCCTTGGCTACCTGCACCACTTCGATGGCTACTTCATTGGGGCGAGTCATGGCCTGAGCGGTCAAAATCACCAGCACGCCATCTACGTTTACATCTCTAAGGCAGATTTCTAATGCTTGGCGAAAGGTTTCGGCATTGGCATCGCCGAGTACATCCACGGGGTTGTTGCGGCTCCAGTGGGCAGGCAGCAGCTCGTCGAGTTGAAGCATGGTTTCTTCAGAAAATTGCGCCATTCTACCCCCATTTTCGATCAGATAATCGGTAGCCAGCACGCCGGGGCCACCGGCATTGGTTAGAATGGCTAAACGATTGTTGCGCGGACGTGGCTGCATGGCTAAAGCCTGGGCACAGTTGAACAGTTGCGCAATGGTATCCACCCGAATAATCCCTGCCCGCCGGAAAGCCGCATCGCACGTAGCGGCATCGCCCGCCAATGACCCCGTGTGCGAGAGCGCAGCCCGGCCACCTTCGCGGCTTTTGCCGGCTTTGAGTACAATGATGGGCTTGGAACGGGCAAAAGCGCGAGCCGCACTCATAAAACGCCGTGCCTCCCGCAGGCTTTCCATGTAAATGAGAATGGAATGGGTATTGCTATCCATCCCGAAATAATCAATTAAATCGGCGTAGTTAATATCTATCATAGCGCCCACCGATACAAAATAACTGAACCCCACGCTTTGATCTTCCGCCCAATCGAGAATGGAAGTGCTCAGCGCACCACTCTGCGAAATGAAGGCAATATTGCCCTTGAGCGCGGTGCGAGTGGCAAAAGTGGCATTTAGCCCAAGGCTGGGACTGATAATGCCCAAACAATCGGGCCCAATAATACGCATTCCGTACTGCCGGGCGATGGTCAGGAGCTGCTCGTAAACTTTTTCACCGGTTTCTTGAAAGCCTGCCGACATAATAATCAGTCCACCGACGCCTGCTTTGCCACATTCTTCTGCCAATTGGAGCGCCGTGCGGGCCGGAGTAGTGATAATGGCGAGGTCTATTTTTTCGGCTATTTTGCCAATGTGCGCGTAGCAATGCCGATCGAGTACGGTATTGTATTTTAAATTAACGGGAAAAACATTGCCTCCAAAACCCGCAGTGAGCAAGTTTTTCATCACTACATGACCAATGGTCTGTTTTTTAATGGAAGCGCCAATGACCGCCACCGTGCGGGGCTTAAAAATTTTATCCAGCGCTGCGCTGGTATTTCGTTTGGCTTGCATGGCAGTGATTTATCGAGTGTGAGCAAGGTGTACTAAAACTTCCAGTAAGGGCGCAAATTGGCAATAATTGAGTGCAAATACGCATCGTAGGTTTCCCAGGCGCGCAGCCCCGAAATGGTTTCTTCTTCAACGAAAGGAATCGGCTCGTTATTGATACCAGCTACAAAATTATACACGCCTTTTTGCAATGCATCGAGATTATAACCGCCTTCCAGCGTAGCAAAGATGTATAAAAACCGCTCGCGCAGCAATTGCCCAATTTTATAAAATGCTGTGGCAGAGACTTTTAACTGCAATAAAAGATCGTGCTGATGTGCATCAAAACCGGCTGATACGGCCACTACATCGGGTTGAAATTGCTCAGCTACCGGCAAAAAATTAGTAACTGCATTTAGAAAAATATCATCGGCACTACCCGGCGGCAGCGGTACATTGACGGTGCAACCCTTGCCCTGCCCAATGCCAATTTC
The DNA here is from genome assembly GCA_937872385.1 of uncultured Saprospiraceae bacterium. Classification (GTDB taxonomy): domain Bacteria; phylum Bacteroidota; class Bacteroidia; order Chitinophagales; family Saprospiraceae; genus JADJNW01. The sequence goes on from CALMSO010000047.1 coordinate 29,305, forward strand.
ATCTACAAAACCATGCCCCGGAAACGCCGGATACTGGTGAATAGACCAGTACATCACTTGGTCACTATCATAAAATATCTCGCTGGTACCGTCGCCGAGGTGCCCGTCGAAGTCAAAAATAACGACTCGTTTGCCTTTTTTTACAAAATGCTGAGCGGCAATTGCCACATTATTAAAAATACAAAAACCGCTGGCTTTGCCCGGATAGGCGTGGTGGCCCGGCGGTCGCACCAGCGCAAAATCTTGATTTTCAGCAGCATACATTGTTAAGCCAACTGCATAACGCGCTGCCTCAAAACTTCCGAACGAAGTAACGGTATCCTGGTCGAGCCGGCCGTCAAGCTTGCAGGCGTCTTGCACCAAGCGAATGTAGTCTTTGTCGTGTATAAGCGGCAGGTAGGGCAACCCGTCGGTGAGTGGCGCATCTGGCAACAAATCGAATATTTCGAGCCGTTTTTTATTTTCAGGATGCATCCCGGTATCATGCTGAAGACAAACGCGATTATACAGTAGCTTCATTATATTTTATGTGTTTTTGTGCGCTTACTTGCTGTTCGCTTTTCGCAATACAAATCATTGATAATAAAGCTTTTAACAGAAAAAATTATTTACAAAAATTAGGGCCCGTGGCCCAATAATTACTGCCCAGCCGAGTCATCGCCCATTGCTTCGAGGATTCGCTTTACATCCGTATCGGTAATAATGCCAAGCAACTGACTGTCGCGTACAATAGGCAAACAGCCCAGCCCAAAGGTTTGCATCATTTGAATAGCACTTTTCACCGGCGTATCGGCTGTAATGGTAACAATATTCTTGACCATCATGTTTTTAATAGGCATCTGCTCCCAGTTGCCCGACAATGACATAAACGCTCGTACATTAGTAGCCGTGACCAAGCCCACCAAATCGCCCTCCTGGTTTTCTACTGGCAGGTGCCGAATGTTTTTCCATTCCATAATGGATTTGATAAGCGCCAGCGGCTCCTCTTCGCGCACGGTGAAAAGGTCGGTGCTCATCACCTTATCCACGGTGTCTTCTTCTATATTTACGGTGTAAATAGGCCGACAGTCCACGGGGTCCCAGGTATGCACTGGCGCGCCGGTTTCTTGCAGTTCGTGCATCGTACGCGTTAGTTTATTCACTGCTACCCCTGCGCCGTAGGCATCGCGCAGGCAGCGAAAGTTATGCACCTGCCATTGGGCACCGTTTTGCTGCCGCAAGATACGCGCTTCGATAATGCCGAGGTAGCGGGCGATGTCCGTTGTATTCACACCTGCTTTTTCTAAGCCACTCTGCGCAATAGGTAACAACTCGTCGAGTAGCAGCCGCTCCGCCGAAATATTTTTACCCAACCAGTCGAAACCAGCATTGATACCAACCCGCGCCGCGCGGTAGAAATTGTCTTTAGCTGAACGAAACTCGGCAATTTGCTGAAGTTTGCGATAGCGATCTGGCATACCTTTGAGCAAGCCGAGCCAAAGGGCAAAGTTGGCCATTTCATCGCTGATGGTAGGCCCCGCCGGTATATAACGACACTCAATGCGCAGGTGTGGCCAGCCCTCGGAAATACCGTAACAGATGCGATTCCAGGTGTAAACCGTGCCATTGTGCAATTGTAGGGCGCGCAGTTTGGGCGTTTTGCCCTCCCGTAGCAGGTCCATAGAATTTTGCTCCACATTGGTAGAAAAGACCATTGGAAAGCGCGTGAGATGTTCTTTAAAAACCTCGGCCACTGAGTCGCGTAGCCAGCGATTACCAAAATAGACCCGCGACTGGCGCTCGCGCAGGTGCCCAGTGTAGGAGCGGGTGTCCACGCTTTGCTGAAAAAGCGCAATCCGGGTTTCGGCCCACAGTTCGCGCCCGAAGAGCAGCGGTGAATTAGTGCAGGCTGCCAGCACCGGCCCGGAAATCATCTGCGCCCAATTATAATGCTCGACAAACTCGTCGGGATCTATTTGCAAATGTAATTGAAAACTGGTATTGCAAGCTTCAAACAAAATACTCGGATTGGAAGCAATAAGCTCGTCCACGCCAATGATGTGAATTTCAAAATCCCGACCGCGCATTTTACGCATAGTATTACTTAGAATATGATAGCGCTCCACTGGTGCCATGCAATCTTCTTCGAGGTGCAAATGCGTAAGCGAAGGCAAAATGCCGGTGAGCAGCACATTACTATCCGCATCGGAAGCAGCATGCGTGGCCGTAGCCAGCATTTCCATGAGTTGGCGCTCGCTGTTGCGCAAACAATCAGAACGCAATTCAAAGGGATCAAGATTGATCTCCATATTGAACTTACCGATTTCTGTTGTAAAATGTGGGTCGGTCATCGCGCCGAGAATATCCGGAGCTGTCAAAGCGGGGCTACCGTCGTCGTGTATCAAGCAAAGCTCCTGCTCCGCGCCAATACGTTGCTTCCCTTTTTCAAACATTTTTTCATGCAGCATAATATCCAGTGCTTTAATATCATGTAATACTTGCACTAAATATTCATTGCGCTCACTCAGATGCAAGGCCGATTTGACAGATTTTTCGCCCATATTATATCATTTTAAATAATAACCCCCTAAACCTTATTCCTTATAAAACAAAGTTGGAATTTTTGTTTGCAGCACCATCTGCCGGGTAGTGCTTTGCAAAAAAATACGCTGCCAAAAACTATGATGCGGAGCATACATCACGAGCACATCCACATTATGCAAATCGGCAAAATCGCTCAATGCATCTACCACTGCCGCGCCTTCTATATTGTGAAATTGCACTTGCAAAGCCGGCGCTTGCTGCGCAAAAAATAGTTCAAGATCAGACATTTGCACATCGGTAGGCGCGCTCTGGCTCACATGCACGCAATGCAGCACCGGACGGAAAGGTTCGAGCAGTTGACTGGCTTTCCAGATATGAAACGAATCGGCTTCGTTGAGTTCCGTAGCATACGCCACTACATCAATTTCGCCAAACTCCGCCTCGCCCGGCACCACCCACACCGGACAAGTAGCGCGCCCCAGCACGCCGGTAGTCACGCTGCCGAAAGTTTTGTCAAACGCATTGTGCTGCGCCCGGGTCCCCATAATCACCATATCCATTGCGTCGCGTTCCGTAATGTCTCGAATTACCGTCACCGGATTGCCGATCATTACTTCCGCGTGGATATTGGGTATCACCCGAAACTCGTAGCCCGTTTGTACCTGCGTCAGTCCTAATGCTACAAAATCTTGCAGTACCAACTCGGCTGCTGCTGCCTTATCTTGCATGGCTTTGGCCGCCATAATCGGAATATCCATTGCTTGATACTCAGGGTAAATGACGTGCAATAAAATAATGTCTGCTTCAAGTGTATCGGCTACGCGCAAGCAATAGCGAAAGGCATTTTGGGCAGTTTCGGAAAAATCGGTCGGAAACAATATCTTTTTGATGGTCTTCATAGCAAGGTAAATTGTTAGCAATCAACTGCAAATAAGGCATTTGCTTGGTACGCAACGATGAGGAAAATCAATTGTCGCCATGATTTTTATCAAAAAACCGACCGCCAGATTTTACACGCACATTTAAAAATGTCAAAAAAAATCACCGCTCCTCTTGACAAGTTCGCTTGAGTGGTGTATCTTTGTCGAAAATTAACCAAAAAGTTAAATTTAAAAACCAATCATGCCTAAAGACGTTTCGACGGAAGAAAAGATATTAGCAGCGGCCAAACAAGTGTTCCTGCGCGACGGCTATCACGGTGCCCGCATGGAAACAATCGCTAAAGAAGCGGATGTAAATAAGGCATTATTACATTATTATTTTCGCAGTAAGGACAAGCTCTTTGAACAGATTTTTCAGCAATTAAAGGGCGGGCTGCTACCTCGGGTATCCGAAATTTTTAAATCGGATATACCGCTGTTCGACAAAATTCGGCTCTTTGTATCAGATTATATTGATTTGCTATTAGAAAATCCTTATGTACCGTTATTTTTAGTAAATGAAATTAATAAAAATCCAGAAAAATTTATGCAAAGTGCGGGTATATTCGAAAAAGTACAATCGTTTATGCCCTATTTTATAGTACAACTACAGGATGAAATCGAAAAAGGTAATATTCGTCCGATACATCCTATGCACCTTTTGATGAATACCATGTCTATGTGCGCCTTTCCGTTTTTGGGCAAACCTATGCTGCAAAGGGTAGTTGGTATGAGCGACGCGCAGTATATGTCCATGATGCAAGAACGCAAGCAAATTGTAGCCGATTTTATTATCAATTCATTGAAAGTATAGTTTTTTTTGTTGCATTTTTAACCAAAAAGTTAAATTAAAAAAACAATATTATGACGCTTTCAAATTATAAGACTATCCGCATTTTTCTAATATTATTACTCGGTGGGGCTGGCATATTACACGCACAGCCCGCCGCTTTATCATTAGAGCAATGTTATGAACTGCTGCGCACGCATCATCCCGCTGCTCAAAACCTGCCACTGCTGGAAGTCAGTCATCGCTTGCAAATGCAAAACCTGAACCGCCAATACCTGCCGCAGGCGCAGCTCAATGCGCAGGCCACTTGGCAATCGGACGTAACAGCGCTGCCGATCGAAGTGCCGCTGCCCGGTTTTAATATTCCAACCATCAGCCAAGATCAATACCGCGCTACGCTCGAACTGCGTCAAACGCTGTGGGACGGCGGTGTCAACGCTCGACAAAAGGACATCCAAACTGCCGGCACGCAGGTAGCCCGCCAAAGCGTAGAAGTGGAATTGCACAACCTTAAAAATCAGGTTAATACGCTGTATTTCAGCATTTTACTTGCCGATGCGCAACAAGAACTGAACAATGTTTTGCAAGAAAATCTACAAGCGCGCATCCAACGAATGGAAGCAGCCGTCGCCAATGGGGCCGCCACCCGCGCCAATCTTTACAGCTTGCAAGCCGAATTGCTGAAAGCCGAGCAGCAAGCCATTTCAATTCAGGCAAACCGGCGCAGCGCCGTGGCATCATTAGCTTTGTTATTACAACAAGAACTAAATGAAAACATGATATTCGCTAAACCGGATGTAAATAACAGCATCACCAATACTGAAATTCAGCGGCCGGAATTAACGCTTTTTCAATACCAGCAGCAATTATTAACTGCGCAAAGCGATTTGATACCAGCTATCAACCTGCCCAAATTCAGTGCTTTTGCCACCGGTGGCTACGGCCGGCCCGGACTTAATTTTTTAGATAATGATTTTACACCCTATGCAATAGTTGGGGTAGGCATGAGCTGGAATGTATCAAATCTATATACCGGCAAGCAGCGCAACGACCAGCAAATACTGAGCATCCAGCAACAACAGGTGGATGTACAACGGCAGGCTTTTTTATTACAAACCAATACGCAGATACAACAATTGTACCACGAAATCACCCGACTTCAAGCATCCCTGCGTAAAGCCGAGCAGCAAATCGCGCTGCGCGAAACCATCCGCCAAACCGCCGAAGCACAATTAGACAATGGCATCATAACTTCCGCTGATTATTTAGTAGAATTAAATGCAGAAAATCAGGCCAAGCTCGACCGTACCATCCAGGAATTACAATTATTATTAACAAATGCTAATTATGAAGTAATAATTGGTCGCTAATACTGCAAGTGCATCATAACTTGTTGCATCTTGAAGATTGTACAAAATAAATTCTTTACAAAATGGTAACTTTTTCAAAAATCCATTGCAAAACACCACATCAAATCATGAAAAATAAACTCATCATCTCTCTGTTATTCATCATTACACAAAGTTGTAATAACAATAGTCGCCAATTTGATGCCACGGGCACTTTTGAAGCCGACGAAGTCATCATTTCTGCGGAAGCAGGTGGTAAAATTATGCACTTTGATGTAACCGAAGGCATGACTTTACAGGCCGGGCAAGCCGTTGGCGCTATTGATTGTAGCCAGCTCGATTTGCAACGCCAGCAGGCACAGGCCAGCCTGAACGCTTTGCAACAAAAAACCAACAGCGCCGCCCCGCAGACGCTCATTTACGAGCAGCAAATCGCCGCCCAACGCAGTAATATCGGGGTTTTGCAGCAACAACTCAGCGTACAGCAACGCGAGCAGCAGCGCATTCAGAACTTAGTAAAAGCAGACGCCGTGCCCGCTAAACAACTCGACGATATCAATGGCGCTATTGATGTGCTCAGGCAGCAAATTGCCGCCGCCGAAAGCCAGATTACAGTGCTGCAGAAGCAAATCAAAGCTCAACAGGAAGCGATTGCCATTCAAAATCGAGGCATCCTCAGCGAATCCGACCCCATGCAGGTGCGCGTGACGCAATTTGATGATCAACTTAGCCGCTGCACCATTACGAATCCGCTGACCGGTACGGTGCTTACCAAGTACGCCGAAGCCAACGAAATGACCGCGCCGGGTAAAGCTTTGTATAAAATTGCGGACTTGCGCACGCTAACACTTCGTGCGTATATAACTGGTAATCAATTGCCTACGACCAAACTTAACCAAACGGTTCGAGTATTATTGGACGATGGTAAGCATGGCTACCGGGAACTTTCTGGCATCATTACCTGGATCAGCGATAAGTCGGAATTCACCCCAAAAACGATTCAAACGAAGGAAGAGCGCCAGAATTTGGTATATGCTATGAAGGTAAAAGTAAATAATGATGGTTATGTAAAAATCGGGATGTACGGGGAAGTGCTATTTCAATAAGTTGAAACATTTCATCCAATAATCAACTAAAAAAATGAATGCAGTTGAAGTAAATAACATTGTAAAATCTTACAACCGGGGCAAGCCACAGGCACTGCGAGGCCTGTCTTTTCAGGTGCAGCCGGGCGAGTTGTTCGGACTGATTGGACCAGACGGGGCGGGCAAAACTTCACTATTTCGGATTCTGACTACATTATTACTACCCGATAGCGGCGCGGCTACGGTACTGGGCTATGATACGGTAAAGGATTATAAAATAATAAGAAGACTCGTAGGCTATATGCCTGGGCGCTTTTCTTTATATCAGGACTTAACGGTAGCCGAAAATATTAACTTTTTTGCTACGGTATTTAATACTACTGTTGCCGAAAATTATCATTTAATTAAAGATATTTACCAGCAAATCGAGCCTTTCAAACATCGCAAGGCGGGCGCGCTTTCTGGTGGCATGAAGCAAAAGCTGGCACTGAGTTGTGCCCTTATTCACAAACCGCAGGTGCTTTTCCTCGATGAGCCTACCACAGGCGTGGATGCCGTGAGCCGCAAAGAATTTTGGGAAATGCTCAAAAAACTTAAAAATCAAGGCATTACAATTTTAGTTTCTACACCATATATGGATGAAGCCAGCCTTTGTGATCGCGTAGCATTAGTGCAGCACGGCACGATATTGGATATCAATACGCCACAGGGCATTATACAAAATTTTGGCAAGCCGCTTTGGTCAGTGCGTAGTAATGATATCTATCGTTTGCTAAATGATTTGCGCGCACATGATGCTACGTATAGTTGCTATGCTTTTGGCGAAACGCATCATATCACATTAAAAGAGGATGATTTTCCGATTGACATTATTTATCAATATTTACAATCGAAACGACACGAATCCATTGAAATTCAACAAATTAAACCCAATATTGAAGACTGCTTTATGGCTTTAATGGAATAACAGCGGTTTGTCAAATTTAGTAAAGTTTATAATGCACATAATATGAAGAAATCGGTAATAATAACCGACAAACTCACTAAACGATTTGGGGCATTTACCGCCGTTGACGCGATTACTTTTGAAGTGACGCAAGGCGAAATATTTGGTTTTCTGGGTGCAAATGGGGCGGGTAAAACCACTGCCATGCGAATGCTTTGCGGCTTATTACATCCTACTAATGGACGGGCAGAAGTAGCCGGTTTTGATGTGTTTCGGCAGCGCGAAAAAATTAAGCAGCATATTGGCTATATGAGTCAGCGATTTTCATTATACGAAGACCTAACCGTCCGTGAAAATATTCGTTTGTACGGTGGCATTTATGGACTGAAAACCAATGAGTTAAAAACAAAAAGCGACACGCTTATTAATCGTCTCGGACTAAATGAGGAAGCCAATAAATTAGTGCGCTCACTGCCCTTGGGCTGGCGGCAAAAATTAGCGTTTTCGGTGGCTATTTTACACGAGCCGAGCATCGTTTTTTTGGACGAACCCACTGGCGGCGTGGACCCCGTCACCCGGCGGCAATTTTGGGATATGATATATGAAACGGCTAACGCCGGTATTACTGTTTTTGTGACCACCCATTATATGGATGAAGCCGAATATTGCAATCGTGTAAGTATCATGGTGGATGGTCGTATTGAGGCATTAGATTCGCCGACTGGCTTGAAAAAAACATTTAGTGCCGATTCAATGGATGAGGTTTTTATTCAGTTAGCCCGAAAAGCTACAAGAAACGATTAAATTGCTGATTATCTGGTACTTACAATCAATACGCAAAAATAATGAAACAATTTCTCGCGTTTGTTACTAAAGAGTTTTATCATATTCTGCGCGACCGCCGCACGCTGTTCTTTATGTTTGGGCTGCCCGTCGTGCAAATATTATTATTCGGATTTGCATTAAGTAATGAAATAAAAAATGCTTCTATTGCTATTTTGGATCAGAGCAAAGACGAGTCCACGCAAGCGCTTATTACACGTTTGGACGCCAGTCGTTATTTTACCATAATTAAAACATTACATCATAATAACGAAATAGAATCCGTTTTTCGGCGAGGCGAAGTAAAATTAGTTGTGGTATTCCCCGCTAATTTTCGGCAAGAACTGCTGCATACCAACGCCACACAGGTACAACTCGTAGCCGACGCAACGGACACCAATACCGCGACCACTATTGCTAATTATGCAGCGAGTATTATACGACAATATCAAGATGAATTACTAAATGAGCAAAAACTGCCTTACACGATTCGGGTTGAAAATAGCATGTTATATAATCCACAACTAAAAAGTGCGTATAATTTTGTGCCTGGCGTGATGGCCATGATACTCATGCTGCTGTCGGCATTGATGACTTCGGTCGCTATTGTACGCGAGAAAGAAATGGGTACGATGGAAGTGCTACTCGTATCGCCCATGCAACCGTTGATGGTGGTATTTACGAAAGCGATTCCTTATTTAGTACTTTCATTTGTCAATGTAATAATAATTCTCATATTAAGCGTTACTTTATTAGAAATGCCTATTAACGGCAGCCTGACGCTATTGCTGCTGGAATGTCTATTGTTTATATTCACTTCATTAGCGCTGGGACTGTTAATTTCCTCGGCGACCCATTCGCAGCAGGTGGCTATGTTTATTTCATTAGTAGGCTTAATGTTGCCCACCATTATATTTAGTGGCTTTATGTTTCCAATTGAAAATATGCCTAAAATATTACAAATTATTTCCAATGCTGTGCCTGCTCGCTGGTTTTATGAAATCGTAAAATCCATTATGATTAAAGGTCTGGGCATTGATGCCATCTGGCGGGAAACACTGATTTTGCTGGGCATGACGGTGTTTTTCATGGGCGTGGCGACGGCGCGATTTAAAGTGCGTTTAGAGGGGTGATGGGTGATGGGAAAATTTATTATTGGTTATTAAAAATTATAGGATGCGAACATTGCGTTTTTTATTACAAAAAGAATTTCGGCAGATTTTCCGCGACCCGGCGATTCTGCGTATCATATTTATGATGCCTATTGTGCAATTAATTCTTTTACCATTTGCGGCGGATTATGAAATAAAAAACATCAATCTGAGTGTGGTAGATCAAGATCATTCTACGTATTCGCAGCAATTGATACAAAAAATGACCGCTTCCGGTTATTTTCGGCTAACGAATTATGCACCTTCTTACCCACAGGCTTTACAAGCAGTGGAAAGCAATACCGCCGATATTATACTGACCATTCCGCCTCATTTTGAGAAAGATTTAGTGCGCCACAGCGAAGCAAAAATTATGCTGGCTGCTAATGCTATCAACGGCGTAAAAGCTGGCTTAGGCACAAGTTATGCTATGCAAATTATTAATGATTTTAATCGGGAAGTGCGGGAAGATTGGATTTTATTACCAAAATATAATGAAATGCCAACGATTGAAATCGTAACGGCGAATTGGTATAATCCGCAGATTGATTATCATTTATTTATGGTACCGGGCATTCTGGCTATTTTAGTAACGATGGTGGGCAGCTTTCTGGCGGCAATGAATATTGTGCGCGAAAAAGAAGTGGGCACTATCGAGCAAATCAATGTAACACCGGTGCATAAATATCAGTTTTTGCTGGGCAAATTAATACCATTCTGGGTATTGGGCTTGGTGACGCTGGCGATGGGTTTTTTAGTAGCCTGGATCATATTTGGCATCATACCGGTTGGATATTACATCACAATATTTAGTTTCGCTGCCGTTTATTTACTCGCCGTGCTGGGCATCGGTTTATTAGTTTCCACTTATGCTGATACGCAGCAACAGGCAACACTGATAGCGTTTTTCTTTATGATGATATTTATATTATTAAGCGGTCTTTACACACCGGTAGAGAGCATGCCCGGCTGGGCGCAGGTTATTTCATGGCTCAATCCGGTTACCCATTTCGTCACGGTAGTCCGGGCGGTAGTTATCAAGGGTAGCGGCATATCGGATGTGCTGCCGGAGTTATTTACCGTATTGGGGTTTGCTATATTTTATAATAGCTGGGCGGTATTGAATTATCGAAAAACGGCATAAAGTTGCATTTCATTCAACAGACACAACCATAAGCATCTATGCAGTCTTCGATTTAACACAATCATAACCCTCTGAAAACATTTGCGTAAAGCGCGGTATTTATCTTTGCTTTTTTCAAAAACAGCTAAAACCTTCGCTTGCGCATGAAAAAATTGTTCACTCTGATTCTACTTTTAGTAAGTACCGGTGTAACGCTGGCACAAGCCATTGCCGAAGATCAATTCTTGGTAAAACCTTACCTGCAATTTTCTACCCAAACCGGGATGTACGTACTTTGGGAAACCGCTGAAAACGCTACTACACGAGTAGATTTTGGCGAAGCGCGCCGGTCGGTCAACAGAGCCGTGCTCGACCGCAGGGCCACGCTGCCGGGCACGCGCCTGATGCATGAGGTATTCTTAGATTCTTTGAAAGCGGAAACCAATTACTTCTGGCAGGTCACTTCCATTACTGAGAAAGGCGATACCCTGCGCTCGGAGGTGTATTCATTCAAAACCGCTGTGCAAGACAGCAGTGCGTACATGTTTGCGCTCATTGGCGATACCCAACGCAACTCCAGCACGCCTTGGGCCTGGGGCAAAATAGCTGGATTGGTATGGCAGAAGCGCCCCAACTTTGTTATTCACGTAGGCGACTTGGTGGATCAAGGACTCAAAAAAACCGACTGGACGGAGCATTTCTTCCCCTTTGGGCATCCGTTGATGAGCCGAGTGCCGGTATATCCGGTGCTGGGCAATCACGAAAACGACTCGCCCTTGTACTATCAATATATCGTGGCGCCGCAGCCAGAGTATTATTACACATTTACTTACGGCAATGCACAGTTTTTTATGTTGGATAGCAACCGCGACCTCGACGATGACTCCGAGCAATACAAATGGTTGGAATGGGAATTAGCGAAATCCAATGCTACTTGGAAAATTGTGGCACATCACCACCCGCCCTACTCTTCGGATAATGACGACTACGGCGACAGCTTCCGCGAAATTTCTGATCTCGGCGACGAAAAAGTGCGCAATTTGATCCCATTATACGAGCGCTACGGCGTGGACTTTTGCCTCTTCGGGCACACGCATCTGTACGAGCGCACTTGGCCAATGTTAGAAAACCGCATCAATATGAAAGAGGGCGTGGTATATATCAATTCTGGCGGAGCAGGCGGTATGATTGAAAATTTTGCGCCTACCCGGAGCTGGTTTACCCTCGAAATGCAGGCAGTGCATCACTTTTGCACTTTTGCTATTTATGACCGGACGGTAATGTTCAAAGCTATTGACCACGAAGGGCGCCTACTCGACGCTTTTCAAATGCAAAAAGAAAGGCCCGACCAGCGGCAGAGCCAAGTAGTACAACCTCCAGGGCCGCAAATCCGCACCGATGGGCTGCTCTTTGAAAACCAAACCCGCGTGAAGATAGCCGCCGCTTTTGACAGTCTCGAAATTCGCTATACGCTCGATGGAAGTGAGCCAACCCGCAGCAGCGCTTTGTACAACAGACCACTCACGATTGACCGCAGTGCTACACTCACCGCCCGCGCCTACACCCGCGACGGACGCGCCAGCCGCCCGGTGACAACGAGCTTTCGCAAAATGGCTCCCCAAGCGCCCGTAGCCGTGCAAAAAACCGAAAGAGGATTGCGCTTTTCGTATTACGAAAGTGAAAATACTTGGTCGTTAATGCCCGATTTTGCTAAACTAAAGCCTGTAAAAACCGGCCGCAGCGCTCAGGTGAGTTTGCATGACCTTGACCATCGGGACGAAAATTTCGGGGTGCTGCTCGAAGGCTATGTAGAAGTGCCGGAAACCGGGCTTTATACTTTTTTCACTATTTCGGATGACGGTTCAAAACTGTACATCAACGACGAATTGATCGTGGACAATGACGGCTCGCACAGTGCTACCCGTAGAACCGGCCAAACCCTACTGCGCACCGGAAAACACCAACTCAGGGTGGAGTATTTCCAAGGTAGAATGGGAAGATCGCTCCAAGCGGGTATTGTAGATGCTAAAATGGGGGACGTACCGTTTAGTCCGTTTCAGTTGTCGCATTGAGACACCATCATTACAAACGCTCCAGCAACTCCTGCGCGCGCGCATACAAGGTAGAGGCCGGAGCAATGTCTTGCAATACCGCACGGCAGGCCTCGCGCTCGCCAGCGCGTAAGTAACTGAGTGCCAAATACCATTCGGCATAATCCCGGATAGAAACATCGGCGGTGAGCAAGCTGCTAAACAGTTCGCGGGCCGCCTCGCCCTCGTCTAATTCGATACGGCAAATACCGAGGTAGAGCCGCGCCAGTTGATCCTCAGGATATTGCGCAAGGTATTCTTCTAATTGAGCGGAGGCAGTTTTAAAATCGCCTGTATTGAATGCCGTTTCGGTTTGCGACCAGTCCACTGGTGCGTCTGCTGATTTTTCAATCAATGCCAAAGGCGGGTGCTGCGCGTACTGTTCGTACAGCGAAGGGCTGGTAAGCCAAGGCCACACCAATATCAGCAGCACGGCCGCGGCCGCAGCCACAGTCAACCAGCGCAAGCGCGCACGCCCTATCGGGACAATTTTGGCGGTCGGTGGTTCCGTAGCAGTGGTGGCAGTGGTTTGGAAATAGTCCTTGCCGAGGTTTCCAAGTTCTTGTTGCAAGGCAGCACGCCGGTCTTTTCGTTGCAAAAAAAGGGACATGTCGCGTTGCAGCGCAAGATCAGTTGCCAAACTGGGGTCTGCCTCAACTTCTGCCTCAAAGGCCGCTTGTTCGGCGGCGTTCATAGCGCCATTGAGATAGCGGTCAATCCGTGCAATCGTATCGTTATTCATGGATGTGTTCTTTAAAATGTTCGTAAAAAAGTTGCCGCCAGCGTGCCGTACAACGATGCTTGCTTTGGTACACCGCATTGGCATTGGTCATACCGAGTTGTTGTGCAATTTGCTCAACGGATAAACCTTCGTGAATAGCCAGCGTCAATAATTGCTGGCATTGCTCACTGAGCATCGGAAATACCTCCGCTAAACAAGCCTGCCGTTGCTGCTGCCGTATTGCCTCTTCGGCGGCTTCCCATTCCGGGCTTTCTTCTGTATATCTTTCCAGCTCGGTATTTCTTACGTCTTGTTCTCGTTTTTTTTGTGCCAGCCGATCGTACCACTTGCGCCGGCATATGGTCATTAATAAACCCCCGAAAGAGCCATTGAGCTGAAAATCAGTGCCACAATAGCGATCATAAATAGCCATCAGTGCATCCTGAAATACGTCCTGCGCATCGTCGGCATTGCCATTGTTTTGCAAAATCCATTGCAGCACATCCCGCGAAAAGCGGTTGTAAATTTCCTGAATCAGGCGTGGGTCGCCTCGGTGCAAAGCCTCAATGTACTGTTGGTCGTGGTGTGGCGTCATATCGGTGGTGTATTCATCTACAGGACATAATTGTTTTTAATAAAGAACACCTAAATCACTGGTTATCAGCAGGTAGATTTTAGGGCGGGACGCTGTTTGCTGTTTGCTATTTGCTGTTCGCCGCACAGTCAGTAAGCGTTATGTCCTCAACCCTTCAATCTCTCAACCCTTCTCAACCCTTCTCAACTTCTCAACCTTTCTCAACCTTTCTAACCCCTCTAACCCTTCTCAACCTTTAAACCTCTCTAAACCCCATTCATCCCATTCGCCCTATTCGCCCTATTTCCCTATTCTCCATCCTGTCATCTAATTTCTTAACATTTTCTTAACAAATTCAACCCGTAAGATTACGCTGCCTCGCCGGATGTATGGATGTATTTCGATTGCAAACACATTTTTCAACAAAAAAAACAATACACCATGAAACGCAACTTGTTAACCATCACCATTCTTGCACTCAGCATGACGCTGTTTACCAATTGTGAAAAAGAAAAGCCCTGCGAAAACTGCCCCGACACGCTGGCGCAACTGACCGACCCGAACAACCCGATGAATCCTTTTGACAAAATCGGTGCCGATCATAATGTAGGGTTGGCGTTTATCCGCAAAAATTTCCAGTCGCAGATTGATGCCATTGACGCAGCCTCGCCTTTAGAAGCCGAACACTACGTTTTTGCCAAAAGTTCCGAATTCGGTGGCAACGATGCGAAACTACACCTACTGCTGCGCGACCGCCTGAAACTGAAAGATAATGAACTGCTTCGGGATGTTGATTTTTCCGACTTTGACAAAGTGCTGGGCTACTTCCGCCTCGACGACGACACGCGCCAGGCCCTGAGCCAGAGCATCCGCATCATTATGCGCATGGAGCCCGGTAGCATAGAAGGCACTAACGCTATTATCAACGCTATTATGGAACAGGAGCGTATCATCATGGCAAATTCGCGCCTCGAAAACCGCGACTTTGCACTCGCACTGCTGGCTGTGTGGCGCCACAGCAACTACTTCTGGGCAGAAACAGGCAACGGGCCCGAGCCCCTGAAGAAAAAATGGTGGCAGATCACCTTAGCCGATGCTATCTGCGGCGGCGTAGGTTTCTTGCTGGGTGGTCCGGCTGGCGGCGTAGGTCTTGGCGTAGGTGCTTCCACGCTCGTAGCAGAAAAAGGCTGATACCCGGTATAACCCCTTAAAAAAAACCATCATATAATCCTGTGTTCATAAGCCATTCAAGGGTTGCGACGATTGGCGCACACAAAAGACGACGGTCTCCAACCCTTGAATTTTTATTTAGTAATTCGGGCAGCAGCCAACCGATTTTATGATAATAAAATGAATAGCTAATTAAAAACCACTGATTTTTAATTTTACAAACATCTAAAATTCAATTAATTACATTTATATAAAATTTATGCATTTTAAAACAAGGGTTATAGCTTTCAAGTAATAAACCCCCTTTTAAAATTAAATAATTATCTGTTTTGTAAACCTTAAAAATTCCAAACCATGCGAAACTTTTTGAAATTACTGCCCTATATGGTAGTGTTGTTACTCCCTGTCAGCACGACATTGTATGCACAACAAAAACAAGGCGACGTTTCCGGCCAGACCAGCGCCCTGACCCGACCAGCAACCAACGATGTTTCCAACTTGATTAACGACGCAGTCGTACTGGTGAATGATTGTTCTGGCACTTTAATCGCCCCGAATTTAGTGATCACCTCAGCACATTGCTTGACAGGCGCAACAGCAGATGGAAGAGCCAACTGGACTCCCTTTCCGGTGTGGCGTCCGCTGAGCCAATCGGTGAGGATCCGGGTGGGTAATGACCGCGAACGGGATATATTCACCACTCGTAGCGAGAGATATACCATGGCTGGTTGGGAAGACATTGCCATCCTTGAACTGGTAGAAGATATACCAGCCAACAAGGCAATACCCGCCAGAGTGCTGACCAGGCTGCCCAATCAAGCGAACACTCCAGCCTCGCCTACGCAAATAACAACTGCAGTAAACTGGTTGAGAAGCCAAGAGTATGTCATCACCGGTTGGGGTGGTGGGCACAGGATCCGCCGTGTAGCAAATGCCTCTTTCAACGTGTATCAGTTCAGACCTTTCGGTGACTTTGAACCCAACATGATGCATTTGCTGGGTGCAAACGGTGCTACGCTCGAACCGGGGGATTCCGGCAGCCCTGCCTTTGCCATGATTGGTCGCCAAAGATATTTGGTAGGCGTAGCGCAAGGTATCCAAGGGCAAGGTGGCCGCTATATAGTGACGTTTGGTGTAGGCAGTACAGAAGTACAGGGGCGCATGAAACCAGATATTGGCGTATGGATCAATAATGTATTGTATCAAAATCGGCGCAACAGAACTGGCAGAGTGCCCTTATTTAGCTGGTATAACGAACGTCGCACCGACAACTTTATCAGCTCTGACCCGCGCTGGGTGGGCAATCCGGACGCCGTTCTATCTGACCCTCGGCCTGATATGTACCACATTTTGAATCAGACCGAGCAGCAAGGCTACAAAATGTATCGGCTTGAAGGGTATGTTTTTGACCCGCGCCAACCACAGCCAAGAAATACCGTACCGCTGTATAGCTGGTGGAATCCGCAAAGAACCGACAATTTCGCTACAACAGACCCGCGCTGGGACATGAGCGTGGCGAGCATTCGCTGGGCAGGGGAGCACATCAGCAATGGCCCCACCAGGGATGGCTACACCCTCTACCGCCTCGAAGGATACATTTATAGCCCGAGAGAGCCACAGCCAAGAAATACCGTACCGCTGTATAGCTGGTGGAATCCGCAAAGAACCGACAATTTCGCTACAACAGACCCGACTTGGCGTATGAACGTAGCGGATATCCGCTGGACTGGTGAGCACATTAACAATGGTCCGACCAGACATGGTTACACGCTCTACCGCCTCGAAGGGTATTTGCCACTAAGACCACAATAAGAATCCGTAACTTTATAATCATACCAACTTCAAAAATGGCGTCCATAGAAACGGCGCTATTATCCCCTGAACAGTAATCCCTTCGGGAAGTCTGCCTCCCCCCGGCAGCTTCCCGGAATTTTTACAACCTGAAAAAACCATAATTATGAAAACTATTTGGAGCATTTTAATCGCCATTTTCCTTTTCAGCGGCGCACTGTTGGCACAAACCAACGAATTTAAAATTGGCTACGGCATTCCCTCTGGCACCGAGATCGGCGTATCGCTGGCAACCAGCATCGGTAGCGCGCTGGGCGCAAATATTGGCATTGGCATCGGCGATGTTGTCTCGATTATTGTTTCGGGTGTACCCACTGAAGTCACAGTAGTAGATATCAGCCAGGATAATCAATGGTACGGTACGGCACTCATTGGCTACCAGCACCACCTCAATCGTCGGCTGAGCCTCGGCGCGCAGTTCAATTACAATCCGATGCGCATCACTAATACCATACGCTACTCCAATGATTTTACCTCAACCAGCACCCAACAATACGATTTTGTATCGTTGTACGCTCGATTTGACTTTCGTTATGTCGCACGCCCGAAATTTGAATTGTACTCGGCTATTCTGGCTGGTGCCATCACCGATTTGCGCGAAAGCGGCAACATCAACTTCGCCCCGCACGTCACTGTGCTTGGCTTTCGCATCGGGCAGCAACACGGCTTTTTTACAGAATTTGGCCTAGGGCTGGGGCCGCTTTTTTCGGCTAGCTACGGCATAAAGTTTTGATATCCAACTTCATATAATCCCTGAACCCCTGCCTCCGGCGCTTTTGCCGGGGGCATTTTGTACGAATGCTGTAAAATTGTATCTTACCGAAAAATTTCCCAACAAAAAACCATTGATATGAATCGTATTTTCCTCATCCTGCTCTGGTGCTGTGTCGGCTGCCTTTCGCTGGCGCAAACCACTCCCGAACGCACGGTGGACTTCATCGCCCGGCCACAGGGCAGCGCCCTTGTCTTTGAGCCGATTACCCCGCCGCTGTTACAAATAGCTGGCGCACCGGCCGCTTTTTACGAATACTACTGGGAATTTGGCGATGGCAACTTCCGCTTTGCTAAAAACCCAACGCACGTCTATGCTGATACCGGCCGCTACGAGGTGTACCTACTGGCTACCGGCAAATACGATAACGGCAAGGCTCCAAAATCGCGCAAAAAAGAGACCGATCCACCCAAAGAAAAGCCCAAAACCGCTGTGGCTGATGCCGGCTCCTTGCCTACTGCACTTGACGCCGCCTGGGCACCCCTCGGTATGCGCAGCGTGCGCAATCCGCGCGCTGGCGAAGAGACGGTTTGCATCCTTACCTACGCCAACCGCACCCCCACGGTGCAATCGGGCAAGTTGTACCTATTTTACAATCAGAAAGCTTACCCGCACGAGCATTTTCGGTTTCAGGAGGCGCGCACACATTTTGGCGAGCGCGCGGTACGCGAGGAACTTGTTTGGCAAAATGCAACCGAAACGCTAAATGGCTGGGCTGGGCTGACTCCTATGTTCGACTGGTACGCAACGAGCTTGCCCAATCAGCCCCCCGACGAGGCCCTCCGCAGTTTGCGAGCCATTTATAAAACAGCCCGCGTCTGGAGTTTTGATGGCTTACAACCCTCTGAAACCCGTAATTTCTTTGTATCGCTGGATGCTACCAACCAGATGATAGCGGATACCAATGCCATTATCAGCATGACGGCGCTTTTGCTATCCGACGACCAGCGTGTAGTGGAAACCTACAACTTAGAAATGGAAATCGTAGCTTCGCACGACCCCAATTATATTGCCGTGGACCGACGGCGGATGAGTTTTAGGGGCATTCGTAATAAAAGTCTGACCTACAAGGTGCATTTTCAAAATACTGGCGAAGGACCCGCTAGTACCATTCAGATCACGACGGACGTACCAAGCGGTTTGCGCACGGACAAGTTGCAAGTGCTCGACTGGTATCCGAAGTGCCTGCTGTGCCCAGAACCCGAAGTCCCCTGGAGCTGCCTCGACACTACGCGCCTCAAGGAGCAGCTTATCTTCACCTTCCGGAATATCTACCTACCAGGGACACAACAAGCCGATGTAACCGATACCGACTCAACTAACGGTTTTGTAAAATACCGGCTCGTGCCAGAACGCAGGATTCGCAAAGAGCGCCTTGATGCACGCGCCAGTATTGTATTTGACCGGAATCCGCCTATTGTCACCAATCGCGCTAAAACCGCTTTTCGGGCAGGGCTTTCGCCGGGTATAATGGCTGGTTGGACCTTCTTCCCGAATGCCAGCGAGCGCAACTATCTATCCTTGGGGCTAAGCCTGTCGCCTTTCAAGCCCTCGAAGGCCTTTTTACAATGGGAATTTTGGACGGGGCTGCCCGGAGAAACCATTTTTACACAAACCGGCTCGATAGATACCATTCGCTTTGTTGAGGAATTTCCACAATTCGCTATTCTTGTAGATTCTATCACCACTGTGGGCGGCGTCCGCGAAATCCGACCGGTGTACTTCAGCATTGTGCCCGTACAAGTGCGCAAAAACCTAAGCGACTGGCTCGCCGCCGGCGCAGGGCTACTGCTCCACATTGATTATCAACGGATTGAAGCTAACGAATTCATCACGCGTGAACGCCGTGCGTACGACTTGCAATTGCAACGCGAAATCCCCGACCTGTACCGGCTCTATCCGGAAGAAAACGTACAACGCAAAAGCCAAGAAGTGTCTTTCCGACCAGTACTTTTTGCCGACGTGCACCTGGGCCGGGTGCGCCAAGGGCCCGCCGTGGGGCTGCGCGGTTTTTTGCCATTGGAAAAAGAAGCCAACTGGTACGCAGCCCTGTTTGCCGCCTGGAAGTTCTGAAGCCATTTTGCTTAAAAAGAATGCAATCCAGCGGGCAAGACGAATAAAAAATACACCGATTTTTTATCTTTGCAGGCTATGCGGCTGAAAAGTTTGGAAATCAAGGGTTTTAAAAGTTTTGCCAATGAGACGGTCATCCACTTTGGCGAAGATGTGATTGGCATTGTTGGGCCCAATGGCTCCGGCAAATCCAACGTGGTGGACGCTATCCGCTGGGTGCTCGGCGAGCAAAAAAGCAGCGAATTGCGCTTAGATACCATGACCAGCGTGATTTTCAATGGCACCAAAAAACGCAAACCCGGCGGGCTGGCTTCGGTGTCGCTGACGTTTGAAAACACCAAAAATCTGCTGCCGACGGAATACCAAGCCGTCACCATCACTCGGATGCTTTACCGCACCGGCGAAAGCGAGTACCGCCTCAATGGCGTGACCTGCCGCCTCAAGGACATTACTTCCTTGCTAATGGATACAGGCATCGGCTCGGATTCCTACGCCATTATTGCCCTCGGCATGGTGGACGATATTCTGGCCGACAAGGACAATTCGCGCCGCAAAATGTTTGAACAAGCCGCCGGCGTTTCTAAATACAAGGCTCGCAAAAAAGAAACCCTCAGCAAGCTGGAGAGCACCTCCGCCGACCTCGACCGCATCGAAGACCTCTTATTTGAAATCGAAGGCAACCTCAAAACCCTTGAAAAACAGGCCAAACGCACCAAACGCTACTTTGAACTACGCGAAGAATACAAACTCCTGAGCATTGACCTGGCGCTCATCAAGTCGGCGGCATTGCAACAAAACCAGCGTGAAATCCAAGCACAATTAGAAAAGGAAGAACACAGCTACCGCCAGTTGGAAATCGAAACCCGCCAGGTAGAAGCCACGCTTGAAAAAGAGCGCAAAAGCAACCTCGATGCCGAAAAAACCCTTTCTGAGCGGCAGCGCGAGTTGAACCGCCTCGTCGGGCTGATCAAAGGTACGGAAAGCGACAAGCGAATGCTGGAGCAGAAAAAGCAATTTGTGGAGCAAACCCGCGCCAAACTCGCTGAGGAAATCAGAACGATTGAAACGCGCAGTGCTCAGTTGCAAACTGAAATCGAAAGCTACCGTACGGAAGTAACCACCGAGCAGCAAACCGAACAACTCCTCGCGGACAAGCTACAACAAGCAGCCGAGCACCTGCAAGGCATCCGTGAAAACCACGGCGCACTCAAATCAGAACTGGACGCCATTCTGCAAGACCAACAAAGCATTGAGCGAGCTGTTTTTGAATTAGAAAAACGCAAAGCCGTCAATAGCAATCAGATACAAAGCGCCCTGCTGGAAATGGAGCGCAGCGATTTTGACACCGAACAACGCCAAGCGGAAGTAGCGCAATTGCAACTGAAAATAGACGCGCTCGAAACCGAAGAAGCTGCCAAAAAAGCAGCGCTCGATGCCCTCGAAAAAGCCGAAGAACAACGCCAAGAACAACTCCACCAAGCCGAAGCGGCGCAAGAAGAGCTGACCAAACAAGTGTCCAAAATCAATCGGGAAATGGACGCCCGCCGCAACGAACTCAAGCTCACCCGAAGTATGATCGAGAATTTGGAGGGTTTCCCGGAATCTATTCGTTTTTTGAGCAGTAATAAGGACTGGCGCGACACGCCCCTGCTCTCGGATGTCATCTACGTGAAGGAGGAATACCGCGTTGCTATTGAAAATTACTTAGAGCCATTCCTCAACTATTACGTAGTGCAGGACTACGCCACCGCCCACCGCGCCATCGAATTGCTTGGCAAGAGCCAAAAAGGCAAAGCCAATTTTTTTGTACTTGAAGCTTTCCGCGATTATGTGGAGCCAATCACCCTGCTGCCCGATACCCTCCGCGCTGTGGATTTGGTGGAAACCGACCCTGTTTATCGCAATTTGTGCGGCTTTTTGCTCAGCAATGTGCTCATCACCGAGCGCGACGAACTCGTACGCCATTCACCCGACAGCAATGTGGCGCTGCTTTCCAAAAGCGGGCGATTTATACAGCGCAAATACAGTGTTTCCGGCGGCTCTGTCGGTTTGTTTGAAGGAAAAAAAATCGGCCGCAAGAAGAGCCTTGAAGTATTAGAGCACCAGATTCAACAATTGGAAAAACAATCCAATGTACTTTCCACCGATTTTTACAATGCCAAATCGCGTATTGAAGCCCTCAAGGAGCAACGCGTGCCCGCCCGCATCCAGGACGCCCGCAATGACTTGAACAAGGTTACTCAGCAAAAAATCACTTTTTATACACGCCTCGAAAATTTTGAAACTTTCCTGCGCGACGCCGATAAAAAACGCGCCGAACTTCAGCAAACGATGCAGGAGCTCCGCAGCGCCAATGAGCAGATAGAACAAGGATTGGCTGAAAAGCAGACCCTGATGGCGGCCGCCAAAACCACTATTTCCAATACCGATGAAACCTTTCGGCAAATGGCCGAGCAACTGAGCCAAGCTTCGACGGTTTATAATGAAAACAATATCGAATTCATTCGCCAGCAGAATAAAGTATTGGCATTGCAACGCGAATTGTCCTACCGAGAAAGACAAATAGAAGAAGCCACGGCCACGTTGGAAAACAATCGGCAAACCATTGCCCAAACCGACGAGGAAAGCGCCGCGCTGGCCGAGCAAATCATTGAAATGGAGCAGCTACTCGTAGAATCTTACGGCGAGCGCAAGGAAAAAGAAGCGGCGCTGAACGAAGTCGAGCAATATTATTTCAAAGCACGTGGCGAAATCAATGAATGGGAGAATAAACTTCGGCAACTGTCCAAGTCTTTGCAAAATGCGCAAGTGCTCATCAATGGTCTCAAAGACAAATTGACCGACCTGAAGTTCAAAACCAACTCTATCAGCCAACGCATCCAGATTGAATTCAACCTCGATTTGAGCACCGTACGCGAGCCTTCCTTCACCGAGCCAATGACCGAAACCGAGCTGGAAATAAAGGTAGAACGCCTGAAAAACCGCCTCGACAACTACGGCGAAATCAACCCTATGGCCGTAGAAGCCTACGATGAAATCAAACAGCGCTACGACGACATTGCCCAGCAGCGCGACGACGTGGTGCAAGCCAAAGAATCTTTGCTCCAGACGATCAAGGAAATCGAGGAAACCGCCACCGCCCAGTTTCTCGGTGCTTTTGAGCGGGCTCGCCTCAATTTTATCGAGGTATTCCGCAGCCTTTTTACCGAAGATGACAACTGCGACCTAATCCTGCTCAGCCCGGAAAACCCCTTAGAATCCAAAATTGAAATTGTAGCCAAACCGAAAGGCAAACGCCCACAAACCATCAACCAGCTTTCCGGCGGCGAAAAAACGCTTACGGCTACGGCCCTGCTCTTTGCACTTTATCTGCTGAAGCCTGCGCCATTCTGCATTTTCGACGAAGTGGACGCCCCCTTGGACGATTCCAACATTGGCAAATTCAATAAAATTATTAAAAAATTCTCTACCGATTCGCAGTTCATCATCGTCACGCACAACAAACTCACGATGGCCGCGGTGGACACCGTGTATGGCGTGTATATGGCCGAGCAAGGCGTGTCGGGCGTGGCGCCCGTTGATTTCCGCGATTTTGAGCACGTAGGCGCATTTGAAATGCGCGTGTAGAAATGCTGTACCTGCCAAACCGATTGTAAAATCACCGCTTTAACCGCAACAACCGGCATGAAAAGAAGCGTACTTCCCACCATCAAAAGTCCTTTGCGCTATCCGGGTGGAAAAAGTAGGGCTTTACAGCAAATCCTCCCTTTAATTCCTGATTTTCAAGAATTTAGAGAACCGTTTGTAGGTGGCGGCTCAGTCTTTTTGGCGGTAAAACAAGGCTATCCGGAGTGCCGATTCTGGATTAATGATCTGTACTTCGATTTGTACACATTCTGGCAAATGACGCAAACCAACCTCGATGCCGTCGTGGCGCAAGTCATCGTTTGGAAAAATACCTACCCCGACGGCAGGGTGCTGCATCGTTTTTTGATAGAAAATATGCCGCAATTCGATGACGTGGCCAGAGCCAGCGCTTTTTTTGTATTCAATCGGATTACGTTTTCGGGCACCACGCAGGCGGGCGGCTTTTCGCAACAAGCCTTTCAGAAACGGTTCACCAACACCAGCATCGAGCGGCTGCAACAATTGCAAGAGGTCATGCAAGATGTGCAAATTACCAATTTCGACTATCAACAAGTAGTGGAGCAACCGGGCGAAGACGTGTTTATTTTTCTCGATCCGCCTTATTTTTCAGCCACTCCGTCGGCCCTTTACGGCAAAAGTGGGCAATTGCACAAGGTGTTCGATCATCAAAGGTTCGCCGAAGTGATGCAGCATTGCCCGCATAAATGGCTGATTACCTATGATAATGATGATTACATCCGAGATTTGTTCTCGTTTGCACATATTAAAGAATGGAACCTGATGTATGGCATGAGAAATCAGACCAAAAACTCCAACCAGTTGGGTAAAGAATTGTTTATTGCCAATTATCCAATGGTTATTGCAGGTTGAAAATGTATAAAAACCTTGCAAGCACCGCAGAAAAATCGTTTTTTGCAATATAAAAAACTACTTATGCAAATGCTGTCTGCCAACCGTCTTGCCGCCGTCATAGTGGTAATCGTCATTTTTGTAGCCGGAGCCTTCACGGGTCGCTACTGGCAAAACCAACAACTGACCGACGCCGACGTGCGCAGCGCCGCCAAAATAGCCGCCCTCGACCTCACGCAAGCCGAAATTGATTCGCTGCTGCCAGGGCTGGAAGACTTTCGTCGGAGCTACATAGCTAATCGCAACCATCTGATAACCAATGACCTTGCACCCGCGCTGATGTTTCATCCGCTACCGCCGGGCTTTCAAATGCCACTGCCTGCGCCCGACCAATTGCGTTTCAGCCAGCCCGGCAAGGTGACGCTGCCCGAAAATCGGGATGAATTGGCATTCTATACGGTACGTCAATTAGCAGAACTCATTCGCAACCAACAGATTAGCTCATTAGAATTGACGCGTTTCTTTATAGAGCGATTGAAAAAATATGACCCACAGCTCCACTGCGTCATCACCCTCACCGAAGACCTCGCGCTGGCTCAGGCCCGCCGCGCCGATGCGGAAATCAAACAGGGTATTTATCGGGGTTTGTTGCATGGCATTCCTTACGGTGCCAAGGATTTGCTCACCAAACAAAACTACCCAACCACCTGGGGCGCCACGCCCTACCGCGACCAATCATTCGATTATGACGCTACGGTGATTCAAAAATTAGAAGCCGCCGGGGCGGTGTTGGTAGCCAAGCTCACACTCGGCGCATTGGCTTGGGGTGATGTATGGTTTGGGGGCATGACACGCAACCCCTGGGATGTGAAGACCGGATCCAGTGGTTCATCGGCTGGCTCGGCCTCGGCGGTAGCGGCTGGTTTAGTACCTTTTGCCATTGGCACGGAAACGCTTGGCTCCATTGTTTCGCCCTCTACGGTGTGCGGCACCACGGGGCTGCGGCCGACCTTCGGGCGGGTGAGTAAGTACGGCGCTATGGCCTTGAGTTGGAGTATGGACAAAATTGGTCCCATTGCCCGCAGCGTGGAAGACTGCGCCATTGTATTCGCTGCCATACACGGCCCGGATGGCAAGGATTTATCGGTGATTCCGGCGCCTTTTCATTATAATGCCGATCTCGATACCAAAAAACTGCGCATTGGCTATGTTAAAACAGATTTTGAACGCCCCTACCCTTTCAGGAGCCAAGATAGCATAGCATTAGCCACTATGCGCCGCCTCGGCTACGAACTCATTCCGGTAGAATTGCCTGCGCTGCCGTCCATTCGCTTCATTCTCGATGCGGAGGCTGCCGCCGCATTTGATGATTTGACCCTGAGCAATCAAGACGATTTATTGGTGCGGCAAATTCGCAATGCTTGGCCCAACGTCTTCCGGCAAGCTCGTTTCATACCGGCAGTAGAATACATCAAAGCCAATCGGCTGCGTACGCAACTGATGCTGCAAATGCAGGAGCTGTTCAACGAAGTGGACGTGTATCTGCATCCGTCGTGGGGCAGTAGCAGCTTGACTATTACCAACCTGACCGGCCACCCTTGCGTAGTAATGCCAAACGGTTTTCAACCCAATGGCCGCCCTACCAGTATTACTTTCACTGGTAAGCTCTTTGGTGAAGGAGAGCTACTCGCGTTGGCGAAAGCCTGGCAAGAAGCAACCGATTTTCATCGAAAGCATCCGAAACTATAATACGATTTACGAAGTACGATCTATGATTTTTTAAAACGCCGAAAAACAAGCTTTTGAGCATAAAAATGTATTCATTTTCATACAATAAACGGATTGTCATTGCCGCTCACCAGTTCACCAGCTTACTGCTCACCAGATTACTTTTAAAATAGTAGAATAGCTGCGCTAAGGGCGTAAGGCATTGACTACCCGCTCGTCCAATGGGGAAACGGCTGTACCGAAAAAATGGGTCAGCACTCCTTGCTCGTTGATGAGGTATTTGCCAAAATTCCAGTCGGGGGCGCGTTGGTTCCAGCCATTGTGCGCCGGATTGGTAAGCCATTGAAATACAACATTTTGTGCTGTGCCTTTCACCACGCTACTCTTGCGTGCCAACGGAAACGTGACGCCATAATTCAACTGGCAAAACTCGGCAATGGCCGCATCACTGCCAGGCTCTTGCCCGTGAAAGTCATTAGCCGGAAAACCTACAATTATCAATTGGTCGCGGTACTGTTCGTACAATTGTTGCAATTCTTCCAACTGGCGCGTGTAGCCGCAGTCCGATGCCGTGTTGACAATCAGCATTTTTCTGCCCACCCAATCTGCAAAGTGAAGCGTGCTGCCGTCATTGGCTATAGCCTCCAACTCGTGGAAAGGCGTCGGTGGGGGTTGCATCCGCTCATTTTGCAGCACAATCCCCTTTCGGCGATTATTGCCATTCAAGCGCATCAGTACAGGGTATATCCATCGCATGAAAACTTGTCTGCCGGTCATAAAAGACAATAATTTGACTACAAAATGAGTATCGCAATGCTGCACAAAACGTTAAGCAACATCTGTTAGAATATAATTTCGCCCATTTTGTTTGCGCGGAAACGCAAAAACTGCACTTTTTAGTACCAGAATCAGCTTCCGGATTGCACCATCACGCCATTGACCTGCTTTTGATATCGAAGCGCATACACCGAGCGATAGAGCGCTGGGTCGTTGAAGTAAGCCTCCAAAGCCTGCAAGGTCAACTCATCCACAAAAGGAAGTAGCGGCTGCGGCACCTGCCGAAAATGCGCGAGTGCAGCTTTCAGCTTTTCGTCCCAAATCGGAAAATAGTGGTCAAAATCTTCGGGTTGCAAGACTTGACGACAGGCGCCCCGATTGCAAGAGAGCAGCATGGGTTCAGTCAGATTGAAAATGCCGTATTCATCGGTGATCTCCTCACCGGGGTAAATGTCGCGGATAGCAATTTCAAAGCCGTATCCCGTGCTCATACTGTTACAATTGCAACAATGATTGATGTATTTGGCGAAATCCCAACTGATAATGCGATAGCCGCGCTCGTCTATGTACGAATATTTTTCAATCACGGCCTGCATAGCGGGCGGATGCGTTTGATAAGCCTCGGGCGACACCTCCACCTCAAGGCTATCTTTTACGTAAGTAATAGAGCCGGCGGGTATCAAGCTCGTGGCGAATACGCCATAGCCCACAAGCGGGTTAATAAACCTCAGTTCAGTAGCTGGATGTATCATAATGATACGTTTGTTTTTTCAAGGTTGTAAAATGATTTGCGAACACCGAATGCCGTAAAAGTAATCGAATAGATTGCTAAAGCGCAGGGGAAGCAGGGCCGGCAGTGCGCTTCGCAATCGGGTCAGAGGATATTTACTTTGTTTTTAGCCATATTATATCAATTTAAGTAATGGGACATTGTTAATTGGGACAGCGTTTAAAAAAGGTTGAATAGGGTGAATAGGGTGATGAGTGATGGGTCTAAAATCTAACATCTATCGTCTATTATCTAAATCCTACCTATTGATAATCAGTTATTTGCAACTTTTTATTAAATAATTATGTCTATGCACTTAAAACCACATTTTTTATTAAAATAGTAATTATATCATTTACAACCAATACGAAAGCATTTGATTATTTATTGGAAATATAAATCAATATTACCCAATATTCAGGAAAATTGAAAGTGGTTTCGTCGAAAAAACAAGCAATTTTTTAAACAAAATTCAAAATCTAAATACTTAAAAATCAACACTTTAAATTAATTCAGCAATACAAAATTTCAAATTAACAGCCGTAGCAAATTATAGCATTCAAAAATGTGGACTCGCGGGGGCACGCCCATATAAAATTTTTCGTTTTTCTCACTGCCCGCAGGTCTGTGCCCAAGTGCGCGCAAAAACTGTTTGCGACTGCAAAGTGTTGCCGGAAATGTTTCCCGTTCAGAAGTATTCGCATTACCTTTACCTTTCTAAAAAACAACCGAACTGTATGTCGAATGAAGTAAAAATAGGTCTGCTGGCCATTACTGCGCTGGGTTTGTCGCTTTGGGGCTACAATTTCATCATGGGCAAAAATGCGCTGACCGCCTCCAATATTTTCTACGTAGAATACGAAACCGTGGAAGGGCTGCAGAAAGGTACGCCGGTGCGTATCAGTGGCTTAGATGTAGGCGTAGTGGCCGATATTTATCTGAAGCCCGGCGATCCTGAGCGCAAGGTGGTAGTGACATTAGATTTGAAAAAAAATACCGACGTGCCCAAAAATACCATGGCTACGATTATTGCTACTGGCTTCATGGGGGGCAAGGCCATTGTACTTGAGTATGACCGCCCCTGCTCCGGTGATGAATGTGCGAAAAGCGGTGACTATCTGCGCGGCCGCACCAAGGGTTTGTTGGCTTCCATGATGGGTCCTGACGCAGCCCGCGAATACGTGGATATTTTGAAAGTCGGCTTACAGGATGTACTGGATTCACTCAACAACGCCCTCTTAGACGAAAGCAGCGATTCGCCCATTTCCAAAACCATGAAAGACCTGCGGCTGACTATGGGCAACCTCCAGTCAAGCACTGCACAACTCGACGGACTGATGCGCCGGTCTTCGGGTAATATCGAAGGGACGCTGCGCAACCTCGATGCCGTGACCGGTACCTTGCGCGCCAATAACGACAAGATCAAAAACATCTTGGCTAACGCCGATAACATCTCCGCCGACCTGGCGCAGGCCGATCTGCAACAAACCTTAGCAGAAGTAAAAACCGCTATTAACAGCCTCAGCCATACCCTAACCTCCGCCGACGCCGCAATCGGCAGCGTGAACACGACCCTCGGCAAAATCAATGAAGGCGAAGGCACACTCGGTTTGCTGATGCAAGACGAAGGGCTGTATTATGAATTGAAAAGTATGAGCACCAATATTGATTCCTTGGTCAACGATATACAAGGTCGCCCCTATCGCTACATGCCCCTGAAAAGCCGCCGCAAGGTGCAAAAATACGACCGCCAGGACGCACAAGACGGGAATTAGTGGGGTAGTGATTGGCAATTAATTGCAGATGGGACAGGGTTGAAAGGGTTAGAAGGTTGAGAAGGTTGAGAGATTGAAGGGTTGAGGATATAACGCTTACTGACCGTGCGGCGAATAGCAAACAGCAAACAGCGTCCCGCCCTAAAGTCTGGCATCTGGCATCTGGCATCTATTGTCTATTGTCTAAAATATACCTACTGATAATCAGTGGTTTGTGTTTTTTCTGAAAATAATTATGTCCAGATACTTGTTTCAAAACCAAAATAAAGGTGGGTAAAAACCGCCGATATGATTTATGGCTGATTTTCCAATAAAAACCATGGCAGACTACGCCGCCGCTGGCGAGGAGCCGGAAATCCTCTTCTGGGTGGGCTGCGCAGGCAGCTACGATAGCCGTGCGCAAAAGGTGACCTTAGCTTTCGCTAAAATCTTGCACACCGTGGGCATTCAATTTGCCATTCTGGGCAATGAGGAAAGTTGCACCGGCGACCCGGCACGACGCGCTGGTAATGAATTTCTGTTTCAAATGACGGCATTGCAAAACATCGAAACGCTCAAGATGTACAACGTGCAAAAAATCGTCACGGCTTGCCCGCATTGTTTCAATACGCTCAAAAACGAGTACCCTGCCTTAGGCGGCACGTACGAAGTGATTCATCATACGCAATTGCTCCAACAACTCATCAACGAGGGGCGTATTAAAATGAACGAGGGCGGCACTTTCAAAGGCAAACGCATCACTTATCACGATTCTTGCTATCTCGGTCGCGTCAACGGGGTATATGAAGCCCCACGAGCGGTACTGACCGCACTCGACAATGATCTCGTGGAGATGAAACGCTCGCGCACCAATGGCCTCTGCTGCGGCGCAGGCGGCTCGCAAATGTGGAAAGAAGATGAACCCGGCGACAAACGCATCAACATCGAACGGGCGGAGGAAGCCCTCGGCACCGGCGCCGATATTATCGCGGTTAATTGTCCTTTCTGCCTCACCATGATGAGCGACGGCGTGAAAGCCAAAGACAAACAGGAGGAGGTAATGGTGTATGACTTGTCGGAGTTAATTGTGAAAAATTTGTGAGGAAACCACCGCCCATGTCCGAGGCAACGCGCAAGCCGGCATCACCGCTGGGGACTATTTTTCTGACCGTTTTTATTGACCTGTTGGGAATTGGCGTAATCATTCCTGTCATTCCGGCACTTTTTTTTGAAGAAAGCGCAAGTTTTTTTCCACCAGAAGTCAGCACGGATACGCGTTCCTTGCTTTACGGCTTGCTCATCGCCATGTACCCAATGCTACAATTTTTCGGCGCGCCTATGCTCGGCGCATTGTCCGACCGCTACGGCCGCCGCCCGATTTTGTCTATTTCTTTGGTCGGTACGCTCATTGGGTATTTGCTGTTTGCTTGGGCTATTCTCAACAACAACCTCTGGCTACTCTTTGTCAGTCGGGCTTTACCGGGCTTCACCGGCGGCAATATTTCTATCATTCTATCTTCTATCGCGGATGTGAGCGACGCCCAATCGCGCGCCAAAAACTTCGGTTTAGTGGGGGTTTCCTTTGGACTGGGCTTCATTCTGGGGCCTACCATTGGTGGTATTTTAGCCGACAAATCGGTGGTGAGCTGGTTCAATGCAGCCACGCCTTTCTGGTTTACGTCCATACTTACCTTGCTCAATATTCTGTTGGTGCATTTCCGTTTTCGAGAAACCATACGCGAGCGGCGCAATTCAGCAATCAACCTACTAACCGGCTTTCGCAATATCGGCATAGCCTTTCGCCTGCCCAATCTGCGCGCCATTTTCACCGTCATTCTGCTATTGTCGCTGGGTTTCACTTTTTTCACGCAATTTTTCTCGGTGCTGCTGATTCAAAAATTCAGTTTTACCGAAAAAAATATCGGTTTTATCTTCGGCTGGATTGGCATCTGGTTGGTCATTACCCAAGGTATCATTGTGCGGCAGCTTAGCAAAAAATTCGCACCAGCTACCTTGCTTACCTATTCCGTTTTTGCCTTATCCATTGCACTTGCCCTACTTTTATTGCCCGACCGCAGCGCCTGGTTTTATCTGCTCAATCCGCTCATTGCCATTGCCCAGGGCATCACTGCGCCCAATCTCACAGCCGTTGTTTCCGAACAAGCCACAGCCTCCCAACAAGGCGAAATACTCGGTATCAATCAGTCTATGCAATCGCTGGGGCAAGTAGTGCCACCGCTCATTGCGGGCTACCTGAATACCATTGACGGGCGTTTGCCCATTCTAACGGCGGCGGTACTGACGCTGGCCGGCTGGTTGGTGTATCTCTTCGTGTTCAGGGCGCAGGCGCGTCGGCAGGCGGATCCGGCAAGTTGACCAACTTGTCTTTTTCCTTCGCTGCAAACAATACTTTGGAGCCAATGCCCAGCCCAATAATAGCACTCATAGCATCTTCCGACTTGGCTTCTAAAAACTTGAGCTTCGATGCGTGGATGTGAAACACAAAACCGTTGGTCGGATTAGGTGAAGTAGGCACAAAGATGGTGTAATAATCATTCGGATGTTCGTCGGTGACAAAACCCGTCATCCAGATGCCATTGGCAAAAACATCCGCCAGCACGACTTGCGAAAAAGGCATTTTTTCGACACCGACTAACTGCCGCACCGTGTCTCGAATGACGCGATAAAAAGGCAATTGTATCAACCAGCGCTCTTCGAGGTTTTTGAAAAAATTCTCCCCCAAATTGGTGCGCACAAACAGCCCTACCAAGAAAAATACAACAATAATAATGATAAAGGATAAAAACGGCACCAACCATTGAGCAGCATCGCCAATAAAATCAAACAATCCGCTGACGGGCGCGAGAATAGCCGTAATAACCTGCAATAACAAGCGAATGAGCAGGACAAAAATCGTGACCGGTAGTATCACAGCCAAGCCCCCAATGATAGTTGTCACAAAAAATCTCCGCATCTGCCACCAAACAATATTCTTACGATTTACTTTCTTCGTTTTGTTCATGTCCATCAGTCTTTTTGGTTTGCTAACGAAATTCAACGCGAATTTATGTCAATTCTAACTTTCCTGCTGACAAAAATCATGGCTTGCCGGTGGCGAATGTCAGTCTTTTTTTCTTGTCAAATCATTACTTTTCGGTAAAAATAAAAGCCGTGATTGCACTACTCATTCTAGTCGGCTTGCTCTTGGCACTGATGCTGTGGCTGCTGCTGGCACCGCTCATCATCCGGGTGGATACCGCTCGCCAAGATTACTCGCTGAGTTGGCGGGGCATCGGGCGGGTCAGCGTGGTGCTATTGAACGACGAACTGGCGTTGCGGGTGCGCATTTTTTTCTGGCGAATGCACTTTTTTCCTTTGCGCAAAACCGATAAACCTGATAAACCCACAAGTGCCAAAAAACGCAGCGGAATTCAACGAAAATTTACCTGGCCAAGAGCAAAACGTCTATTGCAAAGCTTTCGTATTCAGCGATTTAAAGTAGAATTAGACACGAACGATTACGCATTGAACGCACAATTGTACCCGCTTTTGTACTGGGCCAGCGGCCCTGGCCGCGATTTGTCTGTCAATTTTTCGGGCCGCAACCGCCTGCTGTTACAAATAGAAAACCGCTTGTTTCGCATTGTTCGCGTGCTGCTTTTTTAAAGGACGGCACATTTTACAATTGTAAAAACCAGAAAATCAACGACTTGTAAACAATCGTGAATTTTGCAAAATTGTAATAACCACATCTTTCACTTTAAAAAAATCTCAAAGCCATGAAAGTCACTTTTGAAGAAATGATTCCGCAAATAACGGATTTTTTGAAATCCGAAGCCAAAACCGAAACTATTATCGGCGCACAATTCCAGTTGGGAGAATTTAGCTGCGTACCCGTGATTCGCCTCGGGATGGGTTTTGGTACTGGTGGCGGGGAAGGCGAAGCCCCCAACAAACAAGGACACGGCGGAGGCGCCGGAGCAGCCGGTGGCATTGGTATTGAGCCAATTGGGTTCTTGGTTTCAAAGGACGACCAAATTTCTTTTATTGCCACGCGCCACGCTTCGGGTTTATCAGCCGCTTTTGAAAAAGTGCCGGATCTGATTGCCAAATACCTCGACCAGAAGCAAGCCGAGCAAGTGAACAACTGATGCCGTTTTGATGCTGAATAGTATATGGAAAATAGCACTATAAATTGAATACCAAAACGATACGCATCATAAAAAATTGCAAAGGGAGCAAAGGGCAAACAACTCTTTACTCCCTTCGTATATTATTTTTGGCGCTTTGTGCTTATTTTACTTCTGCCAATACCTTGCTCACTAAGTCAGCAGCTTCTTGCAGTAGAATAGCCGAATGCACCGCCAGCCCCGATTCGTCAATCATCTGCTTGGCGATGTCCGCATTAGTACCTTGCAAACGCACAATGATGGGCACCTTGATGTCGCCGATGTTTTTGTAAGCATCAATAACGCCTTGCGCCACGCGGTCGCAACGTACAATACCTCCGAAGATATTAATAAGAATGGCTTTTACCTTTTCATCTTTCAAAATGATGCGAAAAGCCTGCTCCACGCGTCGGGCATCGGCGGTGCCTCCCACGTCGAGGAAATTGGCTGGCTCCCCTCCGGAGAGTTTGATGACATCCATGGTGGCCATGGCCAGTCCAGCACCATTGACCATGCAGCCCACGTTGCCGTCGAGATTGACAAAATTCAGGTCATATTGTCTGGCTTCCACATCGGTGGGGTCTTCCTCGTCTTCGTCGCGCATAGCTTCGAGGTCGGCATGCCGATAGAGCGCATTGTCATCGAGCGCCACTTTGGCATCTACAGCAATGACGCGGTTTTCGCCAGTCACTACGCAAGGGTTGATTTCAAAAAGTGTAGCATCAGAGCCGACAAAAGCCTGGTACAAAGCAGTGACAAACTTCACCATTTGTTTGAAAGCATCGCCACTCAGCCCCAAGTTGAAAGCGATTTTGCGCGCCTGAAAACCTTGCAGCCCCAGCGTCGGATGCACGTACTCCTTGTGCACTAAGTGCGGCGTATTTTCAGCTACAGCTTCAATATCCATACCACCTTCGGTAGAATAGATAATCACGTTGGTTTTGCTTTCGCGGTCGGTCAATACCGAAATATAAAACTCCTTGCAAGCGTCGAAATCAGGGACATAGGCATCTTCGGCAATCAGAATTTTGCGCACCAACTTGCCGGGGCCTTCCATACCGCCCGGAGTTTGCGGGGTTTTCAGCATCATACCCAAGATGTTGCCCGCGTGGGTCTTGACATCGTCGAGGTTTTTGACCAATTTTACACCGCCACCCTTGCCGCGGCCACCGGCGTGGATTTGCGCTTTGATTACAGCAAACTTATTGCCGGTTTTGGCAGCCAGCTCATTGTAAGCCGCAATGGCTTCCTCGACCGTATGCGCCACTGTGCCGTCTTGAATGGCAACGCCATAGCTCTTGAGCAATTCTTTACCCTGATACTCGTGAAGGTTCATTGTACAGATTTTAGTTTTAATGGATGATTGGACCCCGATTGCCAAAAGGGCAGGCGCGCCCCGAATTGTTGTTACAACCGTAATTGTCCGGTTTTTATTTTTTTCGACGCCCAAAAGTAAGGAAGATTTGACACTTCTCCCAAATTGAAGACAGGAAAGCGGAAAGTTGAGTTAGAATATCAGTGCTCTGTAGGGCTCGCGTTTTTCAGCGCCATACGATTGATTTTGCCGGTATCGTTTTTGGGCAAGGCTGCGAGGAAGACAAAATATTTAGGTATCTTGTACTTGGCCAAATGCTGGCGGCAGTAGTCGGTCAGTGTTTCGGGTGCGGCTGGCTCGCTGGGCTGGCACACGATGAAAGCCTTGCCTACCTCGCCCCATTTTTCGTCGCTTACGCCAATGACCGCTGCTTCGGAAACAGCCGGATGCTTCACCAACACCCGTTCTATCTCCGCCGGATAAACGTTCTCGCCACCGGAGATGAACATATTCTTAATCCGATCTACCACATAAATGTAGTTTTCCGCATCCTCGCGCACCATATCGCCAGTATGAAACCAACCGTCCGCGATGGCTTTGGCCGTAGCTTCAGGATGGCGCCAGTAGCCGGGCGTCACCATAGGGCCGCGCAGCAGCAGTTCGCCAGGTGTATCCACAGGCACATCCTGTCCGCGCTCATCCACAATTCGGATTTCTACGTAAAAATTGGGCCGCCCGATGGAGCCTTTTTTGCGAATAGCGTCGTTTTGATGCAGCGAAGTGAGATTGGGACCTACCTCGGTCATGCCGTAGCCCTGCCGAATAGGTACCTGCTTTGCATCCCATTTTTCTATCAGCGGAATTGGCATGGGTTCGCCACCCACGATGATGTAATGCAAATCGGGAAACCGCGCCGCGTCAAAGGCCTCGGCATCTGCCATCATTTTGAGCATAGTGGGCACGCCCATAAAGAGGGTAACTTTCTCATCCTGAAGCAATTGCAACACAACATCGGCATCAAATTTTTTCAACAGGTAAGTGTAGCCGCCATGATGTAAAAAAGGCGTGAGCAGCACATTCCAGCCGCCGGTGTGAAAGGGTGGCATACAATTGACCGTTCGGCTTTCTGTATTGATAATCAGGCTCATCGCTGTATTAATACTGTTCCAAAACAGCATCTTATGGGTGTAAAGTGCCCCTTTCGGAAAGCCGGTAGTGCCAGAGGTGTAGAGAATGAAAACTGGGTCGTCCTCATGCACCTCCACCGTATCAAAAAAAGCGTCTTCGGGCTGCGGCTGCGTAGGATTCAACATTGCCGACAAGGCTTCCAATGCCAGGCGATGAGCTACGTCCGAATGTACCGAGGCGGCCGCCAGTGTCTGCTGAAATTTTGCTTCGCCAATGAGCAGGGTGGGTTCCGAGTTGCGCAGCATGAAATCAATCTCCGCACTCGTGAGCCGATAATTGAGCGGTACTAAGGTACAACCTGTTTTTTGGGCTGCAACAAACAAAATGACGTATTCTAAGCAAAATTCTGCCAGAATGGCCACGCGATCACCCTTGCCAACACCATAGACTTGCGTCAAATGATGCGCCAAGCGGTTGCCGAGGCGATTCAATTCGCCGTAGCTCAGGCTGCGTTGTGTTTCATGCTCTTTCAGGGCAATTTTATCTGGGCTATAAAGCGCCCATTTTGCCGCCCAGTCGTGGTGTTTCATGGTTGCATTGTTGCAAGGGACGAAAATTCCTTTTTACATTCTAAAAGCCGCGCCAGCAAAAGCCAAGCCGCCACCAGAGCCGATGAGTACGAGCAGATTGCCGGGCTTTATTTTGCCTTTTTCCCAAGCGTCGTGTAGCGCCATTGGAATACAAGCCGAGCCGGTGTAGCCGTAGTAATGCATGATGGTATGCGCCTTGTCGTGGGGCTGCTGCAATAGATCGAGCGTAGCCCGGATGCTGTTAATATTGATTTGTGTGATCAGAAAAAGGTCAATTTCGTCAGGGCTAAGGCCGATGCGCGCGCACAACTCCCGGGTCATTTTTGACCACATATCGGGGTTCAGCTCCGTTGGAAAACGTTTGACAAACTGCAACTGATGCCCGTGTTGGCGGACTAATTCCTCGTCGCTGGGCTGGTGCGTGCCGCCGCCGTAAATGCCCATCCAGCCATGATACTGCCCTTGCGTAATCAACTGGCTGGCGAGAAAACCCCGACCATTTTCCGAGACGGATTTCAAAATAACGGCACCGGCACCGTCGGCAAATAAAGTAACGGTTTTTTTGTCGGTTTTATTCAAATGCTTGCTCATGGCGTACGCCCCGATGACCAACACGTACCGGTAGCGCTCGTCCGCCCGGATGTACTTGGCACCAATGTCGAGGGCGGTCACAAACCCTGCGCAAGCCGTATTGATGTCAAAAGTGCCAGCATTGGCTGCGCCGAGGCGATACTGCACTACCGAAGCGGTAGAAGGCGATACGAACTCCGGCGTATCAGTGGCAATAATAATCAAATCGAGGTCTTCCGGGTTCAATTGTGCATTGGACAGCGCCTGACGGGCCGCTTTTTCGCAAAGATCAGCCGTGCTTTCGTCGGGGGCGCACCAGCGGCGCTCGTAGATTTCCACATTGGTGCGCAGCCAGGTGTCCACATCTTCGCCCAGCAATTCGTTGAAATAACTATTGGGCAATACCTGCTCGGGTGCATAGGCCCCAGAGGCAATCATCATAGCGTTTTGCATACTGTTTTTTTTGGGTTGTAGGGCTGAAAAGTCGTCCAGTTCTTATGGCTTTGCAATAGCCATTACAAAACTGCGCCACTCCTCAGCCCCTCAACCCTTCAACTTTTTTTCAACCTTCTCAACCCTTCACCCTTTTCTCATTATTTCTTTCCGCCAATAGCCGG
This sequence comes from uncultured Saprospiraceae bacterium, assembly GCA_937872385.1. Taxonomy (GTDB): domain Bacteria; phylum Bacteroidota; class Bacteroidia; order Chitinophagales; family Saprospiraceae; genus JADJNW01. Next base: position 67,179 of record CALMSO010000047.1, read on the forward strand.
CAGATTGATTTTCGCTTCTACGGAATACAAGGGTCTAATCACTGGCGAAGCAACAAACTCGCGCACTTCCTGGTTCAGGGCATTCACTACCTGCGCCGAAAGGGTCAAATAATCATTCATGCGATAGCCTACCGAAAAATCGAGGTTGAAGAACCCGCCCAGCGGGCCATTGTTGAACGAGCGACCGACGCGTGCATTTTCCACCACTGGTGAGCCAGCGTAGATCAGGTCGCGGTTGGTTCTGGCTGCTACATTGATACCAGAGAAGAAATCATAAGCTTGTACCCAGCGCCCAAAAGCGGAAGCGAAAAATTTCGATTTGCTGTAATTCAAACCGACGCCCAGCTTGTGCGTAGGTGTATTAATGGGCAGGTCATTTTCATCCACCTTACCGTTGCGGTTGCCGTCGTTGGCGGGGTCATTTTCATCCAAATCAAAATCGAACCAAGAATAATTGAATGTACCCACTAATGCACTGGAGAAAGCATAATTCACCGAAGCGTCGAAACCATAGGTATTCACATTGCCAAAATTCAGATACGTGAGCACCAGACCTGCGCCCGCAGGCGGCGTACCGGGCACTACTTCCGTCATAGGCTGGTCGCCTCGCTGCGTCACTGTGCGGCCACCGGTAGCAATATTCAGCGCTGGGCTGAGGAAGTCTTGTGAAATATTGTAATAAGCATTGGCATCTACGAACAAGCGCTTGCCGAAGGAGCCTTTGTAACCCAATTCAATCGTTTGGATGGTTTCTACCTGCAAAGGAGCTACGCGCTCGCCATCCGACAGGGTAAAGCCAACGCCATTGCCCAACAGCAGACCGCCAAAGATATTGGCTTCGAGGTTTAGAATGGTCGGTGCGGCAATGCCTTTTCCATACGTCAAACGCAGCGCACCGGAGTCATTGATATACACCAAAGCCGCTTTGGGAATGAAGTTGAAACCGTACAAATCGTGGTTGTCGGCACGAGCGGCCAGCACCGTTTTGAATCTTTTGCCCAGAAAACGCTCCAATTGCAAATAACCGCCTACCTGATTGATTTCGATGGCTCCGGCCGCATCGAGCAGATAGGTGCCCCGGCTGTCGGCTACGTCGCGCTGAAATTGTACGCCGAGGATGTAATCAAAGCCCGCGACCTTATTATTGTACTGTGCTTCTGCGTTCAGACGGTTGGAATTGTCCTTGAAAACCGAGCCGCGATTGAGCGGAATACCTGCCTGCGGCGAAATGCCAAACCATTGCTCACTAAAAGAGCGTCTTCTGGCCTCTTCTTCCGGAAAACCGGCATCCTTGAACGTCAGATAGTTTTGAGTGCGCTGATTCATGGCGTAGGTATCTTCGGTCGAGCTGCCAGTGTAGTAAGCCTGCGCAAAGAAACGCGGCGACACATAACGCAACTGGAAGATATTGACTTGCCAGTCTTTGATCTGGTTGCGGCCGGCGTTGGTATTACCAATATTGCTGCTGGTGCTATGCCCATAGGTAAAAATCAAGTCCGACTTGTCATTGACAGCATAGTACAAACTGGCTTCGCCGCGTAGTGAGCTGAACTTACGATCTAGCTCTAACTCCGGCACCGCATGAAAAATCAGGCCGCTGCCGTTGCCTTGTCCGCCAAACAACGGATTGTCGAAAGCGGTATTGGTAAAATAAACCGTATCGGTAAATTCAAACTCCTCGCCTTGCGTGTATTCGGCCGTCACCTTGAAAGCAAACTTGTCGTTCAGTTTGGTAGCGTGCCGCAGCCGTCCAGTTATAACACTCTGATTACCAGCGCCCAACGCAATGGTAGTACCCTGATAAACGCGAGGGTCTTTGGTGATGGTATTAATCAAACCGTTGTGAGCATTCGGTCCGTACAGGGCCGAAGAGGGCCCCAAAATCACCTCAATACGTTCAATATCTTCCTTCACGGTAGTGCTCAGCGCGCCCAAGGGCAGGCCCGTAGCAATCAGCGTAGAAAAGCGTCCGTCGTTGATTTGCAGGTTTTTAGGATTGAAAGCACTGTTAAAGCCACGCGCATTCACACCGATGCCCAATACGCCGGAGCGCACATAATCTACCCCGCGCTGCCGACCGAGCAGTTCCGCCACATTGAAAGAAGGTAGCTCTGAAATGGCATTGGCACCAATCACCGAGATGGTAGCCGGTGCATTGGTCAATTTTTCTGCTTTGCGCGAAGCCGATACGACTACTTCCTGCCCAATCAGGTTGGTTTGCTCCAGCCCAAAATCGGCGCGGGTTTCTGCCCCAGCACTCACGCTCACCGTGCGCGTCAGGGTGGCGTAGCCCACGTAAGAAATAATGAGGGTCTGCTCGCCGGCATTTAGCGCAATCGAGTAATTGCCATTCACATCGCTCAGGGTACCATTGGTAGTGCCTTCGAGGATGATGTTGGCGCCGATCAGTGGTTCGCCAGTCCCGCTGTCTGTGACGCGACCAGTCACCGTGCCGCGCTGCGCCCAGACCGATAGCGATAAAAACGTCAAGGCTACAATGAGTGTAAGATTTTTCATACTTTTACCATTTTTAATTGGAATAATTCGCTGCTTTGGTCGGATTACAAAAAATTTAATCCGCCAGAGCAGCTTTTTATTGATTTTAAATTCTGCGATGATAAAATTACACAATGCCCCGGCCTCACCCATAGCGCTTCGCTAAAAAAATAACCGGACTATAAAGCGAAAATTAATACTTATACAATTTAACTCTTTGAAAATCAGACGTTTAAAACTATAACTAATAACCCTTGACTCAAATTTGCCATAGCAATGTAAAAAAATATTTTTTTGCTCGCCACTGCGAAAAATCATTTGCAGATATGCTTTCCCTATCTTAAATTTGCAGTATTAATTTAGACTTAATATGAATAAGATTAATAACCATAAGCCTTCTAATCCTACGCAGGTCCAACTGCCTTTCCCGCTGCCGGTGGTGCAGGGCAAAAAAGTGAAGAAAAAATGCTGCAAAAAATACAAGAAAGGCAAACGTTGTAAAAGCTGCCCAGATTGGTAAGTTTTTTTGCGTAGCGCAATATTTTGCAGTAGGCCGATGAGAAAGAATGTGCGACATTAAGCATATATTGCTGATTATCAAAGCAATATAATTATTCAATACTCATTATTTATCTCAAAACAAGAGTAGCATCCCCATTCTATTTTCCCTTTCTGATTTGTCAGAACTCTTATTATTTTTGCATTTCTGGAAAAACAACGTTTCTTTTGCGAAGTATTTGCAAGATGCCGCTGGCAAATCTGAACCATTGCCATTATATAAGGTGTTAAGCCAAACGGATTTTTTTTTGACAAAAACCCTGAAAAAATGCCGAAGCATTTGCTAATTGTAGAATCGCCGGCGAAAGCCAAAACGATTGAGAAATATTTGGGCAAGGATTTTGCTGTAAAATCGAGTTACGGCCACGTGCGCGACTTAGAAAAAGGGGACAATGCAGTGGATATAGACAATGACTTTGCCCCTAAATACATCGTTTCGCCGGAGAAAAAAAAGGTCGTCAAGGAGCTGAAAGACTGGGTGAAAAAAGTGGATGAAGTATGGCTCGCTACGGACGAAGACCGCGAGGGCGAGGCTATTTCTTGGCATTTGTGCCAGGTATTGGGTTTGGATGAAGCGATCACCAAACGTATTGTATTTAGGGAAATCACCAAACCAGCCATTCAAAATGCCATTCAGCAGCCCCGCACAGTGGACATTGATTTGGTAAATGCCCAGCAAACCCGGCGCATTCTCGATCGCTTGGTGGGGTATAAGCTTTCAGCGGTGCTCTGGCGCAAAATAAAGAGCGGGCTTTCGGCGGGCCGGGTGCAGTCTGTAGCGCTGAAGCTTGTTGTAGAGCGTGAGCGCGAAATCAATCAGTTCAACACCACGCCTTTTTATCGTATTGCGGCCATTTTTACAGTCAAAAACGAGCAAGGCAAGTCGGTAGCCCTAAAAGCCGAGGCACCCCAACGTTTTGATGCCGAAAAAGATGCCGAAACCTTCCTGCAAAACTGCATTGGTGCCACCTTCAAAATTGACAACATCGAAGTGCGCCCACTCAAGCGCCGCCCAGCCGCGCCCTTCACCACTTCTACCTTACAGCAGGAGGCCAGCCGCAAGCTGGGTTTTTCGGTATCGCGCACCATGTCGGTGGCTCAGCGCCTGTACGAAGCCGGACACATCACGTACATGCGTACCGACTCGACCAACCTAAGCAGCACGGCGGTGCAAACCATCGCCCAGGAAATCGAAAAGCAATACGGCAAGCAATATGTGCAAACGCGCAATTACAAAAATAAAGTAGCCAACGCGCAAGAAGCGCACGAGGCCATTCGCCCAACGTACATTGACCGGCACAGCATCACCTCCGACCGCGACGAGCAGCGCCTGTACGAACTGATCTGGAAACGCACCATTGCTTCGCAAATGGCGGATGCACAATTGGAGAAAACGGTTGTTAAAATCGGCATCTCTACTATGCCAGCCGAGCACCTTGCCGCTGAAGGCGAAGTATTGAAATTTGATGGTTTTCTGAAGGTGTATCTCGAATCAAAAGATGATGACGAAGAGGAAGAAACCAAAGGCATGCTGCCGCCGCTGAAAAAAGGGCAGGTATTGCCATTGCAAGAAATGACTGCTACTGAGCGTTTTACGCGGCCGCCGGCGCGCTTCACCGAAGCCAGTTTAGTGAAAAGATTGGAGGAGCTGGGCATCGGTCGCCCTTCTACCTATGCGCCCATTATCAGCAAAATTATGGAAGAAGCACGCGGCTACGTGGTGAAGGAAACCCGCGAAGGTGTGGAGCGCAAGTACCGAGTGCTGACGCTGAGCCACAATGAAATTAAGAAAAAAATGGACACCGAGCTGACCGGCGCTGTGAGCAATCGCTTGTTTCCGACCGATATGGGCATTACGGTGAGCGATTTCTTGGATGAGCATTTCAAAGAGGTGATGAATTATCAGTTTACGGCTGAGATTGAAAAACAGTTTGACGAAATTTCCAACGGCAAGCAGCAGTGGACGTCCATTTTGAAAGATTTTTACCAGCCTTTTAACGCTACGGTGAAAAGCACTATGGAAAATGCCGACCGCCCCTCGCGGGAGCGCATACTGGGCAAAGACCCTGCCAGCGGTCATACCGTACTTACTCGAATGACGCGCAACGGAGCTGTCGTGCAAATTGGTACACCAGAAGAACTACCCGAAGATGCAAAACCGCGCTACGCCAATCTGCAGCCGGGCCAATCCATTGACACCATTACCTACGAAGAAGCGATGAAGCTTTTCGAGCTGCCGCGCACGCTTGAGCCGTATCAGGGCGAAGAGGTGGCTATTGGCACCGGGCGTTATGGTCCCTACGTCAAGTTTGGCGAAAAATTCATCTCCATACCGCGCCATGAAGACCCCCTGGCGCTGAGCCGCGAGCGAGCCATCGAACTGATAGTGCAAAAACTCCGCGAAGACGCACCCGTAGGCACGTACAAAGGAGAGCCAATCACCAAAGGCAAAGGCCGCTTTGGTCCTTTTCTCAAATGGAAGGATTATTTTGTAAATGTGCCAAAAAAATACGATTTTGAGCGCATCTCGTTAGAAGATATGCACACCCTCATTGAAGCGAAGGTCAACAAAGAAGCCAACCGCTACATCAAACGCTGGGAAGCCGAAAAAATTGATCTCGAAAATGGACGCTGGGGGCCCTTCATTCGCTTTGGCAAGGAAATGATCAGTCTGCCCAAAAAAGACGGGCAGCGCGTCAGCGCAGAAGAAGCCGCAGAAATGACCATAGAAGAGGTGAAAGCGCTTATTGTAGAAAAAATTCCTGATGCCTTTGAGCCAAAGAAAAAAACGACTAAAAAAGCTCCGGCCAAAAAAACGACCAAAAAGAAAAAATAACGCAACTTCTCTAATACATAACAATATGGAAGACAATAAAAAAGGACAGGCACAACTCAATATAGAACTTTCGGAAGAGCTGGCGGAAGGTAAATATTCCAACTTGGCAATTATTTCCCACTCCCCCTCCGAATTCGTTCTAGACTTCATCCGGGTGATGCCCAATATGCCCAAAGCCAAGGTGCAATCGCGCATTATCCTGACGCCTCAGCACGCCAAGCGCCTGCTGCAAGCCATGGCCGACAATATTAAAAAATACGAGGCCCAATTTGGCTTTATTGACGAGCCGGAGCAGCCGCCGTTTCCGCCAATGAATTTTAGTACGCCCAAAGCGCAAGCATAGCAAACAGCGAATTGCAAACAGCGAACCGCTTCATTAAAATCCATATCATCTCTATGTCTGCTGTCAAAAAACTGCTCGACGACTGGCGCTTTGTAGCCTTATTATGCCTTACGCTGGGGCTGACACCTTATTTTCCGGAGCCACACATCTGGGGTAAGATCCTGTGGATATGGGGCGGCGCGCGCGGTATGGAACTAATTGACTGGCTTGACTTTGTGATGCACGGCATTCCTTGGCTACTGGCTATTCGACTGCTCAACAAAAAAATCTTTGAAGCCTGAGCCACACCGAATACGCAATGCTAAAAGCATAAAAAACAGCCACTTTTGTCAAAAAAGCCCGTACTTTTGCAAATAGCGAAATAAAAAATGAACGCCATGCAAAAAACAATTCTCCTCTGTCTTGCGCTGGTTGGCTATCTGGCTGCTCATGCACAGATTATACAAAAATCGAATGTCTATGTATTTGATTTAAAGCAATATAACGATTCTACTTTTCAACTTTCCCAGCCGCGTTATCTCACCGCTTTTAATAGCAACGGCTATAATAACCATCCGGCTTTTTTTAGCAAAAACGAACTGTGCTTGTCGGTACAAACGCTCGAAGATCGGCAGCCCGACCTCTATCTTTTCGACCTTGAAAAGAAAACCAAAACCCGCCTGACGCAAACCGCAGAAGGCGAATATTCTGCATTTCCAATGGGCGATGGCTACCGCTTCTCGGCAGTACGGCAGGAATACGGCCGCACCGATAGCACGCTCACGCTTTGGGAATTTCCGATTGACCGGCTGCACGATGGCAGACCAATATTCAAATATATTCGCAATATTGGCTACTACCAATGGCTCAACAGCTCGCAGGTAGCGGCTTTTTTCGTAGGCAACCCCAATAGCTTAGCTATCGTAGATGTACGTACCGACAGCCGCACGCCCGTAGCCACCAATGTGGGCCGCTGCTTCCGCAAATTGCCCAATGGCAACCTTGCCTACGTTTCAAAAAGTAGCACTGGCCCCTGGGAATTGAAGCAGAAAAAGCTCATAGGGCAGGAGACACAGGAGGAAAAAGAAAGAGGCATAACGATTGCCGAAACCCTGCCCGGCGTAGAAGATTTTGCCGTTTTGCCCGACGGCTCTTTTCTGATGGGCAAAAGCAGCAGGCTGTATCATCTCAATCCGCGCAGCCGCAACCCCGAATGGAAGGAAATTTCCAATTTGCAGTTTTATCGTATCAATAACATCACCCGATTGGCGCTGAGCGATGATATGAAGCTTGCTATCGTTGCCGAATAACATACTGGAGGCTATGCCCTCGCAATCTTTTGCCATGCTCTCCGTATTGATTCCGGTTTTCAATTTCGACGTGCGCGCATTGGTACAGGATTTGCACCGCCAATTAGTCGCCGCTGGTGTTCCTTTTGAAATTATCTGCTTCGATGACGACTCCACACCACCGTTCAAAAACATCAACCGAGCGCTGGCAACTCGCTCGGCGCACATCCGCTATGTCGAGCTGCCACACAACGTCGGGCGGGCGCGCATTCGCAACCTGCTCGCCGCAGCGGCCCAATACCCCTGGTTACTTTTCATGGATTGCGACTCAAAAGTAGTATCCAATGATTATATCCAACAGTATATCAGTCATTTACAAAGTGAAACCGTGCTGTGTGGCGGTCGTTGCTACGCCCCCACTCCACCGTCCAATCCCGACCTGTACTTGCATTGGCTGTATGGCCGGCAACGCGAGCAAATATCCGCTGACCGGCGCCAGCAAAAGCCTTGGCACGCCTTTATGAGCAATAATTTTCTGGTGCCTAAAGCAATTTTCGATGCGACCGGCTTCGATGAGCGCATTGTGCAATACGGGCACGAAGATACCCTGCTGGGGCTGGAACTCCAGCAACGCGGCGTCCCGATTCTACATTTAGATAATCCTTTAGAACACCTTGGGCTGGAAACGAATAGCGTTTTTCTCGACAAAACCCGGCAGGGCATTCAAAGCTTAGTACAACTTCTTGAAATATATCCTAATCTGGAAACCAAGCTTTTGCGTAGCTACCAAGGCCTGCGCGCCTGGCGGCTGGCGACTCCTGCCCGCATTGCGCTGCGGCTTTTACAAGCTCTACTGCTACAAAATCTGAGGTCCCGACATCCTTGGCTCCGCTGTCTTGACTTGTACAAATTGCTGTTGCTATTGGAGGGGGTTGAGGAATTTACGACCGTATCTAACTTCTAAGTAGGTGGACAAAATTATTTTAAGAATAAAGATTCGTAAAAACCTGATTACCAGATTTTTAACAGCTATTTTAATTAACAAATAACAATGTTCTATTATTTAAGCACGTCATTTCCAATTGAAAAGGGTATTACATTACATCATAGAAACCACACATTACTTTATTAAAAACCGTACTTATTCTCCCATATCCATATTGTGGAAAACATTAATAACATCGTCATCTTCTTCCATTTTTTCAATGAGTTTGATGACATCTTCCACCTCCGTATCACTGAGTTCTTTGGTGTGTGTCGGGATGCGTACGGATTCAGCTTGTACTACTTCGAGGTTGCGCTCTTCGAGGGCTTTCTGGAGGGTGCCGTAGTCGCTAAAATCGCTGTATAGTACAAGCAAATCGTCTTCGCGCTTCAGTTCTTCAAGCCCAAAATCAATCAACTCCAGCTCTAATTCTTCGGGGTTTTGCTCTTCGGCCCGGATTTTGAAAACCCCCTTGCGGGCAAACATAAACTCAACCGAGCCACTGGTGCCGAGCGAGCCGCCGTATTTGGAAAAAATATGCCGAATATTGGCTACGGTGCGATTGGTATTGTTGGTAGCGGTTTCTACCATCACGGCGATACCATGCGGTGCGTACCCTTCATACACGATTTCGTCGAAGTTTTCCGCTTCTTTCGAGAGGGCTTTCTTGATGGCGCTCTCCACATTAGCTTTGGGCATATTGGATACCTTCGCATTTTGGATGGCGAGGCGTAGCCGGGCGTTGTAATTGGGGTCGCCGCCACCTTCTTTCACTGCGATAGCGATTTCACGTCCGATTTTGGTGAATGTTTTGGCCATATTGGCCCAGCGCTTCATCTTGCGCTCCTTTCGGTATTCAAATGCGCGTCCCATTCATTTCTATTTTAGCGGTGCAAAAATAGCAGTTCGGTGCATAAAGTTCAATAATTACAAGGAAAAATTGTGTGGCGGTGCAAGCTATAACGAGTATTTTGGCTATGCCAACTGCACGCCGGTATTGCGGTAAGAAGTGAGCAACTCGCTCTGAGGGTCCAATTCGGTGACAAGTAGGTCAATCTGACTCATATCGCATACCTTGATACGCTGCACCGTGTTGAGTTTTTCGGCAATGGCGCACAGGACAACCTTGCTGGAAGCCTGGATCATAGCTTTTTTGACAATAACGACCTCCCAGTCTGACTCGGTAATGCCCGCCGAAGCATCAATACCATTGGTACCCAAGAAGCAGATGTCTGGCCGAACTTCCGACAGTTTGCCGATTACCTCGCCGCCTACGCTGATTTTAGCGCTTTTGGAAAGCTGCCCGCCGATAAAAATCGTTTCGGAGACCGGGTGTTCGAGCAATTGCATGGCGGTAGAAAGGCTGACGGTTAGAAAAGTTACTTTTAATTCGGGTGGTACGAGCCGGGCGATTTCAAGATTGGTAGAGCCGCCGCTGATGAGTACTAACATGCCGTCTTTCAACAGGCTAACTGCTTTTCGGGCGATGAGGTTTTTTTCGCGGTAAGCGTAAATGTCTTGTTCGTGATAAGAATAGCCGCTGTAAGACTTCGACAAGGCCCCACCTCGCACTTTCTGGATTTTGCCAGAATTTGCAAGTTCATGCAAATCGCGTCGAACGGTGTCTTCCGAAACATCGAATTTATCGGTCAAATCGGCTATTAGCACCTTGTTATGAATATTGACTTCTCGCAGAATAAGGCGATGTCTTTCTTCTTTCAGCATGACAATTCAGCATTTTATAGCACGAGAATAAAATTTTTCCAACAAATTAAGGAAAAAAATTGCAAAATCCTGCAAAAAAATGCAATTTTGTTATAGAAATGTAAGCAGTTATTTTACACACCCTTAAATCAGGGTTCACAGCGCCTGATCATCTTACAGATTTATAATCCCGTCAACCATTATGCCGCTGGTATAGCCTGCGGATACACACCGTGCTGTTTAGTACGCTGGTTGCGCTATCCGAACGGTTTCCAAAAACAAAAAATAGTAGCTAAATATGCATCAACCAAATCATTTAGAAAAAATCCCTGCACAGATTTTCCCTACCTCTGCGGTCGCCTCGCAGGCAGTAGCGCAGGAAATAGCCGAACTGATACGCCACAAGCAAGCGCAAAACCAGCCGTGCGTATTGGGGCTGGCCACGGGCTCTACCCCGACCACCGTCTATGCCGAATTGATCCGGATGCACCGGGAAGAAGGCTTGAGTTTTCAGAACGTAGTGACCTTCAACCTCGATGAGTACTACCCGATTCAGCCCGACCAGTTGCAGAGCTACGTGCGGTTTATGCAAGAAAATCTATTCAATCATGTGGACATCCTGCCCGAAAACGTGCACATCCCTGATGGCACGCTGCCGCGCCCCCAAGTAGAGGCTTACTGCCGGGAGTACGAAGAAAAAATTCGCGCCTTTGGCGGTTTGGATTTGCAAATACTGGGCATTGGGCGCACCGGGCATATTGGATTCAACGAGCCTGGCTCCGGCGAAGACTCACGCACCCGCCTTATTACACTCGATCACATCACCATCACAGATGCTGCCAGCGACTTTTTTGGCGAGGAAAATGTGCCGCGCAAAGCCATTACGATGGGTGTAGGTACTATATTGGATGCGAAACGTATCATTCTCATGGCTTGGGGCGAAGGCAAAGCACCGATTATTCGCAAAACGCTGGAAGGCCCGGTAACGGACTCCGTGCCCGCTACTTATTTGCAAAAGCATCCCGATGTACAGGTCATACTCGATGAAGCATCTTCGGCCCAACTCACCCGCTGCAAAACGCCCTGGTTGGTAGAGCATTGCTACTGGGATGATAAACTCATCAAAAAGGCTGTGACCTGGCTAAGCCAGCACCTCGGCAAACCGATTCTGAAACTGACCAACCGCGATTATTCGGATAACGGCATGGTAGATTTAGTTACAGAATATGATTCGGCTTATTATGTAAACATCAAGGTATTCAATGAATTGCAACATACCATCACCGGCTGGCCCGGTGGCAAACCCAAAGCCGACGATACCAACCGGCCCGAGCGCGCCGAGCCTGCCCAAAAGCGGGTGATTATTTTCAGCCCGCACCCCGACGACGACGTCATTTCGATGGGCGGCACCTTCATTCGCCTGCACGACCAAGGGCACGAGGTACATGTGGCGTATCAAACTTCTGGCAATATTGCTGTTTTTGATGACGACGTGGTGCGTTTTGCGGATTTTGTCAATGATTTTCACGAAGCCTTTGGTTTACATCGGGAAGTGACGCAATCCTTGTTTGACACGATCCAGGGAAAGCTCAGCGCGAAGCGCCCAGGCGAGGTGGACTCAAAAGAAATACAGAAAATAAAGGGACTCATTCGGCGCGGCGAGGCCAAGGCCGGCTGCCGCTATGTGGGCATTGCGGAAGAAAATATGCATTTTTTAGATATGCCATTTTATGAAACCGGCCTGGTAAAAAAGAAGCCGCTTAGCGAAACCGACATTCAGATTATTGTGGATTTGTTGCGAAAAGTGAAGCCCCATCAGGTCTTTGCCGCTGGCGATTTGTCCGATCCGCACGGTACGCACCGGGTATGCCTGAGCGCGATTTTCCAGGCGCTGGAACGCTGCAAAGAAGCAAGCGACGAATGGATAAAGGATTGCTGGCTTTGGCTGTACCGGGGTGCCTGGCAAGAATGGGACATTGACGATATAGACATGGCGGTGCCGCTCAGCCCGGAAGAATTGTTGCGCAAACGCCGCGCCATCTTCAAGCACCAGTCGCAGAAAGACCGGCCACTGTTTCCGGGGCATGATTCGCGGGAATTCTGGCAACGCGCCGAAGAGCGCAACCGAGGCACGGCGCGCATTTATGACGAATTGGGCTTGGCTGAATACGAAGCCATTGAAGCGTTCAAAAGGCATTATTATTAGAATGGCTATTCGCAATTAGCTATTCGCAATTGTCCAGATAAGTACCGAAAGATTGTACTCTATTATGAAACTAATTATCTAACCTAATTAAGCGACTTATGACTTACACTCACTCAAGCCGACGGTTGTTGCTGCTTGTATTGCTGGCAATGACCACTACTATCGCTTTCGCACAAAGGATCAGTTTCTCCATTAAAGGAACTGTGACCGACGACACCGGCACGCCGCTAATCGGGGTAACCGTGTTGCTGTTGGAACCCAGGTTAGGAACTGTAACCGATGCAAATGGCTACTACGACCTCTCCGACGCCGTTGCCGAAGGCACCTACACCTTGCAGGTAAGCTACGTAGGCTACGGCAGCTACAATGAAAGAGTAGCGATTAACGCTGCTACTACCAACTTGTTGAAAGACATTCGATTAGGACTTGACATTCTCGAACTCGACCAGATTGTAGTCACTGGCAATACCGCTACTTCTACCCGCCGCCAATTGGGCAACGCCATCGGCGTAGTAGGGGGTGAAAAACTGCAAAATGCCGGTACCACGAACACGCTCGCCGCCCTCAGCGGCAAAGTAATGGGCGCACAAATCACCCAAAATGACGGCTACCCGGCCGGAGGCATCTCGGTGCGGCTACGCGGCCCCAGCTCTATCAAAGGCTCAAGCGACCCGCTCTACATCGTGGACGGAGTAATCGTGGACAACAGCTCCACCAACGTCATCAACCTTAGCGCCGACGCCATGACGACTGGCCTGCAAGGCGGCCAAAACCGTTTAGTGGACATCAACCCCAACGACATCGAGCGCATCGAAGTGCTCAATGGTGCGGCGGCAGCGGCCATCTATGGCTCGCGGGCTTCCAACGGGGTGGTGCAAATTTTTACCAAACGCGGCAAATCAGGCAAGCCAACTATTGAATTTAGCACTTCGGCTACGCACAGTTCGCTGCGCAATCGCGTGTTTCTGACCCAGCATCCGGAGCGTTTCGGCGTGCCCGGCAACGACCGCCTCGAACTGGCACAAGACCGGCTCACCATCTTGCTACACCTCGGACCCTCGGAGGCGGTATTGCAACAACAGGGAGTAAATTTTGCAAAAGTGGGGCCCGTCAACCGTTTGCTCATTACAGACAAATACCCAGTACAACGCTATGATTATCAAGATGACATATTCACTGGTGCTTGGGGTACGGACAATCACCTCTCCGTATCAGGTGGCAACGACAAAACGAACTACTTCGCGTCTTTTGGTTATTTCAACAACGACGGTATTATCAAAAACACCAATTTTACCAAATACACCGGGCGCTTGCGCCTGAATCAGACCCTTGCTAACTGGGCTTCCATGTCGGTAGGCTTGTCGTACAATTACAGCGCCAGCCAAGATATGCCCAATGGCAACAACTTTTTCAGCCCGATCAGTACCATGTTCATCATTGACAATGTCTGGAACCTGAACGACCGCGATGCCGGCGGCAACCTCCGCCAGGTAGAACAGGTGCGGGTCAATCCGCTTTCGGTGCTCGAGACATTCGACCTGACGCAACGCACCAACCGTACCATCAGCGACATTCAGTTCAACCTGTACCCCGTTCAAGGTTTGAATATCAATGCAATATTCGGTGTGGACAACTACTCGCTGGTGGGCAACGAATTTCGCCCGCGCCTGCCCTATCCGGATGTAGCTGCAGGCTTCTTCCCCGATGGCTACATTGGCTATGCTACTAATAATGTAACCTTGCTCAACCATGACCTGACCGCCACTTACAATCGTACCCTGAACGAGAAAATCAGCTCGACCACTACGGCTGGCTATCAGATACAATATGACCGAAATCACTTTACCTCGCAAGAAGGACGCGACCTGGCACCTTTTGTACAAACCATTTCGGCGGCAGCCAACCTCTTTACACTGCCTCGGCAAAGCATCGCAGAGCGCAGCATCTGGGGGTATTTCCTACAACAGACTTTCAGCTACAACGAGCAGCTTTTCGTGACCTTAGCCGGTCGTGTTGACGGCTCCTCAGCTTTTTCGGCTGACAACCAGAATATTTTCTACCCCAAAGCCAGCTTCAGCTACGTACTGTCGGATTACTGGAAAGGTACCGCCTTGCAAAAGTCCCTCGGAACGCTCAAAGTGCGCGCTTCGTACGGGCAGGCGGGCAACCTCACCGGTATCGGGCCTTTCGATCGCTTCGACAACTTCCTGCTGAGCCAGCTCACGGGGCTGCCCTCGATTGCACCTTCGCGCCTGCTGGCCAACCCAGACGTGCGGCCGGAAATCATGACCGAGTTTGAGGCAGGTGCCGATATGTCTTTCCTCAACAGCCGCGTGGGTCTGAATGTAACCTATTACAATCAGAAAATAGATGATTTGCTGCTCGATCGCCAGTTGCCCCCAACCGTGGGTGGCTCCAGTATTGTAACCAACGTGGGTAGCATGACCAACAATGGTATCGAACTGATGCTGCAAGTAGCTCCGATACGTACCAAAGACCTCGGCTGGGACTTGACGGCGCTCTGGTCGCGCAACCGAAATGAAGTGTCTGGCATTGACGGCGTACTGTTCCTGCGGGGTAGCGACGGCACACAAGCGGCTATCAGCGGCGAGCAATTTGGTCTTTTCTTCGGACGGTACTACGCTCGTAATAACGCAGGCAACCTGTTGCTCACCGGACAGGGCTTGGCACAACCCGAACGCGGCCTGATCATTGCAGAAAGCCAGTACAATCCTGCCAATTTGCCGGAAGGCGCCCAACGCGACCGCATCTATCGGGCGGCGGGCAGCTACTATGTACCGGTACGCGACGCCAACGGACAACCCACGGGCACGGAACTCCTGCGCGTGATTGGCGACCCCAATCCCGACTGGTTTGGCTCGTTCTCTTCTGATTTGCGATACAAAAAACTGAGCTTCCGCTTCCAGTTTGATGCCTTCTGGGGCGCTGATATTTACAACTGGAACCGCATCACCGGCAACAACGTAGGGCATGGCAAAATAGCCGAGCAGGAGCTAAAAGGCGAGGTAGCGCGCGGTTATGTCGCTTCAATTGCGGGCGGCGTTACGGGGCAGCGCATCCAGGAAGAGCATATTGAAGATGCTTCGTGGATCAAGCTAAGAGAAATTGCGCTAAGCTACAATGTAGGCAACGTCGGTAAAGTATTGCAAAACGTTAATATCAGCTTGATCGGACGCAACCTGCTCTCTTTCGATAGCTATGAAGGCTTCGATCCAGAGACCAATTCGGCCGGGCAAAACGACCGCGTACGCGGCGATGACTTTGGCAATGTGCCCATTCCGCGTACCATTCAGTTTAGAATTGGTGCCAAATTCTAGGAAATTGTGGATAGTGCGTTGTTCCATTATTAGAACAATAGCCATTCCCGGCACCGAGCGTTTTGCATTTATTTCAAAAATTTCAATTGGAAAATCATGAAAAAAATAATTATCATCGCAATGATTCCCCTGCTATTTTTGCTGGGCAGTTGCGAAAGAGAATACCTCAACCCCAATGCCGCTACCAAGCAAGAAGTGATCAACAGCGTGGAAGGGCTGCTGGCTATGGTAGTTGGTCTGAAGCGGGAATATTCGGTAGGTGCTACCGGTGCATTGTACAATGTGGTATCTGCTAATGGACTGACCACCAATGAGTTATTTGTTATCAATACCGGTAACGGCGAGTTAGCCGCCCTGGAAGCAGGTTTCGCCACCTTAGGCAATGCCAACGCTTTTCTCAATAACATCTGGACCAGCCTGAACTTGGTGCGCGTAAATTCGCAGTTGATTATTGACAATGCCCGCAACATCCCCGACCCTGGCACAGCCACGGGCGTAGTGGTGTATGGGCACGTTTTCAAGGCGTTGGCCATTGGCACTATGGCTCAGTTTTGGGAGCAAGTACCCACCGAGGTGATTAGCTCTGCTGACTTTTTAGCCGGGCGCAACGTCACTTTCAAAGCACGCACCGCAGCCCTCGAAGAGGCCGTTCAACTGCTGGAGGCTGCCGCCGGTGAGCTTGCCAAAACTCCCATTTCGAGCTTTTTCACTTCCAAAGTAGGTGCCGATATCAATATTGGCAATACCACGCAGGCGCTGTTGGCTCGTTATTACATGATGCTGGGCAACGCCGATAAAGCCTTAGAGGCTGCCAACCGCGTGGACCTGAGCAGCCGCTCGGTGTTCCGTTATGAAACCATCAACCAGAATCCGGTATTCCGGACTTCTTTGGTGAACAACAACACCTACAACGGTGTCCATAATTTCGGGCTGACCGGCGCGCTGGCT
Organism: uncultured Saprospiraceae bacterium; assembly: GCA_937872385.1. Lineage (GTDB taxonomy): Bacteria > Bacteroidota > Bacteroidia > Chitinophagales > Saprospiraceae > JADJNW01. The sequence goes on from CALMSO010000047.1 coordinate 83,861, forward strand.
CCCAACCCGGCTGACGGGCGCATTCCTTTTTATTTGGGCGACAACCCATTGAGCAACGTGCGGGTGCAGGGTTTTTTCAAAAGCGACCCCGACCCCATACCTGTGTACCTGCCCGGAGAGGTCATTCTGATCAAGGCTGAGGCCCAAGCGCGGAGAAATCAATTGCCACAAGCGATTCAAGAGTTGAATCGGGTACTGACCAAAACAGACGATATTTTCGGGGTGAACGCCAACTTACCTGCCTATAGCGGCCCGCAAACGCAGGAAGCGGTTTTGCAGGAAATTTATCGCAATCGTTGCATTGAGTTGTACATGACTGGGCTGAAATTAGAAGATAGTCGTCGTTTTGGACGCCCTGGCCCCACCGCTACGACTCCAGAGCGCAACCGCAATTTCTACCCGTATCCCTTGCGCGAGCGCACTAACAATCCGAATACCCCGGCCGACCCGGCAAATTGATATTCGGCATCAATAAAGCTACTATTTCACACACATATTTTTGGTCTCCTCGTCTTTTTCAGGCGGGGAGATTTTTTTTGCTAAATACCCTGCAAAAGAAGTAGCCTTGCTATCTTGTGCGACCAGCCGTAGCATCACCCAAAACGGATTATGCATGAACAATGTTGATACACGCATAGCGCGCCTGTGGTTTGGTTTGCGCAATAATTTGTCTTGGCGGCCAGCACCCAATGTTCGGCTTTCGTCCCGAACGGTTTTTCGCTTCGTGCAAATAGCCACTATCGCCGTGTTCGTCGGGCGGGCTTGGCAGCACTTGTATTGGGACGCACCTTACCGGGCGTTGCTCTGGGACGAAAACTGGCTTCGCCCTTTAGTAGAAGGTGTTTTGGGTGGCGATTGGGGTGTATATGTGCGCACTTCTGAGCAAGGCATCGAGCGCTGGATACGCGGCACAGGCATTTTGTATCTACTATGTGCCCTGGCGGCGGCTGTCGGAGCACAACGCTGGCGGAAACCAGTTGTGGCATTGTTAGCCATAGGCGCAGCCAATCTGCTATTGCTTGCAGCATTGTACTACAAAGAGCACTTCTGGCAGGCTGGGCAATTGATTGAATATACGCTGCAATGGGGAAGTCCTGTTTTTCTCATCCTGCTGTTGCAAACGAAGCCTCCCGTAGAGCAACTTATACGCTGGATGCGCATAGCTACTGCGCTTACTTTTGTAGGGCACGGCCTGTATGCGTTTGGTTATTATCCGCGTCCGGTATTGTTTGTAGAAATGACGATGTCCATTTTACAAGTTTCTGATGTAGGAGCGGCTGGGTTTCTGCAAATAGTCGGCATCCTCGATTTTGTAGCAGCCCTATTGCTTTTTGTCCCCGGCAAACTGGGGCGAGTAGCCCTACTCTACTGCGTTATCTGGGGTTTTCTGACTTCTGTTGCGCGCCTGTGGGCACATTTTCACCCTGCTTTTCTCGACAATTTGCTATTGCAATGGCTGCACGAAGCGGTGATGCGTAGCCCACATTTTCTAATACCGGCCGCTATCTGGTACGCGCAGCGAGCCGCCACAGTTTCGCCCGAAGAACTGGACGCAGGTTGAGGTGTATTAAAGGTTGAATTAAAATACCCAATTAACTGATAGTCAGTTTATTAAAATGCACTTTTTTCGATTATAAAACCCTTAAAATAACTGCTCATTCAGCATCCAGCGTGCTGATAATACTCCTGCAAATGCCATAGCATCTCCTGCGTCATCTGGTCGAGGTCGTAGGCCGGATGCCAGTGCCAGTCGTTGCGAGCGGCGCTGTCGTCAATGCTTGCGGGCCATGACTCAGCGATAGCTTGCCGGAAATCGGGTTGGTAGCTTATTTGAAAATCGGGTATCTGCTTGCGAATGGAATCTGCTATTTCGGAAGGCGTAAAGCTCATGCTAGCGATATTGTAGCTGGTGCGGATTTTCACTTGCTCAGCCGGAGCCTGCATCAGCTCGATGGTAGCGCGAATGGCGTCATTCATGTACATCATGGGCAGCGTGGTATCTGCCTTTAGAAAGCATTCAAACGGGAGGCCCTGCACCGCCTTGTGATAAATATCCACTGCATAATCAGTGGTGCCACCGCCGGGCAATGACTGATACCCAATGATGCCAGGATAGCGCACCGAGCGCGTATCGAGCTGGTATTTTTGGTGATAATAATTGCACCAATGCTCGCCAGCTACCTTGCTAATGCCATAGACGGTTTGGGGCTGTAGCACCGCATGCTGGGGCGTTTTGTATTTGGGCGATTCGCCGCCAAAAACGGCAATAGAACTCGGAAAAAAGATCCGACAATGATGCATTTTCGCTACTTCTAGCACCTGAAACAGCCCCTGCATATTGATGTCCCAAGCCCATTTGGGGTTTTGCTCGCCTTTGGCCGAGAGTATAGCCGCCAAATGATAAATATCCTGTATTTGATGCTTTGCTACAAGGTCGTTTAGGCGCTCGCCGTCCAGTACATCAAGCGTTTCAAACCAGCCGCTCGCCTGTTCGGGTGCGTGCAGGTCAGTAGCCAATACCCGCGTATCGCCAAAATGCGCGCGCAGCGTTTCGGTTAGCACAGTTCCGATTTGGCCATTGGCCCCGATGACTAAGATGTTTTCTTTTTTCATAACCGCGAATTCGTACGAAATTTTCGGCAAAATTACAAAAAGGATGGAAAGCTAACCGTTTTTTAGAACTTACATTGCCAATAAGCAAAGCGCCGATAACAGCTTTCTAACATAGAAATACATCTTTCTTTGGCTTTGGATACTGTTTTTTTACAAATGGGCGTTACTCCGGAAAGATTTTATCGTCTAATACAACAAAACGACAACCAGAATGAAAATACAAACGCTTACACTTTTTTTGTGTTGCCTGCTGGCCGTGGGCTACGCCCAGGAGTCGGATTCGCGGCATTCTATCGGAGCGAAGTTGCTCTTTATTGACTACGGGCGGCCCAATTCGATAGATACCCTGAGTATCACCAATGGTTTGGAGCTGATGTACAGTTACCGTATCAATGATTTAATCAGCGTTGCCGTGCCGCTCAAGGTCGGCGTCGCCAATGTAATGGGCGATATCAACAACCGCAATGTGACCAGCATAGACGGTGTGCTGCATTTCAATTTTCTGAAACCGAGTAGCCCGGTAATTCCTTACATCTTTGGTGGGGCAGGTATTGTAGCCGAGCGCGATGCGGGTTCCAACCTGCAAATTCCCGGCGGCTTAGGTGCGCACTTTCGCGTAGCTGGCAATTCCTATATCAATGTGCAGGGCGAATTTCGCTATTCGATGCAGGAAGATCGCAACAACGCTCAATTGGGCGTAGGCTACATTTATCGCCTTGGCAAACAAAAAGATAGCGACGGCGACGGCATCCCTGATGCATTAGACGAGTGCCCCAACGAACCGGGGCCTAAGGCCACCAATGGCTGCCCCGACCGCGATGGCGACGGCGTGCCGGATAAGGACGATCGCTGCCCCGACCAGCCCGGCCCAGCGGCTACTAACGGCTGCCCGGATACGGATGGGGACGGTTTCCCCGATCACCTCGACGAGTGCCCGACCATACCTGGCACCTTACGCGGCTGCCCCGATAGCGATGGCGACGGCATTCCGGACAAAGACGACCAGTGCCCAGATGAGCCGGGTCCCGCTGCTACCAAAGGTTGCCCCGACCGCGATGGCGACGGTGTGCCCGATCGTTTTGATGATTGTCCGGACGAACCCGGCCCCGCTGCCAACAATGGCTGTCCGGTAGCCGACCGCGATAACGACGGTATTCCCGATATCAATGACCGCTGCCCCGACGAGCCAGGCCCGGCAGCAACCCAGGGCTGCCCCGACCGCGATGGCGATGGCGTACCAGATATTGACGACCGCTGCCCCGATACGCCTGGCCCAGCAGAAACCCGCGGCTGCCCCGATAGCGATGGCGATGGCGTACCCGATGATATAGACCTCTGTCCGGATGAACCCGGCTTGGCCAGCAATAAAGGCTGCCCAGAACTAAAAGCCGAGGTAAAAGAAGTGCTGGAATTTGCGATGCGAGCCGTGCAATTTGAAACTGGACGCGCTACCCTCAAGGCAGAATCTTATCCAGTACTCGACCAGATTATCCAGATTATGCGGCAATACCCTGTGTATGCACTGCGTATTTCCGGGCATACCGACAATGTAGGCGCTGACAGTCGTAACCAAATTTTGTCCGAGCAACGCGCTAAAGCTTGTTATGAATACCTCGCTTCCTCTGGCATTGTTGCCGACCGGATGAGTTTTGCTGGCTTTGGTCGTACGCGTCCTATTGCTGATAATAACACTACGGAAGGACGTCGCCTCAATCGGCGCGTGGAGTTTGAACTGTATATAAAGTAAAAACACCATACAAAATGACCGGCGGGCTAAGAAACGCGTCGGTCATTTTTCATTTTTTCCGCTTTGCGCAATACCTCGTCTCGCATAGACGCTTTGTACGCCAATATCCGCTGCTGTATAGCCGGATGGGCGATGCCCAGCATTTGAGCGGCCAAGATACCAGCATTTTTGGCTGCATTGAGCGCAACGGTGGCCACTGGCACCCCGTTTGGCATTTGCAAAATAGACAAGACGGAGTCCCAGCCGTCAATAGAATTGGAAGATTTTATTGGTACGCCAATAACTGGCAATGGTGATAGCGAAGCAACCATCCCTGGTAAATGTGCGGCCCCGCCTGCTCCGGCAATAATCACCTGCACGCCTTGCTCGTGCGCCTTGCGCGCAAAATCGAACAGCCGCTCCGGAGTGCGGTGCGCCGAAACGATGGTCATTTCTATGGGAATTTGCATTTCCTGCAAAAAATCCGCTGCCTGTTGCATCACCGGCAAATCAGAATCAGAACCCATGATGATACTTACCATGTATAATTTTTTTATTGGCTGTTGGTCAATAATAGATTTCGCGGGCTTCTTGTCCTACGTAAAATGGCAATATCCATCCGGCACGGATGCCAAAGAGCAAATCGAGGCGCGGCTCGGTATCGCTGCGGCGGGTATCAAAGTTGAAACTGCGGCGGTTGCGCGTGAATGCTTGGGTACATTCTATACCGGCAAAAAAATTGATACGCTTGTCGGTGCTCAACATTTGATACCCAAGAAACTGATTGAATGCCAGTCCATTACTCAAGCGGTCGTAGCCTTTCTGATAGTCGCCAATGAGCTGCGGCACCACCCGGAAGGGGTCTTCTTGAATGCGAATTTTGTGTTGTAAAATACCGGCACTGAGCGTAGCCCGAATGCCCGCGCGCGGATTGCGATTCGAAAGTGCAAATAATTTGCCCATCAACAAACCGGCGTAGAGTCCTCGCTGGCGCAATTCAATTTCAGCATACGACTTGTCATTGCCAATAATGAAGCCTTCTGGAGTTCTCAGCGGTGCTATCACATCTTCCTTCACCTCGGTTCCGAAAAGATAAAATCCTTCTACGCCGAAAATGAAATTGCCTTTTGCCGTCATAAACTCCAGCCCGCCTCCTACGCTCATGCTTGGCCCAAAGCGTGCAGCCAAATCGCCGCCGGGCAACTGGCCGCTGTAGGTCATATTCAGCAAAATGGCATTGCCCTTGTTCAAATCAGAAACTTGGGCTAAGGCCGTTATTGAAAAGCAAGTACCCACTATCCACAACCAGTTTCGCATCTTTTTTTTACAAAAGTAAACAGAACCGGTTAATAAAACAGTAGTTCATTGCGTGCTTTTGGGTTATATTTGCGACAAAACGTAATCAAGTGAAAAAAGTACTCATCACCGGTGCGGCCGGTTTTCTGGGTTCGCACCTTTGCGACCGCTTCATCCGCGAAGGATACCACGTCATAGCCATGGACAATTTGCTCACCGGAAGCATGGATAATATCCAGCATTTGTTGCCGCTTGAGCATTTCGAATTTTATCATCATGATGTAACGAAATACGTACACCTCCCGGGACAGCTCGATTATATTTTGCACTTTGCCTCGCCAGCCAGCCCAATTGATTATCTGAAAATGCCTATTCAAACGCTGAAAGTAGGCGCTTTGGGCACGCACAATCTGCTCGGACTTGCTTTAGCCAAAAAGGCGCGCATTTTGGTGGCTTCTACCTCTGAGGTGTATGGCGATCCGCTGCTGCACCCACAGTCGGAGGAGTACTGGGGCAATGTGAACCCGGTGGGGCCGCGTGGCGTATATGACGAAGCGAAGCGTTTCTTAGAGGCAATCACGATGGCGTATCACAATTTTCATGGCGTAGAAACCCGAATTGTGCGTATTTTCAATACCTACGGCCCCCGGATGCGGGTGGAGGACGGACGCGCGCTGCCAGCGTTTTTTTCGCAGGCTATTCGCGGCGAAGGCTTGACGGTGTTTGGCGATGGCTCACAAACGCGCTCTTTTTGTTATGTGGACGACCTCGTGGAAGGCATTTACCGCCTATTGCTAAGTGACTATCACCTGCCGGTGAATATTGGCAATCCGGATGAAATCACGGTGAAGCAATTAGCAGAGGAAATTCTGGCATTAGTCAATAATCCTGCGGCCAAAATCATTTACAAACCTTTGCCTGCCGATGACCCAAAGGTGCGCCAGCCTGATATTACCAAAGCCCGCGAAATACTTGGCTGGGAGCCTCGTGTGCCTCGCGTTGAAGGCTTGGTGACTACGCATGATTATTTTCGCAAGGTGGTGTGATGGGGTTGATAGGGGGATGGGGTTGATAGGGGAATAGGGAAATAAGAAAAAAAATTGTATGTATTCTTTTGATTTTCAGAAGCGTGTGCGCTATGGCGAAACAGATCAGATGGGTTATTTGTACTATGGCAATTATGCGCAATACTACGAAATCGGGCGGGTGGAGATGCTGCGCTCATTAGGGCTGACCTATCGGGAAATGGAGCAGGAGCACGGCATATTGATGCCTGTCATGTCATTAGAAATGCGCTTTGTCCGTCCGGCATATTATGACGAATTGCTGACGATTCGAACCACTTTGCGGCACTTGCCGGACACGGTCATCCGCTTCTACGTCGAAATTTTTAACGAAAAAAAGAAGTTGATAAACGGCGGAAATGTTAAATTGTGCTTTGTAACGGCTTCAACTGGAAAAACCATCGCCGCCCCTGAATTTTTATTAGCGAAATTGCGACCTTATTTTGAATAAGCTTCGAAAACCAAAAAAGCGAAGAAGGCTGCGCAAGCCGGATTTGTCGCCCGATGCCCTCTGGCGGTTTGTAGAAAGCTTGCCAGTAGTGCGTGTGCTGATTGATTGGTCGAAGCGGCGTTCCCTGCCGGGGCTGCGGCGCATTCCGGTGTATGATATTTGCAGTTTTTTGTATAAAGAAATACAACGTTCCGACCTGTTCACTCGTGCCAACTCTATGGCGTTCAGCTTTTTCATTTCTATTTTCCCCTCTCTGATGTCGCTGTTTACGCTGTTGCCCTATTTACGAAAGTATATACTGAAGTATTTGCTGCCCGACGAAGCGGAAGAGAACTTCACAGAAATTCTGAAAACCGAAATTCAGGTATTTCTGCCGGGCAATGCGGGCGTAGAAATCGCTCGTTTCATTGAAGACCTCATCACCAATCCGCGCGTGGGGCTGCTGTCTTTCGGCTTTTTTCTGGCGCTATTTTTCGCTTCCAATGGCATGCTTACTATGATGCAAGGCTTTGAAAAAGCTTACACCCGCACTTTCAAAAAACGCAAACCTTTTCGCAAGCGGCTCATCGCCATTTTTTTGACCTTTCAATTGGGCATTTTGCTCCTCGCTTCGGTGGTACTCATCATCATGGGCAATTTCCTCATTCATACCCTCAACCAATGGGTAGAATTGGACAAAATCACTGGTTGGGCAATTTTTTTCACGCGCTGGCTGGCTATTATCTTCCTTTTTTACATGGTCATTTCCATTATTTACCGCTACGGAATGCCCACGCGGCGCAAGTTCAAACTGTTTTCGCCGGGTGCCACGATAGCTACCGTACTGTGCATCGTCACTTCGGTTGGCTTTGGTTTTTACGTGGACAATTTCGCATTGTACAACAAACTCTACGGCAGTTTTGGCACCATCATCGTCACTATGCTCTGGCTGCAACTCAACTCATTAGCGCTGCTCATCGGCTTCGAACTCAACGCCAGCATCGCCGTCAACCGCGATATGCGCGAGCAAGTAATGGAAAAAGCCAGTTTTGAATAGGCTGATTTAACCCTTCGTGTTCCTGATTACACCTTGGCTAATCCTTATGGTACAATAATTATTTGTAAAATCCTCATTATCAATATTTTATTTATAAATCACAAGTTGCTAACCGCAAAAAACAATATCACTTCCCATGAATAGCAAAACCTTTTTCCAGGGTATGAAAGTGGTAGAGTTGGCCAGCGTGCTGGCCGGGCCGGCAGTGGGTATGTTTTTTGCCGAGCTGGGCGCCGAAGTCATCAAAATTGAAAATAAAACTACCGGTGGCGACGTCACCCGCTCGTGGCGCGTACCCGAAGAAGACCCGACAACGGCTTATTCTGCTTACTATTGTAGCGTCAACTGGGGCAAAATCGTACAACAATTCGATCTTCGGCAGGCGACCGACCAGGCGGTGGTGCACGCGCTCATTCAGGAAGCAGATATTGTCATCAGCAATTTCAAACCCGACTCAGCCCAGCAGTTGCGTATGGATTATGCCTTTTTGCGAACGCTCAATGCGCGCCTGATTTATGGGCAAATTACAGGATTTGGCGACACCGACGATACCGTAGCCTTCGATGTAGTGCTACAAGCAGCAGCCGGTTTTTTGTATATGAATGGCGAGCCGGGGCGTCCGCCGGTCAAAATGCCCGTAGCCTTGATTGATCTGCTGGCAGCGCATCAATTGAAAGCCGCTATGTTATTAGCTTTGCTGCACCGCGAACGCACCGGCGAAGGAAGTTACGTCAGCGTGTCGCTCTTTGAATCCGCGGTCGCGTCCTTAGCTAATCAAGCGAGCAATTGGCTCATGGCTGGGCATATCCCGCAGCCCATGGGTACCCAACACCCGAATATTGCGCCTTATGGTGATATTTTATACACTGCCGACGACAAGCCTGTAGTCTTAGCAGCAGGTACAGAACGGCAGTTTCAACAATTGTGCGCTGTTTTACAAATAGAACCGGAAGAACTTTTTCGTACCAATGCCGACCGCGTAAAAAACCGCGCCGCCCTGCTTGCACATTTGCAACCTGCTGCGCAACACTACACCCGCGATGAGTTGCTCGCTGCCTTGCACCATGCCGGAGTGCCTGCTGCTGCTATCTGCACCATGCCGGAGGTTTTTGAGCATCCTTTGGCAAAAAATTGCATCTTAGAATGGCCGCTGCCCGACGGGCGCACCGCGCGCTGTGTGAAAACGGTGGTTTTTTAATGGCGATTTGCTTTTCGCGGTTTGCAGTTTGTGGTTTGCTATAAAACGAGTATCAGTACCTCCACTCATCTAAGTATTTGGCAAAAATGCGGGCGAGGTTTTGCGCATCGTCAATGCCTCGGTGGTGGGTACCAATGAACTCGAAACCCTCGGCGGTGAGTGCGGATTTCAAACCTTTGGATTGTGGCAAGCGCTTGATTTCGCGGTATTGTTGTTTCAGATTGATGTGCGGCTCCACCCAGTCGTACTCCATATCGTACAGTTGGCAATCGTTGATCAGCATTTTTTTATCAAAACTGCCCCAAGAGCAGAGCAAATAATCCTCGTCAAAAATTTCGGCCCAGTCCTGAAAATCTTCTACCACTGCCGGAAAAGTGCGCGCCCGGTCCACGTCTTCCTGCCGGATGGAAGTCAGTTCTTGACAAAAAACCGACAGCCGCGGGTTCAATTTAGGTCGGATGAAACTATTAAAAGTGCCCTCCACTTCGCCGTAGCTGTTGATACGCACCGCCCCGATTTCGATGATTTCCTGAACCAAAGAGGGCGGGCTACCTTGCCAGCAGGTGGCTTCGAGATCGTAAATGATAAAGTTCATGGCTGCGGATAGTTAAAAAAACCGGTGGCTTGGTCGTCATTACAGTATTCAAAGGTACGGTAAAGTTATCGTCTTTTCCAGCACTTGCCGGATGAGTTCATCAACGGCTCGGGCCGGGTCGGCTGCAAACTGCCCCAAGATTCGGTTCGCCAAAATCACATTACACGATACGGCTCTGTGTCCCAGCATTTGCGACAAGCCATAAATAGCGGAAGTCTCCATTTCAAAATTGGTAATTCGCCACTGGTCATACTGAAAATCGCTCAGATGCATCAGCGTATCGGCGGTAAGGCGAGTAAGCCCGCGCAACTGCCGCCCTTGTGGTGCATAAAACCCTGGGGAAGTGAGTGTAATCCCTTGAAAATCAAGTGTATAATGTTGCAACAATTCAGCGTTTGCCGCAAAGGCGTAAGGCTGTGTTGGAAGCGGTCGGGTCGGAAAAGCGGCGAATTGCTCGGTCAAAGCCATTGCTTTTGCATCGGGCTGATAGGCATAAAAGTGCATCAAATTATCCAATCCGATACCGAAAGCAGCAGTTACAAAACTGCCCACGGGCATTTCGCGCCACACCGCGCCGGAGGTACCCACCCGGATGATATTGAGCCGGCGAAGCTGCGCCCGAGGCATTCTGGTAGTCAGGTCAATATTCGCCAATGCGTCAAGTTCATTTAGCACGATGTCAATATTATCTGTACCGATACCGGTGGAAATAACCGTCAGGCGCTGCGTGCCGATTCGGCCGGTATGCGTCACAAACTCGCGGCGATGCACCTTGTGCTCTATCGCGTCAAAATGTTTGGAGATGCGTGCTACACGTCCGGGGTCACCCACCGTGAAAATAGTATCCGCGATTTGCTCCGGGTGCAAATTGAGGTGATACACCGTGCCGTCGGCATTGAGCACTAATTCGGAATCCGGAATAGGTTGCATAGCTCAGGATTTGACGTTTCGATGAATATTCTTGGCAAAATAAAGCCTTATCTTTGCCTTTACAAAATGATTTCCATGATGAAGAAAATATTTCACCTTTCCACTTGCAAAACCTGCCAGAAGATTATCGCTGAATTAAACAATGGCGAAGGCTTTGAGTTGCAGGATATTAAGGAAAAGAACGTTTCCGCTGCCGAACTCGACTGGATGCGCGAGCGCGCGGGGTCTTACGAAGCACTTTTCAGCCGCCGAGCCATGAAATTTCGCAGCTTGGGCCTGCACGAGCGCGAACTGACCGAGCAGGATTACCGCAGCCTTATTCTGGAAGAATACACTTTTTTGAAACGCCCGGTGATTGTCATCGGCGAAGCGGTTTTTGCGGGCAATGCACGAGCCACCATTGAAGCGGCCAAAGCGATGAACTGATGCGCCAAATGCACGGTTGAAAACAGAAAAAATATGAAACACCTCGACAAAGAAACCATCGTTGAATGGTTAAAAACTTTGCAAGATGATATTTGCCAGCAACTGGAAGCGGCGGACGGCCACGGGCAGTTCCGGGAAGACTTCTGGGAACGCCCCGGCGGCGGCGGCGGGCGCACACGCATCTTCGAAGGTAGGCATATTGAAAAAGGAGGCGTCAACTTTTCAGCGGTGGAGGGCGAAGTAAGCGACCGAATGCGGCGCAGCTTGCAATTGGAGGGCGAGCGTTTTTTTGCTACCGGCGTTTCCATTGTGCTGCATCCAGCCAATCCATTAGTGCCCATCATCCACATGAATGTGCGCTACTTTGAGTTGAGCGATCAAATCTGGTGGTTCGGCGGCGGCATTGACCTCACGCCACACTACATCGAGCCGGCGGATGCCCGTTTTTTCCATCAAATGCTCAAGGAGGCCTGCGACCGGCATCATCCCGATTATTATACAAAATTCAAACCCTGGGCGGATGACTATTTTTACCTCCGGCATCGGCAGGAGACGCGCGGCATCGGGGGGATTTTCTTCGATCGGCTCGGTGGCGACGGCGGCTTCAGCAAGGAGCAGCGCTTTGCTTTTGTACAAGAAGTAGGACAAGCTTTTTGCCCAATTTATGTGCCCCTACTACAAAAAAATAAAGACCGTCCTTTTGGCGAGCGCGAACAACGCTGGCAAATGCTGCGGCGCGGGCGCTACGTGGAGTTCAATCTCGTATGGGATGCCGGTACTAAATTTGGCTTAGAAACCGACGGCCGCACCGAATCCATCTTGATGAGCTTGCCGCCAATGGCGCAATGGGTCTATGACCATCAGCCCGAACCCCAAGGGCCAGAGGCGCGCACGCTGGCCCAATTGCGCAAGGGAATAGATTGGCTTACCGGCACAAAATCGTGATGGGCGGCGTGCGAATGATGTTGCTCAGATTGCCAGCCCGATCCTTGATTTGAATCGAATACGAAAAGGTATCCTGCGGAAAGCGCGGATCAGTTTGGCACACCCGCCGGTCTGGGAAAATGCAGCAAATATTGGGGCCCGCTACTTTATTGGGAATGCGAATGGTAATTTCACCAGAGACTCCGTTGCCGCTGCCTTGTTCGGGTATTGGAAACAAACGATTGGGAATCAAGCTGTTGTCTCGACTATCGCGCAGAAAAAAATTGGTTGTATCGCTGCCAATGTCGCCATTGCCATCAGTAAAAAAAAAGGTAATAGCCAGCGTATCGCGCGGGGACGAGGCGCTACCTTGCGCAATGGCATTTTTATTCATCCCGACAAACTCGATGTACGGCTCATCCGGATAATTGGGCGGCTCGGTGCAAGCGGTAAATGCTGCAAATAATACCACGAAAAGACTGTATGGCAGATATTTCATAAATAACATCATTTTTTGTGAAAAATTGAAAATCAGTGTGCTCTTATAGCCGTTAATTTACACTGTGATTTATAATACCTTGACTAACTTTCTAATGAAACAGATTTTATTAAAACACTTATATTCAGTTATTTGTATAGCGAAAAACGATAAGCAAATAACGAAAAGCATTACATAAAAAATACAACATTTTACTCAATTTGTTGCATTGGAAAACCAAATCCGACAATACCTGACAAAAAAAATCGAAACGGTCGCGCCGTCCGACTTCGACAGCTTGGCTATGGAAGTTTTCCAGTATCAAGCGCAGCGCAATATGCTGTACGCGCAGTACCTCCGGCTATTGCAAAAGCCACCTGAATCCGTCACTGCGCCCGCCGATATTCCATTTTTGCCCATTCAATTTTTCAAAAACCAAACCATTCAAACCGGCACTTGGACTCCTGCCGACACTTTCAGCAGCAGCGGCACTACCGGCCAAATCACCAGCCGCCACGCCGTGCGCGCCCCAGGTTTTTACCTGCGCAATACGCGCCGGGGTTTCGAGCATTTCTATGGCAATTTAGCAGATTATTGCGTACTGGCGTTGCTTCCGGCGTACTTGGAGCGGCCCGGCTCGTCTTTGGTGGCTATGGCTGATTATTTCATCCAGCAATCCCGGTACGCACCAAGCGGCTTTTTTTTATATAATACGAACGAATTGCTGAAAGTAGTGCAAATTTGCCAAAAAAAACAATGGCCTGTGCTCCTGCTGGGCGTTACTTTTGCTTTGCTTGACTTGGCGGAGCAACGTCCGACCGATCTGAGCGGCATCACCATCATGGAAACGGGCGGCATGAAAGGGCGGCGCCGCGAAATGATTCGATCCGAGCTACACGAAGTGCTTTGCAGCGCTTTTCGGGTGCAGACCATTCATTCTGAATACGGCATGACGGAGTTGTTTTCGCAGGCTTATTCCAAGGGGCAGGGGTTGTTTTATCCAGCGCCGACCATGCGCGTGTATGCCCGCCAGATTACCGATCCGCTGGCCGCGGAAATGCCCGGCAAAACCGGTGCGCTCAATATCATTGACTTAGCCAATCTCGATACAATCAGTTTTATCGCTACCGACGACCTCGGCAAAGTGTATCCCAACGGCTCTTTTGAAGTACTCGGCCGACTCGACAACAGCGACCTGCGCGGCTGCAATCTGATGGTGCAATGAAATTGCAGATGATAGACGATAGATTTTAGATTTTAGCCGTATCACCCATGGCCCGTCCTGAAATAGCTTGCAAAAAAAAATTAATCCCTCAACAAACGTTTTCGGTGCCTGATACCGTTGTAGTACAAAAATTCTACATTTTTATTGTAGCAAACTGTATCGAATCAAACTGCTGCGCATTCTATCAGAAGCGCTTATTGACCAGAACAAAAACACCCCGATGGGTTGTCTAAATAAATGAGCGGGCAGTTTTAAAGCCTCTTAAAAAAAACAAAGCGACCAGCATTCACCATTTAAAAATTACAGCATCCATGCGCCTGACCTTGACCCTACTCTGCCTCGGTTTTGCCTTGTTATTGCCTTTTGCAGGCCAAAGCCAGAAGTTGGATAAAGCCATTGACAAATTAGAAAAAGCCCGCAAAGACTCTTGGCCACCCACGCGCACGCATTCGCGCATTTCTTTGGGTTATGCTTTGCAGCAAAAGTTTAAAACGCACGCCCAGTACTGTGGATTCGACCTGCCTGGTGACAGCCGCCGCGACTATGTGCCTGCCGACATCGTACGCTTTCTTGGCAGCCGCGACCTGCGCACCAAGGTAGAAACCGCCGACATCCGGGGTGGTGGCCTCATGTATTATATCTTTCACGATTCAGAACTCAACCAGCCGCTCAACGTAGTGAATTATATGCCTACGCGCGTACTGCAACTCGATGGCGTACAAAATCAGTTTGCCGTCAATCCAGACGCCAATTTCGACACCTATTTGCTCACCAAAACCTGCGGCGGCTACCTAAAAGCGGCTTTAGATGCAGGCATCGAACCGCCCTACGCTGCCTTCAAGGCTGCCTTAGATACCGACAGCCGGCGGGAGTCCTCGATCATGGCTTTGTCGGGGTCTTTTGTATCGCCGCTCAAGCTGGCATTAGATGCCAACAATGACCTCACCACCGAGGTGCTGATGAAGCTCTGGAAATTTTATCTGGATAACCCTTCTTACGCCAATCGGGCGTACTACCTGCGTGAGTTTGAGGGCGTGATGATTCGGCACATTACCTCCGCCGAAGAGAACCGCAAGGTGGAAATGGAAGGCGGCCTCAACCTATCGGGGCTGCTGCCGGGGCGTTTCAAAACTACTTTTGGTGCGGGCGCTGCCTCCCAGGGTTCGTTTTTGGGTACCGACTGGGAGACCATTGTTTACGCCGATTTTGAGGAAAAAGGACTGAGTCGTCAGCAGATATTTTCGAAGCTACCCAGCCCGGAGTTTATTCGGCGACATTTTGAAAACCTTCAGCCCATTGTGCAGAAATCCCGCGATTTTCCGGTGATGGCCGAGGGCATCGAGCACAAGCATTACCTGCTGCTGGAAGGCATTCCGGCTAATATGACCAACAATTTTTGGGAAATCGAATCGGTAAAATCAGGCGTATTTGACGGATTTCCAACACTTTCCGCTGAATTTATACAAGACAACAAGGGCGGTGCCGGTTGTCGGTTTACCATTAGCGGCAAGCCCCTACGCAGCAATTTTGAAGGGCCCTCCGCTACGCGCCCCAGCCGTCTAACGCTGTCGTATATCATTCGCAGCCGCTACCCGGTAGGCGGCGAGTACATTCGATTCTATGTCAACGAAGAAATCCAGACCAGCGCGCAACCGGTGGCCACGCTGAGTTCCGGCGAATTTGACCTAAACAAAAAAGAAGACCGAAAATTTGCTTTTCAATGGAAATTTGAGGTGGACATTGAAGACAGCTACAATCCGGTGGACTTCAGCGAAACACCTTATATTGGCAATCTGACCGTGCGACGCAGTGATAAAAATTTGAATGTAAAACTCGCTAAAATAGAGCGAGATGCGCAACGACGTAAGCTCATTATCACCGTAGAAACCTTCGATACTTTTCCTTTGGACAAGATTGACGATGCCAACATGCAAGCTTATAACCTTTCATTGGATGTACATTTGCGCAGCAAAATTTCCAACAACATCTCCGTGCGCCCCTTGCGCGGCACGCTCTATTTTCCAGGCATTAAACCCGATTTGCCTATTGGGCAAGCAGCCGAAGAATCGGCTAATGGCTTGTTGCAAGCCCTACCCGAAATCACCCCCGTAAAAAGCGGCGGCGAGAAAGAGTAGCAGTCTGCGCAATGCCCTTACCTCAATGGCTGATGCCGTTTGTGCCCTTTTTGGTGCAGCACCGCACCGGAGTGCATTTGCTGCGGAATTCTTCGTATCTTCACCAGAATTTTGGTGATAGCCCGCGCCTTTGCCCCTCCAAGAGCGCGGATGACAGATAGCCTCCGAGCGTTCAGGAAAACGATACACACCATGGAACAGCTCCTGCGAGGCCTGCTATACGGTCTAATCTTCTTTTTTGCGGGTTATATGCTGTTTACCCGACAGGATATAATCATGCAGCGCATGGCCAGCTCGGCTTATTTACCTGTCATTGAAAAATTATCCCGCGATTTTAAAACTGGCGTAGAATTAGCCGGACGCGATTTTCGGGTCTTTGTCGAAAAAGAACTTGGCGACCGCGACATTCAGCAATTGCTGGGCCGCCGCACCCCTTGGGCTTGGCAGCGCACGGATATTGAAAATAAATTGGCGCAGCATTTTGGTAAAAAACAGGCTGAAAAAAGGCAGCTTTTTTTAAATTATATTGAACAATATGCTCCCTTAGCCCTGTCGGAAATGGCCGCCAGTGGCATCCCGGCCAGCGTCACCTTGGCGCAAGGCATCCTCGAAACCAATGCTGGCAATAGCTACATCGCTCGTACCGCCAATAATCATTTTGGCATAAAATGCTATAAACGAAAAGATTATAAAGCAGATGGCATCATAGACGACCGTGATTTTTATCACCACGAACTCGCCCACGGCTGCGTGCAAATCCACGACGACCACGCCTGGGATCGCTTCCACATGTACCAATCGCCTGCCCTGAGTTTCCGGCATCATACCCTGCTGCTAAGCCGCGAGCCGCGCTACAACTGGATGCTGCGCGCCTATGGCGACAAAATCGGCGCTTATTGTCAAGTAGAGCCACACTGGTTTGGCACGCCTGAAGTGCCTTACTACGCTGCCTGGTGCATCGGTTTGAAAAAAAGCGGCTATGCCACCAGCAAGACCTACGCACAGAAGCTGGCTTATATCATAGAAACGTATGAACTCTGGCGCTTCGATTATTTATTAGTAGGATGAGCAATAGCAAGATTAAGGATTTAACACATAGATTATAAGCATATTACAATCAATAACATTTTTTAATCCAAAACCACATCATGATGAAAAATTTACTTACTATTATGGGCTTTTTGCTCGCCGGATTTTGTTTTTTTGCCTGGTACGGCAATCGGGAAGGCACAGGCACACCCTACCATGAGCAGCCAGCCATAGCCGAAGCCGGAGCCTTTGGCGCGGATGTTTTTGGCGGAAGCCGCACCTTAGAGCGTCCATCAGAGGTATCAAGTGCCAAATCGGCGCAGTCCGCCCGCCAGTCAGAACCAATAGCTGCGGCCACAGCACCGGGCGCGGGGCGCAAATCTTTTCAGCGAGAAGTACAAATGCTCTCGGACATTGCGATAGCTGGAGCCTTAGACCAGCAAAAACAAATTCCGGCCGGCGCTGCCCTCGCTTTGCTCATTTACTCCGCAGAGCGCGGCAAGCAAGCCGACGCCGCCAATCTGCGCCGCGTGATTGATTACCTCGACGGCATCCGCTATGAGGCTTCCAAAGACGACCGCGGTAATTATTTCAAATATGCTTCCAACTCAGAAAAATGGTTTGCCGGGCTGGCCCTCGACCGCAACGGCGCGCACCCCAAAACGGATTTACTGCGCATTTATCAAGCTTATAATTTGCAACAATACGACAAAAGTGTATTTGCCAAACTGACCAATGCCGCCCCCGAAGGTGTGCATTTTGATAAAACCGTGACCCCGCAAAGCAAGGCGCCCGCCATGAAAGGCGACCCCTCGGTAGAAGAAGTGCGGCGCAATCAGGCTTACGCCAAAAACCGCTGGGTAGAAAATGCAGGCAAAAACAGCGATGCCGATGTGCGCTTTTTACCCTCTCGCTCACGCGACCGCGAAACGGTAAGTGAGGCGCGCAGTGTGGTACAAGCCCTGCGGGTGGGCGAATCGCTTACTTTCGACGAGCCAGATATTTATCACGCGGCGGTAAAAGAGATGATTGCCTTTGAAAATGGCTACGCCAACTGGCAAGCTTACGAAACCGGAATGGGCCGGAGCAATGCCGATAAAGTATTTCGCAAACGTGCCGAAAAAGGCGGCTTCATGGCTACTGGCACCCTGAAACTGACCCGCGAACGTTAAAAAAAAATTCATTTTGCAATATGCCGGATGTGGCAAGAACATGGCGCGTCCGGCATTTTTCATACAGATTTCAATAAAAGTAATGGGACATGGTTATTTGTTCATTGGGACAGTTTTATACCAATGTAACCATGAACTGGTTATCAGTGAACGTTGAACTGTGTTGATAATCAACCAGTTGTAAAACCATAGCATACGTCACAACTCATTGAAGTTGGCACTATATTACCATCCAAATACTTATGAATTTTTTATATTCAAAATAACGATGTATATGTTGCGAATTACATGGCTCAATACTAGCCCATTGAACGGTTCGCTGCCTGCCCTTGGAAATGGTACTAAGCTGGTTCGAGAAGTATCGCCAGCGGTAGTGGCTACTGTTCGCCACGGAAATTGCTCTGCGCCAGATAGATAATGACAATGCCCGCAATGATGAAGACAAGGCGCATGACGAACCCAAACAAGCGCCCCGGCGCGTCTATCCAAGTAAGGAATGCCAATTGTAACCCGACTAAGCTGAGAATAAGCGCCAAAAATCCGGTGCCAGCTAGCAGGAAGCCAACTAAAGTAAACAAGCCTTTGTTTTTTATCATAATGAGTCGTTTTTTGTTTTTGAACGCCGAGCTATTGCAAAAGTTTTATTTTGTAGCGCATCATCGGTAAAAGCATTGAAAAAGTAGCTTATTTTTGGCAAAAAATACTCAAATCGTTTTAAAAACCCGTGCCATTTTCCAGCGAAGTGCCGCAGTGGGTAAGCATTGTAATATATGTACAATGCGCCTGATTGGCTTCGCACATGGTATGAAAAAACCATTGCCCGAATGGTCAAAATAATTGAATGCCCCCGCGATGCCATGCAGGGATTAAAAGACTTCATCCCGACTGCCACCAAAGCTGCGTACATCAACCAGTTGCTGAAAGTGGGTTTCGACACCATTGATTTCGGTAGTTTTGTTTCGCCCAAGGCAATTCCGCAAATGCGCGACACCGCCGAAGTGCTAAAATCACTCGACCTGAGCAACACGCGCTCCAAGCTGCTGGCTATTGTGGCCAACCAACGAGGTGCTACCGACGCAGCAGCCTTTGCTGAAATCGCCTATCTCGGCTACCCGTTTTCTATTTCCGAAACCTTCCAATTGCGCAATACCAACGCTACGATTGAGGAATCGCTGGAGCGCGTAGAAGAAATTCAGGCGATCTGCCTAAAAACCGGCAAGCAATTAGTGCTCTACATTTCAATGGGTTTTGGCAATCCCTACGGCGACCCCTGGAACGTAGAAACCGTGCAAAAATGGGTAAACCGATTGGCAGACATGGGCATTACGATTTTTCAATTGTCGGACACAATTGGCGTGGCCAGCCCGGAGAGCATTCGCTACCTCTTTCAGGATTTGATACCCGCTTATCCGCAGCTTGAAATCGGGGCACACCTACACACCGTGCCACAAAGCTGGCGCACCAAAGTGGCGGCTGCATACGAAAGCGGTTGCCGACGCTTTGACGGAGCCATCAAAGGCTTTGGAGGCTGCCCTATGGCCAAAGACGACCTGACGGGCAATATGCCCACCGAAAATATGGTTCGATATTTTGATAAAACAGGCGAAACCACTGGTCTTGACGCGACTGCCTTCGAAGCATCGCTACAAATGGCTACCGAAGTATTTCCGCTGCATTGAGCCAAAGCTTAGGACATAAACAAAGCCCCAGCGAAACTACTTTCACCGGGGCTTCTCTTTTGTACCATTTTCAATTGAAAATAACGCACCTATCCATTTTCAAAAGCCTGTCTATCAATTATTTACAGAATCGAAAATCGAATTTCGCAAATTGTAAATGGTATTATAGCTTACTGTACCTATGTAGCTTATGCTTTCAATGCTTCCCGCGAAATGACCAATTTCTGAATCTCAGAAGTGCCTTCGCCAATGGTGCAAAGTTTGGCATCGCGGTAGTATTTTTCCACCGGAAAATCTTTGGTGTAGCCATAGCCGCCATGCACCTGAACGGCGTCGGTAGCAATTTCCACAGCAATTTCCGACGCATAATACTTTGCCATTGCGGAAAGCTTGGTCGTCTTTTCGTTGTGGTCTTTCAGATAGCCCGCCTTGCGCGTGAGCAGCTCTGCCGCTTCGATTTTCACAGCCATATCTGCCAATTTGAAACTGATCCCCTGAAATTTGGCAATCGGCTGCCCAAACTGATGCCGCTCCTGCGCATAACGCACCGACGCCTCGTAAGCACCTTTGGCAATACCCAAGGATAAGGCCGCGATGGAGATGCGCCCGCCGTCGAGTATTTTCATGGATTGGATGAAACCTTCACCGACCTTACCCAGCACCTGGCTTTCGTGAATGCGGCAATTGTCAAAAATCATCTCGGCGGTTTCGGAAGCCCGCATCCCGAGTTTGTTTTCCTTTTTACCAGCCTGAAAACCCGGCGTGCCTCGTTCTATGATGAAAGCCGTCATACCGTGACTGTCGAGTAGCTCGCCGGTACGCGCGATGACCACCGCTACGTGCCCTGATTTGCCATGTGTGATCCAGTTTTTGGCACCGTTCAGCACGTAGTATTCGCCGTCTTTTTCAGCAATGCACTGCATACGCATGGCGTCGCTGCCGGTATTGGGTTCTGTAAGCCCCCAAGCGCCGACCCATTCGCCGGTGGCGAGCTTGGGCAGATAAGCTGCTTTTTGCGATTCATTACCAAACATCAGTATATGATTGGTACACAGCGAGTTGTGCGCAGCTACTGAAAGTCCGATAGAGCCGCAAACTTTAGCGATTTCTTCAATGACAGTGATGTATTCTTGGTATCCGAGACCTGCGCCGCCATAGGCTTCGGGCACAAGCACACCGAGGAAACCGTATTCGCCCATTTGGTGAAACAAATCCATTGGAAAATGTTGACTTTCGTCCCATTCCATGACCTGCGGTCGGATGTAGGTTTCGGCAAAGTCGCGTGCGCTTTCGCGGATGAGTTGGAGGTTGTCATGGCTTACGCCGGCAGTAACAACGTTCATAAGTTCGAAGTTTTTTTTGTAAAACGATTTGAGCTAAAAAATTGAGTTCGGTCAAAAATACGCATCAGCGGTTGGAAAATGCGCGTCGAGGCCAGAAAATTTGTCTGACACACAGCATCTGTACAGTAGTACAATATTTTCTGAACGATTTTTGTTGAGGCCTGTTGAATGATTATTAATGAATGTGCAGATTCCTTACCGATAATTCAATGCGGAGGTAGAGTCGCCAAAGCCAAGTGCCTGTCGCATTTTTCGATAAACATCGGTGTTGTCATAAATACCGGCGAAGGTATGCGCGTAGGGGCCATAAGCGAAAATCGGAACCATAGCGGCAGTGTGCGTATTGCTGGTAAAGCCAAGTTTCAGTTTGTTAATCCGGGAACCTTCATTAATAGACAAGCCGCCGGTTTCATGGTCGGCGGTGACAATAACGAGCGTATTGCCGTCTTTGCGGGCAAAGTCAAGTGCTGCTTCGATGGCTTTATTAAAATCGAGCAACTCGGGGATGAGCCATTCGGCTTTGCCATGATGACAAGCCCAGTCAATTTGGGAGCCCTCGACCATCAGAAAGAAGCCTTTTTCGCTGCGTTGTTCAAGGAATTGCAAGGCTTTCTTGGTAGCGATGGGTAAAAAATCGCGCCCGTTGCCAGCTACGGTAGGGTCGCGGTCGGCGGTGAAATAAACGAATTTCTTTTTGGGGTTAGCGCTGATGTGCGCAAATTCCCCTTCCATATAATCGGTTACATAATAGCCCTTTGCGCGGAGTTCCTCGGACAGCTTGCGGTTATCTATTTCGCGGTTATCAAAATAATGTTTGCCGCCGCCCACGGCAAAGTCCACACCTGAATCTATGAAATCGGTGGCAATTTGCTCATACAACACGCGAATGTTCTGGTGCGCATAGAATGCAGCGGGCGTAGCATGGCTGAACATGGTCGTCACCACAATGCCTGTCGCGTGGCCTCGGTCGCGGGCTTCTTCCAGAATAGTGCGGCAGGCCACACTATCCGCATCTAATCCAACCGCACCATTATAAGTTTTTACGCCACAGGCAAAAGCAGTAGCTCCGGCGGCCGAATCAGTGATAAGGTCATCAGCAGAATGGGTTTTGACAAAGCCCACGACCGGAAACTTCTCTAAGGACAAGCGATTGTTGTTGCTATACAAAGCGGTAGAAACCTGCCCCAGCCCCATGCCGTCGCCGATCATCAAAACAATGTTTTTCGGGCGCTGCTCAGGCGGGAAAGTATGTGCAGACGGAATGACAGAGTCCTTGGGTGTCGTTGTTGTACAGGAAACAATGACAAGAACCATCCAGAAACAGCGGGCTACCTTACAGTGCGGCATCAGTAAAAGTTGAAATTAGAAAGTCGCTTTCAATGAATAATACAATAGGGTAAAAATATGCGATTTCAATATTTAATTTTGTCCTGTTTTGTAAAAAAGAATTTAATTCTTTTCAATTAAAATAATAGTTTTGAAATCAAACAATATTTGGTTTTTGTGCGTTCAAAATGTGACTTTTACAATGTGCAATCGTCAAAAATACATCTTTACATTGATTTACACAATGTTAAAAAACGGGGATAGCTCCCCACAGCGCTATTTTCGTTTGCTTTTTCGTTAAAAGTGTATTGCAAAAAGCGTAATTTGAAGCAGATTCAGGTTTAAATATAAAGACTATGACAATTCGATTCAGAATTTTATTACTCACTGTCTTAATAAGCAACATTTTCGGCGGCGCAATAGTTGCTGCTGAAACTTATTCTCCGGTCAGTGAGCCACCTCGGAGTATTTTCGAAGCCTTGGGCTATACCGAGTTACTTGACCTTACTATCCGTACCGACCTAAACGCACTGATTGAAAACCGGCGCTCGGAAGCCTATCAGCGGGCAGTATTGGTCTATAAAAACAAGAGCGGCAAGACCGTGCAACAAGATATAGAAGTACAGGTGCGCGGCAAATTTCGGCGGCGGGTCTGCGATTTTCCGCCCCTGAAGCTCAAGTTCCCGAAGAAAGAACTGGCTGCGGCCGGGTTAGAAAAAGATTTCAATAAGCTCAAGTTGGTCACGCATTGCATTGACGACAAAGACTACGGCAATGATAACTTGCTGCGCGAGTACCTGATTTACAAATTGTACAACGAGCTAAATCCCGTCAACAGTTTTCGGGTGCAACTTTTGAGAATAACCTACGAAGACAGCCAAGGCGTACAAGCGAAAATAAAGCGCTATGGCTTTCTGATAGAAGACACAGACGAAATGGCTGCCCGTGTGGGCAAGGCAGAGTCGGAGCGCCTCAATGTATCGCCCGATTCGCTTTCGACTGCCGACGAGCATATTATGGGGCTTTTTCAATATATGATTGGTAATGCCGACTGGAGCACTACCCTGCTGCGCAATGTAAAACTCGTAGCGCCGCGCACGGGCCACCGCAACATTCCGGTACCTTATGATTTCGACTTTGCCGGCTTGGTCAATGCTTCTTACGCCATCCCGCAGTACGACTTGGGGCTGCGCAGTATCCGCGACCGCTTCTACCTCGGCATGATGCCTTGCCAGCAGGAAACCATGCGCGCGACGATGCGGCTTTTCCTCGAAAAAGAACAACGCTTGCGGGATATTGTAGCCAATTGCAAATGGTTGACCAAAGAATCTCGAATCGAGGTTATTTATTACTTGCACCATTTTTTTGAAGCCATCGAGCCAGCTTACTTGGATGCTAACGTAGATTTGGCCGAGTTTTTCAGCTTGCGAAACGCCACCATGGAACAATTGCGTCAGAAACAAGCTGCCGACAAGCAAAATGCATTATTGCCAAATGGCATGAACGGGCGATAGTTCTTAGACCTAATCTGCCTTGCTCACTGCGTGAAGGCGAATTGTACAATATTGGCACCCATTTCGAGCGAGCGCCGACGCAGCGCTTCCGGATTGTTGTGTACTTCTTGCGACTCCCAGCCGTCGCTGATGTTGCTTTCGGCGGTGTAAACGCACACCACACGCCCCTCATGCAGGATAGCAAAGGTTTGTGGCGGCTTGTTGTCGTGCTCATGTACTTTAGGCGCACCATTCGGGAAGCGAAATTTCTGACTGAAAACCGGATGTTCAAAAGGCAATTCGATTAATTCCTTTTCCGGGAATACCTTTTTAATAGCTACGCGAAAATAAGGATCCATCCCGTAGTCGTCGTCCACGTACAAGAAGCCTCCGCCCAGCAGGTAGTTGCGCAAGTTCTCCGCTTCGGCATCCGAAAAAACGATATTGCCGTGCCCCGTCATAAACAGGAAAGGATAATTGAAAATCTCGGCACTACCCACTTCCACCGTGCCATAATTCCGATCAAAACTCATGTACAACTGTTCATTGCAAAACTGCGTGAGATTCTCCAGCGCGTCCACCACCGAGTACCAGTCGCCACCGCCATTATACTTGAGCAAAGCCAACTTAATGCTGCGCTGCGCATCGGCATTTACCAACAAAAATGCTGCGATGAGCATCGTTCCAATAATTCTTTTCATCAAATCCATAGTTTTATTATAAAAAATGTGATTTCAAACCGTCGAGCACAATAATAGACTTTAGATAATAGATGATAGATTTTAGACCCCTTTAACTTATTCCCCTATTCATCCCATTCCCTTATATCCCTATTTTTCCTATTCTCAAAATAGCAATGTTCCATCATTTATAACGTTTTCTAAAGCCATTTCTTTCGTCGGAAAAAGAATAAAGTAATAAGCGAAGATACTACCATAAGTGACAAAGACAGCGGATAGCCGATTTGCCAATGGATTTCGGGCATAATGTCGAAATTCATACCATAAATACTAGCAATGAGTGTAGGCGGCATAAACACTACGGTTACTACCGTAAAAATCTTGATAATCTTGTTTTGTTCAATATTGATCAGCCCGAGAAATGTATTTTGCAAATATTCGAGTCGTTCAAAATTGAAGGAAGTGTGCCCCAGTAGCGAGTCAGCATCTTTTAGCAGCACTCGTATTTTTTCGTATTCGTCTTTTGGAAAAAAATCGCTTTTCAAAATGGAGGAAAAAAGGCGCTTTAGTTCACTGGTACTTTCCCGAAAAAGAATGGTGAGTTCCTGAAAATTATACACCTCAATGAGTACATTTTCGCGCATTTGCTTATCGAGCGCCAGGTTTTTGCCTACGGCATAGATTTTTTTGGACAGGTCTTCCAGAAAGTCGGCTTCTACGTCAATGCGTGCCTCAAAGAGCAGCAAAAAAATGTTGTACCCGGAGATTTTCTCTCGGCGGCTGCTGCGCACAATGCGCTTGACCTCCTCGAAAGAGCGCAGCGGGATATTGCGCTGCGTAATAAGGCGGCGCTCCTTGAGAATGAACGAAACCGGATCGGTGGTGTAAATGTTGTCTTCTTTGCGGTAGATGTAGTTTAGGTTGGCATTGATTTCCCGGTCATTTTCAAAATATTTGGAGCTGCTTTCGATTTCTTCAGCTTCTTGACGCGTGAACAACTCCGTGCCCGATTTGGCCTCCACCACATTTTTTTCTGCTTCGGTCGGATTGAACAAGTCTATCCAAATGATGTCTTCCGCTGGTATTTCGGCAAGTTTTTCCGGGTCGGTTACAACAAGAATTTCTGCTCGTGACTGATAGAAACAGGTCAGCATTTTTTGCTGGCAAGATAAAAAATTCCTTGTGCTTCTGTCCTGTCCTTATCAATTTGGTCTCCAAAAACGTTTTCTATTTTTGTTGCTGACTCCAGAATTTTGGTTATTATTGAGAAAATCTTGCAAACATGATGCCAACCCGACCATCCTATTGCCCACCCAACTACCGCCGCTGGTGGTGGACGCTGCCCGCTTTGCTGCTGTGCCTATTGGTGCTGGCGCTGATACCTTGGTCCTTAGTGCGACCGGTTAGCTCCCCACAGCCTGCCACTACGCACGCCGAAGCCTTGCAAAAGCTGACTGCCCTGCAAACACAGGAACCTGCCGACGCTATGAATCCGCTTTGCCGCAGCCAATTGCTCGACCACGGCCGCCGCACCGCGAAAGCGATTATTCTGGTGCACGGCTACACGAGTTGCCCGCATCAATTCAGGGAGCTTGGGCAGCGATTGTACGACCGAGGCTACAATGTACTGCTGGCACCGATGCCCTATCATGGGCTGGCAGATCGGATGAGCGAGGCGCATAGTATGCTTACCGCCAACGATTTAGCTGTCTATACCCATATGGTGATGGACATTGGTCGCGGGCTGGGCGATACGCTTGTAATGGCGGGGCTGTCGGCAGGTGGAGTTGTGGCGGCTTACGCGGCCCGATACCGACAAGACTTAGATATAGCGATGCTGATTTCACCGGCTTTCGGTTACAAAAGTGTACCTACATCCTTGACGGCTGCTGCGATGAACATTTTCGCGGTATTGCCCGATGGCTATGGCTGGTGGAACGAACAATTGCAAGAACAGGGCGGCGTACCGCATGGCTATCCGCGCTACTCCAAACGCGCCTTGGCACAGTTGTTGCGCCTGAGTTTTGCTGCTCGCAAGGGCAGGCCGCAGGTCGGGCAGATGATTGTAGTCACCAATCCGAATGATGCAGCGGTGAATAATGCTTTGACTGAACAAACCTGCGCCCGCTGGCGTCGGTGGGAAGTGCCACTCACCACGTATGCTTTCCCGCAGGAATGGCAACTCGACCATGATTTGATAGAGCCAGCGCATCCGAAAGCGCAGATTGAAAAGGTGTATCCGAAACTGATAGACTTGCTGCCCTGAGCGTAATGGCAGTTCCCTACTGAAAAAATCAGGCAACTTTTTGTAACACTTTACCGTTTATTCTGTTATAATGCTGCACAAAAAAATTCTTGATGGGTCTAAATAAGTTGCATCCAAATATAGAATGGCGGATATTCCATTGAATGTTTCTATTGATTGTCAGCACTCAAGTACCCAACGATATGCAACAACTCAAACACCTGCTCGAACGCTCTGCCTTTGGCGTATGTAGTTATCTCGGCGAAAAAATGGGCATCGCCTCGGCTACGGTGCGGCTTTATTTCATTTATATTTCTTTTGCTACGCTAGGGTCGCCGCTCATTTTCTACCTTTTTGTTGCCTTTTGGCTCAATATTCGTCGCTACCTCAATAGCGGGCGCAAACTCCTCTGGGGCTGATTCAAGCATTCAACAAATGCAAGGTGTGACAAGCTACCATGCCCGCCGTTTCGGTGCGCAGGCGGCTATTGCCGAGGCTTGCACCTACAAAACCATGCTCCAAAGCGTACTCGATTTCTTTTGCTGAAAAATCGCCCTCCGGCCCGATTAGCACCAGCACTTTTTCATCGGGTGTACAAATTCGTTGCAGAAGCGGCTGTGGCGGCGTGCTTAGCCAAGCGATAATCTTTTTATAATCAGTAGCTTGTGTTACAAAAGTTTCAAAAGTAGTCAATGGATATAATACCGGAAGATTAGCTTTGAGCGATTGTTTCATAGCGGCTACCAGCACTTTTTCCAGCCGGTCTGGGCGCAGTTGTCGGCGTTCAGAATGCGCGCACAGCAGCGGCGTGATGGCATCAATCCCGATTTCGGTCGCTTTTTCTAAAAACCATTCAAACCGGTCTATATTTTTGGTGGGTGCTATGGCAATATGCACCCCAAACGGTCGGCCCGGCTCAGGGCGGCGCTGCTCAATTTGAATCGTACAGGTTTTCTTTGCAATGCCTGCAATTTGTCCTTCGTAGAAATTGCCCTGCCCATCCACAAAATGAATCAAATCCCCCACGCGCATCCGTAGCACTTGTGTGCAATGGCGTGCCTCTTCCTCTTGCAAAAATGCTTCATCGCCTTGAATATCAGTAGTATAGAAAAGGTTCATTGTTTTGTAATAATTTGATAGCCGCCTTAAATAACAAGTGGCGGGCAGTAAAAAATTGAGCGCCGAATAAGCATATGGCATGTGGGGTAGAAAGACCAAAAACGGTGCATTGGTCGCAAAAAAACCGAGGCAAAGCGAAAAATGCTGTACCTTTGGTCGGCAGAAGTCAACACAAAAGCAAAAAAAACGTTTTTCTAAGAAGTTTTCAGAAAAAAGCAACGGAAAACCTGAAAAGTCCTTTCCTTTCAGAAAATAATGGACAAGCGTTTATAAACCATCAACAATTTTTACATGGATATTTTGATTATGGCCGGGCAGCTGATGCTGAGCCTCATGATTTTGGTCACGCTGCACGAACTGGGGCACTTCATGCCGGCACGCTGGTTCAATACTCGCGTAGAAAAATTTTACTTATTTTTCGACCCCTGGTTTGCACTATTTAAAGCCCGAAAGGTAAATGGCTCGTGGAGTGTAGCCAGTATTTTCAATAAAAACAAGGACTATCCAGAAGACCAAAAAGACGCTACGGAGTACGGTATCGGGTGGCTACCTTTGGGTGGCTACGTGAAGATAGCGGGCATGATAGACGAAAGCATGGACACCGAGCAAATGAAACAACCGCCGCAGCCCTGGGAGTTTCGCTCCAAGCCAGCCTGGCAACGCCTGATCATCATGCTGGGCGGTGTGACGGTCAATTTTATCCTCGGCTTTTTGCTGTATGCAATGGTACTTTGGGTCTGGGGCGAAGCGTACTTGCCAAGTGAAAACGTGAAATACGGCATTTTTGTAGATTCGCTTGGCATGGAAATGGGCTTGCAAGATGGCGACAAAGTGCTCTCGGTAGGTGATGCGCCTTTCGTGAAGTTCAACGATCGCCTCGTTATCCGCGAGATTATTATTAACAATGCCGATAATATCAAAGTGGAGCGCGACGGCGAAACGGTGCGCATCCCAGTGGACGAAAAATTTGTGAGCATCCTATCGAGCCGCGAAACCAAAAACCGACTGCTGTTCGGGGCACGCACGCCTTTTGAGGTGGATGCAGTAGCCAAAAACTCGCCCGCCGAGCAAGCTGGTTTGCAGCCGAATGACCGAATTATTGGTTTTAACGAAGTAGCCACGCCTTATTTTACTGATTTTCAACGACTTGCACGCACACACAAAAACCAAGAGGTAACCTTAACCCTGCTGCGCAACCAAAGCGATTCGCTACAAGTAGCACTCACCACTACCGAAGCCGGCACCATTGGTGTAATGGCCAAAGGCCTCAGCCATTATTTTGAAACCCGCCGCCAGGAATATAGTCTTGCTCAGGCCCTGCCCCTTGGTGTTACCAAAGGCTTAGGCTTCCTCAACGACCAGCTCAAAGCTTTCGGGCAGATGTTCAAAGGGCGCATCAAGGTCTCGGAAAGTCTCGGCGGGCTTGGCTCCATTGGCGGTATGTTTGGCGGCGAGTGGGTCTGGGAGCGTTTCTGGCTCATGACGGCTATCCTCTCACTCATTCTGGCTTTTATGAATCTGCTGCCCATCCCGGCACTCGACGGCGGGCACGTTATGTTTCTATTGTACGAAATGGTAAGCGGCCGCAAGCCCAGCGACAAGTTTTTAGAATACGCCACTACTTTCGGGTTCATCTTAGTGCTGGGGCTGATTGTATATGCCAATGGGTTAGACATCTGGAATGCCATCAAAGGCTTTTTCGGGCGATAGGCTTATAATACATGTGGTATGAACTACTTTGAATTTTTTGACCTGCCCGTCGCTTTCAAAATAGATGAAGCAAAGCTCAAGCAAGGTTTCTATGAACGAAGCAGGCGCTACCATCCAGATTTTTATACACTCGAATCAGACGAAAAGCAGGCCGAAATCCTCGAATTGTCCACCTTTAATAATGAAGCCTATCAAACGTTGACCGACTTCGATCGCCGCGTGGCCTATCTGCTCCGGCTGCGGGGCGCGCTGGCCGAAGAGGGGCAAAACGAAATTCCGCAGAATTTTCTGATGGAAATGATGGAACTCAACGAGGTGCTCATGGAGTTAGAATTGGACTTCGATGCTGCCCTGTACCAAAAAGCTGTGCAGGAGCTGGAGCACCATGAAAAAGCTGCTTTCGAGCAAGTGGCGCACATCATCGAGCAATACGACGATAAAAAAGCCGACCCGACGGAACTTTCTGCGGTGCGCGATTTTTATCTAAAAAAGCGATACTTATTGCGCATTCAGGAAAATTTGGCTAAATTCGCCCCGCATTAGCCCAAAAAGGTAGTAGGATGAAAAAAAATCTGTGGGCACTGCATGAAAAATTCAACTATTGCCAATATCTTTGCGCACACTTTTTGAAAAATAAAAGTGCCCTTGTCAAGCCGAAGTGGCGGAACTGGTAGACGCGCTGGATTCAAAATCCAGTGATGGCAACATCGTGTGGGTTCGAGTCCCACCTTCGGTACTCATTTTTGGCAAAGCGACTTTCAACACCCTACTTTACAACAGCCGAAGTGGCGGAATTGGTAGACGCGCACGTTTCAGGGGCGTGTGTCTTCACGGGCGTATGGGTTCGAGTCCCATCTTCGGCACTACTAGATTAGAAGCTCAATGCACAGCGCATCGGGCTTTTTTTGTTGGCGCATCCATCTATTTTCTCTTCCGGTTTATTCATTTTTATTTCTTGCAATTGTCAATTAATTTAAATAATATCTTTATCTATAAAAATTTGTTAATCAAACTTTTGGAAAACTAACGTTCCAAAAAAATTCCTATTCAAAGGTAGTGCTTTCGCGCCAATGAAGGTTTTCCAGCTACAACGAGGAGCAGAATTGAACCGAATGTATTAATTTTACATTAATTCTCTGTAAACTTTTCTGCATGAAACGGGTCCTGGTAGTATCCGCCGGTAATGCTTGTCGAAGCCAAATGGCTGAGGGTTATCTGCAATTTTATGGCGAAGGCAAAGCGCAATATTTCAGTGCTGTACTTGCTCAGGGCGACGTGCACCCGCTGGCCATAAAAGTAATGACCGAAGACAGCATTGAGATGACTTGGCAGGTAGCTCAACCGCTCGAAAGCTTCAAAAATGCACATTTTGATTATGTAATTGACCTGCACGACGGGCAGCCCAACGATTTTTCCGAGCTTTTCACCAGCAACCATATCTATCCATTGCACATTCCCAATCCCTCGGCACTTTCCGAAGTACAACCGCCGCCCATCGAAGCCTTTCGGCAGGTACGCGAGCTAATTCGAGCCCACATTCTGAAGTTTATCGGCAAAGAACTCACCGGCAAGGAAGAAGTCGCTCTCCCTTGAGCCAGCGGCTGGAAATGCCAGCCCTTTTGCTATCTTTGGCAGAAAAACAGTGCATGTTTTCCTACGAATATTTCTCCCGGGATGTCAGTTGGCTTATGTTCAACCACCGCGTGCTGCAAGAAGCCAAAGACCCCACTGTGCCGCTGTACGAGCGAATCAAGTTTCTGGCGATTTACAGCTCTAATCTCGACGAATTTTACCGGGTTCGGGTCGCTTCGTTGCGCAGTTTCAAGGAATTAAAAAAGAAAACCCGCCGGGAATTGCTCGACCTAAGGCCCAAAAAAGAGCTGAAGCAAATCCGACGAATCGTACAACAGCAGCAGCAGGAATTTGGTGCCATTTTCCGGGCAGAAATTTTACCCGCGCTGGAGGCGCAAGGTATTTTCATCGTTCGGCAAGAGGCTTACAGCAGCGACCAGCAGCGGTTTGCCCGTCAGTATTTTTTTGAAAAAATCTACCCGCATTTGCACCCCATTATTGTGAACGAAACCGGCGAACTGCCTTTTTTAGAAAATGCAGCGCTTTATTTTGTAGTAGAATTGGTCGAAGAACGAGCTATCCGCGCCATTGTCAATATCCCATCTGATAAGTTGCCTCGTTTCGTGGTGCTGCCGAGCGAGGCCGGACAGTATGCGGTTACTTTTCTCGACGACTTGCTGCGCGCCGGGCTCCCGGAAATATTTCAGCAACCCGTGGCCGGTGCCTACGCCATTAAGCTCTCCCGCGATGCCGAACTGTATATCGAAGATGAATATGCTGGAGATTTATTAGAAAAAATCAAAAAAAGCCTTACCAAACGCGACATCGGGCTGCCTACCCGCCTGCTCTTCGATCAGGAAATGCCCCTGCCGCTGCTCGAATGGCTCACCACCCGGCTCGACCTGAATAAAGACGACCTGATACCCGGTGCCCGTTATCACAATTTTAATGATTTTTTCCGGTTTCCGAACCCGACTGGCAATGCACAATTGCACGACACTCCCCTGCCGCCGCTCCCCCACCCCGTGTTGGAGGGGGCGCCTTCACTGCTCGAAGTTTTGCAAAAGCAAGACGTGCTGCTCCATTTTCCGTATCAACGGTTTGAGTATGTTCCGCAATTGATTCGGGAAGCCGCCAATGACCCGCTCGTGACCACCATCAAAATCACCTTGTACCGCGTGGCCGCTAAATCATCGGTGATTGAAGCATTGCTACAAGCCTGCCAACAACAAAAACAGGTTGTCGTTTTTATTGAAGCGAAAGCCCGTTTTGACGAAGCCGCCAATCTGCACTGGGGCGATGCGCTGAGCGCGGCCGGAGCGCAGGTTTTTTACAGCTATCCGGGCATCAAGGTGCACGCCAAGCTGCTGCTCGTGAGCCGGCAAGAAGCAGTATTGCAACACTACGCTTACATTGGCACTGGCAATTTCAATGAAAAAAACGCCGAACTTTATACCGACCATGCCTTACTGACCGCCGCACCGTACCTCGCCAATGAAGTAGCGCAGGTTTTTGCACTTTTAGAGCGCAAAATTATTGTGCCGACCTGCAAACAACTACTCGTAGCCCCCTTCACGCTGCGGCAGCGTTTTGTAGAAATGATAGATCGGGAAATTGCTCATGCCCATGCAGGCAAACCTGCCCGGATACTCCTGAAAATGAACAGCCTCGAAGATCACGGCATGATAGACAAACTCTATCGGGCCAGCCAAGCGGGCGTACAAATCCGGATCATAGTGCGCGGCATCTGCTGCTTGATACCAGGCGTAGCGGGTATGAGCGAACACATCGAGGTGATTAGCATCATTGATCGCTTTTTGGAGCACGCGCGCGTGTATGTGTTTGCCAACGATGGGCAAGAAGCAGTCTATCTCGCTTCCGCTGATTGGATGACCCGCAACCTCGACCGGCGCGTGGAAGTGGCTGTACCGGTGCTTGACCCAGCATTGGCCGCCGAGCTACGTAGCCTCCTTGAGCTACAATGGCACGACAATACCAAAGCTAGGCGAATAGATGCTTCGCAAGATAATAACTACCGATTGGCACTACCCCTGACCCCCGCCCAGCGCGCCCAAACGGATATTTATCGCTATTTAAAACAAAGCTCGGCCGCAGCTGTGCCGCTCAATGCACAGCAGAAATAGTCCGTACACACTTTTTATGTATAAAAAATGGTCGTTTTATTAACTTTGCGCTGTATTCATTCCCAAACAAAGTATTATCCATGTTGCTAAAAGCTATAAATCCAGGTAAAGTGGACAAACTAAACGAACTGAGAGACTGGGTTTTCAGACAGGTACACACTAAAAACCTTGTTTATAATACCTGCTGGGAAGACCCCCGGTGCGACCGAGAGCTGCTCGAATTTGACGCCGACAGCGAAATCGTAATGATCACTAGTGCGGGCTGCAATGCGCTGGATTATCTGCTCGACGACCCACGCCAGATCAACTGCGTGGATGTGAACCCGCGTCAGAATGCGCTGTTGCAACTCAAGCTGGCTACTTTCAAAACCGGTGATTTTGCAGACCTCTTCGCACTTTTTGGCAAAGGCGCTCACCGCGACGTGAAAGCCTTGTATCAAGAAAAAATTCGTCCGGAACTACCCGAATTCGCGCAGCGTTATTGGGACAAAAACCTGAATTTTTTTAATGGCAAGGGCATTCGCAAAAGCTTTTACCACTACGGCACTTCGGGCACGTTCGCCTGGCTGACGCACCAATATCTGAAAGCCCAACGCAACCTGTACGATAAGGTGCAGCAAATGTTTGAAGCAGAAAACATTGAACGCCAGTCGGCTATATATTACGAAATAGAGCGCAAGCTACTCAACAAGCTGATAGAATGGGTGATCAATCGGCACGTCACCATGAGCTTGGTGGGGGTGCCCCGCAGCCAGCAGGAGCTGTTCATTGACAAGTACGAGCGCGGCGCCTTGGGCTATGTGCAGGAGAGCTTGCGCAAGGTATTTACCAAAATGGACTTGCACGACAATTATTTCTGGCGTTTGTATCTGAATGGCTCCTACACCGAAGCGTGCAGCCCGTCTTATTTGAAGCGCGAAAATTTCGATACCCTTCGCAACCGGGCAAGCAAAATCAATACGAATACCTGCACCATCAGCCAGTTTTTGCGCGAAAACCCGAAAGCGTACTCGCATTATATCCTGCTTGACCACCAAGACTGGCTGGCGGCCAATAACCGCCCGGCTTTGGAAGAGGAGTGGCTGCTTATTTTGCAAAATAGCCGCCCCGGTACGCGCATCCTGCTGCGCTCCGCCGCCGAGCAAATTGACTTTTTCCCGGATTTTGTGCTCGACGCCGTCGAATTTGAACGCGAAAAAACCCTTGAAATGCACGAACAAGACCGAGTGGGCACCTACGCCAGTGTGTATATGGGCATTGTAAAATAAGTGCAATTGGCAAAAGCAATTTTATGATACTATAAGTAAAATTTGTAAACATTTGAAAAACACCAACTTTACCGAAGATATAGCTGCGCAAAATCAAACAATGCGGCGCTACTATCGCCTACAATCCAAAATTTATGACGCCACGCGTTGGACTTTTTTGTTTGGCCGCCGGCGCATCCTAAAACTATTGCCTTTCCCGGACAAAGCGGCCATTCATATTTTGGAAATTGGCTGTGGCACAGGGTACAATTTGTCGCGGCTGGCGCGCATTTTTCCGAATGCCCGGCTGACCGGCCTGGACGTCTCGGGTGATATGATTGCACAATCCAAAAAGAACACCAAATCTTTTGGCGAGCGCATTGCCCTCGTAGAAAAGCCCTACACCCCAGAAGAAACGGCATTTGCCAATCAAGTAGATGCGATACTGTTTTCCTATTCTCTGACGATGATCAACCCACAGTGGCGCGACCTGATACTCAAGGCCAAAGCTGACCTCAAGCCCGGTGGTGCTATCGCCGTGGTGGACTTTCATAATTCGCGTTTCGGCTGGTTCAAACGACACATGGGCAACAATCACGTGCGCATGGACAGCCACCTGTTGCCATTGCTACAAAGCGAATTCACCCCCTTAGTGGAAGAGGTAAAGCCAGCCTACGGCGGCGTGTGGGAATATGTGCTTTTTGTAGGTAAAAAAATGTAAGCAATCAGTGCCCGTTTGGTAAAATTGATATCTTGGCTTAGCACAATTGCCCGGTATCCTCCAAATGCTCGGACGTAATTGTTTTTTTAGTAAAAAAACACAAATCACTGATTATCAACAGATAAATTTTAGATAATAGCCGATAGAAGTTAGATGCGGTCATCCCTCTAAACCCTCTAAACCCTGTTCCAAATAACCAATAACAATATCCCATTATTTATCTCGAAATCCGATACTCAAAAATAAAATTATGGTTAGTCGCATCCATCGAATAATGCTGTTTTTCGTGCCACTGTTGTTGATTTCCCTAACCGCCTGCCAAAACGAGCAAAAACAGCAACAGCAAGCCATTGGGCGGCTGGCTCAAGCCTTAGACAAACAATTTGAGGTCGGGCAGGCCGAAGCATTGCTTACGCTTTACGAGGTTTATTTACAAAAATATGGTGCGGATGAAGCGTACCAATACGATAAAGCCAGATTAATGAGCAGACTTGGGCAGCACGAACCCGCCACGCGCCTGCTGTTGGAATGGTTGCAAACCTACCCTACGAGTGCGCGCGCGCCCGAAGCAGCGCTGCTGCTGGCCGCTGTCTATGAAGAAAAATTGCAGGCGTATGAGGCAGCTCGCAGTGTTTACCAAATGGCGCAACAAGTTTATTCAGCAGATGAGACGCTCCAAGCGCGTACGAAAACCGAGTGGGGCACCTTCGACGAGCGCATGCAACAACTGCGTGCGCAGGTATTCAATGAGAGGACGGGGCGCGTGAATGCTCAGGCGGCACAGGAATTCATCTGGTCAGCGGAAGTGCTGGCGACTTTCTTACCAAAGGATACACGGGCACCGGAGTTGCTTTTTCAGGCAGGCGATGTGGCAGGCGCTATGGGCGATTATGCCCAATGCCTCCAGCTTTTTGAGCGGATTAATGAGCAATACCCCGCTTATGAAAAGTCGGCGCAGGTGCTGTTTATGCGGGCTTTTACGCTCGACGACCGGCTGGGGCAGTTGGAGGCAGCCAAAGAATTGTACGAAGCTTTTTTAGAAAAATACCCGGACGACGAATTAGCCGCCAGCGCCCGTTTTTCCTTAGAAAACCTTGGCAAAAGCGAGGAAGAAATTATCCAGGAATTTTTGCGCAAGCAATCGGAGCAATAAGCAAACACCGCCGTTTGGAATGTTTTTTTACAGCCAAAATCAACTGCGCATGGCTTCTACTGGTTGTAATCGTCTGATTTTCAATATTGGATACATTGCCAATAAGGCAGTCAATATTAATACGATGATAGCTTGCAGTACAAAAATATGCAAGTTAAATTCTGCTGGAAAAATGGGTTCAAAACCGTATTTTTCCATAGCGACTGCATAATCGCCGGAAAAGCGCAACGGATTTTTATGAAAATAAGCGACCACCGGAATGCTTGCCAAAATGCCCAGCAGCGCCCCCAGCAAGCCCAGCATAATTACCTCTATCCACACCGTAGCTGCCAGCCGCAGCCGTTTCATACCAATGGCTACCAGCACGCCAAATTCGTAAGCGCGCTCTTTGGTCATCATCAGAATGGTGCCAAAAATACCAAAGGCAATGATGAGATAAAGGATAAAATAGACGATGTAATTGCCCGCCGAATCGAGGGCTTTGGCCTGCACAAGGTCGGGTAGCATCTCCTCCCAATCGAGCACTTCGTATTGCTCTAAGTCCAGTTGTGATTTCAGCGCTTGCACCGCTGGGCGGATGTCGCGCGGATGCTCAATGTGCAAGGCCAGTGAAGTAAGCAGCCCTTCTGCGCCATAAAACCACTGCGCCGCTGCGAGCGGTAGATAGACCATTTGCTTGTTCAGCTCCGGTGAGCCAAAATGTACGATGCCTTTCACCGGGTACTTGCCGGCAGCATTCACGCCGCGATAGCCCTGGCTTACGAGTACTAAGGTGTCGCCGAGGCGGAGTTTGAGGTTTTCGGCGAGGCCAGCAGCCACCAGCACCGCTTCGTCTGTATCGGTAAGGTAAGCACCCTCCGTGAGGCGACTGCGCAGTTGGGTCATCCCGTTTTCTACCTTTGGTGCAATGCCAACGACTAATGCGCCGGTGGTGGTATTGCCCGTAGAAGCCAATGCAAACGACTCGATGCGCGGTAGTACCGCTTTCACCTGTGGGATACCCGCGAGCGTGCGCTGCAAATCGTCGGTGTAGGCAAAAGCTTCGTCAATGGATTGCTCTTCCCAGTAGCCTTTGGTATGAATTTGCGCGTAGCCAAAGTAAAAATTGACCACATTGCTGATCATATTGTTCCAAGCACCTTTTTGCAATGACTCCATGAACGAAGCCAGCAGCACCGCAAACAGAATGGATGCCACCGTGATGTACGTGCGGCGCTTGTTGCGCCAGATATTCCGCCAAGCCAATTTGATGATCATCGTTGTTGTTTTATGGTTTCAAAGTTTCACTGTTGTATGGCTATATGTTTCCCCCTATTCCCCCTATTCCCCCTATTCCCCCTATTCCCCCCATTCAACCCATCCCTACTACCTTACCCGCTTCATATTTTGCACCGAAAAAAAATCCGTTTTAATCGGTTTGTCAAATTCGAGCGTACTGTATTCAATAATGGTTTTGTGGTTCGGTTTATCAGCCGGGATGACTTCGAGGCGAGCGGGCAGCAGCTTGCCCCCGAGGGTTTTTACATCTTTGCCGAGCATGGTGTTTACTAAATAGCCATCTTCATCATAAAACTCCGTTTTTAGCTGCATAAAGTCCTGTTTATCAATCCAAAGCAAGACCTTTCCCCAAACTACGGCCGCCTTTTCGGTGGGTACCAATTCGAGGCGATAGCAGTCGCGGCCGTCTATTTTTTCTGAGCCAAGCAGTTTGTGAATATAGTCATTCACCGTTGATGACTCGCGCACGAGGTCGTCGTTGGTAAAATCCGAACCCATCCACGATTGCGACATCATCGAGGGCGGCATTTTAATCGTGCGGTCAATGGTGGGCTGCCAGTTCCAGATTTCCCGGTTGCGCTTGAGGAAAGCCGTGCCTCGGTCGCGGGCGGGCGCGGTGACGAGTATCAGGCTGTACGCATCGCCGAGCGACCACGACTTTAAGCTCATTTCGCGTTGCCACGAAGGCCGCACAATGGTCATTTTGATTTCTGCAATGCTCGATTGACCCCGCAGTTTTTCATCTGCTTTCGCTACAATCTCCTTTGCCGAAAGCCCACTTTGCGCCGTTCCATTCAGCAAGCCGACGACACAAAGCGCCAGCACCATCAGGTAAGTTCTCATTGTTTTTTGTTTGTTTATTGTTATTTGTATTCAATTGATTTTCAAAAATTTATGACTGAACGGTTTCGTGGTTGCGTAGTTATTCCCCAATTTGTCCTATTTCCCCATTCAACCCATCAATCCATTTCCCCTATACACCCTATTCCCCCTATACCCCTATTCCCCCATACACCCCATACACCCTATTCCCCCCCTATCCTAT
The DNA here is from genome assembly GCA_937872385.1 of uncultured Saprospiraceae bacterium. Lineage (GTDB taxonomy): Bacteria > Bacteroidota > Bacteroidia > Chitinophagales > Saprospiraceae > JADJNW01. Next base: position 122,914 of record CALMSO010000047.1, read on the forward strand.
ATCTTTCCAAAATCAATTCTTTCATTACCGCCAAGGGATAGTCTTCGCCCAATTGCAAATATTGCAGCATCACGCCGTCGGTCATAGCACTGTAGAGCAGCAGCTCCCCCAGTGGATTCGCTACACCGAGGCGCTCAAACAAAGGCAGCATTTTAGCAATTGCTGCTTCTTCCTGGACTTTGGTGACGGGGCGCAGCATCTCCTGCACATCGGGCTGAAAGGCCAAAGATGTAAGCAGTCGCCAATTGTGCTCGTTGGATTGTACCCAAGCGACCGTGCGGTTGAGTAGGGCTTCCAACTGCTCGAAAGGCACTTCGCTGACCGCCAGCGCGTCGTCCAGCAGCTGCATACCGGTAGCAATCACCTCGGTCATAATTTCAACCAACAGGGCTTCCTTGCTCTCGAAGTAATTGTACATCAAGCCTTTAGAAACACCCGCCGCTTTCGCAATGGCACTGATGGAAGTGCTGTGATAACCTTGTCGGCCAAACAACTCCAGCGCCGTTTGCTTGATCGTATCTCGGCTTCGCTGCCGGATGGACTCAAATTGTTCTTTTGTTTTGGGCGACATAATTTTTTGAATGAACGGTTGGTCAAAAATAATTCCATTGCACGGTTATTCTCAATCTTGCTCGACCAACGAACGCTTTTTTTCGACCAACGGCAAAGATTATTCGCTGAATGTTGCAAATGCAAGATCGGGATGGTGCTCTATTCTAACAATGACGATGGTCACTTTACGACAAGTCTGATACCATAATTTTGCTCAAATGCTCAAAGCGGCTATCAATCGCCGAACAAATTCCTCACCTTTTGCCAACTGCTCCTTGCTGATAAATTCATTGGCCCGATGCGCTTGCGCAATATTGCCCGGCCCGCAGATAACCGTTTGAAAACCACCTTCGGCAAACTGGCCTGCCTCGGCCGCGTAGGCTACTGTTTGTAATAGGTGCTGCCCGCTAAGCTGACGAATGAAGTCCACCACTGGCAGGTGTTCCGGCGTATCCAAAGGTGGCACTGGCGGATGGTGCTCGGTGGTGATGATGCGAAAACCCGGATAGCGTTGGCGCAGGAACAACTCCCGCTCGCGGCAGTGAGTCTCGAAATCTGCCAAAATATTTGCTACTGAATCTTGCGGAATGACCCGTACATCCCAGTGAAAAGAGCAGCGATCGGCAATGACATTGGGTGCAATACCCCCTTGAATAACCCCCGAATGCAGCGAAGAGTGGGGCGGCGTAAAGCGCTCGTCCGTATGTCCGGCCGCAATCAACTGCTCCATTTTGTCTTCCAGCCACAGGATGAGGCGGGCCGCTTCGTGCACGGCGCTGACCTCCTGCCGAATGCGGCTACTGTGCCCCGCAGAGCCATGCACCGTAGTTTCAAAAATGCAGATACCTTTCTGACCCACAACGGCTTGTAACATAGACGGCTCGCCAATGATGGCGTAGGCAGGTTGCTCGGTATAGCTAGCCTTAATGTGCTCGACCAAAGCGGGCCCGGCGAGGCAACCAATTTCTTCATCATAAGAAAAAGCAAAATAAATCGGCTTTTGCAAAGGCGCTTGCAGCATTTCCGGGAGGCAGGCTAAGCAACAGGCTATAAAGCCCTTCATATCTGCCGAGCCACGGGCATAGAGTTTATCGGCTTTTTCTACTAAGGTGAAAGGATCCGTTTGCCAATCTTGCCCCGCTACGGGCACCACATCCATGTGCCCCGACAGGATCACGCCGCCATCTACCGCCGGCCCGATGCGGCAGTGCAAGGAGGCTTTCGTACCGTCTTCGTTGGGCACGAGGTGATACTCCACGCCATGTTGGCGCAGGTACGCTTGTATCCATTGCAAAATCGTCAAGTTACTCTGACCACCCAACACTGGAAAAGCAACCAGTTGGGAAAGAATTTCAATAACATTCATGTGTTTTCCACGCATTTGTTTTGTTTTCGATTCGTATTTGCTTATCAATCTTCCAGTAAACCACTACTTCAATAAACCGTTCACCCTTAATCCAGAAATTTGTAGCTTTGCCATGCAAGATACCAAACCCGGCAAAATAGACAAGTCATCAAACGCGTTTAGAAAGCTGGCTGTGTAAATCAGTAAACATGAGTGTGATTGTAAAAAACCTGACCAAAATATATGGCACCCAGCGCGCAGTGGACCATGTGAGCTTTGAGGCTAAACCCGGCGAAGTGCTGGGATTTCTGGGTCCAAATGGTGCAGGCAAGACCACCACGATGAAAATCGTGACCTGCTTCATCCCCCAAACCGACGGCGAAGTGCGCGTTTGTGGCTACGATGTGGCCAAAGATACTATGGCCGTGCGGCAGCAAATTGGTTATCTGCCAGAGCACAACCCTTTGTACAACGACTTGTACGTCAAGGAGTATCTTGGTTTTGTAGCCCGCTTGCACGGGTTGCGCAATACCCGCCAGCGCGTGGACGAGCTGATACAAATGACCGGGCTGGAGCGCGAGCAAGGCAAAATCATCGGTGCTTTGTCCAAAGGTTATCGGCAACGCGTAGGGCTGGCCCAAGCCATGCTGCACGATCCGCAGGTGCTGATTCTGGATGAACCTACATCTGGGCTGGACCCCAATCAATTGGCAGAAATTCGCAACCTGATTAAACAATTGGGCCGGCAAAAAACGGTCATTTTTTCTACGCACATCATGCAGGAGGTGCAGGCGCTTTGCGACCGGGTTGTCATTATCAACCGAGGTAAAATTGTAGCCGACGATTCTATCGAAACTTTACAAAACCGCATCAAGGGCGCGACCATTATTACAGTAGAATTTGCAGAAAAAACAGATAAAAAGCTGCTGTCTGGTATCTCTGGCGTGCAACAAGTGAAAGACCTCGGCAAAAATCGGTGGCAGCTCATCGCGCCAGCTACTACCGACATACGGTCGGGCATAAGTGCTTTTGCCGCTAAGCACCAATTGACCTTACTTGAAATGCGCAAGGAAACCTCCAGCGTGGAAGATGTGTTTCACCAATTGACTGCTGACCAGTAAAAAACCATTGATTGGCTTGTTGCAAAACCTTGATTATCCTATATGAAATTCAGATTTTGGCTACTTTCTGTTGCTTGTTTGTTCATTATCGGGCGGGCCGCTGCCTATTCCGACAGCCTATTGTTGACCAAAAACTTCAAGTTTCAGGATGGTATCTATCTGGATTTTACCGATTTGCAACAAAACCGCCCCACCTACCGCTGGGAAGAAGTAAGCGCGCGCATGGCCACCAGCGATGAAGGCTTCATTGCACAAGTAGAGCGTATCCGCAAAGACCAACAACTACTCGACCTCAGCCAAGTCTGGGGTATTTGTATCGGAGGCATTCCTTACATCCGGCTGCCGGAGGGCGAAGTAACCGAGTCAGCAACGGTATTTGCGGGTTTGCGCGTGCGCGGCAAAATTTCCTATTTCAAATACAAGACCATCATTACCGAAATGAAAGAAGTAAAAGCCTACAATCCGCTCAATGGCCGAGCCTTTCGGCAAGGCATCGTGCCCGTGGAACGCACCGTGGAGCGCGAGCAGATGCTGCACTGGGAAGATGGTACTATCGTGGATTTTACCGTCGCTAACTTTCTCGACTGGATCCAGGACGATCGCCAGCTCTGGCGGGCTGTGCGCGACCTATCGCCGGAGGATGCCGAAGAGAAGCTCTTTCAGTGCCTACTGATTTATGCCGATCGGAGCAAGGTGTATCTGAAAACGGGGGATTGATGGGGAATAGGGGTATAGGGGGTATAGGGGGAATAGGGTGTATAGGGGAATAGGGTTTAGAAGGGTTAGAAGGTAGAGGGGTTAGAGGGGGGCGAACAGCAAACAGCGAACAGCAAATAGCGAACAGCGTCCCGCCCTAAAGTCTGGCATCTCAAAATCTGGCATCTGGCATCTATCATCTATTATCTAATATCTAAAATCTGGCATCTAAAAAATTTAAAAACAAGCAGAATCGTATGCGCAGTATTTTTCTCAAGGAAGTGAATACTTTTTTTAGTTCGTTAATTGGCTATATCGTCATCGGGGTGTTTCTTACGGCGCTGGGATTGGTGTTGTTTGTGTTTCCTGACACCAGTTTATTACAATATAATTATGCCACACTCGATCAGTTATTTAGTGTAGCGCCCATGATTTTTGCTTTTTTGATTCCGGCTATTACTATGCGCTCCTTTGCCGAAGAGCAGCAAACCGGCACCATCGAACTATTGGCGACCAAACCGGTGAGTGACTTAGCCATCGTGCTGGGTAAATTTTTTGCCTGTCTTATGTTAGTCGTTTTCGCTATTCTACCTACGCTATTGTATTATTACACGGTGTATCAACTCGGTGCACCCAAGGGCAATCTCGATTCGGGCGCTATTGCTGGTTCTTACATTGGGCTGGTGCTGCTCGGCGGCGCGTTTGTGTCTATCGGTTTGTTCGCTTCTTCGCTCACAGCCAATCAGATTGTCGCTTTTATTTTCGCTACATTTCTGTGTTTTTTCATTCACTGGGGCTTCGATTTATTTAGTCGGCTACCCATTTTTGTTGGCAAATCCGATGTGCTGGTACAAATGCTCGGTATAGAATATCATTACAAATCCATTAGCCGGGGCATCATAGATTCGCGGGATGTTATTTACTTTATTTCACTCACTGCATTTTTTATTATATTAACACTCACTTCAATGGAAAGGCGAAAATGGTAATGTGAATTATTATGAAATTATTACACAAATTAAACCACAAAATATTAAATGTAAAATGTAAAAGTATCGCACGATAAATAATGGAACATTGTTATTTAAAAAATCTTGGTCGTGGGTCAAATCAGTTGTTTTACTTTTTAGATGTTGCAAACCTTAAAGATTTATGACATTTTATACACCATTCTGACCCATTACCAAAATTTTGATAAAAATTTCATTGCCAATTATTCGTGTTGCGAAAAGCGAACAGCCAATAGCAAACAGCATTATAATAACTTACAACAGATATTTACTTTTTGACAGGAAAATATGGCTGACAAAAAAAAACATATCAACCCTAAGCGGGTGCAGTCGCTACTCAATCTGGCGCTGCTTTCTGGTATTATTATTTTTATTAACATTCTGGCTAACGCACGATTGGGCGAGCGGGCTTTTTATACTACCCTCGATCTGACGGAAGACAAGCGCTTCACGCTCACGCCCACCACCAAAAACCTGCTGCGTGAGCTGGATGATGTAGTGTATGTGCGCGTTTTGCTCGACGGCAATTTTCCGGCAGGATTCAAACGCCTGCAAACCGCCACCCGCGAGTTGCTCGATGATTTTCGCAGTGTCTCCGGCTATATAGAATACGCTTTTGAAGACCCCTCCGTGGGAAGTACCGAAGAGATAAACGCCCGGCGAGAACTGCTGCGCGAAGAAGGCGTGGTGCCTGTGTCCTTGCGCGTGAAAGACAAAGACCAGACCAGCGTACAATTAATTTATCCTTACGCCCAGGTTTTTTATAAAGGGCGCAGTACCAATGTAAAATTGCTCGGCAACGAAGTGCCCGGAATGCCCCCGGATATTGTACTCAACAACTCCATCGCGTTGCTCGAATATCAAATTGCCAATGCCATTCAGAAACTCCGCGCGCCGCTGCGGCCGGTCGTTGCCTTCACCACTGGGCACGGTGAGCTATCACCCATTGAAACCGCCGATCTGGAAATTACCCTCCGGCAATTTTATGAAGTGGGGCGCCTGCGCCTCGATAGCTTGGTGCGCATACCCGCCGAAGAGCTGTCGGTGCTGGTGGTAGCCAAGCCGCGTGCGGGTTTCTCAGAGCAAGACAAATTTAAGATAGACCAATACGTGATGAACGGCGGCAAGGTGCTTTGGCTCATTGACCAGCTCAACGTGGATCTTGACAGCCTGCGGCGGGGTACGTTTTTTCCGCAGGAATATAATTTGCAACTCGACGACCTGCTTTTCAAATATGGCATTCGTATTCAGCCCAATCTTATCCTCGACATGCGCTGCTCTCGCATCCCCTTAGCCACTGGTATGCTGGGCAATGCTCCTCAATTCGACTACTTTCGCTACCCGTACCATCTTGTGGTGGCGCCTACGTCCACGCATCCGATAGTGAAAGGCTTGGGTATCCTTAACTTGCTGTATGCCAGCACAATAGACACAACCGTACGCACCAAAACCGAAGTACAAAAAACCGTTTTACTAACTTCGTCGCCCAACAGCCGCTTGCAATATATTCCGTTGGAAATGAATTTTGACTTTTTGCGCTACGACCTCGACGCTACCAAATTTGATAAGCCGGGGCAACCCGTCGCCATGCTACTGGAAGGTATTTTTCCTTCTTTGTACGAAAACCGTGTAACGGAAGACATGCTGGCAGGTTTGCAACAGCTGAAAATGACTTTTCAGGCCCAAAGCGTGCCCACACGCATGGTAGTAGTGTCGGATGGGGATATTGCTAAAAATGGAATTGATGCGCAAAAACAATCTTACAAACCACTGGGTTTCAATGAATTTGAACAATATCAGTTTGCTAATAAAGATTTCCTGATCAATGCGCTGGAGTACCTCGTAGATGCCAACGGCGTCATCGAAGCACGCGGCAAGGAAGTAAAACTCCGCCCGATGGATACCGTGCGCGCGCAAGCTGAGCAAACGCGCTGGCAAACGCTCAACCTGGCGGCCCCCTTAGTCTTTTTGGCACTATTTGGGATAGTGTATAACTGGCTGCGCCGGCGTCGGTTTGCCCGATAAACAATTGCACATACGCATGAACACAAGTAAAAAAACCTTACTGCTACTTATCGCTTTTGCCCTGTTGGGCGCCATCGCTACTTGGTACCTACTCACGCAGCCCGACGACCAAACAACGCTGGCCGGAGCCGACCGCCAATTTGCTATAGCCAATACCGACGTTATTTATAAAATTTTCATCGCCGACCGTCAGGGCAGCACCACCACCTTGGAGCGCCGCGATGGCTACTGGATGTACAACGGCCAGTACCGCGCCCGACCCAATGCCATAGACAATCTGCTCGACGCCATCCGTCGGGTGCAGGTAAAATACAAACCGCCGACCGCCGCCGTGAAGCACATGGTGAGCGACCTCGCTACGCAAGGATTGAAAGTAGAATTGTATGATAAAAATAATCGCTTGCTCAAAACCTACTACGTGGGCGGGGCTACCGCCGACGAGCGGGGCACTTACATGATTATGGATCGGGCCGAGCAACCTTACGTCACGCACATTCCGAGTTGGGAAGGTAATCTGCGCTTCCGGTACAGCCTCAAGGGCGATGATTGGCGCGACAAGACGATTTTTGCTTACCGCCCAGAGGACGTTCAGGCGGTCGTAATTGAATACCCAAAGCAGCGCAACAACTCCTTTCGGTTAGCGCGCGCGGGCCAGGATTTTCGGGTACAACCGTTTTATGAAGTGACGCCGGTCATCAACCGCCCGCTGCGCAGCGGTGTTATAGAAGCATATATAGAAGGTTTTCGCAGCCTCGGAGCCGAAGCATTTGAGAATAAAAACCCGCGCCGAGACTCGGTTTTGCAGTTAATTCCATTCAGTATTATCAGTGTTACCGACAAAAATGGCGTCACGACTACGGCCCGGTTGTACCCTATTTTTCCGGAGCCCATACCTGGCGCTACTCGGCTGCCCGATGCAAACGTGGTGGAACGTTATTTCGCAGCATTGGATAATGGAGATTTTATGCTCATTCAGCATCATGTGTTCAAAAAAATATTATGGGGATATGAATTTTTCTTTCAACCTGCGGAAGCCGGTTAGTAATAACGGCGCACAACCCTCGTTTTTATGATAAAAAAATCCACCTTGCGCTATATGAAAAAGTCACTTCCCATTTACCTACTGCTGGCTGCCATCACACTCTCTGGGGTAGCGCTGCTGCCCGATTCTACTGCCGACGCTGACGACTGGGGCTTCTTCGGGCATCGCCGCATCAATCGCCTTGCCATTTTTACTTTGCCACCAGAAATGATGGTTTTTTATAAAAAGCACATCGAATACCTCACCGAGCACTCCGTGGACCCCGACAAACGCCGCTACGCCACCAAACACGAAGCGCCCCGCCATTATATTGATATTGATATGTGGGGTACTTATCCTTTTGAGAATGTGCCCCGCGACTGGACGGACGCGCTGATGCAATACACCGATCTGTACCTTGTACAAGGACTCCGCGATACCATACATCTGTTTGGCAATGCACAAATGACTATAGACCGCGAATTCGTACGCAGCCAAAGTGGCATCATCGTAGAGCGCCGCGCTTACCGCAACTTTTTTACCCGCAATGTACTCAATCAATACTACGAAGACGAGTGGCTCGTTTCCTGCGACAGCCTGCGCGCCCTACTTGGCTACGATACGCCCTGCCTTACCGTATTGGCGATAGATCGCTTCTCTGAGCATGGCATTCTGCCGTATCATTTATTGAAAATGCAACGCGACCTCACCGAGGCTTTTCGGCGCAAAAATATGGACCGTATCCTGCGGCTTTCAGCAGAAATGGGGCATTACATCGGCGATGCCCACGTGCCTTTGCATACCACCGTCAACTACAATGGTCAGCTTACCGATCAAATTGGCATCCACGCACTCTGGGAAAGCCGCCTGCCGGAGCTTTTTGCCGATGCGCAGTATGATTTTTTTGTTGGAAAAGCCGAATATATTGAAAATCCACGCGACTACTTCTGGAATATCGTATTGGAAAGCCACCAACTGCTCGACAGTGTGCTATTGATAGAAAAAGACCTGAGCCGTACCTTTCCTACCGACAGGCAATACTGCTACGAAGAGCGCCTCGGCCGCACCATCCGTACCTACTGCGAAGCCTACGCAGCCGCCTATCATGCACGCATGCAAGGCATGGTAGAGCAACGCATGCGCGACGCCATTCACGCCACTGCCAGTAGTTGGTACACTGCATGGGTAGATGCCGGCCAGCCCAATATGCGCGCCTTAGCTTCGCCGGGGCAGGCGCCCCTCACCGATGAAGAGGCCGCAGCAATCGAAGCCGCTTTTCAAAAAGGTAGCACTAAGGGCCGCGAACATGAGCAATGACGGAACATTATTTTTGTGTAGGAAAATGGTGCTTAATACGATCTAAAAACGGTAAGTAAAGATTGGCGTTTTTACTTGTTATTTGTTAATCAGAGCGTTTTTTATGCTTGATAATGAGGATTTTATACATTTTTTTATTTAAAATAATCATACCCGGACACTCAAAGTTATTTACCATTGCTTTACAAAATGTAACATTACAAGTATAACATTGTCATCACCCACTTTAAAAAGGGTAGCCCAAGCCAAGATTGAAATTGACTAACTCATTGAAGCGGGTTTCGCCCCAGTGATACCAGTAATCGGCACCCCGTACGCTTCGGTCTTCCGGCACTTCCAATGGAAAAGGACTACGCATACGCACGCCCATATCAAAGCGAAAGATGAAGTAGCTCATGTCAAAACGCAAGCCAAAACCAGTGCCCAATGCAATCTGCCGCAGAAAAGCATCATTAACTTTATACGTTGATTTGGCATCGGGGATAGCCCGTGCATTGAATAAAAATAGGGAGCCAGGGCGGTTGACATCTTCGCGGGTAGTCCATACATTGCCACCATCTAAAAAAAATGCGCCATTGAGCCGCCAGAAAATATTGAAGCGATATTCGGTGCTAAATTCCAACTTCAAATCGCCGGTTTGATAAAAAAACAAGCGGTTGCGAGCGCTTTGCGTAAGCGGATCGTCGTGCCCGCCCGGCCCGAGTCCGCGTATGGCCCAGGCGCGAATGCTATTGGGACCGCCCACGTAAAACTGCTTGACGTAAGGCACATCGGTGGTATAACCAAAAGGTTGGGCTATGCCAAAACTAATCCGCGAAGCGAGGCTATTGCGCGGGCTAAACTGTTTGAAAAAACGGTAATCCACCTCTATTTTGGCATATTGCGAAAAGTCAATATCGCCGAGGCGCAGGGTATCCGAGCGGAGTGCAAAAGCATTGTAAATGGCATTGCCTGTCCATATTTCTGCGCCAGCCAGCTCTATATTCAGCCCTCGATAGTGCGAATTGCCGTACCGGTTGGGGCGCGTGGTACGCACAAAGCTGAAATCTCGAAACAACAAACTGACAAACAACTGCTTGCCAAAGCTGCGTTCGAGAAAAGGATTGGAGCGCAGGATGGTATCAAAATTTTCTTCAATCACCGGTCGCAAAAAATCTACTCCAACATGATTGACAATGTAACGGCGCGTGCCGGTGGGGTCTGATTTTTGCAAATCGTAGCCAAAAGTAGCGTTGAGCAGATTGTAGCTATAAAAATCGAGCAAGAGCAAATAATTGTAGCTGGCGGTGAGCCGAGTCTGGGCATTTTCGTGCAATAAGCGGTAGTACTCATCGCTAATTAGCCCTCCTTTTTTACTGACGCGTGCGCTGTACAATCCGCGCCAAATGCCGAGATAATCATTGAAACGCGGGAAAAACAAATCGGTTTGCGCTCGCAAATCAATAGTATTCCAGAATCGGTTGTCGGTAAAGTTTGGATTCACTTCTACCCCTGCCGACAGGTTGGTGATGAGCAATTCGGCACCGCGAAACAAGTTGCGGTTGCGCAGGCTTGGGCTGAGAAAAACCCCAATCAAATTACCCGTACCAGAGGTGGCACTACGGTTGGTAAAATTGACATCAAAGCCGATGTCGAGTTCCATGCGGGTATTGCGCGTCAGCTCTATGCGAAAGTTCAGGAGCGTAGGGTCATTGGCATCTGCTTCTTCTACAATCCGCACGAATCGGTAAATAGACAGCGCCGAAAGCTGCCGGATGCTCAGGTCGTAGTTGTCTTGGCTATACACATCGCCGCGCAGCAAGTGAATGGACTCGGCAATGACCTGCGGGCGCACCTTGAAAGTACTATTTTTCGGAATGCGAAAACGATACCCCTTCACCATTGTATCCAACAAGTCGGCTTCTTCTATCAAAGGATTGTATTGCGAATAAATCGTCACATCGCCGATGCGGTACACCTTGTGGCTGCTGTCACGAGCTGGCGGCAGTATTTCAAAGTAAACGTTGGCGCGGCCCAAACGCAAGGTGGAGTCTGCTTCAATAGGTGCTACATAATTGGCATAAAAATTGGCGTAGCCGTTGTTGCGCAAATGGTTCGTAATCCGTGCCTTTTCCTGCTCGTAGGCACTTTGCGTAAGTGGGTCGCCTGGCCTTAGCATCGAGCTGCGCCGAATGTCCTCCAATATTTGTTGCACATTGGTATCTTGGCTACTGAAAAAAACCGTATCAATAAGCATCTGCCTGCCGGGTTTTACACTATAATGCACCTGTACTTTTTTATCATTTTTTCTATTAAAGACAGGATCCGCATGCACTTTTGCGCTATAATAACCATTATATTGCAAAAAATACTTCATAGATTTGGCAGTACTATCGCCTATTTCACGATGGTAGATAGTTGGCGGCTCGGCAATGACACGCTGCTTCCAGCGGGCAAACTTGGTGGTATCTCTCGGTGGTAGGGTAGAAAAATAAAACCATTCGCGCGGGAAGAAAATCAAAAACCGGGTGTTGGGCTTTTGCTGATAAAAAGTAGCCAAATCATATTTTAAAGCGGTTTTACTTTTTACATGTTTTGCCTCTTCTAATTTTATGACGTTTTTAACCAACAACTGCTCATCGCCCGCAAGGTATTTAGTTGTATTGCAAGCAGATAAGCTGGCCAACAAAACCAGCCATTGCAGCAGGTACCACCATTGAAATGGGCGTATTTGAAACATAACTGAAAATCTCAGACGATGACCGTTTCTCGAAATACTATCAAATATATCAGGTCGCTTCAACTCAGGAAGTTCAGGCAAAAGTATAACAATTTCGTGTTAGAAGGCGACAAAATTGCCAAAGAAGTCCTCCGGCAGGCCAAGTTCGACGTAGCAGGGCTTTATGCGCTGCCAGCCTGGCTCGAAGCAAACCATATTTTATTACAAAACATTGATTCCGAATCAATTATACCTGTTAGCGAAAACGAACTCACCAAAATATCGGGGCTGGCCACGCCCAATCAGGTGCTGCTCATTGCCCGCCAGCCTCAGTACGATCTTGCCAACACTTCTATCAGCGGCCGATTCACTTTGTTTCTCGATGCCATTCAAGACCCCGGCAACATGGGCACCATCCTGCGCATTGCCGACTGGTTTGGGCTGCCGGCGGTGCTTTGCTCTCCCGACTGCGCTGATGTGTTCAGTCCCAAGGTCGTACAAGCCTCCATGGGCGCACTGCTCCGGGTGCCTACCATCGAAACAACCTTGCCTGAGGTGCATCGCCAATATCCTGACCTGCCGCTGCTGGGCGCTGTACTCGACGGCGAGAATGTATTTCAGGTATCCTTGCCCACGCAAGGAATTCTTATAATCGGCAATGAAAGCCGGGGCATTGATTCTGCCTTGCAGCCACTACTGACGCAGCGTATTGCCATACCACCGGCAGCGGGCGGGGGTGCTGAGTCGCTGAATGCGGCTGTGGCCACTGGCATTTTGGTAGCCTTGTTAACGAACCGGCAATATAAGAATGTAGTATAATTTGCGAAATTCGCATCAGCGCTTCCCTTCGAGGCGATCTACATATTCAACCTCCCCCAGCCTTATTTTTATAGGAAAACGAACGGCCTGTTCCATTTTTACTTCTATTTTGCAAAAAATCGGCAAGTGCTCGTAGCGATGCAGGTTGGGAATGTCCGTACGACGTTGCAGTATGGCGTTAGAAAGGGTGGGCGGCAGATAGCTCGCCATGACCGGAAAAGCAGGTTTTGTAATAAGCGGCAGTGAGTAGTTATACCCAATCGCAACCCGTTGTAAATCAATTGATTCTATGCGTAGCTCCAGCATAGGTTTATCGCTCACTTGGGCGCTTAGAGCCGTTGTACATAGCCAACACACGCACAAAAGTAGGTATCCCCTACTCTGCCGGAGCGGCTTCCGTCTTTGTTTGGTCGAGGCTGCCTTCATACAATTTATATTGCTGAAATTTACATTCTAACGCACCGTTAAATAAAGTCATTTTTTGCGAAGCACGCAAGCCAATGTGTTTCAAAGCCGCCAAATTGGAAGAAATCAGCCATGCTTCGTAGCCAGCAAAAGCCTGCTTGAGCCGATCGCCGATCATGCTATAAAATGCAGCTACATCTGCTTCTTGCAAGCGCTCGTCGTAAGGCGGATTGGTAATGAGCAGCCCCGGCGGTGGCGGCGGTGTGAGCTTCTCGAAAGCTTGCTTGGCTACCCGAATACGCCCTCCTTCTAAGTGTGCCGAAAAAATATTCTGGGCACTGGCCCGCACAGCGCGCATGTCTTTGTCGAAGCCGAGAATATCGCACGCCAAGGGCTTTATTTGCGCTTTGGCTTGTTCCAACACCTCCTCCCAGAGCTTGGCGTCAAAATTGCGCCAGCGCATGAACCCAAAAGCATCCCGATGTAACTGCGGCGGCGTGCCCGTAGCAATCAACCCCGCTTCAATCAACAAAGTGCCCGACCCGCACATCGGGTCAATGAAAGTAGCATCCCCCTGCCAGCCAGTATGCAATATCATACCTGCCGCCAGTACTTCGTTGATGGGCGCTTCCAGCGTGGTGGCCCGATAGCCGCGCTTGTGCAGGGAGTCCGCTGAGCTGTCTAAGGAAAGTGCGCACTGGTCTTCGTTGATGTGCAAATTGATGCGCAAATGCGGAAAAGTTACATTCACGCTGGGCCGCGCACCTGTCAGCTTCCGAAAATAATCGGCGATGGCGTCTTTGGTTTTCAGCCCGGCGTATTTAGAATGGCGAAAAATTTCGGAGTGCGCGGTCACATCCACTGCAAAGGTCTTGTCAATGCTCAAATGCTCCTGCCAGGCAATGCGACTGATCTTTCGGTACAATTCATCTGGGCTGTCGGCTCGAAAATCTGCTAAATGTACCAATACCCGCAGCGCCGTACGCAACTCTAAGTTGGCCCGATATAGCAAGCGCAAATCTCCCTCGCACTCCACCGCACGCCGGCCCACTCGTATCGCTTGCCCGCCGATTTTCCGAATTTCTTCTGCCAGCACCGGCTCCAGACCGTGTAAGGTTTTTACAATAATTTTCACAATGAAAAGGAATTATTGAATTGAGAAATCAGGCTTGTTTATAAAATTTATACACTTGATTATCAATTGATTACAACTAAATTACAACTAAAAATACTTCACCAATGCAACTGTACCTCCGGTGCCCTCGTGGAGCGCTCGCGACGGATACGATACTGCGAAGCATTCAACCCCTGCCGCCAAAGTGCTTTTTGCAAAGCCAATTTTTTGGCTTTAAAATGCAAGCGATTGGCTTCGGCAATGGTAAAAATAACGCGCCGCTGCGAATGCTGGCCTAACCAATCAACAATTTGATACAAATAACGGTTGCCCTGTTCTAATTCGCCTGCGGATGTATAAAAAACGTGCTGCTCGGGCCCCTGATCTATCGGCGAAAACCGAATGTACTCGGCGAGTTGACGCACCTGCCCATCAGCAAGTGTGGCGGTTGTTGCGGGTAAAGTATCCAGCGTGCATAGGGGCAATTGCGAATGACAATCAATAGGCAGCAGCGGCGACGCCCGGTCAATCAATACATTGCCACAATAGGGCACCTCGCCCTCGGCGTGGCGGGCTTCTATCAACAAGCGATTGCAGGTGACTTCCGGCTGAAACTGAAAAACATACGCTTGCCATTCTGTATGTTTAATCAACGGCGACTCAGCCAGCAGCGTGCGCTTGTCGCAATGCCATTGTCCGCCCCACAGCAGCAAACGCACCGGGCGATCAAAATTCAGCACCTGCCGAGCGGTTCGGCTATAACTTTCGTACTGCGGCGAACGGGCGGCATACAAAGAAAACGTATAACAATGACCGACTTCCAACGGAGTGCTGAGCCACTGGCTGACGGCTTCCCAGGTGTTGTTGTCGCGCACCACCATGCCAATGTAGGTACGCCCGTGCTGTGGCGGCTGCGTGACGCCGAAGTACCCAGCCGGGTGTGTATCGGGAGGCGTTTCACCGGTTTCACCACAAAAAAACCAGCCTTCGGGTAGGCGGCTGTGGCCGGGCATGTCTTCAAAAGAAGGATTCTGTAAAAAAATAACCGATTGTGCTTCGCCGGGCAGCGCGCACATGCTCAAAGTCAATAGCCATAGCCATCGGGCAATGCCCTGCTTACACCTTTTCATACTCCGATTTGGTATAGCCAAACAACATGACGTCCATCAATTCGCCACTGGGTCGGCGTATCTCCGAGCGCAGGTCGCCTTCTCGCCGGAATGCGCACTTGCGCGCTAAGCGCTGCGTAGGATAGTTTTCGGTGCTGGTGCGCAGCCGCAGTTTTTCGATTTGCAATTGGCTGAACGCAAACCGCATTACGGCTTGCACTACTTCCGTCATAATGCCTTTCCCTTCAAATTCGCGGTCAATAAAAAAAGTAATATCAGCGGCGGGCACGCGCCAGTCTAAGTGATATATTTTAATGAATCCGATGAGCTGCGCCTGTTTATTATCCCATACGCCAAAGCAAAATTCGCGCTGCTGTAGCCAAGCGGCAATTTTTTCGCGCACATAGCCCTCAGCAGCTTCGCGGTCGTTGACCACATCGAGGGTACCCGGCAGCAGGTTGTTGATGCGATAGTTATTATTCTCAATCAGATGGAACAGCGCGCCGCCCTCTCCTTCGCGGAAGCGGCGAATGACGGTGCGAGGCGACAACAGGGCCGTATCTATATTGTACAATTGAGCTTGCATAGCTTCTTTTTTCGGAATGCTAAATTAGCTTTTTGTAGGCATACCTCCTACCCTGTGTCTTGGGGATTCTGTTTGTGGTCTGTTTTTTGTACTAAATCAGGCTTTTTCGAGCGTAAAACCGAAGGTAGTACCAATATCTACGGTACTGCGCACATGAATAGTTTGGTTGTGGGCTTCTACAATGTGTTTGACAATAGCCAACCCCAGCCCGGAGCCGCCGCGCTCGCGCGAGCGATGTTTGTCCACCCGATAAAAACGGTCGAATATGCGCTTGAGGTGCTCTTTGCCAATGCCAATGCCGTTATCCGCCACCTCTACGAGGATGTATCGGTCCATATCATAAAAACTGATTTTCGTGGTGCCGTTGTTATTACCATACTTAATAGAATTGCTCACCAAATTAATCAGCACTTGCCGAATGCTTTCGCGGTCGGCGCGCACCCGGTAATTTTGGGCGGCTCCTTCCTTGAATTCCAGCCGAATATGTTTGTCCACCGCTTTCATCTCCATATCCTCAAATACTTCCTCGGTCAGTTTTCTGATGTCAAATACCTGCATCTCCAAAATTAGTTCTTCCGATTCGAGACGGGCAATAGATTCAAGATCATCTACAATGGTGTTGAGGCGCTCCACGTTTTTAGCTGCTTTTTGCAAAAAAGTAAGATTGATCGCTTCGTCCTCCAGGCCGCCATCGAGCAAGGTATGCAGATAGCCCTGGATGTTGAAAATAGGTGTTTTCAATTCGTGCGAAATATCGCCCAGAAACTGCCGCCGGTAAGCAGCCCACGATTTGTATTTATCAATTTCGCGGCGCTGGTCTTCGGCCCATTCGGTCACTTCGCGCTCCACATCATCCATGATGTTGCTATTCATATCAATGGAGGTATTCTTTTCGTGAGGCTGGAGGCGCTCTTCGTGAATGGTTTTGTAAATTAATTTAATTTTTCGATAAATATATCGTTCGAGATAGTAAATAATAATTAAATAGCATAATGAAAATGTAATACCGGCCCAACTGAAATAAAACAAAAGTGGCTGCTTAGTAGCGCTGACGAGAAAAAACAGCGATAAAAACAGCGTAGAAAGGGCAGTAATTAACAGAGAAGTGAATATAGCAACCTGATTCGGTGTCGGATTTTTCAGCATTAAAATTCAAATTTATAGCCAATGCCCTTGATGGTGCGGATGTAATTCTCACCAATTTTCTCCCGTAGTTTGCGCACGTGCACGTCAATGGTGCGATTGCCCACAATCACATCGCTGCCCCACACTTTATTGAAAATTTCCTCGCGGGAAAATACCTTACCTGGCTTGGACACCAACAAATAAAGCAGCTCGAATTCTTTTTTAGCCAACTCTATAATTACATCGTTTTTGCGCACTGTCACCCGTTCGCGGTCAATTTCGAGGTCCGCAATTTTTATAATATCCGAAAAATCAGCTACGGGGGTCTCTTCGCGCTCGCTGCGGCGCAGTAAGGCCTTAATACGGCTGACAAACACGCGCGGGCGGATTGGCTTGGTGATATAATCGTCGCCGCCTACGTCTAAGGCAGCGATTTGGGAATAATCTTCTTCGCGGGCAGTTAGAAAAACAATGAGCGTTTTTTCAAAATCTGGATTGCTGCGTAGGGTGCGGCACACTTCTACCCCATCCATTTTGGGCATCATAATGTCCAGAATGATTAGTTGAGGATGCTCGCGTCCGGCAATTTTAATCCCCTCCTCACCGTCTGATGCCGTCAGTACTATGTAGCCCTCTTTGACTAAGTTGTATTCTAAGAACTCCAGGATGTCTAACTCGTCATCAACGATAAGAATTTTTACAGAATCCATTGTATTTCAGGTAGTTTTGAAATCTCGCACAAAATTAAACCTTTCACACTGTATGCTGTTGGGAGCTGTATTAAATTATTGTTAAGTTATTTAACATGCTATTAATCCACTTCTTTTTCTCTTTCCTCTAATGTAGCCAGCACTTTCGCGTATAGCTGCGCCATGCGGGCGGGGTCTTGGCGCAGCATAGTCAGGCTTTGATTAAAATCGGCGGCTGAAACATTATGTATTGTAAAAAACTGCTCATAAAAAATCGTGCCGATACTATCGCGCAAGCTGCCGGGCATCTCCTGCATGGCCGCTTCTATAAAATGCACATCTACCAGCATGTCCACCATTTTGGCTTCGTTGAGGGGTAGTGCTACCTGTTTTGAGCCGCAGGCCGCCATCATAATGAAAATAGTAAGCATCAGAACCAATCGCATCAGTCTAAATATTGTTTTGGATACATAAAATTCGCTACTTCAGCGGTATCGGGGCTGAAAGCTGCCCAGTGCTCTATGTCGGCATTGAGCTGTACAATGCCGCAAGTAGGAATATTGGCAATCAAGCGGCGCGTGAAATAATTGGCAACGTCGGTGAAGGTAGGATTGTGACCAAAGAGCAGCACCGTGTGCCATTCGTCGGACAATTGTCGAATAAGCTGCAAAATATCTTCAGAATAAGCTTCATAAATTCGATCCATGATGATGATATCCGCTGCGCGTTTGCCAAAAGCTTCGGCAAAGAATGTGGCGGTAGTCAGCGCGCGATTGGCCGGGCTGGAGATGAGCTGGTCGGGTTTTACGCCCTGCCCGCTGAGCAGCTTGGCCATGAAAGGCGCGTCGCGGCGGCCACGGCTGTTGAGCGGCCGATCCTTGTCGCGCAATCCCGGATTCTCCCAGCTTGATTTGGCGTGCCGAATAAGATAAATCGTCTTCATCTGCCTGTTTTAATTTGCTATCTGCTGTGAATATAGTACATTTCGGTTCAGATTGGTAATAAGCTAAGAACAATTCTTCCGCTTATGATTTTTTATAGTGATATAAAATAGATAAATTTTCTTTTTGCATGGGTTTTAAAGACAAAGTAATTTGGATCACGGGGGCTTCCTCCGGCATTGGCGAGCACCTGACGTATGCGCTAGCCGACGAAGGGGCGCGCTTGATACTCTCCAGCCGCAATGAAAAAGAACTGCAACGCGTGAAGGATAACTGCCAGAACGACTGTAATATACTCATTCTCCCCTTAGATATTACCGATTTTGAGGCTATGCAGCCCGCGGTGCATAAAGCCGTTGAGGCCTTTGGTAAAATAGATTTGCTCATCAATAATGCAGGGCTTTCGCAGCGCTCGCTTATTAAGGAAACCATGCTGGCTGTTGACCGGCGCATCATGGAGGTAAATTATCTGGGTACGGTAGCCATGACTAAAGCCGTACTGCCTGTCATGCTCGCGCAGGGCCACGGGCACATTGCCGTGGTCAGTAGTGTGATGGGCATCATCGGGGTGCCTTGGCGCTCGGCTTATGCCGCTTCTAAACACGCCTTGCATGGCTACTTCGATTCTATGCGCTCGGAAATGTTCCGCGATAATATCAAGGTGACTATTCTGTGTCCAGGCTATGTGCGTACCAACGTGACTATCAACGCTTTGCGTGGAGATGGCAGCCGCAACAACCAAATGGCTGAGGAAACCAGCAAGGGCATGGATCCCACTTTCTGCGCGCGCAAAATGCTCCGAGCTATCGAGCGCGAACGCGAGGAAACCTATATTGGCGGCTGGGAACTCAGCGCTATCTACGTGAAACGCTTCACCCCCTGGCTTTTCTCCTATGTAGTAAAACGCCTACGCTTTTCGGCGCAAGGCATGCGCAGGCGCTGAAGAAGATGAGCAAGCACTTACTTTTCCTTACTTTTCATTTCCAGCACGCGCTCTAAGATTTCATCCAACTGCTCAGCCGCAATCCGTTTGGAAACGATTTCCTTTTTTTTGTCCAACAAATAAATAGTCGGGGTAGCTTTTACAAAATAAGCATCGCTAAAACGCGAACTGTTGTAAGGGTCAGCAACGTGGATCCAGTCATTAATGCCATTTTCATCCACATAATCCCAACATTCAGGCACATCTTTCCCAAATTTATAGCAAACGGCAAAAATTTCTACGCCCCGGCCTTTATACTTTTCATAAAATTCTTTCAGCACGGGCGTACCTTTTTTACAAACCCCACAATCGTATTTCCAAAAATAGACGACGGTAAAATCTGCATTTACACTATGTAAATTCATTTTAGAACCATCGCGGCGCTGCAAAGTAATATCGGGAGCAATCTTACCAATAAGCAGCGGCTCCAGCGCTTTTGCATTCTCGATGATTTTTTCTAATTGCTCGCGCTCCGTCCACGGGGCCTGCCCGGAGGCGTAGTATCGGTTGACCAAATGGACGTAAATAGCGTCCATACCCACGAATTGCGATTTGGCGTAGAAATTTAAAAAGTGAATCAAATAGTATTTGAAGGTTTCTTCGGCTGGACGCATCTTGCCAAGCACAAAATCAATCGCTTGATTGATGCTGTCGGGGTGCTGTACGTTGAGTTTTTCGACATAATATTGCACCCGTTCAAACAGAAAAGGCGTGCGCAGCATCCGCGAATCACCGAGATTTACATTATCAAAAAAATGCTCCAACGTGTAGCGCCAGCGCTGCTCCTGGATGGCCATTTCATCCGCCCCTTGATATTCTGGTTCTTCTAAGGGCATATTCGCCCGGATGATAGCTGCGGTGAGTGTTTTCGGGTATTTTGCGATCAATGATTTTTGGTGCGTTTGCACGGATTCGTTGATGGCTTCGAGTTGTTTCTGGAGGGTAGCTTTTTGCGATTGGTCGCTTACACGGGCTATTCGGGCGCGCAGGGTGTCGGCTTCGGGCCTTTTTGCCGACAGGTAATTCAGGTAGTCATACAAGAGTTTGTTGTCGGCCGAGCCTTCAATGCGCATATTATCCGCGGGTTTGCGGGCGTTAGTTGTCAAGCTAAACTGCTGCTCGCCAGCATTGATTAGCAATTGAAAGTATTCGTTGTTAGGCGGCATTACGACCATGTACACCCCGCCGGGCAGTTCTTCGGCACCTGCAAATTCAAAATAGCCGGTAGCGTCCAGCATAGCTGTATCTCGTATGTACTGCTTGTCACCGTAGTAATACGCTAAATAAATTTCCTTTTCACTGAACTCTGTCAGTTTTATCCGGATAGAATAACCGCCATTGGCCCAGGCCAGCGTGGCATATACAAGCGTGGCGAGAATAAAAAACAGCTTTTTCATACGCAAATTATTTCATTTTACAGCAAGCAAATATCCGCACTTTGCTGCAAAGAAACCAATATTACAAGCGCAATAACGAAATAATAACAAAATCAATACCCCAAAATCTGGAGCATGGACTCCGGCGTTTGTTCTTCCTGGTAGAGCATATCTACGAGATTGCCCTTGGCGTCCTTGTCAATGATGATATGCTTGGGCGAAGGGATGAGGCAATGCTTGATACCGCCGTAGCCGCTGATGGCGTCTTGATAGGCACCTGTATGAAAAAAGCCGAGGTACAGAGGTTCGGCGTCGTCGGGCGATACCGAAGGCAGATATACTTGGCTTTGGTGCACCTCCGAGTTGTAATAATCGGAATTGTCGCAGCTTAGCCCGCCAATATTGACGCGGTGGTACTCATTGTTCCACTTGTTGATGGGCAGCAGAATAAAGCGCTCGCCGATGCCCCAAGCGTCGGGCAGGGTGGTCATCAGCGAATTGTCAATCATGTACCAGACCTCAGAGTCGTTTTGTTGCTTTTGCGCCAGCACCGAAAAAATAGCCGCTCCGCTCTCTCCTACCGTATATTTGCCAAATTCAGTAAAAATATCCGGTTCGGGTACATCTTCCTCTTCGCAGGTATCCAGCACTAAGCGCACAATTTCCCGGATCATGTATTTGTAATCAAATTCAAAGCCGAGCGAGTTGCGAATAGGCATGCCGCCGCCAATGTTGATAGCGTGCAAATCCGGACTAAGGCGCTTCAGCTCGCAGTACAGCTTGATTGCCTTGCGCAATTCGCCCCAGTAGTAGAGTGTGTCCCGAATGCCCGTATCTACAAAAAAGTGCAGCATTTTAAGCTGAAACTTTTCGTTGCCGGCTATTTTTTCTTTGTAAAAATTGAGCACGTCCGCGTTGCGCAGCCCGAGGCGCGAGGTGTAAAATTCAAAATTTGGCTCTTCTTCCGTCGCTACGCGAATACCAATATTGCAAACGCCGGTGACGTGCTGTTCGTAATAATCAATTTCGTGCTTATTGTCAATCACCGGAATCACATTGAAACCGTCATTGATTAACCCTACAATGCGCGACAGATAGTTCTCCGGCTTAAAACCATTGCAAATAATGACCGTTTCTTGCTTATCTAATTTGCCTTTGGCATGCAGCTTGCGCACCAAATCTATATCGAAAGCCGAAGAAGTTTCGATGTGTGCATCGTGGTCGAGCACTTCATTGAGCACATAGCTGAAATGGCTACTTTTCGTACAATAGCAATAGTTGTACTGCCCGTGATAGCCCATGGATTTCATGGCACGGGTGAAGAGATTGCGCGCTTTCTTGATTTGCAAACCAATCTTGGGCAAATAAGTCAGTTTAAGCGGTGTGCCGTATTTTCGGATGAGATGGATGAGCGGAATGCCGTTGAAAACCAAGTAGCCATCTTCAATATCGAAGCCTTCCTGTGGGAAGTAAAAGGTCTGATCAATAAGATCGAAGTATCTGTTTGTCACCTCGTGTTGAGTTGTGATTTTGGGTTTGAAAAATGGATTACCACAACCGGAAAAGTACTTTTCCTTCCAATAAGTTGCAAACTTAGCGGGAAAATGTCACTTTTTCCTAAAAAAGCACAGAAATTTCTTTGCAGCTTGCTTTACGCAAAAACAATGGGCGGCGGGGCTATTACAATCTGCTCCTGCTGCTGAAAAGGATCGGTAAAGTGCAACTGCCAGGCGTGCAGAGCGATAGCATCGGGCGGGATGGGGGTAGCGCTACCGTCGTACCAGCTATCTCCTACTATTGGGCAGCCTATGTGGGCTAATTGTGCCCGTATTTGGTGAAACTTGCCGGTATGGAGGTGCACTTCCAGTACGTAGCCTTGTGCATTTTCGTGCAGCAGCCGATAGCTGAGTCGGCATTCGGTAGCTTGAGGTGCCGGTGTTTCGTGTATGATTGCTCGTTTTCCAGCTACGTCTTTTTGCAGCCAATGTATGAGGGTGTCTTCAGGCTGCTGCGGTGGGTTGACGACCAAAGCGAGGTATGTTTTTTGTACCCGCCGCTCGCGGAATTGTGCGTTGAGGTCTTTCAGAGCGGCCTTGCGTTTGGCTAAAAGCAGCACACCACTCACTGCTCGGTCGAGCCGATGAATGATGCCCACGAAAGGTTCTCGCGCCTGCTGCCCAAGATAACTCCGTACCCAGTCCTCCACCGAAGCGTGATGCGGCGATTGTTCTACGGTCAGTCCCGTCGGTTTGTGCACGGCTAAGAGCCAGTTTGATTCGTATAATACGGGGATTTGCATGGGATTTTTAAATTATAAATCCTTGATTATAAATTTATTACGCTTCAAAACGTTAAAAAATATTACAATAAAAAAGTTCCTCGCTGACACCGGGCCAGCAAGGAACTTTTGGTATAATCAATCATCCTTCGGCTACGCTTTGGAAGCCGCTTTCGAGAACGTTTTTTTCTTTACTTCTGCTTTTCCTTTCACCTCTTTGATGAGGTCAACTACTAAGGCTGAAGCCACAAACACCGATGAATAAGTACCAAAGAAAATGCCTACCATAAGCGCGAAGGCAAACCCCTTGAGCGTGGCACCGCCAAACACCAACAATACCAATACTACAATGAGCGTAGTGCCGGAAGTGATAATGGTACGGCTCAGGGTGCTGTTAATGGCTAAGTTGAAGATTTCTTCCTTGGTGCGCCCGGCGTAAGTGCTACTGAACTCTCGAATCCGGTCGAATACAATCACCGTATCGTTTACCGAATAACCTATCACGGTTAGAATAGCGGCTACAAAGGCTTGGTCAATTTCCATCGAGAAGGGCATCAGGCCGTAAAGCAGCGAAAACATACCCACCGTGATGAAGGCATCGTGCAGCAGTGCCACTACCGCACCCAGACTAAATTTCCACTGGCTGAATCGAATAGCTAAGTAAAGGAAAATAACCAGCAATGCAAACGTGCCCGCATAAAACGAGCTGTCGCGGATGTCGTCTGCTACGGTTGCCCCCACTCGGTTCGAGCTGGTGATATGCGTTCCTGCAGCATCCGTTTGTTTGAAAGTTTCAAGTGGTACTGTGCCGCCTGCAATATTGTTAACACCTTCGTGCAGTTTGGCTATCACGCGGTCTTGCACCTTATCGTCGGTATCTTCGATGAGATAGTCCGTAGTGATGTTGAACGTATTTTCCGTATCTACGGCTTTTACTACTGGGGTAGAACCAAATACCGTAGCCAACTCATCGCGCAGTTGCTGGGCATCTACACTGACTCCTCTTTCAAATTGTACATTGTAAGAATACCCTCCCTTGAAATCCACACTCAAGTCGAAGCCTCTGAGGAAGAAAGAAGCGGCACTCAGCAGAATCAGCGCACCTGAAATCATGTAACCGTAGCGGCGCATGCCCATCCAATTGATATTCACATTGGCGAGCACATTTTCTGAAAACTTATTCGAAAAACGAATGGTCTTACCGCGGGTCGTCGTCCACCAGTCAATCATCAGGCGCGTGAGCAATACTGCCGAGAACAGCGAGCACAGGATACCAATGATGAGCACCACCGCAAAGCCCTTGATGGGCCCCAAACCGAAATAAGCCAGCACTAAAGCCGTCAAAATGGTTGTGACATTGCCATCAATGATAGCCGAATAGGAGTTTTTAAAACCATCAGTAATGGCTGTTAAAGTGGTCTTTCCGGCTCGTAGTTCCTCTCGGATGCGCTCGTAGATAATTACGTTGGCATCTACGGCCATACCCAGCGTGAGTACAATACCCGCAATGCCAGGCAAAGTCAGAACGGTACCCTGCGAGGCCATTGCCCCGAAAATGAAGAACAGGTTGGCAAAGAGAGCGATAACCGATACCACACCACCACCTGCATAGTAAATAATCATAAACAACAGCAGGGCAGCCAGCGCGATAGAAACGGCGTTCAAACTCTTGGCAATATTTTCCTTACCGAGCGAAGGCCCCACCAATGATTCCTGAATGATGCGCGTTTCGGCAGGCAGTTTACCAATTTGCAAAATGCTGGCAAAATCTTGTGCTTCCTGAATAGTATAATTACCAGTAATCGAAGAATTACCACCAGTAATCGGGTTTTGTACACGGGGTGCCGAGACTACTTCGTTGTCCAATAGAATGGCGATTTCGCGGTTATTGTCCTGCGCGGCTTTGGTCGTCATCTGCGCCCAAATTTTAGCACCGGCATTGTCCATACGCAGGCTTACGCTCACCTGCCCCGTGGTGGGGTCGGTTTCTGGGCGGGCATCAGTTACAGATTCTCCGCTCAGCAGTGGCTTGTCTGAGCCGCGCTCAAGCCGTACGGCGTATAGTTCGTATTGGTCGGTTTTGGCTCCGGTTTCGTAGTCTATCGCGGGGTCTTTCGACCAGCGGAAAACAAGATCACGCGGAAACAATTCCTTTATTTCTGGGCGGTTCAGCAGCGAATCTACGATGTAGGTACGCTGGTTTTTGCGGGCGCTACCCAGCACGGCGAGGCCACGAGCACCAGCAGCATTCAGTATCAGGTTATCGAAAAGTGGCCCCTGATTGAAGTTGCTCGGAGTAAAAGTAGTATCAATACGCGCTATTTGCGAGCGGTCTTCATTGCCCAGCGAATCCACTGCATAGGTAGTATCTATGCGCAGTATTTCGGGTTCCATGCTTTTGTCCCCCAAGACGCTTGCTAACTTTTGATTGGCCTCCATTAGCCCTTGCTGAATACCGGGGTCGCTAATGCGATACACATTCCAGAATTCCAATTTGGCGGCAGCCTGCAAAAAGCTACGGGCGCGCTCCGGGTTGTCAATGCCCGGCAATTCCACCACAATCATGTCGCGGGCTGCATCGAGCGAAACGTTGGGCTGGGCCACGCCTAATTTGTCAATCCGCTCCTTGAGTAGCTTGAACGTCAGGCTGACCGTTTCGTTGGCTTTTTCACGAATAATGCGCACCACTTCGCCGTCAGAAGTCTCGAAATTGATTTGACTGCGCAGCGATTCGTTACGCGCAAAGATGGGCGCCAGTTTTTTACCCTGGCCAGCTTCGCGGAAAGCATCGGCAAAAAGCGTCACAAAATCCGACTGTTGCCTTCTTTGTTCTTGGTCGGCTTTATTCAAAGCAGCTAAAAAGGCGGGGTCTTTACTGTCATTTGCTAATACTCGGATAAAATCCTTGAGGTCCACTTGCAAAATCACGCTCATACCGCCCTTGAGGTCAAGCCCCAGCGCCAGTTGTTGTGCTTTAAGTTGCTGATAGGTATAAGACTTCAGCAGCGGAACCTTCAATACCTCTTCGGAGGACATAGAATCCAGAAACGCTACTCGTTTTTCCTTGAATACCAATGCCTTTTGTTCTTCTGATACCTGAGCAGCCGCAGCATTAGCGTATGCATCTGCCGCTTTCTCCACTTTTTGGGTCGGCAGAATGAACAGGTATTGCACCACCGTCACCAGCGTCAACACCACCAGGAAGAACTTCACAATGCCTTTGCCTTGCATAACTTCCGTTTTACCTTTTTAAAATTAGTGAAAAAATATTATCGTCAGAGGTTGATTATCAATAAATTATCCCCTTTCCGAAAAAACTTTGCAAATATACGGCAAATATCCGGTTCTTTTGCAGAAGTGCAAAGGTAATTAGTTGTTCTGAATGTGCAAATTTTGCCGTCGGGGTTTGTAGCTTTTTTTGCAAAACAAGCCCTCGAAAAACCAATCCTCGAATTAGGGCAGCGCAGCGAAAAGTGACTAATTCATAAAACAAAGCCGCCAACTACCTGATATACAGATAATTGACGACTTTAATATGGTACCCGGAGTGGGACTTGAACCCACACGGGCATTACTGCCCACAGGATTTTAAGTCCTGCGTGTCTACCATTCCACCACCCGGGCTTGGCTGAGGGGCTGGCTGCTGCCTTTTCCTCTTTGCAAAAATAAAAAAAGGCGTGAATTTTTCACACCTTTTTGAGCGGATAACGAGACTCGAACTCGTGACCCCGACCTTGGCAAGGTCGTGCTCTACCAACTGAGCTACATCCGCTTGTTTATTTTTTATTTCAGCGAGTGCAAAGATAATACATTTTGCTACATATTGGCAAGGTTTTTTGCGATTTTTTTTTCAAAAACCTGTCTATGCTAACACAAGTGATTGATTTTGAAAAGTTCGGCCCGCTTAGTGAGCGCTCCTTTTTTTTTAAACCTACAGAAGTAGTAATTAATTCCCAAGGGGTACTTATCTTTGAAGTCGGCTGTATCCGGGCAAAATCCGGGGCGATATTTTATGACAAATCTTTTAGCATTCGACGAGCAATTGTTTCACTGGATCAACAGCGACTGGCAAAACGCCTTTCTGGATGCGGTGATGCCCTGGTGGCGCGATAAAAAAACCTGGATACCGCTGTATATAGCGCTGGCAGGCTTTATGTGGTATCGCTTTCGCGTGCGCGGGGTGTACCTGCTGCTGGCTTTGGCGCTGACAGTAGGCGTAGCCGACGGGGTGAGTAGCCATCTGATCAAAAAAACGGTGAAGCGCATTCGACCCTGCAATGACGCTACCCTTCAACAACCAGCGCGCATCGTGGCTTCTTGTGGCGGGGGGTATAGCTTTACTTCGTCGCACGCTACCAATCATTTTGCCATCGCTACGTTTCTAAGTCTTACATTAGGTTTGTTTTACAGAAAAATCCGGCTGCTTTTTTATCTTTGGGCGGCGAGCATTGCCATAGGGCAAGTGTATATCGGTGTGCATTATCCGCTTGATATTATGGGCGGGGCCTTGCTTGGTACGCTTATTGCGCTGGCAATGGCGCGCTGGTACTGGCGCTTGCCGAGCATCCGCATAGAGCGTCCGGGTGTAGAAACCGTGCGCGCCTGAACGTTGTTCATTTCTGGATAATGATGGGTGCTTACCATCCTTTGAGCAATGCGCGATACGTATTTTACAAAGATGATTTCATGGCAATTTGGCAATATATAATCTTGTTTCTCACCGTATTAGCGGGTGGCGGTCTGGCACTGCGCCTGAAACAATACAACCCAGCCAATCTGCGCTTGGTACTGGCTTTCAGCGGAGCTTATCTGCTGGGTATCACCATTTTACACTTGATGCCGGGGGTTTATTTGCAAGCTGATACGCTGTCAGGGCTTTGGATTTTGGGCGGATTTTTAATACAACTGATGTTGGAGCAATTGTCGCGGGGGGTGGAGCACGGGCACATCCACGCGCGCGCGCACGGCGGGTTTTCTTATTCGATTCTGCTGGGGCTGTGTCTGCACGCTTTCATCGAAGGGCTACCGCTGAATGATTATAGTAGTTTGCACCAATTGCACCATGGCCCAGACCACGACGATAATCACCTTTTTTACGGTATTATATTGCATAAAGCACCGGCGGCTTTTGCCTTGGCTATTCTGCTGCTTTGGTCAAAAGTGCGTACGCCAGTTATCTGGTTGAGTTTGTTCGTCTTCGCGGCTATGTCGCCTTTGGGTGCATTCTTAGCGTCATTGTTTACGATTAGCGTAGCTACATTGACCAATTTAGTCGCTTTAGTTATTGGCTCTTTTCTGCATATTTCTACCACTATTTTATTTGAAGCGGACGACAGCCACCAGCATCGGATTCCGTGGCGGAAAATGTTAGTAATTCTGATTGGACTGGGCGTTGCCTTGCTTACTTTATATGGGCATGAATAATCACGAACGCTATATCCGTCGGTGTTTTGACCTAGCGATTACCGGCGCAGGCAGCGTGTCGCCCAATCCAATGGTAGGAGCTGTAATCGTACACGAAAACCGGATTATCGGAGAAGGATTTCACCGGCGCTATGGCCAAGCACACGCGGAAGTAAACGCCGTGCAAAGTGTGTCTCCTGCCAATCAGCACCTGCTGCCACAGTCCACCCTGTATGTTTCTTTGGAGCCTTGCTGTATTTTTGGGCGAACACCGCCCTGCACCGATCTCATTTTGCGCAGCGGCATCCCGAAAGTAGTGATTTCCTGTCTCGACCAAACCCCAGGAGTAGCCGGGCAAGGTGTGCAAGTACTGCGCGAGCGGGGCGTGGAGGTCATTACCGGCGTGCTGGAAACGCAAGGGCAAGAACTGGCGCGTTTTCGCAATACTTTTGTGAGACGCCAGCGTCCTTATATTGTATTGAAATTCGCGCAGACGCTCAATGGCTACATCGGGCAACCCGACCAGGCGATGCCTATCAGCAACAAACTGACGCAACGCTGGGTGCACAAGTGGCGCAGCGAAGTGGACGCGATACTCGTTGGCACGCAAACCGCGCTGGTGGACGACCCGCAACTGACCAATCGCTTGTATTTTGGCAAGTCGCCTCTTCGCATTGTGCTCGACCGTACCCTGCGCTTGCCGCCCACGCTGCGTTTATTCGATCAAAGCCAACCAACCTTGGTGGTCACAGAAAATGCAAAGTCACCGGCATCTGCCGACCTGATTGACCGGCCTCCCTACCCGATTCAGTATCTTTCACTTGATTTCAATGAAATATGGCTACCAAAACTATTACATTATTTGTACGAGCAAAAAATTAGTACCCTGCTGGTAGAAGGCGGCGCGCAGCTATTGCAATTTTTTATAGAAAATGGCTCGTGGGATGAAGCCCTCGTGCTGGTGGGCAATCGAGTACTGCCGCAAGGTGTACCTGCCCCACGCGTAGCTGGAGTGCTGAAAGGGCATTATAAAGTGGGTGACGACCTCTTGTTTCGTTATCAAAATGTTGAAAATCGTTAAACTTAGTTTAAAATAGGGTGCTTATACCATAAAGCGTTTTTAGTTTTTGTTCCTTAGTTGTTAATTTCGCCATTGAAACAAAAAATCGTCAGAGGAATGAAAAGGATAAAAGTTGCGTTGCTGGTATGGGTTGTTTTGTCGGCTATGCTGCCTGCAAGCAGCCTGAACGCTCAAGAAACATCGGGTAAAATACAGTGGCTGACCTGGGAACAGGCCACAGAAGCCTTCGACAAGCAGAAGAAAAAAATGATTGTCAATGTCTATACCGACTGGTGTGGCTGGTGCAAACGGATGGACGAAACGACCTTTGAAGAGCCGGCGATTGCCAAATTTCTGAATAACTATTTCTATCCGGTCAAATTTGATGCCGAGCAGAAAAATCCGCTGATTTATAACGAAAAATCTTTCAAATACATCAAAAACGGTACCAAGGGCTACCATGAGTTGGCCGTAGAATTGCTCAAGGGCCGCCTCAGTTTTCCTTCCATCGTTTTTATTGACGAAGACATGAATGTCATTCAGGCTATCCCCGGCTTCAAATCTGCTAGCGAATTCGAGCAAATTATCACTTATTTTGCCAAAGATTATTACAAATCCACGCCCTGGTCTGCTTTTTTAAAATCCTACAAGCCGGTATTAGTGAGCGACAAGCATTAAAATCAAAAAACGTGTCAGATTCTTTTTAGCAACCTGACACGTCCCCTTTTATTTACACCACTTTTAGTTGGATGTGATACATTTTTTTCAAAATACTGATTTTCAAAATTTTACAAAATCGCAAATCAAGATTCGCAAATCATAAATCGCATTATTTCTTCTTACGAGTAGTACTTCTTGTAGTAGTAGTGCCCCCTACGCCAAGCACGCCGAGCAAGCCCCGCGTCAGTTCACGAGCGATGGTTCTACCAATCTGACGGGTAGTTGGGCTGTCCACCAATTGTTCCAAAGTACTTTTCTGGCGGCGGGTGCTGGTGGTGCGTGGAGTGGTGCTCCGGGTTTGAGTAGCAGCGGCTTTTTCCTGTTGCTTGCGCAATTCTTCTTGCTTCTCGGCTTCGTGCGCTTCTTCCATTTTGGCTGTTAATATGGCGTGTGCACTATCGCGGTCCACGGTTACATTATATTTGGCTACTAATTTCGAGCGCTTCACTATTTCGTCAATCTCCGCGTCGGTCAGCACATCCATGCGCGACTGCGGGGCACGCAGCATCACATGCGCCAGAGGCGTAGGAATGCCTTTTTCATTCAAAACCGTGACAAAAGCCTCGCCAATGCCCAGTTGGGTAATGGTTTCGCTTACATTATAAAATTCGGAAATCGGGTAGTTTTCTGCAGCTAATTTAATAGCCCGTCGGTCTTTGGCGGTGAAAGCTCGCAGCGCGTGCTGAATTTTCAAACCCAACTGCCCCAGTACACTTTCGGGGATATCCGCAGGATTTTGGGTAACAAAAAACACGCCCACTCCTTTGGAGCGAATCAAGCGCACGATGGCTTCGATCTGGTCGAGCAGTGCTTTTGAGGCTTCATTAAAAACGAGATGCGCTTCGTCAATAAAAATAGCTAATTTGGGCTTATCCATGTCACCGGCTTCTGGGAAAGTGGCATAAATCTCCGCCAGCATTTGCAGCATGAAGGTAGAAAACAGCTTGGGCCGATCCTGAATATCGGTGAGCCGAACAATAGAGACCATACCTCGGCCCTGCTCGTCGGTGCGACACAAATCGTTGACTTCAAAAGAGCGCTCGCCGAAGAAAAGGTCGGCTTTTTGTTGTTCTAATTCTACGATTTTGCGCAGAATAGTGCCCACTGAATCTAATGAAATACGGCCATAAACCGACTCCAACTCTGCCTTACCCGGGCCCGTGATGTATTGCAGCGCCTTGCGAATGTCCTGTAGGTCGAGCAGCGGCAGGTCATTGTCGTCACAATATTTAAATACCACCGAGATGATACTCGACTGGGTATCGTTCAGACCGAGAATGCGCGAAAACAGCACCGGCCCAAACTCTGTAACGGTTGCCTTGAGGCGAGCGCCTTTTTCGTCGGATAGGCTAAGAAATTCTACCGGGCTGCCGACCGATTCAAAAGGAATACCGATTTTGCTGTGGCGCTCTACGATTTTAGCGTTGCTGGCGCCGGGTAGGGCTATGCCGCTCAGGTCGCCCTTGATGTCCATCAGCAAAGAAGGAATGCCCTCTTTTGAAAATTGTTCCGCCAGAATTTGAAGCGTTTTAGTTTTACCGCCACCCGTTGCACCTGCTATAAGTCCGTGCCGGTTGATGGTTTTCAGCGGAATTTTCACGATGGCGCCGGGCACGCATTCGCCATTGAGCATAGCGCCGCCCAGATCGAGTGCATAACCCTTGAAGGTATAACCCTCGGTAATATGTTGTAAGAATTGTTCCTGTTTTGACATGATTATTATATTGTTATGATGCCGAATTTTAAATATTTACGCTTTTTGATGCTGTTCGCTTTTAGCTTTTCGCCGTTCGCTGCTCACCAGCTTACCAATTATAAATTACTGATTATCAAAAGCCCCCAATATCCTAATTTCCCAATTTCCTAATACCCTCCCTCAATCTTGCGCATTCCACTTTTGCGTACGCAGCTCAAATTTGCGCTTGCTGAATTCCCAGAGATCAATATTAAAAACCTCCTTCAGATTCTTAGTTTCTTGCGGTGTCAGCAGGTCTGGGAAAAAAACTAATCCCGTCTGCCGCTCCACTTCGGCGATGGAAACCGCATATTTGAATAGGGGTTCGTAGCTCACCTCATTCGGAATGATAAAAGCAATGCCTTTTTTCTGCGGCTCGGTATAGTCTAACAATACCTTATAATAAGCAGTGGGTACCGCCACCCGATTATTACCGACGAAGCCTTTGGGTTTTGTAGCCAGCACCGGCCCTGTTACTACATAAAGCGCCTTGTTTTGCTTTGCCCAGTTGCGGGTCAGCTCTTCCAGTTCTCGCCAGATGCCCTTGTTAAAATTTTTGGCTTGCGGACTGATATTACTCATGCGAAAGCTATACTGCATCGCTTCTTCGTTGAAAGCCATATCGGCGGCGGGTGCCAGATGCCCCCGGTCGTAGCCGGAATTGCGATAATCGTTGGGCGTTGCCGACTTGCCGGGCAGTTGCGGATCGGGCAAAAAAGTATTGCTGCGCTTTACCCAGGGCTGGCTGAGCCGCTCGGCGGTCAGTTCGTAAGCCACCCACTCGGCTTGGCGATATTTTTCGGAATAGGATAAGGCAAAATACGGATTATAAACAACTTCGCCCGTGGTAGAATGGGGTGCAAAGCGAAAATCAGTGACATTTACTCCTGCTTCGGGCGAGGCTTCGTTGGCTGCGGGTGCGCTTCCAAAAAAATTGAAAAGATAGACTAATCCGCTCAAGATAGCTGCGAACAGCCCCATTCGTACAATCGTTCCGCCGCCACCGCCGCGCGTATGATTTGTTCTGAGTTTTGCCATGATACCGTTTCGAGCTGCACTTTTTGCTTAGCGCGCCAGACTCTGAATTTATAAAAACAACTGCTTGACCGGGTAAAAATAGTAAAAAGCCAACAAAGTTTATAAGCTGTGCAAACCCGCTTTTCCAAAAAAAGTACTTTCTTTGAGCAATGCATCTTATTTCTATTTATGCAACACCTTATTATCGGTATTACGGGCGGCATTGGTAGTGGAAAGACGACTGTTTGCCAAATTTTTGAAGCGCTGGGCATTCCGGTATATTATGCCGACGAGCGCGCCAAATGGCTAATGGTGCACGACCCGGAATTGAAACAAGGTATTCAAGACTTGTTTGGAGCCATGGCTTATAATGCCGAAGGACAATTAAACCGCCGTTACATCGCCCAGATTGTATTCAACAACCCGCAACAGCTTCAGCAACTCAATGCGCTGGTGCACCCGGCCGTAGCCCGCGACGCTGAGGCCTGGAATCGCGCCCTTACCGATGTGCCCTACACTTTGCGCGAGGCCGCCCTAATTTACGAAGCCGGCATTGACAAGCATCTCGATAAGGTAATTGTAGTGACCGCGCCGATGCCGCTGCGCATCCAACGTGTGGTGCAACGCGACCAGGTGACGCCCGCCGAGGTGGAGGCACGAATGGCACAACAGCTACCAGAGGAGGAAAAAGTACGCCGTGCCGATTATGTCATTATCAATGACGGGGCGCAATCGCTTATTACACAAGTACTAAAAATTCATCGGGCATTGTGCTCGATTAGAAAATAAAAAGCCCCTACCCTTCCTTAGCCAACCCGGCTTTATACACTTCGAGGCAGCGCTCCCGCGCAAATTTGTGCTCAACAATGGGCGGCGGATAGTCTTTTGTGCCATATTCAGGTACCCAACGTTGGATGTATTGCCAATTGGCATCAAATTTTTGTTGCTGGGTGTAAGGATTGAAAATACGAAAATAAGGCGCCGCGTCTGTGCCGCTACCGGCCGCCCATTGCCAGCCGCCATTGTTACTGGCTAAATCATAATCGAGCAGTTTTTCGGCAAAATAAGCCTCCCCCCGCCGCCAGTCGAGTAGTAAATGTTTAGTAAAAAAACTCGCGGTAATCATACGCACCCGGTTGTGCATATAGCCGGTGGCATTGAGTTCGCGCATTCCGGCATCCACGATGGGGTAGCCAGTTCGACCGGCACACCAGGCCGCAAAGTCGGCTTCGCTGTCGCGCCAAGCGATGCGGTCGTATTCTGGGCGGAAAGATTCGTGCACCACCCTTGGGAAATGAGCCAAAATCTGAGCGTAAAAATCGCGCCAAATGAGTTCATTTAAAAAAGTATCGTTGAGCAATTGGGCGCGCCGAGCTTTTTCGCGGATGCTAATGGTGCCAAAGCGAAAGTGAATACCCAGCCGAGAGGTGCCCGCAATGCCCGGAATATCACGGGTCTTGTCATAGTTTTTTATCAAGCCCCGACTCACCTCTTTCGGGGGGATTGGAATAGGGGAAGGCGCAAACCCCATGTCTGACAGTGCAACTAAGGGCAGCGGTGCTGTTTTATAAAAATTACCTGCATATTTTTCCGTCGGATAAGCTTGTAAATAGTATGATATGCGTGTCTCGGCGCCATTGGCATCTGGCACTACCACCATTTTAGATTGCAAGCGCTCGCGCCATTTGCGGCTATACGGCGTGAAAACGGTATAAGGCAAGCCATCGTTTTTTACTACTTCATTCTGTTCAAAAATAACGTGGTC
Source organism: uncultured Saprospiraceae bacterium (assembly GCA_937872385.1). Classification (GTDB taxonomy): domain Bacteria; phylum Bacteroidota; class Bacteroidia; order Chitinophagales; family Saprospiraceae; genus JADJNW01. Next base: position 157,823 of record CALMSO010000047.1, read on the forward strand.
TTTATACGTTTTGAAAGAAATATGATGTGCTTGTAATAAATTTTGCACCGTCGTGTCGCGTTGTATTGCATACGGTTCGTAATCATGATTACAAAACACCGCCGTTATATCATATTGTTGTAATAACTCGGGCCAAATTACCGCTGGTTTGCCATAGCGAATAATAATGGAACTGCCCAGCGCTGCCAGCTCCTGATGCAAGGTATTAATCGTTTGGTGAATAAATCCTACGCGTGCGTCTTGTGGGTCAGATAATTCATCGAGAATATGCCGATCAAAAATAAATAACGGCAACACCGGCTGCCCGCTACGCAAGGCATGGTACAAACCAGCATTATCTTGCAGACGAAGGTCTCTACGAAACCAGAAAATAGTAACTTTGGCCATCGGTGCGTGCTAAATTTCGTAAAGAAACAGCCCGAGTTCCGGAAAGTTCAGGCGAAACTGGCAAGTATGAGCCGGACATTATTTATCCTAACAAAATAGTACCTTCATGCTGTATCATTTCTTGTGTAGCTTGTTATTATTAACAACCGGTACGATTGCCCATGCACAATCCACCATCCTGGAATCGGAGGCGCTACGCTGGCGCGCGCAGATGGAGCGGGATACGGTTTTGCTAAATAAACTACTCACCGACGACCTCATTTATATTCACTCCAATGCCCTTACGGAAAGTAAAAAGGACTTCTTGCATAGCGTACAAAGCGGTTCTATTACGTATCATACTATGCAAGGCGAGCCGGGCGGCAGCATTCGCCAATACGGCAAAACCGGCATCAGCAATGGCATCGTGCGGGCCACTGGCTTGCTCAATGGCACCCCTTTTGAAGTACGACTGCGCTACACCGCCGTGTATGTGCGCCAAAAAGGTCGCTGGCGGCTGGCTTCGTGGCAATCAACGCGGATGTAATATTTGCTATTCGCGGTTTGCTATTCGCAGTTCGTAATTCATAATTCATAATGCTCTGCCAGTGCAAACACGGCCTCTGACTCATATATCTGCACGCCGGGGCTATTGTCCATCGCAGATTGTATCATCGCTTTCGCTAAATTGCGCACATGAATCGGGCGGTATTTCCGAAACAAGCCCACTTGATTAAAAGTCTTGATAGCGATGGTTCCGTAGTGCTCCAAAGGTCGGTGCTCCTGGCGCAAGCCCTCCAGCACCCCCGGCCGCAAGATGCGGACACGCTCAAAAGGCAGTTGCTGTACATCGCGGTCGAGTTCGCCCTTCATGCGCAGGTAGAAAAAAGCCGAGCCGGCATCAGCCCCGCTGGAAGACACCAAGACCAAGGTTTTCATGCCATTTTCAGCCGCCGCCTGTGCCACCCGGTACTGATAGGTGTAGTCCACCTTGTATTGCAAAGTTTTGCCGCCCGCGCGCGAGCGGGTAGTGCCAAAAGCAGCAAACAGCACATCGCCGCTGACCTGCGCCTGCCAAGTGTCGGGTTGGTCAAAATCTACTAAAAGTTCCCTCAACTTCGGATGTTGTACACCAGTAGCGCGCCGCACCAATGTACGCACTTCGTCGAATCGCTCGTCATTCAGCAGCAATTCTAATAGCCAAGACCCCGTAAGCCCCGTAGCACCCAATATGATAGCCGTCATCTATTTTTTTGCGACAAGATAGGGAATTATTTGGTCTGCCAATTTCACCATAATAATGTTATTCGCTGCTTGCTAATTACTTTTGCTAATACAATGAACTGATAATGAATGCTTTGGCTGAAATAAAATAATTAGAATAACAAAGTTGGGTAAAACAGGAAGTTCAGCCAAATGAAAAATATTTTTTTGCCTGAATCATTACTTCCTAAAAAACAATATCCGCATAATCATCAATTGCTACGGGCGTCATGTCGCCGCCGCGGGTGGCTATTTTTTGTAGCGGGTCGTGCTCGTTGAGGCGGAACTGTAGCCCCGTGGCCTGCTCGATTTGTGCCAGCGGCACTTGGTAGGTTTTGAATTGTTCGTACTGAAATCCTCCGCGCTCGGTGATGCCTTCTATTAGGTCATCCTGCTGCACGATGTATCCGGTAGCCGATAGCTCGCCGTTTTCCTTCACCATAACGAGTATTTTCCAGAATTTGCCGGGTATTTGTACGCCGCGATGCTTGCGGTCTTGCTCATCAAATATGCAGCCAGAAAACACCGATACCCGCAGATTGTGCCGCCGCGCATTTTGCAAGGCATAGTCCTCCAGCCCTTTCCAGCGCTGGGCGCAGCGGTTGAAATCTTTGTGTTGAGGCGCTGCATTGGTCAGGTGAAAGGTATCCTTATTGGCAGCCAGCGCCTGCTCGAGCGTATCGCCCCAGAGTACGTCTTCACGCCGCACCATGTGCCCGATATCAAAATCATTATTGGTATAAAAAGAGGCAGGCAATTGCTCCTCGCGCGGTAGGCGTTTGTCCTGTACCCATCGGTCGGCACCGATTTGTTTGCGGCTTGGGATCTCAGCTTTCAGCCGATTGTAGCCTTCGGCGTCAATGTTCACGGCAGTGTAGTAGGGCAAGCGGCGCTCCGCATTCATCACCACGCTGAAATGATTATAGTGCAGCAGGCGGCTTGCGCTGTTTTCTATTTTCGGCAAATCAATTTTCACTGGTAAAAAATCTGGATTAAAACCAGTGGATGCCCCTATCGGCGCGGGGTCGGGTGTAGTTGTTTCATCTGTGGTAGGATCCTCTTCCACTGGAAAGGAAAAAAGGCCCTTCAGCCATTCCCAAATGAGGTGTAGTAGTTTCATTGTATTGTTTTTTGCTTGTGCTTCATCAATAACGTAGTAAGGTAAGCAAAAAACGTGAATTAACATACAGTTAACATAAAATAGCTTGGGGCGACTCTCATTTATCCCTATCACAGCGCATCTGCCTGCGCACGGTACGCTGCGGCCTGCGCTAAGATGCGGGCGCGCTCGTCGGGGCGCATCTTCGCCCAGGTGCGGTACATCACGCCAATGCGGGGGTTGCGCTCTAAGCGGTCGGCGTGGCGGTCATAAAAATCCCAATACAGGCTATTGAAAGGGCAGGCACGCTCGCCATATTTAGCTTTTTTGTTGTAATGGCAGTTTTGGCAATAATCGCTCATTTTATCTATATAATTGGCGCTCGACACATAAGGCTTAGTACCCACAATGCCGCCGTCGGCAAACTGACTCATGCCGCGGGTATTGGTTATTTCTACCCATTCGATGGCGTCCATGTAAATACCGAGGTACCAAGCGTCCACTTCGTCAGGGTGCACACCGAGTAGCAGAGCAAAATTGCCGGTCACCATCAGCCGCTGGATGTGATGTGCGTAGGCGTGCTCAAGCGACTGTCCAATGGCATGGCGCAGGCAGTTCATTTTGGTATCGCCGGTCCAGTACCAAGCTGGAAGGGGCGCGGTATGATTGAAATAATTGAGCGTAGCGTACTCCGGCATTTTGGCCCAATACACGCCTCTCATATACTCCCGCCAGCCAATAATTTGGCGGATGAACCCCTCCAATGCGGCAATGGACACAGCCTCCGGCTGCTGCTGCCAATGCGCAATGCAAGCTTGCACCACTTCGAGCGGATGTAGCAGCTTGATATTCATAGCAAAGGACAACTTGGAATGGAAGAGCAGCGGGTCGCGCTCGGTCATAGCATCTTGATAATCACCAAAATACGATAGTCGAATTTGCACAAAGTGATTGAGTAGCTGTAGGCTTTCGGCGCGGGTCACGGGCCAATCGAAGTGCTCCGGCACTACTCGGCCAATGGTGCGCACCCCTGCCCGGCTCAGCATTTGCCCCATAGCGCTCACATCGCGCGCGAAGGCTGGCGCTGGCGGAATGTCTATATCGCGGGGCAGTTTTTTGCGGTTTTCGGCGTCGTAATTCCAGCGGCCGGTGAGCGGGGTGTCGCCGTCGGCTTCCATCAGAATCTGATATTTTTTGCGCATCCGGCGATAGAAAGTTTCGAGCAGGTAGGTTTTCTTACCGGCAAAGGTCTCCTGCACTTCCTGGCGATGGCTCAGGAAATGTTCGGAATCTACCGCCTGGCAGTCAATGCCGAGGGTTTGGCTCAGCTTGCGCAAGGCTTCGTCTAAGCGATATTCATCAGGAAGCTGATATTCAAATGTTTGGATATGGTATTTTTCTACCAATTGTTGAATATTGGCGGTAATAGACTGCGCGTTTTCGGGGTCGTCAAGCGCAATATAATGCACCGTATGCCCCTGCTGTCGCAAATGCTCGGCGAAAGCACGCATGGCTAAAAAAAAACCAAGCACTTTCTGGATATGATGCACCACGTAGTCGGTTTCCGAGCGGCATTCCATGAGCACGCAGAGCGTATGGGGGTCGGCGGGTGTGCGCCACCACGAATGCCGGTGATTGAGTTGGTCGCCTAATACAAGGCGCAGGCGCTGGTAGTTGGATGCCATTCTATGCTAATTTGCAAACGGAACAGTCAGCGCCAAATTATGTTCAGCACAATAAGAAGATGTGTTTTTCATACAGAATAAAAATTGGTTAAACTGTTTTTTTTACTACAAAAGAGCGGCTTTTTAATTTTTTTTCCAGAATAATTTGTGCGTTATCAAAGAAAATCTTTTATCTTAGCGCCAGTATTAAGAAATCGTTAACAGTTTTTTTAACATTTCCTGGCAGCGCACTTGAAGTATCGCTGGCTTTGCATAGAAGCAAGCCGCATTTTATAAATAACTGTAAACTAAATGGTTGTGCCGAAAGGCATTTTCCCGCTGAGGGAAAGATTAAATGGTAATGTTTTTCAAAAACAGTTTTTTTAAATCCTTCATAATAACAGTCGGGTGATTTCTTACAAGAGCGAAGCATTTTTTGACTTCGCTCTTTTTTTTGCTATACCAAATAAAACCGATGTAAGAAACATTGGAAACTAACTAAAACGACTTGAAACCCGCATGGAACGATTTCAATTGAACACCCTCGACCTCAGCATTATGCTGGGCTACCTCTTTTTGATCATTCTCTATGGCTTGTACAAAGGCAAGCGCGAAAGCTCGGAAGATTATTTTCTCGCCGGGCGCAATATGACTTGGCCTATTGTGGGCATTTCGCTCTTCGCAGCCAATATTTCGAGCAATACGCTGATTGGCTTGGCCAGTGATGCTTATAATAAAGGCATTGCCGTATATAATTATGAATGGATGGCGGCGGTGGTGCTGGTGTTTTTTGCTGCGTTTTTTCTGCCGTTTTATCTGCGCACGGGGGTTTACACCATGCCGGAATTTTTAGAACGCCGCTTCGACAGTCGCTCGCGGTACTATTTTTCGTTTATTACCGTTGTAGGAAATATTATTGTGGACACCGCCTCGGGGCTGTTTGCTGGTACGCTTATTTTTCAATTACTCTTGCCCGATACGCCACCTTGGATTATTGTGACCGCATTAGCCTTTGCTACCGCTATTTATACCATTCCTGGCGGCTTATCGTCGGTGGTGCATACTGAAGTGATTCAGGCGATTCTGCTCATTATCGGCTCCACGATTATTACTTTTGTGGCTTACACCAAAGTGGGCGGCTGGGGCAATGTAATGACCACGCTGGAAGAAAAATTCAACAGCGGCTACCTGTCCAAATCGCCCGACGATATGCTGAGCGTCATTCAGCCCATCAATGATACCAACGTGCCCTGGCTGGGTCTCATCACTGGGGTATTTCTGCTCGGTTTTTACTTCTGGGCCAACAACCAGTACATGGTGCAGCGGGTGCTCAGCGCACGCAGCATTGACCACGGCCGCTGGGGCGCCTTGTTTGCGGGCTTGTTGAAACTGCCGGTTATTTTCATCATGGTGCTGCCAGGTACGATGGCCATTGCGCTCTACGCCGATACCACGCTCAATATTCCCTTGCCGGATGGCACCTATTGCGCCAATTTGATTGATTGCCCCAATTATACCTACCCCATGCTCATGCTGGATTTGCTGCCGCACGGCCTTACGGGCTTAGTGCTGGCCGGGCTGCTGGCCGCGATGGGTTCGAGCATCAGCGCTACGTTCAACTCGGCTTCGACGCTTATCACCATGGATTTTGTCAATAAACTGCGCCCGGGCCTTACCAGCAAACAATTGGTGCGCGCCGGTCAGATCACGACGCTGATTTTGGTTATCCTCGCCGCCGCTTGGACGCCCATCATCGCCAGTTTTAAAAATCTCTGGGAATACCTGCAAACCATCCTGAGCTACATTGCGCCGCCGGTGGTAGCGGTGTTCATCACGGGTTTGTTCTGGAAGCGCGCCAATGGGCACGGGGCCATCGCCGCTTTTGCGGTGGGTTTCAGTATTGCTATGGTATTGGTACTCAATAACATCAACGGCTGGATGCCGAGCATTCGCAACATACATTTTCTGTATATGACCGGCATTTTATTCGTCATTTGCCTCATTACCGTCATCGTGGTGAGCTTAGCTACCGCGCCGCCGCCAATAGAAAAGACCACCGGTATGACCTGGACGCGCAAGGTATTCGAGGAGGAAACCCTTTCCCTGCAAGGCGTGCCCTGGTACAAAAACTATCGTATTTTGTCCATTCTGTTGTTAATTGCAACAGCTATTATCGTGGGGATGTTTTGGTAATACTTGCGAATAATTTCGTGCAGCACTTTTATAATAGCAAACAGCGAACCGCGAACTGCAAACCGCAAACCGCGAATAGCGAACTGCAAACCGCGAACCGCCTATTCATATAATAAGGAACCTATGCAAGCGATCCAGATACTTGATTTACAATTTCTTGGCAAATCCGATACCATTGCCGCTTTTTTGTTGGAAACGACAGTTGGGCCCGTGCTGTTTGAAACGGGTCCGTATTCTACCTGGCAAAGCCTGACCACCGCGCTACACGAGCATGGCTACCAACCGGCTGATATTCAGCATGTTTTCCTTACGCATATCCACCTCGACCATGCGGGCGCGGCTTGGGCCTTCGCGCAGCAAGGCGCTACCATTTATGTGCACCCTTTCGGGCAACGGCATCTGCACAACCCCGAAAAGCTTTGGAACTCTGCTAAAATGATTTATCAGGACAAAATGGAGTACCTCTGGGGCGATATGCAGGGCATCCCTTTAGAACAACTGCATACGGTAGCGCACGGCGAGCAAATACGGCTTGGCGATACGACCATCACCGCTTGGCACACGCCGGGGCACGCTATTCACCACATTGCCTGGCAAATCGGCGATAGCCTAATCTGCGGCGACGTGGCCGGTGTGCGCATTGACGGGGGCATTGCAATACCGCCCTGCCCACCGCCCGATATTCATATTGAAGACTGGCAGGCATCGCTTGCGCTCATTCGCAGTCTTGCTATCAAAACCCTTTACCTGACGCATTACGGCGCTTTCACAGATGTAGCCGCTCACCTTAATACATTGGAGCAGCGCTTGCTCGACCGCGCCGCTTGGATGAAGCCCTATTTTGACCAGCAAGCGAATCCGAAGGAAATCACGCCGCTTTTTCAGCAGTATGTGCTGGACGAACTAATTGCGAATGGAATAAGGGATACAAAAACACAGGAACAGTACGAAAATGCGAATCCAAGCTGGATGAGTGTGGCAGGTTTGCTACGCTACTGGCAAAAAAAACAAGCAGATAGAAAAAATTAGGAGGCTGGCAGAAACCGCTTCCCAATTTTAATCATTTTTTCTAACAGAATAACATCTGGAAGGCTCACTTCTCGGTGTTCTTCTGCACTTTTTTCTTTCACCTCCTTTACTGGCAATTCAAGCGACTTGCCGGTGGCCGGAGCAGTAATTACCGACGCGACGGTATTGAGATACACATACGAACTAAGGCTCGCAGCGGCTACGAGGGTAATGACAAGAGTACGGGCGGTGGATTTCTTCATCTCAATCACGATTTTGTGTTGTATAGCACTCCAATCACATAAATTTACATCTTTTCTGCTGAAAATGTTCATCTACACGACGAAAATGCATTTTTTTCTGATTAAATTCTGTAGGCATAGACGGGGGCATTTTGCAAAAGGTTGCAAAAAAATGCTGTTTTTTGAAAAAATCTGCATTTCGATTTGTCCGCTTTTCGGAATAAGTGATGGGGGATGGGATGAATAGGGCGAATAGGTTGAATGGGATGAATAGGATGAATAGGGTTGAGAGAGGTTGAAGGGTTGAGAGGGTGAGAAGGTTTAGAAAGGTGTAAAGGTTTAGAGAGGAGCGAACAGCGAAAAGCAAATAGCAAACAGTGTCCCGTTCTGAAGTCTGGCATCTGGCATCTAAAATCTATCGTCTAAAATCTATCGTCTATCATCTATCGTCTATCGTCTATCATCTATCATCTATCATCTAAAAATACAGTGCCCGAGCATTTGCTACTTTTTGCACGGCAAATTTTAATTTCGGACAAGCAGCCACTTCACCGAATGATACAAACCCAGCCCCAGATACCCCAATACTCCGGGCTTTTTGCGTTCTTGCAAGTTTACGGTAATTGTCGAAAAAGCAGCCAGATGCTCAATGCGATTCATTCTGCCCTTTAGTAGGTCTATGGTTTCGTTGAGGCGTTCTAATTCGCGCTCCACTTTCAGGGCTGCTTCTACGTTTTCGGCTTTGGCTAACAGCTCCAAGTAGCGATCGCGGGCTTTGGTCGCATTTTCAAGGCGAATTTCATAATCGAGATACTCGTCGGTCACGTCTTGTCCTTGCAGGTTTTTGCGTTGCAACTTACCCAATTGCGCAATATCCTGGATGACCTCGTTGAGCCGGGCGCTTTCTACCCGAATGATCGTGCGGGTAGTACCGATTTCAGCGGCGTAACCATTGTAGCGCTCCGCAATACGTACCAAAGCGGCCGCAGCCGTATCCGCATCAGCCACCACTAAGTCGAGCGCGGCGGAGAATAGCACCATCCGCGGCTTTTCTAACGAAGCACTGCCCGTTGTTTTGGGCGCTTCGCGCAAAACCGAATCAGGCGCTTTGGTTGCATATTGACTGCCGGTGCAGGCTACCACGCCGAACAAAATGGCAAGCGCTATGGCAAAAAACAGGAGCTGTTTCATTGGTTTTGGTTTGTGGTGACTTCAATCTGTCCGCTTACTTTTCTTACAAAGATAACAACTGCCCTGCACATATCCTACGGCTTCGTGTCGTTCCCACAATTAGGCCGTTTTTCCAAATGAAAAAGAAGGTTAAACGCTGTTTGCAAAATTTTTTCAGGCAGAAATGCAGACAACAAAAGCGATTATTTTAACTTTGGGCGGCTTCTGTATCATAAAAATCAGTAGTTTGAAGCCTTTTTTATAACTAACCTAAACCGACAAAACATGCTAAGTCCTGCTGACATCGCCATTGTAGCTGGTTATTTTCTAGCAGTATTCGCCTTAGCCGCCTGGGTCACCATTCGGGAGCGGCGCGCCAAAGCCGAAAACTACGGCTCCAAAGATTACTTCCTCGGCGGAAAAAACCTCGGCTGGTTTGTCATCGGGGCATCGCTATTTGCCTCCAATATCGGTTCGGAACACCTCGTAGGCTTGGCTGGCTCTGGGGCCAAAGGGGATATGCCAGCCGCACAGTTTGAGCTGTTGGCAGCACTGATTCTCATCATTCTGGGTTGGGTATTTGTGCCATTTTATTTGCGTAGTGGCGTTTACACCATGCCCGAATTTCTTGAAAGGCGGTACAATACAAGTGCACGCAATTATCTGTCCATTGTGTCCATTTTAGCGTATATTCTCACTAAAATTTCCATTACGGTTTTCGCCGGAGCCTTGGTTTTTGAAGTAATGGGATTGGAGTTTTGGACGGGCGCGATGTTAGTGGTGCTATTCACTGGCATTTACACTGTTTTTGGTGGTTTGCGGGCTGTTCTATTCACCGATATGATGCAAATGTTTGTCTTTGTGGGCGGGGCCATCGCCATTATGTACCTCGGCTTGCAGCAGCTCGGAGGCTGGGAGGGCATGTACAGCGCCATTGCCGAAGGCAGCTCGAAAGACCCCAATCTCAGCGAAAATAAATTTTTCAATCTCTGGCGCCCCTCCAGCGACGGAGCTTATCCTTGGACAGGCATCCTCTTCGGAGCACCGATTTTGGGTATTTGGTATTGGTGTACCGACCAGTTTATCGTGCAAAGGGTGCTTTCCGCAAAGGATGTAAATAATGCTCGCAAAGGCGCACTTTTTGGCGGTTTTCTAAAAATACTGCCGCTGTTTATCTTTGTCATTCCGGGCGCTATCGCCTTTGCATTGGCACAACGCGGCCTCATCCAATTGGACGATCCTGATAAGGCCCTGCCTACGCTGATTACTAATTTTCTGCCCTCAGGGGTGCGGGGGCTGGTGTTGGCCGGGCTCTTGGCCGCGCTGATGAGTTCGCTTTCGTCGGTTTTCAACTCCTGCTCCACCCTATTCACCATTGATTTTTATCGAAAATGGAAACCCACCGCCGCCGAGCGCGAGCTGGTATTTGTCGGGCAAATTGCTACCGTCATCCTGGTGGTGCTCAGCCTTGCCTGGATACCCTTCATGCGCGCCATGATGGAGGGAAGTAGCTTTTATCAGTATTTGCAAAGTATTCAGGCTTACATCTCGCCGCCCATTGCCGCCGCATTTCTGCTGGGTTTGTTTGTCAAACGCATCAATGCCAAGGGCGCTATCTGGGCCCTGTGGTCGGGTTTTGTGCTGGGCATCGGGCGCTTAATTGCTGAATATCAAAAAAATACGGGCAATATTGGCGAAGAATCTTTCCTTTATGGCTTTGCCAATGTGAACTTCCTGCATTTTGCTATCATTCTTTTTGCTATTTGCTCGGCTATTATGGTCGCCATGAGTATGACCGCACCACAGGATTCGGAAGCCAAACTGCAAAACGTAACTTACGTACGCCCGGCCAAAGGTGCCGCTGATTTTTCGCCCAGCAACCGCGACTTCTGGCTGACGCTGCTGCTTATCGCTATTATTTTGACTATTTGGGCAATATTTAGTCCATTGGGTATAGGCGGATAAACCCCCGTTTGCCTTAATAGAATGGAACTTTTTCGCACTGTTTTTTGTAAAAAACGACGGAAGGTAGCCTACTGCCGACAAATGTGGGCATTTATTTAGAAACTAAACCGCTGCCAGCGCGTTAAAGTACCATGAAATGGATTTGGACATTGCTTTTTTTGCCGCTATGGGCGAATACCCCCAATGCTGTGCAGCCCCCTGTGCAAGCCACCGCTGGCCCGGGCGGCAGTGCCTACGCACATGAGGAGGTTATTTTCCGCGATTTTGCAGACCAACCCGACGGCTACTGGCTCTTTGAACCGGCAGCTCCGGCCCCCGATTCGGCGCATGTCGTAGTATTCTTGCACGGTTATGGCGCTTACAATCCGATGATTTATGGTGCCTGGATTCGGCATTTGGTACAAC
>CALMSO010000048.1 GCA_937872385.1 uncultured Saprospiraceae bacterium
ATTAACGATTAACGATTAACGATTAACGATTAACGATTAACGATTATATTATATCCTCTCTAAAGCTTTTACAATTGCTAATTGTCTAATGCCTTTTCGCCTACGCGCAGCCGGGCGCTTCTGGCACGCGGATTTTCCCGGATTTCTGCTTCGCTGGGTTCGATAGCACTCTTAGTAATAATCTTAAAAGGGCGTTCAATATTGCCGTAAAAATCTTTTTTTACTTCGCCTGCCACGTTGCCGGTTTTTAGAAAATTTTTCACCATCCGATCTTCAAGCGAGTGATAGGTAATCACCACGAGGCGACCACCGGGTTGCAGCACTTCGAGCGTTTGCGCTAAAAACTCCTGCAAAGCGCCCATTTCGTCATTCACTTCGATGCGCAATGCTTGAAACACCTGCGAGAGGTAGCGCAATCTTTGCCCCCGCACCAATGGATCCACAATTGCCAGCAAATCGGCGATGGTACGCAGTGGGCGCGCCTGCCGGGCCGCAGCAATGCTTTGTGCCAAGGTACGGGCGTTGCGCACTTCGCCATAAGCGCCAAACACCTGCTGCAAAGCATCGGCCGGGTAGCTGTTCAAAACATCGGCGGCCGTTCGTTCGCCCTGTTGATTCATGCGCATGTCCAAGTCCGCATCGAAACGATAAGAAAACCCGCGCGCGGCTTCGTCCAACTGGTGCGAGGAGACGCCCAAATCCGCCAGAATGCCCGCTACACTTCGGGTGTCGTGCAATTTCAAAAAACGCTTCAGATAGCGAAAGTTGTTGTGAATCAGGGTGAAACGCGCATCGTCGGGGACGTTGGGCAGCGCATCTGCATCCTGATCAAAACCAAAGAGCCGACCTTTGTCGCTCAGTTCGTTGAGTATCAGCCGGCTGTGCCCGCCACCTCCAAAAGTGGCATCCACATAGACGGCATCGGGTTGTATTTGTAAGGCAGCAACGCTTTCCTGTGCCAGCACCGGTCGGTGATAAGGTATCATGCTTCCGGCGTATTGATTTTACCCAGCACCTCTTCGGCCAGCCCCGAAAAATCGTCCGGCTCTTCGTCGAGCATTCGGTCGTATTGTTCTTTGCTCCACACCTCAATTCGGTCGTTGTAGGCAGATAAAATCAGGTCTTTGTCAATATTGGCGTATTCCAAGAGGCGCTTGGTGATCAGCATCCGGTCGGCACTGTCCAATTCTAACTTTTGCGCTCCGCGATAAAAATAACGCACAAAATCCCGATTTTTTTTATTGTACAAATTCAACTGATTAATTTCGGTCGTAATGCGCTCCCACACAGGCTCTGGATACAGCATTAGGCATTTTTCAAAACCGCGATTGACGACGAAAGTGCGCACGCCTTCGCCAAGCTGACCAATCAGGTCGGTTGGCATCCGAAAGCGGCCTTTCGGGTCTATTTTGCAGTCATATTCGCCCAACAGTTGTTGCATTACTAGGTTTTCTTATAGAAAGTGATTCAAAATTACTTTGTTTTTACACAAATTTCCACTTTTTCCCACTTTTTTATAAGAAAATTTTTTCCACAATGCTTTGTAGCAATATGAAAACGTGTTTTATAAACAAAAAAGTTATATACTTTCAACTTTTTGATGCGAGTGTTTGGGCCAGTTGAAAACCGGATAGGAGTGATAATCAATGTTTTATGCAAACAAATTTACAACAAAATATTTTTAAACAAAATATTTTATGCTGAAAATGTTTTAAAAATGCGAATAAAACAGAAAATGAACTGGGCGTGCGCACAGCTATCGTGAGAAGCTTGTTGTAAGGGCGAGATTATGAATTGGAGCGTACCTTGTCCACGACGTGTTGGCGGTCGGAGAGTTGTGTCATTACGATACCCGCCGCAATGATAATGCCGTACAGCACCAGTCCAGCAATCAGCGAGCCGGTGTCGGGGCTATAATCAGCAGGCGCTTTCTCGGCGGCTTCGCGCAACTGGCCGGAGCCGAAGGCAAAATTGAGCACGCCATGAAACAGGGCAATCGGCAGGATATTTTCAACCCGGATAAACAAACCAGCAAACACCACACCGAGGCTGAAGGCAAAAATAACCTGGGAGCTGACTCCGCTGAAATTGTGTGGCTGGCTGATAAGATTGAAATAGTGAATCAGACCGAAGAGCACGGAGGAGAGCAGCACGGCTACCAGCACGGCACTTTTTTTTTCGGCACGGCTCCGCACAATGAGTGGTAAAATGACCCCGCGAAACAGGCATTCCTCAGCGATACCAATCACAAGTACCGAGAGGGCGAACAACGCCAGCAGCCCCGGCTCGGCCGCCCGATAGACTTCATGTTTGCTGTAGCCAGCAGCGATGACAATGCCAAAAGGGATAATGAGCGCCTGGAGATTGCGCAGCCGAAGCCCCTGCGGGTAGAAACCGTTGATGCGCTGAAACCCAAAGCGCCGAATGAGATAAATGGCAAGGGCAATGATAGGCAAACGACTGATAATGCCCGCCAGGAAATGGTTGTGTAGCGTGTAATCGGTGTAATAATTGAGCGCCCATTCTACAGGCTTTTTGAATAATAATAAGAGCAGGGTGACCAATATAATAATGCTAATGGTTTTGGCGGTTTGTAGCATGGAGTAGTGGTTTATGATTCGGCTATGAGGTAAATATAATCTTATTGCATTACAAAACTGCTGCACTTTACTGACTTTATATTCATTTCAGGCAACAAACCCCGCCCATCTAACCGTTTTTTAATTAAAACAATACCGCATGAGCGAACTTCTTGCGCCCGAAGCCGCCTCGCTACGGTCATTGCCCAAAGTGCAACTGCACGTCCATTTAGATGGCAGCGTGCGCCTACCGACCATCCTCGACATTGCGCAGCAGGACGGGCTTGACCTGGGCGCGGATTCGCTTGAGGCATTAGCCGCTAAATGCCAGGTGACGCAACCCGTATCGGGGCTGCCAGCCTTGCTCGATGTCTTTTGGGTGCACCAGCGCGTGCTCAATAGTTACCGGAACATCCGGCGTGTCACCTTTGAAAATATCGAAGATGCTTGGCGCGACGGGGTGCGCCTATTGGAGCTGCGCTTTGCGCCTACCTTCATCGCTGCCGGAAAACCAGGGCTGACCAACGACGAAATCATCAACGCGGTGCTCGATGGAGTGCAAGAGGGTATGGCTGCCTACCCTATAGAACTGGGGCTGATTGTAATCACCGTGCGCGACCTTGAGCTGAGCACCAACCGGCAGGCCCTGCTGGACGCCTTGCGCTTTAGAAGGAGTGCGCATCCCATGGCGGAGCGCATTGTAGGGTTCGATCTCGCAGCTTCCGAAATGGGCACGCGCCCCGAAGATTTTGTCGAGTTGGTGGCTATGGCGCGGGCAGGGGGCTTAGGCATCACGGTACACAGCGGCGAAGATACCACAGCCGCCCATGTGCAACGCACCATTGAGGTGCTGGCGCCAGAGCGCATTGGGCATGGCATACAAGCTTGGCACGACCCGGCGGTGGTGCAGTTGCTCAAAATGAAGGGCATCCACCTCGAAGTTTCCATAACTTCCAACTGGCTGACGCGCTCGGTGGCTTCATTTGCTGCGCATCCGATTCGGAAATTGTATGATGCAGGCGTATCTTTGTCTATCAATACCGACGATCCGCACTTGATGGGCATTGATTTGGTGCACGAGTATCGGTTGGCGCAAAAGCTTTTCGGCTTTGAGCTTTCGGATTTTGAGCGGATGAACCGGGAAGCATTGGCGCATTCGTTTTTGCCGGAGCGGCTGAAAAAAAGGGTGAATTTGTTGGGGAATGAATGATGAATGATAAATGATAAATGATAAATGATAAATGATGAATGATAAATAATGAATGGCTGGGTGTTTATGAATCTGATAATCAGTGATTTATATTTTTTATTTGCAATAATGATGTATAGGCGTTTGATTAACAAGGAATTAGGTAAAATATTGATAATCATGATGAAAAATATTTACATTTTCAGTATTTTATTAGGGTTTAGCATTGCCGGCAAGGCGCAGACTAACGGCACGCCTACTTTATCGGGGGTATTTCGCCATATTACATTACAATCAGATACGTTTTCTTTTCAATATCCGCAGGATACGGTCATTTTTCGGCAAGAAACACATTTGGCATTTTATTATACCAGCGAGGAGCAAGTGGTAGAAGTACGGCTGACACCTGCGGATAAAGCCTATTTCGCAAAGCGCACGCTGGGGCTGGCGCCGTCTGCGGATTATGATTTGTTGGATAGCATTCTGTTCGTCAACGACCGTTATTTCCGTTTTCGGCTGCGCTTCAAGTCTATTTCTAAGAGCGATTTTTTGCAACTGACCCTTGTCATAGGCGGTGGCGAGCGCACGCATTATCTGCCTTTGCGTTTGTTTCCTTACACGCGCACCACGGCACTGTTCTATCCGGGTAATGACGACCTGTACGTCGGGGAGGAAAAAAATTTTGAACTGATTACCAATAACTTATCCAATCTGAAGTTAGACGGCGTGTGGCGCAAACAAGGCAATATCGAGTATCGGCTGACCGAGCGAGATGGCACGGGCTACATTTCCATCATTCCGAGTGCTACCGGTACGCAGCGGCTGCGGATAGCTTTTGAAACCCGCAAACCTTTTCTAAACGAATGGCGACAAGTGCGCTACAGCCTTGAGGAACAAGAGTTTACCTTCGTGGCACGCGAGTCGCGGCTACGTTTTTTGCGTATAGAACAACGCGAAATCATCCGCGAGCCGGACAACCGCGAAGGCGTAGAAATCCAATTGGACAATGACCGTCTTTTGCAAATACATAAAACCTACCGCATCGAAGATCGTGAGGAGCGTGGCGGGCCGCTTGTGGCGGAATTGTACACCGTACGTCGCTTGAGCAATGACCGAATGCTTTGCCTGATTCGACCTTATCTATATCACAGAATTTCAGATGGTTATCTTTTTATAAAAGATGGCGACCAGCCGCAGTTTATTACCAATATCAACATCCTGCCGGAGGCGCGCATTGCCCGCATCAGCATCCTGCGAGAGGGGCAGAAATGGACCACCGAGCGCGCTGTATTTCCTGGCGAAACCGTAGAAGTCCGATTGGAAGGCGAGGGACTTGGCCAAGCCCGTTTTTATTTTGAAGACATAGAAGATGTAAGTTCGGATACCATTATACGCAATGATAAAGTGGCGAATTATGTGCTGAAAATCCCCGTCAATATTCGTAAAAGTACGATTGATATTTACAACCAGGGCCGCCGCACCGGCTCCTCGCTCACGGTGCGCGAGTACGAACGCCCGCGCCCGCTCGATTTTGTGTATGTGGACTATGGCGAGGGCGAGCGCGCCGCTAATACGCTCAATCAGTTGATTTTGTATCCTAATACCGTCCGAGATGTAGTGCTGAGTTTTGATGCAGCGAAGATAGACCGGGGCGAGCAGCTTTACGGGAAGCAAATTTTGGAGATAGACGTGCGCATCACCGGTAGCCGGAATGAATTGGTAGAAATGCTCACCGTCAATAACGTGGAAGTATGCCCCGACGAAACCTCG
Organism: uncultured Saprospiraceae bacterium; assembly: GCA_937872385.1. GTDB lineage: Bacteria > Bacteroidota > Bacteroidia > Chitinophagales > Saprospiraceae > JADJNW01. The sequence continues at coordinate 5,539 of CALMSO010000048.1, forward strand.
CCCCGGGCCGCTTTCTACCGCAGCGCCAGTTGCAATCGGCAAGGTATTCCGCTCAACAGCCGCCTGTCGCGCAAAACCCACAGCCTCGACGACTGGTCGAAGATAGAACTTACCATCCGGCACAAGCGCGAGCGCTACAGTGGCGAGGGCTACAGCCAACGCATTGAAATCGTGCGGCAGAAATTGGTCACATTCGACATTGATGTGTCTTTTCCGGCGGGTTTGGTCATCAAAAAAATTGGTGTGGACGGCTTTCCGGGGCTGGGGGGTATTTCTTTAGCTATGCTGGCGCAATTTTCTTTTTACGATAGCGAGCAAGTCAAGCGCTTGAAACCTTTCAAGATTGGTGCGGGTTTTTTGGCACAAAACGCCTTCAATTTCAACCCCGATGCCAGCGACCGCGACCTGGGGCTGGTGGTGCTCGGCTCGCTGTATCCCATCCGAAAGGAAGCCAAACTCAACTTCCCGCTGTACGGCGGCGCAGGTTATTTCCTCAATCAGAATAAGTTCTTTTTTCTAATTGGGCCGGGCATTCGGGTGAATTTTTAGGAAAAGTATCAATACCGATACACAATAGCATTGATATTCATACCCGCCCCGACGGAAGCAAATACCAGCAAGTCGCCGGGTGCAATTTCGTGCTCGTTCAATTGTTTTTTTCGGATGAGGTCGAAGAGGGTAGGAATGGTAGCCACCGAGCTATTGCCGAGAAACTGGATGCTGATGGGCATTACAGCTTCATTAAATTCCTTTTGATTATAAAGGCGAAACAAACGTTTGACGATGGCGTGATCCATTTTTTCATTGGCTTGGTGCAGGAAAATTTTTTTGACGTCGTGCAGAGAGACATCCGCTTTGTCTAAACACGATTTGATTGCTTCCGGGACGTGCGAGAGCGCAAATTCGTAAATTTTGCGGCCGTGCATTTTGATATAGCGCATATTGGGGTCGGTATTGGGGGCGCTTGATTTTCCAAAAAACAAATAACCCGCTCCGTCTTTCGCAAAAGATTGGCTGGCCACAGCCAGAATGCCTTGTTCGCCTTGGTTTTGGGCTACCTCCACCACTACGGCACCGGCACCGTCGGCGTAAATCATGCTATCTCGGTCATGGGGGTCAACCACCCGCGATAGGGTTTCGGTACCAATCACCAAGCAGCGTTGCGCCATGCCCGCCCGCATAAAGGCGAGGGCTTGTATCATGCTTTCTACCCAGCCTGGGCAGCCATATACCACATCGTAAGCTACGCAGCCGGGGTTTTCTATGCCGAGTTTTTGTTTGATGCGAGCTGCAATACTGGGCACCATATCACTTTGCGTAGTACCGGCTGGCACATCGCCAAAATTATGTGCAACGATGATATAATCCAATTTTTCGGGGTTGATCCCGGCGTCGTCAATGGCGCGTTGGGCCGCGATGGTGCCGAGGTCGGAATTGACGAGGTCGTCGGTAGCATAGCAGCGTGCCTCAATACCCGTGATAGCTTTGAATTTTTCAATAATGTCTTGTGGCGGGTTGTCAATTAGTGCACCATTGGCATCGTAAAAGGTGTGTTGCAAAAAAGCTTCATTTTTGACGATGTGCTCAGGTACGTAGCTGCCGCTACCTGTTATAATCAAGGTTGGTTGTTTCATACGATGATTTGCGTCCGGCGTTTCATTTATAAAGCATAAAGTTACAAAAAACAGGCGAAGTATTTTTTTTATAAAAAAGCCGGTTATACGATTTCTAATCGCATTCTACGCAAGGTTTTGCTATTATTCACTTTTTACCAGCGTTTCGGGGGTGATGTTGGCTATTGTAGTGCAACCAGCCAGCCCCATGGTCAATTCAAAATCTGCCATAAAGTTTTGCAAAACAGCCGCTACGCCTGCCTGCCCGGCTACGGCTAATCCGTAGGCATAGGGCCGCCCGATGCACACCGCTTTAGCACCCAGCGCTAAGGCTTTGAATACATCCGCGCCAGTACGCACGCCACTGTCCAAGAGCACCGGAATCTGTCCTTGAGTGGCCGCAACTACACTTGGAAGTGCAGTAAACGCCCCAATAGCCCCGTCCACCTGACGTCCGCCATGGTTGGAAACAATGATGCCATCCACGCCATACGCTACTGCTTTCTGGGCATCCTCAGGGTGCAAAATACCTTTCAGCAAGATGGGCAGCCGAGTATTTTTTCGTAGAAAAGATAGGTCCTCCCAAGTCAGCGAAGGGCGCGAGTAGATGTCTATAAATAGTCGTACAGCGGCCATCGGCTTGCCGGAGCGCAGCTTTTTGAAAAAGCCCCGACCAGGATATTTATTAACAACGGTGATCAGATTGCGCAGGGTGGTCAATGTGATTTTGGGGCGGGCCGCTGAGGCAGCTTGCATTTGCGCTAACATAGACAGGAATACCGGGTCGCTGAGGTACTGTGCAATGCCCATGCCCCGCAGAAAGGGCAAATACGCCAGATTGAGATCGCGGGTACGCCAACCGAGCATGGTCGTATCCAGCGTGACGACTACAGCAGTGCAGCCACATTGCTCAGCACGACTTACCAAGCTTTGTACCAATTCATTAGACTTGCTCCAGTACAACTGAAACCAGCGCGGACTTTGCCCCATTACAGCTTCTAATCGCATTCTACGCAAGGTTTTGCTATTATTCACTTTTTACCAGCGTTTCGGGGGTGATGTTGGCTATTGTAGTGCAACCAGCCAGCCCCATGGTCAATTCAAAATCTGCCATAAAGTTTTGCAAAACAGCCGCTACGCCTGCCTGCCCGGCTACGGCTAATCCGTAGGCATAGGGCCGCCCGATGCACACCGCTTTAGCACCCAGCGCTAAGGCTTTGAATACATCCGCGCCAGTACGCACGCCACTGTCCAAGAGCACCGGAATCTGTCCTTGAGTGGCCGCAACTACACTTGGAAGTGCAGTAAACGCCCCAATAGCCCCGTCCACCTGACGTCCGCCATGGTTGGAAACAATGATGCCATCCACGCCATACGCTACTGCTTTCTGGGCATCCTCAGGGTGCAAAATACCTTTCAGCAAGATGGGCAGCCGAGTATTTTTTCGTAGAAAAGATAGGTCCTCCCAAGTCAGCGAAGGGCGCGAGTAGATGTCTATAAATAGTCGTACAGCGGCCATCGGCTTGCCGGAGCGCAGCTTTTTGAAAAAGCCCCGACCAGGATATTTATTAACAACGGTGATCAGATTGCGCAGGGTGGTCAATGTGATTTTGGGGCGGGCCGCTGAGGCAGCTTGCATTTGCGCTAACATAGACAGGAATACCGGGTCGCTGAGGTACTGTGCAATGCCCATGCCCCGCAGAAAGGGCAAATACGCCAGATTGAGATCGCGGGTACGCCAACCGAGCATGGTCGTATCCAGCGTGACGACTACAGCAGTGCAGCCACATTGCTCAGCACGACTTACCAAGCTTTGTACCAATTCATTAGACTTGCTCCAGTACAACTGAAACCAGCGCGGGCTTTGCCCCATTACAGCAGCACAATCTTCCATCGGTACGGATGCCTGATTGGAAAAAATCATCGGAATACCTAAGCCCGCCGTCGCCTTAGCCACGCCGAGGTCGGCTTCGGGGTGCGCCATCTCCAGCACGCCAATGGGGCAGGTGAGCAGCGGCGTTGGCAAGGATTGACCAAACAGTTGGATGCTAGTGTCGCGGTGGCTGACATCGCGCAGCATTCTCGGCACAATTTGCCATTGGTCAAAAGCCCGGCGGTTGGTTTGTAGGGTGCTTTCTTGTCCGGCACCTCCGGCCATGTAGGCGAAGCCCTCTTTCGATATGCGCTGGCGAGCAGCGGTTTCAAGTGATTGAAAATCAAATGGTACGACAGGCCTAAGGCCCGCCATACCATTTACATAAATGTGCCGTTGCCGGTCGAGTGCAGCCATATTTTTTTGTCTATCGGTAGTCATAAATCGAATTGGGCTGAGTATCCTTACTTCTATGCTTGTTAAAAATACCTCTGAAAGTGACCCCGATTTGGGGCAGTAGCAAATTAGTAAGCGAGGTGCGCTCTTCAAAAGCTTCGATTGGGTCATCGTATTCAAACCCCCCAAAAGGCTCTTCTCGCCGCACGAGGTAGGTAGCGTTTTGGCCAGGCAAATAGGCGCAGCGCAAATCAAGCACTACGTTTTTTTCGGCACCAAACGAAATTTGAATGCCGAAGGCACCGCCGTAGCTCAGTGCCCAATCGCTCTGGTCGGTATCGCTTTCAAGCGTTTCGCCGAGGCTTCGGTCGGTCAATGAAGTGCTGGTAAAGAGGTTTTTAAAACCGAGCATCCCGTCAATGTAAGGGTGAATAGGCCCATTCAATCGAGGTTGAAAACGCGCCATCGCATGCCCCAGAAAAATGTGGCTGGTGGTGCGCAGTTCATAGTCGCGGGTGAAGCCGCCCACACGAGCCGAGAAGCGCGCGCGCTCGGTAGCGTAGGCCAGGATGGACAGGTCGGCACCCATCGCTAAAGGGCTGTCGCCAAGGTGCATGAGAAATTGCAGACCGCCGCCAAAGCCGATCTCGTCGAGGTTGTCCCGAAAGTCACCTAATGGAATGCCCACTTGAAAATTACCATTCAGTTGATAAGACGGGTAGCTGCGTTCCTGCGCAATAAGGCTGGCCGCAAATAGCATTAGCAGTAATACATTTTGTAGTTGTTTCATGTTATTGTTTTTTTGGTAATCCTACGTCAAGATCAGCATAAAGTTTGCAACTTGCAGCATTCTTTCGACGATAATCGGATAAAAATCGTTAATTTTCACGACATCATTATCTTTTTGCAAAAAAAGATAGCGGAAGTCCAACGATTTTATCTATCAAATCACCCTGTCCATGATGTTGCGCCATTTTATTGATCAGATGCATCGCCCGGTATTGCTGGAGTATCCGCCCCGCCGAATTGTTTCTTTGGTACCTTCGCAAACAGAATTGCTTTACAACTTGGGCCTGCGTGAGGAAGTGGTGGGTATCACTAAATTTTGCATCCATCCGGAAAGCTGGTTTCGCAGCAAAACCCGGGTAGGCGGTACCAAAAACGTTCATTTTGAGCGAATTACAGCATTAGACCCCGATTTGATTATTGGCAATAAAGAAGAAAATACACGTACCGACATCGAGCAATTAGCCCAGCAATACCCCGTCTGGATGAGCGATATTTACACCCTTGATGATGCTTTGCGCATGATCCGGGAGGTGGGCGCACTGGTCGGTCGGGCGGAGGTAGCGCAACGCATGGCCGCAGCCATTGCCGAGGATTTTGTACCATTACAATGGCCTATGAATGCAGTGCAGCCGCGGGCCGCTTATTTTATTTGGCGAAAGCCATATATGGTAGCGGCAACTAATACGTTTATTAATGAAATGCTGCAACGGGCAGGTTTTGTCAATGTTTTTGCGCATCGGCAGCGCTACCCGGAAGTGACGTTTGATGAACTGACCGCCGCTCGGCCCGACGTGGTCTTGCTGTCTTCAGAGCCTTATCCTTTTCAGGAAAAACATTTTGCTGAGATTCGGCAGGTTTGTCCGGCTGCTGTCATAAAAATAGTGGACGGTACTTTATTTTCGTGGTACGGGAGTCGCTTGTCGCAATCGGCGGCTTATTTCCAACAGTTGCAGGCGGAAATTAGGAAAAGTGAATAGGCTTGGTAGCCAACAGCATTCACTATCAGGTTTTTTCTAAAAATCATTGATAACAAGCAATAAATACATTATATAAATGCTTAATGTTAAATACTTTTTGTTCGTAGCGTGTCTCTTGCTATCGGTACTGAGCGTAGCCCAAACGCCGCTACCGGGGCAAATCATCTTGCATCTGCAACCCGGGGCTGCCCCCCATGAGGTGCTGCGCCAATTGACGGCTCGCCGCGCCGCCGTACCGACGGATTATACCTTGCACGCCTTGGGCAATTCTAGCCAATTTTACCTACTGGCTTTGGAATCAAACAGCGCCGACGAGGCTACTGTATTAGCTGCGCTACGGCAAATGCCACAAATAAAAGCGGCACAATTCGATTATCAGTTGGAAGCCCGACAAACACCGGATGACCCGGATTTTGAACGACAATGGGGCGCCGTACGCATTGGTGCACCGGAGGTGTGGGCACTCACGCCGGGAGGGCTGACGCCGCAAGGCGATACGATTGTGATTGCCATTCTGGACCTCGGCTACGACGTAGCGCATGAAGACCTGGCTGCCAATATCTGGCGCAACCTGGGCGAAATTCCTGACGATGGCATTGACAACGACGGGAATGGCTACGTGGACGACATCAACGGCTGGAGTTTTTTTAACAATTCTAATCAGCATCCGATAGATCAGCACGGCACTTCCGTGAGCGGTATTATCGGGGCAGTGGGGAATAATGGCCGTGGCGTAGCAGGCATCAACTGGAACGTGAAAATGATGCTATTCAGCGTGGATCGCGTGAGCCATATTATTGCCGCTTACGAATACATTATCGAGCAGCGGCGCAGCTACAATTTGTCGGGTGGGCAGCGCGGGGCTTTTGTAGTAGCCACCAATTTGTCGCTGGGCGTTGACCGGCAGTTTTGTTCCGAGCAGCCGGTGTGGGGCAGCATGTACAATTTGCTGGGCGAGGTCGGAGTGCTTACCGGAGCCGCTACGGCCAATCGCGCCTGGAATGTGGATGAAGTAGGCGATATGCCCACCACCTGCGATAGCGAGTTCCTGATTTCTTGTTTGAATACCAACGCGAATGACGAGCTGCATTCCGGCAGCGCTTATGGTGCCAAATCCATCCAGCTGGGAGTGCCCGGGCAAAATTCCTACACCACCAAAACCAACAATCGCTACGGCAGCTTCAACGATAACTCGGCCGCGGCACCCCACCTCACTGGGGCTATCGCTTTGCTGTACGGATTGCCTTGCGCCGAACTGACGGCCAATGCGCTCGATCAACCGGTCGAAACGGCTCGTATCATTCGAGATGCTATCATTAATGGTGTGGAGCCATTAGATGCCCTGCAAGGGCGCACGGCCACTGGCGGCCGCCTCAATGTAGCACGCAGTATGCAACAATTGCTGCAATATTGCACCCCCAACGCTGCCCCTTTGGCGCTGGTACAGGTGTATCCCAACCCGGCGGACGTGGAGCTGATAATAACCTACGATACGGAAGTAACGGAACCGCACGACCTGTGGGTGTTCAACGCGCTCGGACAAATGGTGTATCAGCAGCGTTTTACGCCGCCACAATTTGGCATTAGGAAACAAAAAATTAACATAAGTAATTGGCAATCAGGTGTTTATTTTTTAATTTTACAACAAGGTAAGCGCCGGGTGCAAAGTAAGTTTTTGGTACACTAAGCACAAGCAGCATGACTTTTTTGCCAGCAAGGCGGAAAAACTACCATTTTTTAGAACTATTTTTTGAAAAATAGTTTTGTATCCACTGACAAAGCATTATCTTTGCATCCGCATTCGGCAATACGACGCAATGAAACCTGTAAAAATGGCTCTGTAGCTCAATTGGATAGAGCATCTGACTACGGATCAGAAGGTTTCAGGTTCGAATCCTGACAGAGTCACTACCCATTAAGTTTTATATAGCGTTGCCGGGATGCACAAAAACATTCGTTCAAAACCGGAAAGCTCCTACGGGAGTGCCCACAATACCAAAGTATTATGTCGAAGGTTTGTCAATTGACGGGAAAGCGCCCCATTTCGGGCAACAAGGTGTCGCACTCCAATCGCAAGACCAGACGTCGGTTTTTGCCGAATCTGCACAAGAAGCGTTTCTTCATTCCCGAAACCGGTGAATGGGTAACCTTGCGCATATCGGCTAATGCTATGCGCACGATCAACAAACTGGGTATTTACGAATACATCCAGAAAGCAAAGCAAAAAGGCACTTACACAGGTGTCGAAATCGAAAACATCCAATAATTCGTTGAATAATGGCTAAGAAAAGTAAAGGCAATCGCCTACAGATTATTCTGGAATGTACGGAGCACAAAAATTCGGGGCTGCCGGGCACTTCTCGTTACATTACACAGAAAAATCGTAAAAACACTCCGGATCGCTTAGAATTGATTAAGTACAACCCCATTCTGAAGCGCAAAACACTGCACCGCGAAATCAAGTAAGGGAACTTTCGCTGACTGCAATTGGTTATAACACTGACATTCAGTACACTGATTTAAAATATTGAAGCTATGGCAAAGATATCAAAAAACGCAAGGGTAGCACAGCGTGCGCAGAACGTAGGTTCGGGCAAAGACCATGTCAAAGTCATCAAGCCTATCAAAGATGCCAAAACCGGCAAGTACTCCTACAAGGAAATGATTGTGCACAAAGACAAGGTAAAAGATTTTTTCGCCGACGCGAAATAAAAAGTACCGGTAGCATTGCTCCCAAAAGAAGAGGCTTTTCTCGTGCAAGCAGGGAAAGCCTCTTTGTGTTGAAAAATGCCAGTAGTTTATTTTGGTTGAGACCTTGAAAAGACAACCGCAAGAAGCACCATAAAAATCATCGTACTATCATACCGCCAGCCTATGAGTTTTTTCTCGAAATTTTTCAGCCAAGAAAAAAAACAAGACCTCGACAAGGGCCTCGAAAAGACGAAAACGAATTTTCTGGGCAAGCTGTCGAAAGCGATCGCCGGCAAATCTACGGTGGATGAAGAAGTGTTGGACGAACTGGAAAGCATCCTGATTTCTTCGGATGTGGGGCTGGAAACCACGATCAAGATTATCAAGCGCATCGAGGCGCGGGTGGCAAAGGACAAATATCTCGGTACAGCGGAACTTAACGAAATCCTACGGGACGAAATCGTACAACTGCTCGCCGAAAACAATACGGAAGACGTAGAAGACTACACCCTGCCTACCGAAAATAAGCCAGCTATTATTATGGTAGTGGGCGTCAATGGGGTGGGCAAAACCACGACCATTGGCAAACTGGCGCATCAGTATCACCAACAGGGCAAGCGCGTGCTGCTGGGCGCAGGTGATACGTTCCGCGCCGCTGCGGTGGATCAGCTCAAAATCTGGTCGGAGCGCGTAGGCTGCGATTTTTTTAGTAAAGGTATGAATGCCGACCCCGCCGCCGTGGCCTACGAAACCGTGCACAAAGCCATCAATGAAGATTATGATGTCGCTATCATTGATACTGCCGGGCGCTTGCACACCAAAATCAATCTGATGAATGAGCTGACGAAGATCCGCCGTTCCATTAGCAAGTGTATGGACACTGCGCCCCACGAGGTACTGCTTGTCCTTGATGCTACTACTGGGCAAAATGCTATCGAGCAAGCCAAACATTTTACCAACGCTACCGAAGTTAGTGCATTGGCACTGACCAAACTCGATGGCACGGCCAAAGGCGGCGTAGCCATTGGTATTTCCGACCAGTTCAAGGTGCCTATCAAATACATCGGCGTGGGCGAAGGTATTGAGCAATTGCAGGTATTCAACAAACGCGCCTTCGTAAATTCATTGTTTGAATAGAACATCCCGCTACGGATACTAAATTTGGCGCTGCTAAATAACAGAATTAGCAATTTCCTCATCCCACCTTTAGCCGCTTCGTTTAACCTTCCCTTAACGCATCCGTAGAGCGATAAGTGCGAACTTTCGGCGCATTGTCAGCGTCTTTACCATTGAACCAAAAAAACAACTACAATATGAAAGCAATCAACCACATGACTGCCCTGGCAGGTATGGCGCTTATATTTGCGTGCAGCGGCTGTGCTACGCCACAACCAGTGGCTCGTTTACATTCGATTGACAAAGTTGCCCTTAAAACGTGGTCGCATGGTGCTGAAGTTATTACCTCGCCCGCGCAAGACAGCGTACAAGTGAGCGTGGCTTTTCGCCAAAGTATGACCGATTATTTAGTTTTTGAAGTAACGATTGGAAATGATGCCAATAAGCCAGTATTCGTCACACCAGAAAAGTTTTACTATGAATTGTTGTCCACAGATACCACAACGGCAGTGGGCAATCGTACCTACGCCAGCGACCCCGAAAAAGCGCTGCTGGAAATGGACCGGCGTGCCTCGCGCTTAGAGGCTGCGCAGCGAAATGCGACTTCTCTTGACGAGACTACGAGGTACGATATGAGCTTCCAGTCGCTGGAAGACGAGCGGCGGCATTGGTCGGAGCATAGCATTCGACGCAACACCCTGCGCCCCGGCTATGAAATGGCAGGCAGTGTGTTTTTTCCGCGCAACAATCAGGGGCGATGGCTCCGGTTGAGTATTGTAGTAGAAAATCGGGTGTTTCCGTTTACATTCCAGCAGGTGCTGCATAGCCCGCATCCGATGGCCGGTGAATAAGCCCCGGCTGTTGGCTTTGTTACTTTTTGCGTTTTTCTGCGTTTTAATACAAAAAGCTTTATCTTAGCTCAATTTGTAGTAATGTGCTGTTTTTCAAAGTGAAAAAATGCACCATCATTGGGCCGTATTTGCATTCACTTTATGATATAACCTATCGCTTGAGAAACAGCACCAGATCATCTGATTATGAAAAACGCAGTTGTACTTTCCCGCTGGATGTGCTCATCCTTGTTGCTGGTGTCCGGTTTTGTGCAAGCGCAAAATTATAGCACTAATACGCAGGCAGAAACCGGCATCGCTATGTTTTACGCCGATTATTTGCATGGGCAATCTACGGCCATGGGCGAAATTTATAATAAATATGAATTGACTTGCGCCCACCCGACGCAGCCCAAAGGCACGCTGTTGCGCGTTACGCGTTTGGACAACAATCGCTCGGTGACGGTGCGCGTGAACGATCGGGGTACCTTTGATGGCAATGTCATCATTGACCTTTCGTGGGCGGCCGCCATGGAGCTGGATTTAATCAAAACGGGCAAAGCGTGGGTGCAAGTGGAGGTAGCCGGGTATTCTAATTTGAATCCAGTGAACCGGAATCGGGCAGAACTGACCGAGCGCTCCGTTAGTAGTTATGATTACATGCCCCAGCAACCGGCTACGAGTACCACCAATAACCAATTGACACCCAAAGGCGGCACTTATATCAGCGATTATTATCGCAACAATCAACCGGTTACCGATACCCGCAGCACTACAACTACGGCTAAAGGCGCAACTTTCAATTGGGACAACACCACTATAAAAAGCCCGACCAACTACGACAATACAGCCCGTAGCGCCACAACGACCACTGCCACCGCCGCGCCACGCACCGGTTATGGCATTCAGGTAGGATCCTATACTGTATCCGATAATGCCGAGCGACAAATGCAAAGCTTGCGCAATGCGGGCGTAGCGAACACTTACGTGCGCGAATCGTATGGCGCAGGCGGGAGTTTGCTTTATCGGGTAGTAATTGGCTCATTCGGCTCGCGCGCGGAGGCGACAGAATATCTGGGGAGGCTGCGCAGTGGCTACCTCGCCGATGGCATTGTGGTGGATTTGAGCCGATAATGATGACTTCAGCTGGCGGGTACTTCCGTGAGAAAAGTGTAGGACTCCTGTTCGTAATGCATTTGGCAACAATAGGTTACGATGCCATTGGTCACCAATAGATAAGGTACTTGCAAAGGCAGATTGTAAGTAGCAATTTGCCGGAAAGTAGCGTCGCTCAGGCTTACGTGCGGAGCCTTGCATTCGGCGAGTAAAAGCGGGCGCGTATCGGTATCGTACAACAGGATGTCAAATCTTTTTTGCATTCCATTGATAATCAGCTCTTTTTCGAGCGCTACCCGATTTTTGCTGTACCCTTTTTCCATAAGAAAATATTGCAACAACAATTGCCGCACGAGTTCTTCGGGTTGCAATACTAACCATTTCCGGCGGATGGGGTCGAAAATCAGTTGCCGGGCACCCTGGCGTTTAGTTTGCAATAATTCCTGCCGACTCATCAAATCCAGCTCTATCATGTGACGGTTTTCCTGAATGATTGCCATTGTAACAGAGGCAAGGTAGGGAAAGTTTCGGGGAGCCGACAACAGTTCCCCGAAACTGCTTTTTGCAAGCTCCGATGTTAAAAGAAAATAACCCGACGGACAGCAGTGCTCGTGCCCGCACGAAAGCGCAGAAAGTACATACCGGCGGCGTCGGCGCGGTTGCGCTCTAAAGGCAAATGCTGCAAGCCCGCAGGCAGGCTACCGCGATGCAAGATGCGCACCATGCGTCCGTAAGGATCGAAAAGGATGATTTCCGCTTCGTTGAATGCCTGTGGCAAATCGAGTTGGATTACGGCAAAGCTGCTGGTGGCATTGGGCGCGATGGCAAAGCGACTGCCGAGGAAATCTTCGCGGCGGGCCGAAGTGGTCTGCTCGGAGCCAATCGTAGTGGTGGAGTTCGCATTTACAAAATCGTAGCGTATGTTGTCGCGTTTCCAAAGAATGGTCACGATTTCGATGTTGTCGAGGTCATACCGGTCATCCCATTTGATAGCCGTCTCCAGCGCAGTTTCGGTTCCGGCGGCGATGGTGCCGTTGGCAATGATTGGTCCAAAAGTACTGGGTATCAGAGCGTTGCGAATGATTTTTTTGTGCAGTACGGGCCCGCTGCCTCGGTTGGATTGTATTTCCATCACTTCGCGCTCTACCAGCAGTATCGAAATTTGATACTCGCCTTCGGTAGCGTTGAAAAATTTCGTCAGGGTGCGCACCCGCAGGGTATCGGTAGCGGCATTGTAAGTAGCCACCAGACCGGTTTGGGCCAACGGGGATTGATTGGCGGCGTTATTCACCTGATTAGTAATGTTGGTTTGCACGTCACCATTTACTTTGGTCGTATTGAAGAAAAATTCCGGCTGAAAAAATACCCCCTGAAAGGTAGCTAACAACTCCTTAGCCGTATTGCTATACAAGCGGCTGGTGGTGGAGATATGCGCCGTCAGCACGATGGCTTTATCGCCGTCTAAATTGTCAGTGAAGTACTTTTGCGTGTCCCAAGCGTCGAGGCCACAAATGGGGCACCAAGTGGCAGTATGCTTGGTGATCAACGAGCGCTGCTTTTGCGGCACTTCTATAGATTGCGCCCACAGCGAGCTGGTACAGACCAGCACGAACATTGTAGAAATCAATGTTTTCATAGTGTTTAGGTTATGATTTTTGAAAATGAATTACCCAACAGGTCTTCGTATCGGCGGTGATTTTGTAGCGCTCGTCGAGGCGATGGCCCACCACCCAGCAGATAGCGCCGTCGGCGGTGCAAAGCAGCCAAACGTGCTCTTTCTCAAAGCGGGACAGTTTCAGGTTTGTAAAAAAGTCTTGCAATTTTTGGCGTTTGCCGCTCAGACCCAAGGGGTAGAAGTAGTCGCCCGCCTGCCAGTGGCGGAGCGTCAGGGGGAAGCGCAGCTTTTCAGCATTCAAATATACAATAAAAGAATCATCCGGAAAAGTTTTCGGGCATTGTGTTTGATAACTAAATGTAAAATAGCCGACATCGAGGTGCAATTCAGCCGTTCCCGCCGGGATAGTAGCCCGCTGTTGGGGAGCCGCGGGTGCTTGTTTTTCTAATATCAAATGTGCCCGGTCAACCAGCAGCCGATGCGCCGATGCGTAAAAAATAGCGCCGGTGGCGGCCGTAGGCATACGAGCAATTTGTCGAGCGTGGAAGCCATACGGGTGCAGCCATTCGTACAATAGTGTATTTGTAATATTCTGATAATGAGAAAGTTTAGACAAATCAATGCGCAATTGTGCATCGGTTTCTACGACGATTTGCGCGCGCGCCTGTGCCAGCCCAAGTTCGTACAGCGCTAAGGCTTCGCGCAGGCGTTGGAGGTTGTCGGTGGCTGTTTGTTCAAAATCGGGATTCAGCTCCTGCAAAACCGGCATGATGTGATGCCTAATTTTATTGCGGGCATATTTGTCCTCCGCATTGGAGGCATCTTCGCGCCAGCGCAGGTTTTCGGCTTGGGCCCAATCCAAAATATCGTTTTTATCAATAGGTAATAGAGGGCGCACCACGCGACCATTACGCACCGGAATCCCTTGCAAGCCGCGCAATCCGGCACCTTTAGCAAAATTATAGAAAAAAGTCTCAATCGAATCATTGCGGTGATGCGCCGTGACAATCCAGTCGTAGCCTTGAGCCTGCCGCGTGCTCTCCAACCAGTCGTATCGCAAGGCACGGGCCGCCATTTGTATAGACATTTGCTGCGTTTCCGCGAAAGCGAGCGTCTCAAAAGTGGTTTGATAAAACGGTAGCCCTAATTCCTGCGCGAGTGCCTGTACGAATTTCGCATCTGCATCCGAGTCGGGGCCCCGCAACTGAAAATTGCAATGCGCCAAACCGATGTCCCATCCCAATCGCACACCTGCATGGCTGAGCGCCACCGAATCCACGCCCCCACTGACCGCCACGAGCAGCCGGGCGTCCGCCGCGAACAGTTTTTGCGTAGTTATAAAATGTTGTATGCGCTGTAAAAAAGACATTATATCGTTTTGAGTTGATAATTAAGTAATGTGGTGTTGTTATTTAGTAAATGTTATTTAGTAAATGTTACTTGGTTGAACATTTTATAATTGATAATCAGTTACTTATGATTTTTGTGTTAAAATAATTACATCTGGGCACTTCGTGAAATTTATTATAGCCAAAGTATAACGGTTCATTAACCTATTAATTACTAACCTGAATATCACTAAATCCGTTCCCGGTTTTTTTAATTAGAATCTGCGTGGTAATGCGCTCTTTCAATTCCTTGACGTGTGAAATGATGCCAATGGTTTTGCCGCCTGACTGTAGATTTTCGAGCGTAGCAATGGCTAAATCGAGGCTGTTTTCGTCCAATGTGCCAAAGCCTTCATCAATAAACAGCGACCGGATGTGCGTGTTGCGACCCGCCAGATCGCTCAGCCCCAGCGCCAGCGCTAAGCTGACCAAAAAGCTTTCGCCCCCGGACAAGGTGTTCATCGAGCGGCGGTTATCGGCTTGATAGGTGTCAATGATTTCTAAATCGAGGTCTTCGTCGCTGCGTTTTTCAATCAAATAGCGCCCGTTGAGTTGTTGCAAATAGCGGTTGGCCGATTGGGTGAGCTTGCGCAAGGTAAGCCCCTGAGCAAAGACCCGAAACGCCTTGCCATCCGCCGAGCCGATGATGTCTTTGAGTTTGGCCCAGCGCTGGTAGCTGCGTTGTTGCGCTTCGATTTGTGCCGTCAAGGCTTTGGACTGAGCGGCAGCGGCGGCGTTTTGTTGCAGCTCCTGCCGGATTTCTCCGTTGCGCTCAAGCAGGTTTTTGTATTCTAAATTGCTGATTTCTAATTGGTTATTTAGTTCGTCTTCTTTTGTAGCTACTATCGGAATCTGCGCCAGTTCTTCTTCGCGGTCGGCGAGCGAGCGGCGCGCGCTGGCTAAGGCTTCGGCCTGCGCGTTGAGTTGCTGCTGGCTTTTTTGAACGGCTTGCTCCTGCGTTTCGAGTTGTTGTTCGAGACGTTCTTGTTCGGCGTGGGGGTCTTGATGACCAAAGAGCGCGACCCGTTTGGCTTGCAAAAGCTCTAATGCTTGCTGCTGTTCGGCGCGTGCGGTTTGTTGCTCCTTGAGTTGTGTTTCGAGCGTGTCGAGTTGCTGTTGCAAATTGTCCTGATCCTTGTGCGCAAGCGCTCGCTGGCGGGTGGCATCTTCGAGGGCTTGCTGGTTTTGCTGAAAAGCGGCGGCCCGTTCGGCAAGTGTATCGAAAGCAGTTTTGGCGGTTTCTACGCTGAAAGTAAAGCCATATTTAGTCAACACCCCGTTCAGCTCATCCGAAAGGAGGGCAAATTTTTCCTCGGTCTGCTGTGTGTCGCGGGCGTGTGCAGCGCGTTTTTCTTCGTTTAGCAACTGGTTGGTTTCTATGTTTTTAAACTTATTTTCGAGCTCCTGCTGGCGCTTTTCGGCTTTTTCTAATTCGGCGTCTATAGTCTTTAACTCGTCCCGAGACTTACGCTTATTGGCGATTTGCTTGTCCGCCTCCTGAATCTTGCGCGCCAGCAATAGGCTACGCGAAAGGGCATAATGCTCCTGGCTCAGCTCCGGCGCAATGCGGGCAATTTTTTCTTCGTATTGCAAAATTTTGTCAAGCTGCCGCTCAATCTGACCGCCGAGTTCGCGCACTTCATTGCCAGCTAAGCGCTCAATTTCCTGCACGATTTCGTTTTGGCGCAACATTTCCTGTTTGTGGTTTTTGAGTAGAGCATCGTGTATGCGCTGGGCGTGTTCGAGTTCTTCTTTCGCCTGATTTACGTAGGGTTTGAAGTGTTTTTCCCGAAAAGGGTGATGCGTAGAAAAGCACAAGGGGCAGGGCGCGCCCTCCTCTAAGTTGTTGCGGTCTTGTTCATAATTGGCAATCATAAGTTGCTGCTCATACACTTGTTGCTTGAATTCCAAGCGATTACGTGCTTCTTCCCAAGCTTCCATCGAAGACATCAGGCGCTTGTTGGTAGCGGTTTCTTCATGTTGCAAATGCTCCAATTGCTCTTCATAGCCGCTGAGTTCGTCGAGCAGGCGTTGGTATTCCTCGGCGAGCGTGGCCAATTGTTGCAGGTTTTTACGTTGCTCATTGAGTTCTTCCAGATTGCGGTGCAAGTGTTCGAGCAGTTCGCTGCGGCTCTGCGCAAAGCCTTCGGGTAGCTGCTCCTGAAATTGCTTTTGCAAGTCCTCGGTTGCCGCCTGCGCTGTTGCTCGGTCTGCTTCCAATTGCTGCAATGCTTGGGCAATCGCCTGTTGCTCCTCCTCTAATTTTTTGTGCTCTTTACTGAGTTCCTGCTGCTTGCGCCAAAGCGTGCGTGCCTCCTCACGCGGGTAGGCGAGGCTGGCCAAGTCGTCTTTGAGTGTGCTGAGCTGAGCTTGCGTTTGTAGCCATTTTTGTAAATTATCTATCTGATTATCAAATTTTAAAATATTATTTTTTATAACACTATATTTGTCCTGCTGCGTTTGCAAATGTTGTTGTGTGGTCTGCACCTCCTGTGTTTTTTGTGCGAGGGCTTGGGCCTGTCCACGAATTTCGACATCCAGGGCGGCCACCTGCGCGAAGAGCGGTCGTTTTTGCTGTAAATCGGATTTAAGTTGCTGAAAATCAGTAGCTAATTGCAGTTGTTTTTCCTGCGCGGACTGTTGCTGGGCGGTCAATTCTAACAAGTTGGTTTTTAGCTGCCCGATGCTGGCTTCGAGTTGTGCCCGCCGCCGCAGTTGTTGCAATTGGGTTTGCAGGGTCTCCATTTGTGTTTTCAGGGCATCGGCTGCGGTTTGATTTTGCTGCTGCTCGGCTTGCAATTGTTGTACGGTAGCGGTGTCGAGTATTTTCAGCAGTTCGCGTTCGCGCTTGAGTTGGTTGAGTTGTTCGAGTTCAATTTTATGGCGTTCAAAGGCAGCTTTTGAGAGTTGCGAATAAATTTCGGTACCGGTGATGCGTTCCAGCAAATCACTGCGCTCGCGCTCTCCAGCTTTCAAAAACGCAGCAAAATCGCCTTGTGAAAGCAGCACCGAGCGGCAAAAACGTTCGTAATCGAGGCCCGAGGCGGTTTCCACGGCTTCGTCGGCTTCGCGTATTTTTTGTGCAATGATTTCAAAAGCCTGCTGCTGAGGATTCCAGCGCGACACTTCGCGTTCAGGGGCTTGCAGCTTGCCATCCACTTGTCGGCGTGCGCGGCGCAGGTTCCAGCGTGCCCGCCAGGTGTGTCCGCCCGCTTCAAATTCTACTTCCGCCAGACTTTCGGCAGCACCATAGCTCATCACTTCGCTCACGTCTTTGTTGCGATGCACGCGCCCGTAAAGCGCCAGCGTGATGGCATCGAGCACCGTGGTTTTACCCGCGCCGGTATCGCCGGTGATAGCAAACAAACCCGCCTCAGCCAAGGGCGACTCCGTGAAGTCAAGCACCTTTTTAAGCCGCAACGAGTTGAGATTTTCTATGGTTATTTTGAGAATTTTCATTTACATTTTTAATGTGTTAATGTGCTGATATTCTTTGTAAAACCCCAAAAGCTCCCCCTCCCCCTTATAAACCCCTAAACTTTTAAACCCTTAAACCCCCTCTATCCATTCCTGCAATTCGAGAAAAGTAGCGGTCAGGGCTTCCATTTCGTCGGGCGGCGCGCCATAGCTTTCGCATTTTTTTTGAAAAACTTCTATCACATCAAGCGTGTTCAAATCGGCAGTTTCTAATTGATTATCAAGCGATTGGTACTTGTGTTGCAGTCTTATTTTCATCAGTTCGAGACGCATATCTTTAGTAAATTCGCGCAAGTGCACATCCAGCTGCGGGATGACGCGGTCGGTATGTATCAATACCTCCACCCAGGGGGGCAGGTCGCGCTCGCCCTTGCTGCTAAAGCGTTGCAAGGCGTTTTCTACTTCCGGTAGGGTACCTTCGATGGTCTTCAGGCGGCGAAAGGTGGGTACGGGCACTGTTTCGACATTGGTCAGTGTTTTGCCTTGAAAATGAAGGACATAGACCGATTTTTCGTCTTTGGTTTCCGAAAAGCTGAGTGGAATGAGCGAGCCGGAATAACGCACCCGCTGTGCCGCGCCGAAAGCCTGCGCCCGGTGGATATGGCCCAAGGCTACATAATCGAATACTTCTGGGAACTGCCCCACTTCGATATTTTCTTTATCACCGATATATATATTGTCTTGACGTTCAGCGGCTAAAGCGCCTTTTACATACAAATGCCCGGTAGCGATGCAAGGAATATTTTGTTGTGCATATCGCTTAGCTATCACCTCTCCGAGGGTTTGATAATGTTGCAAAATACCTGCCCGGACGCGCTCGGCGCGCTCGTAGCCGCTTTCGCCAGCAATGCTGAAGCGCAGGTCGCCATCGCGCAGGAAGGGCACGGCCGCTACTACCGCTTCGAGTTGGCCGGTAGCGTTGCGCCATTCGACGATTTCCTGGTCAATGGGGTCGGTGGCGGCACCTACCACATGCACATTGAGCGCGGCGAGTAGTTCCTTCGGGGCGTCGAGCATGGCGGGCGAATCATGGTTGCCTCCGGTAATCACGATGTGGCGGCAGGGACTTTTCAAGAGGGATGTCAGAAAATTATAATACAAACGGCGCGCATAATTGGGTGGATTGCTGATGTCGAAAATATCGCCAGCTACGATAATGCCGTTTATTTCAGCCCGATAGATATAATCAACGAGCCATTGCAAAGCGAGGCGGTGCTCGGCTTCGCGGTCATTATA
>CALMSO010000049.1 GCA_937872385.1 uncultured Saprospiraceae bacterium
GCACATTGCTAAACTAAAAGTAGCACTGCCGGGCACGGAGAAGTTTTGAGTGGGTAGCAATAAAACGCAATCACGAAAATTATGGTAGATAAAAAATGAATACTAGAAAGAAAGGAAAAATCCTCGAACTGATCACTACAATGCTTGAACTTGCTTTATTAGAGTTTCCAGGTTCAAAAGTTACATCTAATAAAAAGATTATTGATTTAGATGGTATAGAAAGAGAGATCGATGTTTATGTGGAAAAAGTGGAAAATGAAACAACAAATGTATTTGCTATTGAGTGTAAAAATTTCGGTACAAAGTCATTTGTAAAAATGGAGCATATTGAATCGTTTTTTGGAAAATTGTATAGACTTCCTAAAGGTATTACTGGCGTATATCTGACAACGGGTAAATATCAAGATAACGCAATCAAAAAAGCAAGAAAATTCAAGATCCAAACATATAAAATCAATTTAACAGAAACGTCTTTCCCTAATTTAAAAAAGTCAGTAAACAAAAAGTATGAAATAAATGATTATGCTGCGCTAATAAATACTGGAAACATTTTGAAAAGTAATGAATTCAATACATTGTATCTTAACGGCAAAGAAATTTCAGTTCAAACATTTGTGGATGAGAATATAAAATTAAAAGTTGAAGAATTTGCAATTAAAGAGAGGTTGTTTGAGCATCTGTTTGAACGAAACAAGAATGGAATAATTGTTAGAATCAATAGTAATGAAATACAAACCAGAAATATGAGATGTAATGTTAAGAATATTTTTGCTATAACGAATAATGTCCGACATGAAGTAAAAGAATTCAGCTTTGAAGTAAGCTACTGGATTGAAATCCAGACAGAGCTAGACCCATTTACAAGTGAATATCTCAATTTGAAAGATGGGAATCTTTTCGCAAAATTTTTTACTCTTATTAGCGATGTTAATAATAAATTAAACTTAATATCGATAATCAAAGTGGCTAATTCAAATAAAGCAAAAATGGTAATCATTAATGAAAACCAGGAAAAAATGATTGCAGATATAAATAATTTAAAAATGACAGAAAATCAATATCGGTACTAACTCTGCGTTACTGTCAACCGCCCGCTAAGCGCAGCAGTGCGGCAGTTAAGCCCGCGATTGGGGATGCGTTTCATCTAAAAATCTGGCATCTAATTATCCAATAAACAATTATCCAAATATTTAAAACCATCACAACCATGTCATTAAGATTAGGCGATATCGCGCCGAACTTCAAGGCGCAAACCACCGAAGGTGAAATTGATTTTTACGAATACCTCGGCGATAGCTGGGGCGTATTGTATTCGCATCCGGCTGACTTCACGCCGGTATGTACCACCGAGTTGGGCCGCACCGCCGCGCTGAAGGAAGAATTTGCCAAACGCAACGTGAAAGTCATTGCGCTCAGCGTAGATCCGCTGCCCTCGCACCACGAATGGGTGAAAGATATTGAAGAAACCCAACATGTGACCATGAACTTTCCGATCATTGCCGATGAGAATCGTAAAGTAGCTGAAATGTACGACATGATTCATCCCAACGCGACGGAAAAAGTGACCGTGCGCACCGTATTTGTGGTTGATCACAACAAGAAAGTGCGGATGACGATGACCTATCCGCCCTCAACGGGCCGCAATTTCCATGAAATCCTGCGCGTGATTGACTCGCTGCAACTCACGGACAGCCACAGTGTAGCCACGCCGGTGGATTGGGAGCAGGGCGATGATGTAGTGGTCTTACCTTCAATATCGGATGAAGCGGCCGCAGAAAAATTCCCGAAAGGAGTGAATAAAATCAAGCCATACTTGCGCACCACGCCGCAGCCGAATTTGTAATGATTGCAAATACCTGAAAAGAAAAAGCGCTGCCCTGATTTTGACATCGGGCGGCGCTTTTCAATAAGCCAACAGCCGAAGCTGTTTATTGCCAGCTCAGTACCGCACGAGCGTCCGCTTCTTTTTGTACTGGCTGCTCAAGCAGATTGATTTTAATGGTTTTTCCTTTTTCTTGGGAAGCCTTTTTGAAGTCGGCGGGTTTTAAAACCGCAATTTTATGATCCGGGGCTACTACCCATAGCAAGTTGTCAGCTTGCGCATCGAAGCGCACCGGGTTGTCTTTGGTCAAGTAATAACGATAAATCGTGTTGTGCCTTTTATTAACTAAATAAGCTACTTCTTGCTCATAGGCATTGCCAAACTGGTCTTCGAGTTTGCCTTGCAGTTGTTGCTCAGCGGCAGGTATAATGCGATTGCAACTCCAAAGCCCGAGGCTATTAATAGCAAAGCGATTTGTGACGCGCTTTTTGCGCAGCCATTCGGCAGGATCGGCGCCCAATGCAGCCATCTGCTCGTTGAATTGTTGCTCGGCGGCGCGGCGCTGTTGAGCGATTTCATTTTGTAAGGCTTCCTTTTGGGCTTTCAGTTGCGCTTCGCGTTGGGACATTTGTTGTTGCCAGTTGGCAAAATCCTGTTCGTATTGTGTCAATGCGCGCTGGTAGGCAGCACCGGTCAGTACTGGATTGATAACGAGCCGAAGCGTCCGGTTGCCTTTGGTGGCAGTAAGTTCGTAATCGCGGTTGTTCAACTGGCGCAAGCGGATATTTTCCCAATCTGTTTGAAAATCGCGTTCATCGTAAGCCGAGCTGGGTGCTATTTGCCAGAAGGTGCCTTGCAAGGTTTTGCGCAGACGCTCCTGCTCGTTTTGCGTTATGTCGGGATTATTTTCGATGGTAGCATCCTCCAGAAAAGTAGGTTCAATCACCGGTCGGTTGCTATTGGCGGCAAGCGGCTTCAAAGGCTCGGTTGGCGCTGGCACGGACACCTCTATCGCCCGCAGCCGGCTGGCAGCTGCGGATTCGATAGCGGCAATTTCACTCGCATACTTAGATCGGAGTGCGTTTACGGGATTGTTGTTGTTGTTGATATCATTGGATGCATTATAGTCGAGATCTTCTATTAGTTGCAAATTGGTTATTTGTTGGAATATCCAGGCACGCGCCGTTGTGTCCAATTTATACACATTGAAGCGAGGCGCAGCAGCACCTTCCGGGAGCCAAATTTCGGTTACTAACGCTACTTCAATAGTTTTGCCTGGTGCCAGCATCACGAGCGTACCGTTTTGTTCGGCGTACAATTCAACCATACCGGCGCTTTCCAATTGATAGCGGGTGTTCGCTGAATCATAGGTCATCGGTACTCCGGCTAAGAAAAAGTCCACATAATCGCTCAACTGGCGGTAATGCAAATTCACATCGCCTTCGATCAATTCTCCCCGGTCGTTCATAAAAGCCTGAGTAGGCACCACGATGCGAGCACCGGCGGGCGTATCATACGCACCACCAGTGGTGGCATTGACCTTTTGCGTGCTATACGTCGGTTGTAATGCTTCTATGGGTGGATGCAGCACGGGTAGCTGCGCAAAATACTCCTGCTCGGTGAGCGTGGCCTCGGCCGGGGCAGTAAAAATCCGAAACACTAACAAAACGGAAGCAGCGGCAGCGAGCACCACAGCGGCATAGGTCAGCTGGCGTACAATGGCCCCCTGTGGCCGTTTGGCAGACGGGGTAGTCTGGTACTTCGCCAGCAGGGCATCGAAGTCCTTGTGCCGGGCGATGTCTTCGCTGGAAGGCTGTTTTTGATTACGTAATATATGGTATTTATTGCTCATATTGCTTCCCTTCAGGCCAGATTGATTAATTTGGTTTTCAAACGCTCCAAAATGCGGTACGTTTTTACTTTGGCGTTACTTTCGGTAATGTCTAATATTTCGGCGATTTCCTTAAATGGTCTTTGTTCAAAAAAGCGCAGTTCAATCAATTGCAAGTCTTTATCATTTAGTGTGTCCAACACTTTAGCTAAGTTTTCCAGATGCATCTCCTGATCGCCCTCTTCCATCTCGTCCATCATATCCGACAGGTCGGTGTCGTCGGCGCTTACTACTCGATTTTTGCGGCTCTGCCGGTAGTGCTGAGCTATCTCGTTGGAGGCAATGCGAAACAACCAGGAAGAAAACGGTACTCCCTTAAACTGATAAGAATCTAACTTTTGTAATGCCTTGAGAAACACCTGAGCGCACAGGTCAGCAGATAGCTCCTCATCGGCTGTGCGCCGAAAAACAAAGCGAAATATAGCTTCAAAATAGCGGTCGTACAAAGGACGGAAATGCACCGGATCGCGCCGGGCAGCTTGTATTTCTGCCCATTCCGCCAGTACCGCTTCTTCCGAAACAGCCTTTTTGAATACCCTCATTGGCTCGTTTTTTACAAGGGTACGATTTATTTCCAAATTAGAAAACATTCAATGCTGTTTACATGGAAAAAAAATTAATTTTTCAAGGTCGCCGGACTCCTGCTCGGCATTTGTTGCAACTGTTGCCAGCCTTATATTCGGTTTTTTGGGGTATTTTTACTAACTTCATCTTCATAATGCGCTCAGGTGGAAAAAGTAACATTTTCGTTTCCATTTTTTCTCGTTCGCTCATCAGTGACAAAAATCATTGGCGGCAAGTGATAAACCACATTTCAGCTATGTAATAAAAAAAGCACTTTTGTAGCAGTAGAAGTCCATTATCATTATCTCTAACCAAAAAAAATGACATCATGGAAAGGGCGAAAGTTAAAAATCGGGCTTTTGATCGGATGGGCGGTTATTTTGCGCACCTGATAGACCCCGACCACTTCATGGGCCGCACCGCGTTTGACATTCCGTACTCGAAGAATGCGCCACCGGTAAACATCAGCAAAAACGGCAAAATCTTCGCTATGGAAGTAGCGGTACCGGGCTTTACGAAGGATGAATTGGAGGTAATCGTTAAAAACGGTGTACTGACCATTCGGGGTGAAAAAAGCAAATCGGATCATATTGAAAGATCCGAATACATCCTTGAAGAGTTCAATTACAACTCGTTCGAGCGGTCGTTTCGGCTGGCCGAAAACATTGCCGAAGAAGGCATTGACGCCGTTTGTGAAAACGGTATGTTGAAACTGACTTTTATTGACGTACCCGACGAAGAAGAGCGCAGCTACCGCAAGGTAACCGTGCATTAGCAATTTTGTAATAGGCTATCATTACCAAAAACTAAAACGTGATGAGAGAACTTTCTCCCGGTATGGCAGAAAGAAGCGGAGCAGAAACAGTCATTATTGATGTAAGAACCGAGCGCGAGTTTGTCGGTAGCCACATTGAAGGCGCTATCCACATTCCGTATAGCGACATTGAGACTTACATCGAAGAAATCAAAAGCTGGAACAAGCCAGTCCTGCTGTATAGCACGTATGGTATGCGCAGCCATATTGCCCTGTGCAAGCTACGCAACACCGGCATCCGGGCGATGGCAACGACCCGAGACAAGTTGTTGCAAGCGCCTGACAGCAGCCTCGGCTGAAACACAAACTTTTCAGCTACCGCTCTTTGTTTTTCCTGATTTTAAGTATAACTTATCGGGGCGGTATCGTCTTGTATCTGCATTACACGAAAATTAACAACCCTTATGAAATCAGCATTTCGTCGCATTCTCGTGGCGCTCGACCTCTCGAATATGGACCAGCAGTTATTGCGCTACGTAGCCCAAATGCAAGCCATTTGGGGTGCCGAGAAGATTTATTTTGTCAATATCATGCCGGATTTTACCGTGCCCAAAAACGTGGACGCCGAGTTTCACAAGCTCTTCTCTTCCGAATATCCGGTAGATGAAAAAATACGCGACAAATTAGCCCTTGATGTGCAAGAATATTTTGGCGGAGCCGCTGGCGTAGAACTGAGCGTGGAAGTCATCGAAGGCAAACCCTACGACAAGCTCCTGCACTGGCTGGCAGTGAAAGAAATAGACCTGCTGGTAGCTGGCAGCAAAAAAACCAGTGAAGGCAGCGGCATCATACCCCGCAGGGTGGCGCGCCGGGCCCGTTGCAGCGTTATTTTTGTTACCCAGGGTAGCGTCGTACCGAAGCGGCTATTGGTACCCGTTGATTTTTCTGACAATGCCGCCCGTGCCCTGCTTTATGCCGTGGAGCTGGCGAAAGTACTCCCCGATGCCACCATTCAGGCCTTGCACATTGTAGAGGCTCCTTCCGAAAAATACTATACCCGCATTGCGCCGCCCTCCGGGTTTCGGGCTATGCTGGCCGAAGCTTCTCGACGATCTTACGACAAAATGATTAAAACTTATCAATTGGAACAAGCGGACATTGAGCCGGTCTTTTTGCAAGACGACTACGTGAGCATTGCCACCCGTATCGGCGATTACATAGAAGAAAATGGTGCCGACCTCATCATAATGGGGGCGCAGGGGCGCTCGGCTTTCGAGCAGTTTCTGTACGGCAGCGTCACCGAGCGGTTAGTGGAGCAAAATAAGTTCACGCCGGTTTTGATTATTCGATAATCTTTAAAAGATGATAAGTAATGGGATGTTGTTATTTACTATTTGGTCAACATGTTTCTACAATTGATAAATAACCATATCCCATTATTTAATCAAAAAAATCATGAAACCATTCCGTCGAATACTCGTAGCGCTTGATCTTTCGAAGATGGATGCCCGGCTGCTGGCGTACGTAGCAGGCATGTACGCTCGTTGGGGTGCTGAGAAAATATATTTCCTGCACATCCTGCGGGATTTTGTCGTACCGGACAATCTGAGCAAAGACTTCGCTGGCCTTTTCGCGGCCCAAGTGCCGGTGGATGAAAAAATTCAAGCTAAAATTGCACAAGATGTACAACAACATTTTGCCAAGGCGCCCCGCCTGGAGCTGAGCGTAGAAGTGATAACTGGCAAACCACACGAACAACTGCTGCGCTGGACAGAACTCAAAGAGGTGGACCTACTCGTAGTCGGGCACAAACAAGTGCGCGAAGGCAGCGGTATCAACGCCCGCCGGGTAGCACGCCAGGCTCCTTGCCATTTGCTTTTTGTAGCTGAAAATGCACCCGCCACCCCCGAACACATCCTCGTACCGATAGATTTTTCTGACCACGCGGCTCATGCCTTGCAGGTAGCGCTCGGCTGGCAGCGCCGCTTTCCGGAAAGCCGCCTCACAGCGCTCAATGTAGTGGATATGCCCCCCGGCGAATACTATCAACCTACCTCGCACGGTATTCAGATGCGTGCTGCACTGCTCGATGCGGCCAAAGATGCCTGGGAAAAGATGTTGACCCAACACGCGCTCGACCAAGCTGCCATTACGCCCGTTTTTATAGAAAGTGCTTACGGCGGCATCAGTCAGTATATCAGCGAATACGCTACTCAAAATAATGCCGACCTAATTGTCATCGGTGCTCAGGGGCATTCGGCCCTACGCAGCTTTATTCTCGGCAGTGTCACCGAAACCCTCGTGGATACCTGTCGCACCACCTCTATACTCATTGTACGATGAAAATGATAAAAATGATCGTCGTCACGGGTCTGCCGGGCACCGGAAAAACTACTTTTGCGCAAGCATTGGCTGCCGAAATCAAGGCCACGCATTTGAATACGGACATCATCCGGGATGCTTTAGGCAAACGCGGGCAATACGACACCGCCACCAAGGCTTTTGTTTACGAAAATATGTTGCAACAGGCCGAAACAGCTTTACACAATGGCGTGGACGTCATTATAGACGGCACTTTTTATCAACAAACATGGCGCAAGGCTTTTGCAAAACTTGCCAAGAAGCAACAAGCAGCCATTTACTGGATAGAAATAAAAGCGGACGAAGCCTTAGTGCGCACCCGCGTGAGCCAGCCGCGACCATACAGCGAAGCAGACTACGCAATCTATCTGAAAATAAAAGCCGCCTACGAGCCAATAGACGTGCCTTGCCTGGAGCTTTGGTCGGACCGAGAAGACCTCAACGATATGATTGCGCACGCCAAAATTTACTTACAATGACCGCCCGGCAACTGAGCGCCCTGCTTAAAAACTTCCCGGCTGAATACACGTTGATTGAAACGCACATCTCATGGGTCTTGCTCACAGAATCGTTTGCCTACAAAATCAAAAAACCGGTACAATTTTCTTTCCTCGATTTTTCTACCCTCGAAAAACGCCGCTACTTCTGCGAGCGCGAACGCAGCCTCAACCAACGCCTGACCTCAGGGATTTACCTCGAAGTACTTCCCATTTGGACGCTCAACGACGAGCAGGTGCAAATCGGCGCCAAGCCGCCGGCCCAAGCCACCATTATAGACTACGCCCTGAAAATGAAACGATTAGACAATAACCATCAAATGCACCGTCTGCTAAGACAAGGGCAGGTAGAACCGGAACAGATAAAACAACTTGCCACTCAATTGGCTGCCTTTCACCTGCGAGCTGAGCCGGTTTACGAAACGTTTGATGTGTCAGCACTCGACGAAAAATTTGCAGATATTTTAAGTGTAGCCTCATTTTTGTCCGAAAATGGCCTGCCCAATGCGACGCAGCATTTAACAGAAATGGTGCGTGTTGCCAGCCGTTTTTTACAACAGCACGCAGCGCACTTTCAGGCACGCAGCGCGCAAGGCTTTGTCATTGACGGGCACGGCGATCTGCACAGCGGCAATATTTTTCTGCTCGAAGAGCCGGTTATTTTCGATTGTATTGAATTTAATGATGCCTTCCGCCAGGTGGATATGCTCGACGAAATTGCCTTTCTCTGCCTTGATTTTGATTATTACCAACAGCCCGGCCTGGCAGTCCATTTTTTAAAAACGTACCTCGCCCAAGTGCCCTGTATGCAAGCTCCGACCGATCAGCAAGTTTTTCAGTTTTACAAACTCTACCGCGCCAATGTACGCTTGAAAGTACTGGCCCTACAAGCTATGCAGGAAAACCCCAAACTTCTGACCAAAGCCCGGCCTTACTATGCGCTCATGCAAGAGTATGCCCGCACCATTGCCTGATTTTTATCTATAAAAATGGTGCCTCTGGCGATTTTTTTAGTTTCCTATGTAAAATGAGGGCATTATTGCAACAGCAATCATTTCAAAATTATATCTGCCATGATTACGAAAAAATATCTCCCAGCTTTGTTACTATTATTTAGTGCATCTTGGGCTCCCGCTCATGCATTTACCAACCCCGAAACGGTACACATTAAAGAAGACCATACTAGCAATCGCTATGTAGCGGGTGGTAAAATATTCATTGACGCTCTTACCGGTGGCGACATCATCGGCGCGGGTGGCGAGGTATATATTAATGCACATACCAATGGCGACCTGCTGCTCACCGGCGGCAAAATTCATCTGCGCCATACCGTGGGCGACGACGTGCGCGTGGCCGGCGGCGAGGTAATCATTTGGCAAAGCATTGGCGGCGACCTTGTAGTGACTGCTGGCAAGGTGCATATCCATCCGGAAGCCGTTATTGAAGGCGAGGTGTATATAGCAGGCGGCGAGGTGCGTTGGGACGGCATAGCCAAGGGCCCGATGCGCATTGTTGGCGGCAAAGTATTTTTCAACGGTATAGCCGAGCAAGCTGTCGTAGTCAAGGGCGGCGAAATTCATTTCAACGGAGTGGCGCACCAAACGGCAGAACTCTCGGCAGAAAAACTCCGCATTGGCTCGGAGGCACGCTTCCACGGCAAGGTCAGATACTGGCAGGCAAAGGGGCAGCTCGATTTTACGAAACACCTGCAAAACGGCGCTACGACCACTTTCGATCCCGATTTGAAATTCACGACCCGCCTCGACGAGCGCTGGGTACGGCGCGGTATCGCTGGTTTTTTGGCCTATCGCTTGCTGTCAGGAGCTTTACTAATCACCCTTTTGGTCAGCTTTTTTCATAAGCATTTTCAGAAAAACACGGGTGCCTTACGGCAGAATGCAGGCAACTACATTGGTTACGGAGCGCTCTTTGTCATTGCTTTGCCTATCGTAGCCTTGTTGGCTTTCATCAGTTTGATTGGCATCCCCGTCGGGTTTATTCTTCTGAGTGGCTACGCGGCTGGCATGGCAGTAGCTGGCGCGCTGACGGCGGTCGTTGCTACCTACGAGTTGAAAAAATACCTCGGTCGCAACTGGGGCAAGGGACTGATTATTCCGATAGCGATTGTCGCCTTCTTGGCGCTGCGCCTCATTGGCATGATGGCTTTCCCCGGCAAATTGATTGTATTCATCTTCACCTTACTGGCTATAGGAAGCGTCATTCAGTGGCTACGGGAGGGCTGGCGCAAACCCGACGACACGCCCGAAAGCAGTGAGTCCGGGCAAGATTCGGATATGGTTTAAGTTGTTGTAAGGAATAGTCTTTATTTATTTCTATCATTAATACGAATGTAATAATGATAACTTATGAACAGCTTAATTACAAATTAAAACTAAATAAACCCATGTATAAATTCTATTTGCCAATCATTTTGATTCAATTGCTATTTACTATTCAAGCGTATTCACAAAATATTGACTCCCTGCGAAATAAAATAGAACAAATTATACTGACAAAAAATGCAGTCGTTGGGGTTGCTATTGCTGACCACGCTGGGGAAAATACTTTGACTATAAATGGTGAAAGACGTTTTCCGATGCAAAGCGTTTTTAAGTTTTATATTGGGTTGGCTATGTTATCAGAAATTGATAAAGGCAATTTTTCATTAGATCAAAAAATTAAAATTAAAAAAAATGAACTTTTACCTGACCTTTGGAGCCCAATACGTACAAAACACCCGAAAGGTGCCACGCTCGCTATTGCAGAAATTTTAGAATACACCGTTTCTCAAAGTGATAATGTGGGCTGCGATGTTTTATTACGACTACTTGGCGGGCCCCTAACCGTTGAAAATTATATCAAGCTAAATGGAATTGAGGATATTTCTATAAAAATTAATGAAGAGGTGATGCAGAATAATTGGGATTTACAATTTGACAATTGGACAACACCTCAAGCAGCCAATCAGACCTTAGAAATGTTTTTTAATAATAGTCATAACTTGTTGTCCCAAAATAGTTATGATTTTATATGGCGAATAATGCGCGCGACTTCTACGGGCGAAAACCGATTAAAAGGTAAACTGCCAAAAGGAACTATTGTTGCCCACAAAACAGGTTGGTCTGGAAAAAATAAAGCAACAGGCATTACAGCAGCGGTGAACGACATCGGAATAATATTTTTGCCAAACGGAAAGCATTTCTTTATTAGTGTTTTCGTTACAGACTCAAAAGAAGAGTTATCAACCAATGAAGAAATTATCGCAGATATTGCTAAGGCAGCTTGGGATTATTTTAATAATGCAACTAAATAAAAAGTGTAATGCTTGTAAAACAAACTATCAACACATTGCTCGAACTCCATAAAAAAGTAAAATTTGCAATTAGCAGCCTTTATTATTTAAACATCATGGCTTTTACAATTGTTTGACTATCAATGCAGATCGCCGTTCACTGATAACCAGTTCATCGTTACATTGGCATTACTCACTTACTACATAAAAAAACTCATAACTTATCGGGCAGGGGCCGATTCAATTGCCAAGCAAAAAGCACTGCACCGGCTACGTAGGCTCCC
Organism: uncultured Saprospiraceae bacterium; assembly: GCA_937872385.1. GTDB lineage: Bacteria > Bacteroidota > Bacteroidia > Chitinophagales > Saprospiraceae > JADJNW01. Next base: position 11,466 of record CALMSO010000049.1, read on the forward strand.
ACATCTGCCCAATCGGCGGTAAAGCGTGCATTCAAATGCGGAAATACAACTTCAAAAATAATACTCAAGGCTATCACGGACAGCGCGATTTCTTTATACGTGAGACAATAGTGCCTACCTCTGCCCCAGCAATGCCGCCGCTCGGCCAAGAGCAAGGTAAGTAAAATGGGCATGCACAGCAGCGGATCAAGATAATTATCTGCCCAGGGCAGCGCGATGTGCCAACCTTTTTGCAAAAGCTGATGCACCACAAACAGCAGACAGAGCAAAATGAAAAGCGGTTGTCGGAGTGTAGCCATACTAAAACACGGCAATGAAAGCAATGAGCAACCCGATGAGCAGTACCGGCGACAGCAAAATCATTAGCAGCAGCAAACCTAATTGACCAATTACTTTCAGCACCAACAGCCAGGTGGGGTCGGCTTCGCCCGGCTTAGTCAAACCCTTGAAATACGCATATAATTGGAAGAACCAGTTTATAAAAGGACTCGGTTTCTTGTCTGGCTGCGAGGACGGTGGTGTTTCCATGTTTGTTTATTTTAGAACAAATGTACTATTTCTTTTTGATTAGAACAAATGTTCTAAGTTTTTTCTACCTTTGCAACATGGGCACCAAAGAAAAAATTCTGGAAGTTGCGCTGCGGCAATTCAATACATTCGGTACCGACGCCGTCACGGTGCGCAGCATTGCACAGGAAGTGGGCATTAGCCACGGCAATTTGTGCTACCACTTTCCGAATACCGACGCCATTATCCTCGCGCTGTACCGGCGCATTGCTCAGGAAATGGACGTGCAAATCCTGCGGGCACAGGCGGGTACGCCCAATCTGGAACACCTGCTACAACTGGGGCCGGCGGGTTTTCAAATTTTATATCGCTATAAATTTTTGATGCTCGATTTTGTACGCATCACGCGGCGCATCCCGCAAATCCAGATTGAATACCGCGCCTTAGCACAACTGCGGGAGCAGCAATACCTGCAGGTTTTTCAAAACATGATTGCGCTGGGCTGGCTGCGGCCTGAGCCAGTGGAGGGGTATTACCAAAACTTAGCGCGCCGGTGGTTGGTGTTTGGCGATGGCTGGATTCCGCACGCCGAGATACACCGCAATGGCTCCCCAGACGAAACGGCAAAATATTATTATCAAATACTGATAAGCGAACTATTGCCCCTGCTTACTGCGAAAGGCCGCCGGCTATTTCCAAAAGAGCCTAAATAATTGTAAATGAATACCTTACAAATGCATGATGCGACCGCTTGGGAGCATTATTGAATAGGCAGTATTATCACTAAAGTGGCTCATTTTTTCTTTATGGCGCGCGTTAATTTTATCATTGTCCTAAATGAAATGTCAGGATGTGCTACCTGATTTACCGTTCCGACGATGTAAATATTTTCTTTCGGGCTATAATATGCTAATGCTCCTGAAAGACCTGAATGCCCAATAAAACTTGGCACAGCGCCCGTTGGATTAAAAATCCAGGGAAGTTGGAATAAATGAATACCAATTCCTGACTTCATTGGGAAAAATATTTTATTCCATACTTGCAATGTTTCTATATATTCTTTTGGAAATAACCTGCCAGTAAAAAATGCCTCAATAAATACCAGCATATCCGATGAGGTTGAAACCATACCACCATCGGCACCAAAAGAGGTCATCGCTTTAGGGATGTGCAGTTCATTCACCTTATAATAAAGCGTTTTTGGTGCCTTGTCCGTTGGGTCTTGATATAAATATGTTTTTGATAAATTTAAAGGCTTAATAATTAGCTCATCGCAGTTGATGGAATAGGGTTTATTCGTAATAATTTCAATGATTTTACCAAGCAACTGAAAATTAGCGTCAGAATAATTCGCTTTGTGCTTTGTGCCAGGCATGAAAAGCGGTTTCATGGCCTTAGTTTTTTCCATAGCTTGTTCAAAGGTCCAAAATTGATCATACCCATTTTTAATATCATCTTCTAAGCTTTTTCCATTCGCTCCTTTTCCTTGAAAATAATCAGCTAACCCTGAAGTATGAGCCAACAAATGCTGGATAGTTAATTCGTCTGAATAGTCTTTCCCTTTGTAAATATGTAATCCATTCATTATGGATTTATCTAAATATTTACTTATTTTGTCTTCAAAGCTTAATTTACCTGCTGATTTTAAATGTAAAATAATAGCCGTAGTGAATAATTTTGTCGTGCTGGCAATAAAGTAAGGTTCATCGAGAGAAAAATTGCCGGAAGCTCCCTGCCATACCACACTGTCTTTTTTAATAGCGAAAGAACAGCCGAATATTTTTTTTCCGTCAACGGTTTTGTCTAAGACTTGCTGCAAATTGCTGTTAACTTCATTGAATTGTGCCATTGCGTAGCTTAATTGAAAAATGGAAAAAGAAAGCATTAAAACTTTGCGCATCTTGTTGCTATTTTTTTAATTATGATGCAAAGTTCCTCGCCGCAGCGCAATTTTCTTTTACCATTTGGTAAAAAATCACTTTAACTGCCTTCTGATTCTGCTTAAACTTTGAGGCGTTATGCCTAAATAAGAAGCAATATGATTTTGGGCAATACGGTTTTGAATATCGGGAAATCGTTGTAATAATATTTCGTATCGCTCTTTAGCGGATTTGGTAAGTAAATCAATCTGTTGTTCTTGCTTGCCTACAAAAGACACCTCAGCGGCAACAAGTCGTAAGATTTTACCAATGGGCTGCTGTGTAATTAAATGATAATCACTGGTAGTCATACGTAACATCTGTGTGTTTTCCAAGGTGACTACCTGCAAGGGGGTGGGCTGTTTGGTAAGTAAGGACATATAATCCGAACAAAAATGCCCATTAAAAGCAAAATCTAAGCACACAAAGTTGTTTTCTTTCCAAAGGAATATGCCCACACTTCCCCGGATGATATAATAGAAATAACGTTCTATTGAATTTTGAACCTTAATAACTTCATCTTTTTTAAACGAAACCACCGTACATTTTTCGACAAATTCTTCCCACACTTCTTTTGGCGCCTCAAAAAAAACATCAAATGAAGATTTGAGCAGCGGTGCGTATTGTTTAGCATCACCCATCATGCACGCAAAGTTATGAAGTTTTTGGCGTACAAGAAAATGAAGTAATGTGAGATTGTTAGTTTATTAATTGAGGTGCACTTATATATTTGATAATCAGCTATTTATACTAAAAATAATTATACCGAGTTCTTATTTTATTTAAACCTGTATCATGATTTGGTGCGTCAAAACTGCCATACGATACCTGCCTCGGTGCCATTGAAATAAAGATTGCTAAATAACTGCTGCCACTCGCTGGATCGGGTACGGGCGTGTACGAGGTAGCTGGCTAAGTCGAATACGAACAGAAAACTGCCCTGCAGTATAATGGATTTGCCGAAGCCACTGAGGCGCTCCGGGCGTTGGTCGGTGTTTTTGGCGCGCTCTATCAGGTAGAGGCCGCCCAGCACATAACCTACATCGAGGCCGGTGTTGAGCAGGAGGATTTTTTCTACGCGATACTGCCCCGCCATAGCGCCTTGTAGGTCAAAACTCGTCGGGTCGGTATGGATGGCATGTAAATAACCGAAGGTGGCTAAGCTAAGATTGACGGTGTTCCAGCCGATGTTCATGAGGTGAAAATATTTATCTTCGCCCTGCCGCTGCCCCGCCAACACTGCGCCGGCTGCTATGTTGCCAATTGCCCAAGAACCCAGCACCATCATGCCGATTTTTTCTTTGTGCAGGCGTTGGGCCACGAAAGGTGAGGTGTCCATGCTTTGAGACCAGGCGCAGAGTGCCATGCTGACGAAAATATTAATGAGGAATAATTTTTTCATAATTATAATTGCTAAATAGTTGCGTAATTAATTATTTTCAATCAACGGAAAAGTTTGCGTAATGATAACTACAAATACTAAACTGATTTTGGTGGTGGAAGTTTAAAAAAAGCGCTCGAACAGTATTTCCTTTGTCTAAATTTTATAAAACAGGCGAGATTTTAAAAGCGCCCTGCAGCCGCAAGCCACAGGACGCTTTTGTCATTTAAAGGTATGTTTTTGCTGATTCTTAGAGTATGTTTAAAAAACCATTTACTTAATACGGTTAAATAATGGGATATTGTTATTTGTTAATTGGGGTATTTTCTAAACAATTGACAATGAGTTATTTGCAATAAGAATATACTTAAAATAATTCTGTCCAAGTACTTAATAATGATTTGACAATTAACTAGCAATATATACCATCGTGTTCATCGGCACCGGTGATCAACACCTCCTTTGCACCGGAAGATATTCTTTTATAACTTCCCCCTGAGAATCAGTTAGCTCATCATATTGAGTGACCATATTACTTGTGATTTGGTGGTTCGAACACAAGTTAATGAACTGATTATCAATTTTTTATAACGCTATACGAAATTTAAACATAAGCGTTGTTCAAAAATAATATTTGTGCCGCGTGAAGCGCTTAATCGCACCAGATTGGAATTGAACCGCTCCTGGTTGTTATCTAAAAGACTCAAAGCCATTGTGTGATTAAAACAATATGATAGACAAATCGGCAGCGAATCTGCTGGTGAAACGGGGCGCGCTAAGCCGCAGATTCATTATGTGTTATGTGGCCAATTTTGCTGCGCGCTTTCTTTAGGCAAAGGATAAAATATTACTGGTACGGCATCAAATGGGGCCAACAATTTGGAGATTTATTTTTCGTTGAGTGCTTTGAAGCTAATAATATTCGTAAATTAGCTGATAATCAAGGTTCAACGATATGGATTCTGAAATACCTAAAAACGATCACCTCTCTTACGATGGCCTTCTCCCCGTCATCTATGACCAGTTGCGCGCCATAGCTCACCAAAAATTAGCCTATGAGCGGCAAATACACACGCTGAATACCACAGCATTGGTGCACGAGGCATACATTCAGTTGTCCAGACAAAAAAAAATCCAAATTGAAAATGAAAGCCACTTCATGGCGCTGGCAGCCCAGGCAATGCGGCGTTTACTGGTAAATTATGCCCGCGATCGGAAAGCACAAAAACGCCAACATGATAAAGTATCCATTACACAATCCGGCTGGGAGCAGCCCGTCACAATTACTCCCGACGAAATAGTGGCGCTACACGATGCATTAGAAAACCTGATGCAACGTAACGAACGACAAGCCAAAGTGATCGAACTCTGGTTCTTTGGCGGTTATAAACACGAAGAAATTGCTCATTTACTGGAAGTATCGTTGCCTACCATCCGGCGAGACTGGCGGCTGGCGCGGGCTTGGCTCAGTAAAACCATCAAACAGGCTTTAGCATAAGCTATCAAATCTTTATTATCATTATGAATTGGGATACCGTCAGTGAAATATTTGAGCAGGCAACTGAACGTTCTGGCATAGAGCAGGAAAGGTATCTTCGCCATATTTCGGAGCAGCATCCGGAAGAATATGCTGAGGTATTAGCTTTGCTGGCAGAAGATGAAAGCTTGCACCCAATTCTTGCAACAGAAACTACGAATCTTTGGGATACCATATACGATTTGGCTTGGGAGGGCAAGGTGATTGGCAATTATCAATTGGTCCGTCATCTTGGCTCCGGCGGCATGGGCGCGGTGCTGTTGGCAAAGCGTGCGGACGGAGAATTCGACCAAACGGTAGCGCTGAAGGTACTTCGGCCTGGCAAATGGAGTGAAAAACTGATTCAGCGTTTTCGGGAAGAGCGGCAGATTCTGGCCAGTTTGCAGCATCCAAACATCGCGCGCCTGCTCGACGGTGGCGTAACGGAGGCTGGATCGCCTTATTTTACAATGGAATACGTAGATGGTGAACCCATCACCGATTATTGTTTTGATAACAAGTTAAATATTAGCGAAAAGCTACAATTGATACAGCAGGTTTGCCAAGCCATTGATTATGCGCATCAGAATTTAATCGTCCATTTAGATTTAAAACCTTCCAACATCCTCGTCAATGCAGACGGACAAGTGAAATTGCTGGACTTTGGCATTGCGAAAGCATTGCAAGATTTGGAAAACATCGTAAGTAATTTCTTTACCAAAAATTATGCTTCGCCCGAGCAATTGCGGCAGGAGCGCCTGACCACGGCGAGCGACATTTACAGCCTGGGGCTTATTTTTAAAGAATTATTATTAGAAGAGAAAGAAAAATTTAATGATTTAAGTACCTCATTTTCAGATGATTTGAACGCGATTTTCATTAAAGCTACCGCCGAGAACCCCGCAGCGCGTTATGCTGCTGCATCCGAGATGGCGAATGACATTACTGCTTACCTGAACAATTATCCGGTGAGCGCACAACAGAGAACAGCCGGCTACGTATTGCGTAAAGGCTTTCGTCGGAATCGGCTTATAGTCTCGGCGTTGGGTATTGCCTTTTTTACCATTATTGGATTGACCATTTTTTATACCTCACGGTTGCAATCGGAAAAACGCATTGCCGAACGAGAGGCGGCGCGCGCTAATCAGATTTCGGATTATCTCATCAGCATTTTTACCCTTGCCAATCCAGATGAGACGCCGATTTCAGAGTTTACGGTTGAGCAGTTACTGGCGGCGAGTACTGAAAATTTGCAAGAAAAACTGCAAGACCAACCGGAGGTGTTATCTGATATTTACCAGGTCTTGAGTTCGGTATATCAAGGTTTAAATTTATATGAAACTGCCGATTCATTGGCACAATTAAGCTTGGATTTAAAATTCCAATTATATAAACCACCGCACGAAGAAATTATTAACGGTTTAGTAAATACGGCGAATATTGATTTGGATGCGGGTTACTTTGAAAAAGGAGATTCATTACTGCAATTAGCGTATCAAATGACGTTGCAATTGCCTGGCAATCAGGAGCTATCAATTGCAAAAAGGCAGCACGATTTAGGTATGCTTGCTTTTCATAATTTGGATTTTCTACGAGCCGATTCCTTTTTTACTATCGTTTACCCTGTATTTAAAAAACATTATGAGCCACCCAAAATGGAATTAGCGAATATACTGCACAATCTGGGAACGACGCATCGCAGGCTTGGCTATTTTGAATCTGCGGAAAAGTACTTACTACAAAGCCTGCAAATGAAGCAACAACTCTACAAGCCGCCGCACGCAGAAATTGCTTACACGCTCAATCATATCGCCAGCCTGTACCTAAACCAGGAAGCCTACACCAAAGCGATTCCCTACGCGCAGGCATCCCTAAAGCAGCGCCGGCAGGTTTTCGGTGATGCTAATGACGAAACGCTTGCCAGCCAGGCAAATCTGGCGCGCATCTACCGGCACAAAGGCGATTTGGATTCTGCTCGGATGCTGTACACGGATGCTATTGAAAAATATGAAAAGGCACAAGGTGAAACGCATCATAACCTGGCAGGATTGCTCAGTAGCCTGGCGGGTGTTTATTTTGATCAACGAGATTTTCCGCAAGCGGAAAGCTATGCTCGACGGGCCTATCAAATTGGCGCGCAACTGCTGCCTGCTACCCACCCGACGCTGGCCGTTTTAGCCGAGCGCTTTGGTTTGATGCTCTATCACCAAAGCAAATACGCGGAAGCAGTGCCTTATTTGCAAAAAACAATAGACATTCGTAAGCAAAATAATTTGCCCGATAAAACATCCATCGCATTGCCGCAGTATCATCTGGGCGCTTGCCTGTGGAAATTGAAACGCACCGCCGAAGCGCGTCCATTATTAGAAGTAGCTACTAAAATGCTCTCTGAAAATCCAGAGAAATTTAGTGCAGAATTGCAGGAAATAAAGCAAATGCTAAAATGAAGGGAAACAGATAGGCACATAACAACCAGACTATTGTGCCTATCTGTTTTACAATTTATTTTTTAAAACTTACAATCCGAAATATACCGGTGCTGAGGGGAGAATACAGTGCCCCAAATTTTGATACAACGCCGATACTCAAGTGCATTGTGGTTTTCGGTGAATAATGTTTGCCAATGGAAGCCAGAAAGATATTCTACTTTCAGGGTCAGGCTGGTCGCGCCGGCTGGCACCAGCTGATCCCAGGAACTAAATTGTCCTTTATTGCCACTGGTTTTTTTGTAGTTCTTACCATCAAGCGAATAATTCAGGGTATAATACGCGTCATAAAAAGCCTCGTGCCGAATGAAGATAGAGCCTGCCTTTTGATAGGTGCACTCTTGCGTGGTGTAATCCGTCGTGAAGCCCATTTTTACCTGGCTATTATTCGCCAATGACTTCACCGAGTAAGCAATCGGCACGCCGGGGTTATCCTTGCTGTATAAAGCGTTTTTACCTTTGATAATTTCTTCCAAATCACCAAAATCGCGCGCATTTACGCCTTCGGCGGCGGCTTCGGCATTACCGCCAATGGTCACCAAAGTGATAGCCGAACTTTGCAAAATTTGCTGATACCGCGAGGCGAGCGTGCCCGTCGCGCTCAGCTTGCCCGAACCATAACGCAGCGCTGCTTCTACTTCCGTAGCGGAAAACTCAGCGCTGGCTTCCATTCTAAACATAATCAGCCGCCCGTAAGTCACCGACTGCACGTAGCCCGGCGGGATGTTGGTGCCTGCTTGTGCCTGCACATCGGGTAGCGTAACGCCTTTGCCAAATACATCCGCTGGATTTTTTGGAGTTTCCATCGTTACGGTATAAAAAGCTTGCTTAAAAACCGCCATCGCCACACTCTTCGAGCGATCACTTTTTTGCGAAAACTGTCCACTCACACTACCGCTTGCCCAAGTAGCACTCAAGCCCAAGTTTAACGCCGATTGTTCGGAAGAGTAGGATGTCGTTGCTTCGTAGGAGCTATTCGCCGCATTGACGTATCCTTCCTGGAATTTGTTGTTGTTCCACCAATTCAAAGCATCGTCAATAGCGGTTTGCACGTTAGAATTGCTAGGATTTTCTACAATGATATTGCCCTTTTCGCCAATGCCCGGCAAGTCCAAACGCAAGCTCACTGGCGCGCGGTTCAAGGTCATGGGTTCGGGTACGCCGTTCATGAGTGCTGGGTTTATTTTCACCAAAGCTCCCGGAAAAATAATACCATTGGTGGGTTTTAGAATGGCCACTTCGTCAAAATTGCGCGTCAAACTGTGCGTTTTCTCGGAACAGCGATAGCGATTGTTGCCATCGGCGTAGTTCTTAGTAGTACTGCCTGTTTGCTTGTCTTGAGGTACGAGTGAGCCATTACCTTGCACGTTGAGTAAATCTTCCAGATTAGGATTCAGGCTTTTCAAATATTCATTGATGCTCATGGCCACTCCTGGGTCAATAGTGACGTCGTCTTCTTTTTTGCAACCAGTACAACTGACTAAGATGAGAATAAAAGCTAAGGTGCAATACTGCAGCCAAGTTTTGCGAAATGATAAACGATTCATAATGCGTGATTTTCAGGTTATAGAATATTTCTAAAACCCTACGCACAGAAATCACCTGAAAGTGATAACGTAAATCAAAATTTGGTAGAATTAATTTATGAATAATAAATTATAGTTATATAAATAATTATAAATCAATTGTTTAAATAATTTCGCATTTTAAAAAAACAGAAGTTCGATGCGAATAAAACGATTTGCGATTTTGTAAAATTTTGAAAAACAAGGCTTTGAGCATAAATAGGCACGTCATTTTCAATTGAAAAGGGTATAAATGAGCCTTTCTACTGAACGGATTGCGACCATAACTGACTTTCAATGAAAATTGGACCCAACCCAATTATTCCTTGAACACTGCATTTATAGCTATTTGTGGCAAAGCCAAGCCGCACAAGGCCGACGCAGCCACAAATAGCGTAGATACAAACGCAAGCACCTCCCAGAGGCAGCATAATCCTTTTCTTCAACGACTGATGATAAATTTCTGATTGACTGTGACCTCCCCATTTTGTACTCTTATAATGTACATACCATTTGGAAGATTGGCGACATCGAGCGGCCGTCGGGTGTTGCCAGGGCTTAGCCATTCGGTACGCACTAAAAGGGTCTTGCCCGTCATGTCGAACACCTGCACCTGCACAGGCGCATCTTCGAGCATGGGGATTTCGAGCCATAGCTGCTCTTTGACTGGATTCGGAAATACCGATACCTCAAAGGGGGTACTTACCGCCGGCGATTCGGCTTCCCGGAAGTTGGCATTACTCAGGGCGATTTCCAGGTCGTAGCATTTTTCTTGGTCGAAAACACGGCTCGGGCTATATACCCGCAGAAAATAAGTGGTAATAAAGAAAGAGTTGTAGGAAATGATTTCGTCTTCCAGTCCTGGCCGATTGGAACTTCCCACCCGAATGCTGCCCCGGTACAATTCGATGGCATAATTCGCTGGCAGATTGGTCAACCGAATTTGAATATTGCGTTGTGATCCAGTATTGCTAAAGCGGTACCAGTCTTCATCGGAAGGGCTGTCAATCAAGGCGTTGAGCGGTGTATTGACAGGAACGGGTCTGGCGGCAAAGCGGCTATTGTTTGGCTCATAAGGATCGTTGCATTCGGTGGCCGGAGGTGGTGGCGGGGGCGTATTGGCCTCGGTCGCAAAGTTCATGGAGCCGGAATAGGCACTGCTGGCGTCGGTGCAGTTGGTTCGTACCTGAAATTCGTACGTTGTATTGTCGTTCAAACCAATAGCATTGTAAAAAGTGCCGGAAGTGTTGGCCGATGTCCAGTTAGAAGTACCCGTTTGCCGAAAACGCACATCATAGGTAGCCGCGCCTGATACCGTGCTCCAGTTGAGTCGGGCACTATTGGTAGTGATATTGGTGGCATTCAATCCGGTGGGCACATTGCAAGTAACAGGTGGAGGCTCGCTACCGCCGCCGCCTGAGTTGGAGCATCCGTCGGAATTGCGTAGGCTGGCGCGCGGCCCGCCGGGGGCCAGCACAGCACGCATCCGAGCAGCCTGCCCCGCAGAAAACATATACATACAGCGATCGTCGGTGTAGTCCATGTAATTCATGGTCATTTCCACGATGTTGTCGCCGCACTCGCTGAGATGCGGATGGGCCGGGCAGCGGTAGTTGGGGCGGTCGTGCTGGGGGGTATCCTCCACGAAATCATCTCCACAATACGCATCGCCCCAGATGTGGCGCAGATTAAGCCAGTGCCCTACCTCATGTGTGGCTGTGCGCCCCCGGTCGAAAGGCGGCGTGGCCGTACCCATCGTGCCGAAGTAGCGATAGTCCACCACAATGCCATCCGTAGTCGCGGGTCCGCCAGGAAACTGGGCATATCCTAAAATACCATTACCGATATTACAAACCCAGATATTGAGATAGCGCGAGGCGTCCCAAGCATTGGTACCACCAAAAGCGGCAAATTTCACCAGATCGCCAGTGCCCCAAGTGCGGCGGGTACCGCGCTTGCGGGTGATTCCGTTGGTAGGGCTGCCATTGGGCGCGCGGTCTGCCAGGCAGAACTGAATGTCGGGGTTGCCAGATACGCTTTGAAACAGCGCCGGTATTCGCCCAAAATCGGCATTCATAGCCCTGAAATCGGCATTCAGCACGTCTATTTGTGATTGTATCTGTGCATCGCTGATGTTTTCAGGGACAAAGGAATATACCACATGCACTACCACCGGAATGACGATGGTTTCGCGTTGTTGCAAGCGTCCATCTTGTAGGTATTCCTGTGTGTGCCGCTCGATGGCTTCCATCCGGCGCGCCAGGTCGGGATCGGTGAGTTGCAGGCGTTCTAAGGCGTCCATGGTAGCGCAGGTGCGCTGGGCGAACAAACCATTTGTCAAAAACAATAATATGGACAATAGAAGTAATAGTCTTTTCATGCTTGTCGCAATTTAAAGAAACGTTAGAAAATCACAGATTGACTGAATGTTTTGTACGTAGAATGCCTCAAGCAAGAAAATGTGCTGCTCTGAACGGGATATACAATGCTAAAAAACAGCATACATTGGAGGGATACGCGAAGATACGTCAAAAGTTTCAAAAAAAAGCAATTTTTTTGTATATAAATCAGGATGAGGGGTGGTCAGTTGCTTCGTGACAAATCGCTGTTCAAATTTCTTCTTTGTATCATAACCCTTGGGCATTGGTAACCCTTTCACCGAAGCTAAATTAGCAATTACATGACGATCATTTTCGCCCTCTACGAGTAACTTTTGTACTGGATTCATCTGGTTTCAATATTACTTTCCAAAGCCATTTCCAATTCTTTAATATCATAATCTACTGCAACGATTCCCTCATCTTTTTGGCTAAGCCGGAAATAATTACCCAAGCCTTGAAAGCGCGCTCGATTGGCCACGGCGGAAAAAGCATCTAAGCAATCGCCGCTGTGCGTGGTTACAAAAACCTGTTTATCAAGCTTTTGGGCATATTCAAAAATTATTTCCCAGAGTTTTTCCAGCACCGTGTAATGCAATCCTGTATCAATCTCATCAATAAGCAACAATCTCTTTTCCGCACTCACCAACGCTATGGCAATAGTAAGCAGGCGATTTAGCCCCTCGCCGAAATTTTTGAGTGGCACAGGTGTCTTAGAATTTTTGGTGCGCACGCGGGCGATATTATCAATAATACCCAAATCTATAATACTTGGCTCGATAACCTGTAATATTTGTATAACAATATCCTTTTTATCCGTTAAATCAATGTCCGTCCAGAGCTTTTTATTATCAAAATCTATGCTGGCAGGGATGTAAATGGCGACATCCTGAGGATATTCTTTATTACCACTTGACATATTAACCCTATATCTTTCTGTATCTCCTTTCCTCCTCTTCAGCAAATCATCTAAATGCGTTCTGTCTTTGTTGAATATTGGACTGATATCAAGGCCATTTATAGCAATGGCAGAGTTGTTATCTATTTTCTTTTTATGAAAAAGACTTGCATAGGTTTTCATAGCAGCACCCTCCTCCCAGTCCCCTCGCATCCAGATAATATTATTAATCACGCTCGCATCGCCCTCGCTCGCCCATATCCGCAGCGCCTCCAGTAGGATGGTTTTGCCAGTATTGTTTTTACCAGTAATCAAATTTACCTGCCGCAACTTTGGGATATTTAGTTCCTGGAAGCATTTATAATTTCTGATATGAAAAGATTCGAGTTGCATGGCGTTCTTGTTTCGTATTTTTATAGTTGCATCAATAAAATTAACGTAATTTACAAAACTACAAATATTCTTTGGGCGTTTCTACTTGATTGATTGTAAGTAAAAAAACACTCGACTATGAAAAACAAGTTGCTGTTGGCAGCCCTGATGCTGCTGG
>CALMSO010000050.1 GCA_937872385.1 uncultured Saprospiraceae bacterium
GCTCGCTAAGCGCTACCAATGTAATTTCGTACCGACGCGACAGCTCCCGTATCTGGTGATACGCGCGCAATTTGTCGCCTTTTTCTAAGGGAAAAGGAAAACGCGATGTCAGGACGATTAATTTCACTTGCTGTACAATCTTGACAGTCAGGCTCTGGTAGGAGACAAAGCTCCGCTTGACCACGCGGGCAGGTACGGCGTCACGCCAAAGCGCTCCTGATACAGCCGACTGTATGTTTGTAGCAAATGTAGGGCGATTTCCCGATTATCATAGGTTTCGAGTACAAATGCGCGGGCGCGCTGCCCGATTTGCTCCGTCTGGTGGGTATTTTGGCAGCATTCTATAATGGCTTGCACAAAAGCAGCAGGTGTATCAGCCATTAGAACCTCTTGGCGATGCCGAGCCTGAATACCTTCCAAACCGAGACTTGTAGTGACGACGGTGCGCCCCAGAGCCATACTTTCGAGAATTTTCACGCGCATGCCACTGCCGGAGAGCAGGGGCGTCACCATCACAGGGTGCTGATTGATGAAAGCGGCGGCGTCGGGCACTTCTCCGTGTACAATGACCTTGGGCACCTGCAAACGCTCAATCCAAGCGGGCGTATTGCGGCCAGCGATGTGAAAAGTCAATGTCGGAAAACGCCGATGTAGATGCGGCCAAACTTTATCGAGAAACCATTGCAAACCTTCTTGGTTGGGCATCCAGTCGAGCGAGCCGATGAAACCGATGGAAGCAATATCTTCCGAAATTCGGCGCTGCGGCTGATAATCATTACTATTAATACCGATAGGCGTGACGACTGCCGCACCCTGATAACCAAGCCTCCGACAGACACTCAGGTCGCGCTCGGAAATAGCTACCAGCAAATCATAATTGGCTAATTGGGCAATCTCATACCGGCGAAGTTTTTCGGTCAGGTGCCGAAGGTACCATTTTTTGGGCCAAAACCATGTGTTCTCGGTAATCCGCTCCCAGATTTCATGCTCAACATTGTGTGCGCGCATCGCAATCAGTGCATCGGTATGGCGCCGAATGAGCGGGATGTAGGGTGCCAAATAGACGGTTTCCAATTGAATAATGTCAAATTGAGTAGCTTGCAGCAATTGCAGCAATTTTTGTGCAAAAGCATCCGACTCGAAGCGCGTGATGTGGTAGGATTTTTGGCAAAAAAGATTGACAAAAGCGTCCCGCAGCTTGAGGCGATTGTCCACCGGAACGGTATGAATAGCTGCGTAATGATTGAAATGTGCGGGTAGCTGATGTACGTCGCAGTAATGCTTGGCAGTGTTCATGGCCAGCAGCGTCACTTCGCAGCCCAGCTCCTGAAAAGGCTTGCTGAGGCTATTGACGGCAATGGATTCGCCATCGCGTAGCGGATACGGAAATTTTTTGCAGAGTTGAAGTACTTTCATAGGGCTGGATTGGATGCTGATTCTCTCGCTACGCTGTGCTGCGTTTTATCTTTACTGGAACAAGACAATTTTCCGAGCGAAAAGGGTCATAAAACGCTTGATAAAAAATGTCGCCATTTTTACAAAAATGTCTTGCTACATCAGTGAAATAAAGATAGTTGTTCTCCGACAAAGCGCGAAATAATGGCGGGATTTTTTTCAAAAAACAACCTCATCGTCGCTACGCCAGGCAGGAGCCACAATGCAAATAAAGCGCAGATGCCCGGTTCCGGTGTTTTCGATGAATTGTTCGGCGCCGGCCGGAATGAGCAATAATTCGCCCGATTGCAAGGGCTGCGGCTGTCCGTCAAGGTGCGCGATGCCCGCGCCTTCAATGACTATGTACACCTCAGAACTGCCACGCAAGCGATGCGGCAAGGAAGCTGCGCCCGGCTCCAGCTCGGCAAAAGCAATGCTGTAAGGCAAATGCACGCCATCTTTCTCTGGGTGCAGCCATTCGCGGATGAGCGTGGCGTCGCCAGCGAGAAAAGATGGAATAGAAGATAGTTTTTTTAGTAGCATACCATGATTTTCAACAAGAAACAGCAGCAAGAAACGAAATATTCCGAACGGCACAAAACCGAAAAGCCACATTTTCGTTTCTAATAATATTCCTTTCAAAACGAAATTCCATTGCTATGAAACATCTCATCTTTTTGCTTCTTGTATTGCTGTCAATACCGGCATTTGCCCAACAGTCCGACACCAACCCGCCTGCGCCGGGCTTCAATGTCGCTGCCTCCGACGCCAAAGCCATCGAAGTAGCCGACGCCGTGATGCAAGCTATGGGCGGTCGCCAAAATTGGGACGCTACCCGCTATATTGCCTGGCGGTTTTTTGGGGTGCGCTTGCTCATCTGGGACAAATACACGGGCAATGTGCGCGTAGAATCTGGCGATATGACCTATTTGGTTAATATCAACGACAATACCGGGCGCGTGCAGCGGGCAGGCCAGGAAATTACTGATCCGGACTCGCTACAAATCTATGTGCAACAGGGCATTAGCATCTGGATTAACGATAGCTACTGGCTCGTAATGCCATTCAAATTGAAAGATTCCGGCGTGACCCTCCGATACCTCGGCGAGCGCAACACCGCAGAGAACCAACCAGCCGATGTGCTCCAACTCACTTTTGAAGGAGTGGGCAGAACGCCACAAAACAAGTACCATGTTTATGTGGATAAAACTTCGCGCTTGGTCACTCAGTGGGATTTTTTCGGGCAATACTCCGACGAAACGCCTCGCTTTTCCAATGCCTGGACGAATTATCAGCCGCATGGCAATATTCTGCTCTCGGACGGGCGCGGGCAGCGGGCGCATACGCAGGTAGGCGTATATGACCGTTTGCCGGAAAGCGTTTTCAATAGCTTCGACCCGGTGGATCTTTCGGATATGAAATGATTTGCCAGAAACAAGCGGTGCGAAGCCAACCCGATACCTTGGCTGACTTCACACCTCGTTTTTATAATTCTTATTTTATACCCTTTTCAATTGGAAAAGGCATATTTATTCATTCTCAAAATTCTGATTTTCAACACTTTACGAAATCGAAAATCGGACTTCGCAAATCGTAAATCGCATTACTCTTCTACCCAGTCCGCAATAAATACGTTGGTGTCGCGGTTGCCACCATTAAAGCGATTGGATGAAAAAACTATTTTTTTGCCATCGGGCGAAAACATTGGAAAAGAATCAAAAACGTTGTCGAAAGTGAGTTGCTTTAGCCCCGTGCCGTCTATATTAATCATAAAAATGTTGAATTGCCGGCCGCTGTCGGTGTGGTGATTGCTGGCAAAGAGAATCTTTTCGCCCGAAGGATGGAAAAACGGTGCCCAACTGGCCTTGCCCAAATCCGTGATTTGACGCAAATCAGAGCCATCGGCATTGCACACGAAAATGTCCATATTGGTGGGTTGTACCAAACCTTGCGCGAGCAATTCCTTATAGGTAGTTACTTCTTCATCGGTTTTCGGGCGGGAAGCGCGGAAAACGATCTTTTTGCTGTCAGGCGAGAAAAAAGCGCCGCCATCGTAGCCCAAATCGGAGGTAATCTGACGCACGTCCGAGCCATCAATATTCATTGTATAAAGCTCCAGGTCGCCGGAGCGATCGGATGTAAATACGATTTTTTTACCATCAGGCGATACAGTTCCTTCGGCATCATAATGCGGCGTGTCGGTCAGTTGTCGCAGGGTATTTCCCTGTAAATCAGCTACAAAAATATTATAAGTATTATAAACTGGCCATACGTACTTGCCGCTGACCGAGCGCGGAGTTTCCGGGCAATCATCGCTTGCTAAGTGTGTGGAAGCGTACAAAATTTCCCGATCGCCGGGCAAAAAATACGAACAGGTAGTGCGCCCCTTGCCGGTACTAATCATAGCCGGTCGCTCGCCAGTGTAGCCGCTGGTAGGCAGGTAGAAAATCTGGTCGCAGGGCACGTCCCAGGCTTCGTTGCTCACTTGCACCGTGAGGTGTTGCCCGTCAAAACTGAAATAGGCTTCGGCATTGTCACCACCAAAGGTAAGCTGCCGGATATTGCGCAGGTGCGTTTCGTTTGGGTAGCGCAGCGTATCAGCTTCGGCATTATAATCTGCGGTTTCGGTGTTTTGCTTAGGCGTAGTATTGCAAGCAGACAAGAGCATTACCGCCAGAAAAACTAATAAAAGTGTACTTCTCATTTTGTTTTTTCCAGCAAAAGTAATACCTGCCCGGAAAATTCAATGTTTTTCCAGTTCATAATACTGTCAAATCGTTCCTTTTTACAAAAACCGGCGCTACCGCGCATTGAAATCTAAGTCGCCAATTTTGATGGCCAATACCGAAACCGGAGGCATATCGCGCACCGCCTTGACGGGGAAAATAGCCGCTTCGCCGACGTAAGCCTCGAAGAAAGGATCATCCGCTGCGATAAATTGGTAATCCGGATTGATAAATATCCACGAGCGCCCGTTGGGTAGAGAAGTTTCTACGCTCAAAATCAGCTTGCGCAGATGGATCAAATCCGCCACATTCACACTGCGGGAGCGATCCACATCAGCCGCCAGATACTGATAGGGCGAGGTAAAAGGCTCAATACCAAGTAAATGCCGCTGGATGCGCACAATATCATAAGTGGATACACCATTGGTGTAGTCGCCATCCTTTCGGAAAACCATGCCATACACGTCGCGCCCGACCATTTCGGCTTCGAGTATAAAATCGCCGGTTTCGTCCGTAGTGAGTGGCAGGTGGTCGGCCCGCCGAATGTCCACACTGACGCCGCTAATGGGTGCGCCCATTACAGTACGCACGCTACCGGGCACAGTAAAGGCACTTGCAGGTTTTTCGGTATGAATGGCGCGCAAAATCTGGTCAATTGAGTCAATGGTCGCTTCAAAGGAATCGCCGCGCGGATTGTAATACACCGTGCTATCTGGCGCTATAATAATAAAGGTGGGCGTGCCGACGAAAGGGCCGTAAGTGCCATTAGTAAAAGGCAGAATAGCCTCACGCGCACCGCCGTCGCTGCCGGCACCAGGGAAGGTAAAACCATTGATGGTATGATAGCGTCCTACATCAAAATTGCGATCGTTGTTTTGAATGCTGAGGCTGATGAATTCTACCGGACCATTGCCACCGCCCCATTCCTGATAGAATGGTTCAATCAAAGGAGCCATAGCGTTGCAGATGGGGCAGGTAGTGAAAAACACATGCAATACGACCGATTTGCCCTGTTCTAAGTAGGTTTCGTACAACTTGCGCTGCACATTGTCGGCAGTAGTAATCGTAAAGTCCGGCGCGGGCTGCGCCAAAGCAGTAACGAGAGAAAGGCACCAGAGTAGTACCGTAGTTGTTGGGATTTTCATGAGTTAGCAGTTTTTAAAAGTACAACCAATTGCTGGATTTTACGGTTTAGTTATGGGGCATAGGTTATGGGGCATGGGCGATAGACTTCTTGTCTGTTCCTATTTATCACCCAAAACTAAGTCTTTTTTCTGAAAACAAAAAAACAGGATTTCTGCAATTATTCGGCAAGGATATTCCGAATTATCCTTACCTTTGCGGACATTTTGCGAAGCATGGAGCAAGTAATCTATCAAGACCTTGGCAAAATCAGCTATCGCGCCGCCTGGGAGTACCAGGAACAGAAGCTGAAGTCGCTCATTGACAGGAAGTTGGACAATCGGAACCGACAAAAGCAAGACCTGCCAACGGTAGCGCAGCAGCATTATTTGCTATTCTGTGAGCATCCGCCGGTTTATACCCTTGGCAAAAGCGGCTCTGCGGAGCACTTGCTCCTCAGCGAAACTGAGCTGGCCGCGCAGGGCTTCGAGTTTTTCAAAATCAATCGCGGTGGTGACATCACCTACCACGGCCCCGGCCAAATTGTTGGTTATCCGATATTCGATCTCGAATGCTTTTTCACCGATGTGCATCGCTACGTTCGTTATCTTGAAGAAGCGGTCATACACACCTTGATGGAATACGGTATCGAATCCATTCGCGAGCCGGGCTACACGGGCGTTTGGCTGGCTGCCACCGATACCCTGCCCAAGCGAAAAATCTGTGCCATTGGGGTACACCTCAGCCGCTGGGTGACTATGCACGGCTTTGCTTTTAATGTGAATACCGATTTGTCTCATTTTCAACACATTGTACCCTGTGGCATTCATGATACGGACAAAAGTGTGACCTCTATGCAGCAGGAGCTTGGCTACCCGATAGAGATGGAAGCCGTGAAAACGAGCCTGAAACGACAGTACGCCGAATTATTCGGTTTTGACTTTGCGACGCAGGATTGACCGACCGACCGACCTAAGAGCGTGTTTTTTTTAATCCGAAATTGAAGTGCATGAAGAAAGATATCCCGATTCATAAAGTAGAAGATTTAGCCATTGCCATTGTACCGCGGGAAGATTTCATTCCCAATGACGAAGAAGAACTCTGGGACGTATATCTGCTCAACCTCCGGGAAGAGCCCATCAAAAGTGTGCTGATCAACTCGCGGGGCTACGGCGACCTGAATGGAGAGATGCGCCGCACCACTGTTTTGCGCCATTTTTTTGAGGAAATCGGGCCGTTAGCCTGCGTCCAAATCGAACCTATCCAAGCGAAACTGTTCAACCTGACCAACGAATATTGGGTAAGCTTTGTACACGAGGATTATATGTATGACAAAAAATACATCTTTGTGCAGGGTAGCATCGAAGAATCGCATTTTACTACTATTCCCTTTTTGCAACGCAAAGGTGTAATGATTCGATGAAGTTTTGTAGCGCTATTGGCAATTCGCTAAGTGCTCGGACATGATTATTTTTAATAAAAATTACAAACCACTCATTATCAATCGCATAGACATCCAATCCAATTAACAAAACTACCTGTCCTATTACTTACTTTAGTAGCCGCAGCTTTTTTAAAAACAAAATTTATGACCGACACCCGAAAAATGACGCCCAAAAAAGTAAGCGAATCGAAAGCCGTAATGACCGAAATGGTGATGCCCAACGACACCAACCCGATGGGCAACCTCATGGGCGGTAACCTCTTGCGCTGGATGGACATCGTCAGCAGCATTTGCGCAGGCAAGCATTGCGAAGCACACGTCGTCACTGCTTCGGTAGATCATGTCTCCTTTCAGCGGGCCATCAAAATGGGCGAGGTGGTCACCCTCGAAGCTACCGTGACCCGCGCTTTCAATACTTCCGTAGAAGTCTATGTCGAAGTTTTCGCCGCCGACATCAAAGGGCAGGACTCGCGCCGCTGCAACCACGCTTATTATACTTTTGTGGCACTCAATGGCGACAACGGACAACCCATCCCGGCCATACCCGTGCTACCACTCACCGAAATAGAACAACAACGCTACGACAGCGCCGTGCGCCGCCGCGAACTCCGCCTCGTGCTCAGCGGCCGCATGAAACCCGAACACGCAAAGGAAATCCGCAATCTGTTTGCTCAAATGGGGTAATGCTATTTTTTAATAGCAACAAGCTTATAAAAAGCTAAAAAACAGTTAGTTATTTGAATGCCAATACTTTTTTGCCAAGGCCAATATCACAATCAATAACTTAGCTTCAAGCGTAAAAATAGCGCCTGAATAGGGCTGACGTATTGGTCGGCATTTTGATTAAAAACCAATTGCCCAATGAAATCGAGGTCCCAATTGGACGCGACGGACACGGTCAACGTGGGATTGGCAAATAGCGCGTGTGCAGCTACCGGGCTGTAAATCAAGGCGATACTCCCGTTCAAAAGCGGACTAAAAGGATAACTCACCTGCCCAAAAACGGCGTGCCGATAAGGGTACAAATTCTTGGCCGAAAGATTAAAATTAAACAAACCGGTAATATCGCCGCGCGTAGCACCGTTGCTATTGTACAGATAGCCGCTGTTGAGGTACAAGGCATTACCAAAGACATAATCCAGCCCCAGCGTTGCCGCAAAACTTGCCCTGCCAGCCGCCGAAAGCGGGTAAAACCAAGTCGCTTCCCCTTTAAATCCGGCGTTTTTCACATTGCCAGCCCAGCCGCCACCCAGCACTAAGTCGTTTTGCGCCACGCCCGCCAGCACCTGCAAGTCGTAAGTGCCTCGATTGAACTTCCACAATGCCGCAGCTACTGCCTCCTCCCACTGATCGAACGCACGCACGGCCACTTCCACACTCGATGCGTAGCCGAGGTGCCGCTTGACGCGAATGGCGTCGCTGCCGGGCCGCTCTTCATAATCGAAATCTGTGAATGCGAAGGCATTAAATATATCATTTGGATTCCATACGGTATTGATACCCCAGTTGATGCGTTGCCGTCCGGCGCGGATTTCCCAGTTGTCGTCGGTGTATTCGAGGTAGAGCCGGTCGAGCATGGTATGCACCACAAACGACTGATTGTCAAAGGCTATGAGCGACAATTTGAAATAATCGTCATTGGCGTTTTTCACCAAATCGGCATAGTTGGGCGTGGCGCGCACCAAGTCCCCAAAAAACACACGGCTGCGCACATCCGCCCGGAAATTCCAGCGCGGCGCCAAGTGCCAAGTCAAGTTGAAGCGATTGTGAATCAAGTTATCCTGCAAAAACGTATCCACCAATCTGAACTGTTGCAAATCAGGATAGGATTCGTTGAAAAACAGTAGCGTTTGCAGATTTTTAATATACCCGTTTATTTCCACCCGCCGGTGCCCTGTCGAATCTTCCTGCGCTTGCAACTCGGATAATCCGATGATTATCAATATAAAAAGTATCCATTTTTTATTTAAAGCAAACATAATGACCACTTTTTGAAATCCCCCTATTCCCCTATCAACCTATTCCCCCATTCAACCTATTCCCGCATTCCCCCATTCAACCTATCCCCCTATTCCCCCATCACCTCCCGTCGCTCATCGGTAGCAATTTTTCCGTCCACCAGTGTAATGACGCGGCG
>CALMSO010000051.1 GCA_937872385.1 uncultured Saprospiraceae bacterium
TTCGCGTCTGGCATCTGGCATCTAAAAATCTGGCATCTGCCTTTTTGCAATTCGCAGTTCGCTTTTCGCAATTCGCTTTTTTGCGTTTCGCAATTCGCAGTTCGCTTTTCGCGTCTGGCATCTGGCATCTAAAAATCTGGCATCTGCCTTTTTGCAATTCGCTCACCGCCTTTCTATCCAAGTATCGCAGTGAAGTTTCAGTCCTTGTGATAATGAATTAATGATGGATACCCAAATGTCGTCCCGACCTACGGTACGGGATCCCGATTTAGCCGCACTTGGGCGAGCTACGGCACGCCTTAGTAAGGCTTCATCGGGACAGTCCTATCTAAAATTGAATGGCTCTTCGATGTGAGCATTGCCCGGATCGCCAATCAGCAGTTCAGCTGTCGCAGTCCTATCTAAAATTGAATGGCTCTTCGATTCCAATGAACCAGCCTCAAAACATCCAACGCAAAGGTCGCAGTCCTATCTAAAATTGAATGGCTCTTCGATTGCAAACAATAACAAGGTGCGCATCGAAAACCGGAGTCGCAGTCCTATCTAAAATTGAATGGCTCTTCGATACCATGTTCCGGGTAGCGAGGTGACGATCAAGGGGTCGCAGTCCTATCTAAAATTGAATGGCTCTTCGATGCTTTCTTGGACAAGCTGCAAGCCGATTACATTTTGTCGCAGTCCTATCTAAAATTGAATGGCTCTTCGATTGGCATCTTTCATTTAAAATATTGAAAAACAGGCGACTAAATACAGTTTGGCTGTAGCGATATAAGGGGTTTTGCTGCATAGGCAATAGTTTAGTTAAAAAATATATTCAATCAAAATACAATGTGTGCTGGGTGTTCAACATATAGGCTTCGTCAAGAAGATTGCTGCCAATATACATGCCCCGCCGAATGCTCTGCATGGGCAGCGGGAGCAGGAAGAGGCGATCTTCGGGCCCGGGCAGGTGCGGCGGTAGCCAGGCTTTGAGTTGCAGCAGCAAATGATCCTTGAGCGGCCCTGCAAAAACCGAATATTGCACCCGCTCCAGCCCCAGCTCGATGAGCTTGTCGGCTACCTTCTTGCGTTGCCGGTCGTTTTGAATGTCGTAACTAACCAAGTAAATCGAAGTCATCTTTCAGTAGTTGTTGGGCCAAACGGCCTGTAAAATAGTGAATTTGATTTTTTCGGCTAAGTCTTTTGTGCTGAAATTGTACATTTTCTTCCATAAAAGCATTGAAAGCCGGAATAATCATTTTTCGTCCTTCCTTACTGAGCCACATGCCATCCTCTTTTGGGGTAACCCAAAGTGCCGGCGCAGGGTTTTTCATGGTCAGTTGCCAGAGCAGAGTGTCCACCCAAGGGCGGAAAGGCTCGATCAGGTCATAAACAAATGTGGGTCGGTTGTAAGCATCTACATGAAAAAAACCGAGGTAAGGATCAAGCCCGGCTGCAAAAGCAGCATTTTCCATGAGGTTGTAGAGCATACCGTACAGGTAGTTAAGCGCAGCGTTGAAGGCATCTTGGGCGGGCTGGCGGCTACGCCCGTCGAACTGCCACTGCTGCGGCACAGCGGCGCTTATGGCGGCCCAGTATCGGCGGGCAATACTGCCTTCGATTCCAAGCATGGAGGGGCGGCTGTCGGTCAGCAATGTGCCCTGGAAGCCATTGAGTAGCGCGCGCTGCTGCGTCACAAAAGCCATAGCTGCCTGCCAGTCGTGTGCCTTTGCACGGCGGTTGGCAAGCAAGCGCAGGTGTTGTAGCTGGTGGTCGGCTTTGAGCTGAAACCAGTGGATGACCAATTGGGTAGCGCGAGCCGTTTCGGCAATCCGTATCTGCTGGCGTCGAATGGTGGCAATACTGCCAAAACCAGCGCTACGCAGTTGCGCTTCTGCCTTGCCGGAAGCGCTAAAAAAGAAAATCGGGATGCCGTGTTTGGCAGCTAAGCGAATGGCGGCGGCACTAATCAGGCAATCGCGCACAACAGCAATGCTGGTGATGCGATGCGGACTGATGAGGCGACGCCCCTTACTATGGACGATCCAGAAGCTGTTGTTTCGCTTTTGGAGGGTGAGTCCGTTGGTATCGAGTACGAGTTGCATAATGCAGAGATTTTGAATAAAAACTGACAACAAACGAGTCAGAAATACCCGAAATCGAGCCAGCTTTTGGCGCCAAACTCATCGGGCGGGTCGAGTGCGTCATCAAGCCGATGGTGCATTTCAGCGGTAAGAGTATCATTTTCGCCGAGTACAAATTCAACGAAATTGACCCTGCCTTCCACTTGCTGACGAAAGCGGTCAATCCACTTTTCCTGTTGCCCCATTGCATTCGCTACCTCGATAACGTGGCGCAGGCGGTCGAGGTCCAAGCGCAGGTCTTCGACAAAGCCATCTGGCACTTGTATGTCGGTAGTCCCAAGTTGAATGCCGGTGACCACCTTTTGCTCGGTGGGGCCGAGCAGTTGCAATTTTTGTTCGTTGAAAGTATAGCCTTCCCCTTCCACGATTTCGCGGATTTTGGCAAGGTCTTTGTCAGAAAATGCTTGCTGGCTGGAAAAACAAAGGTCATCGGCATAGCGGGTGTAAGTCCAGTTAGCCCATTCGGACACTTGCAGAAGCCTTTCGTCCATAGTGAGCGTAGCGAAATTGGACAATACCGGTGAAGTAGGCGCCCCCATAGGCAGCCTTCCCTGGTGGGTAACGAGCCGCGCCAGCAAATCGGCCAAGTCTTGTTCAAAACCAAAAGGCGGAGCACTAAAAATACGAAACACCCGTTCGGTTTTCACCTGATGGAAAAAATCCTGCAAGTCCGCATTGAACAACCAGGGCTGACCAAGATGCCGGCGTGCATTGGTAACGATGTTGCGCGGCTGGGTGTCACTTTTAACGCCCAGCATAAAGCCATAGGCTGCCGCCGACCGGCAGAGATGATATACCAGCGCTAGCCGGAAGGCAATTTGAGACTGTACGTCCTGCAGCCGATCGTCGGGGTCTTCGATCCAACGTTTGGCACCACTCTTTTTAGGTACGGTAAAAATGTGGTAGTGTGGCTTGAGCGCCAGCATCTGGAGATGATAAGCCTCTACGCTGAGGAGGCTGGCCAAGTCTTCTACTCTACGAAGTTTGCAAAACTGAGCAGCCGCCTTTTTCACAAAAGAAAGCTTGATTTTTTTAGCCATAATGCGTGTCTTATTTCAACCAATCATGTCAAAGAACGTACGGGCGGTTTCCGCCAAAGCTTGTCGTTGCTATTGCGGGGTGTCATTCGTTGGCAGCATTACCCCAAAGCCAAAAGCTACCGATCGCCCCAGCGCGATACCGGGCGGCAGGGCAATATTGGCGCGGAAAATCAAATTGAAAGCCATACGCCGGTGCCGATGGATGGTGACTGGTCGGGTGTCGCGGATATGGAGCAGTTGCACTTCTAATCGTTGAGGCAGGCGCCAGCCGACAGCAGATGCCAGCCCGAGGATATGCCCGACGAGTATTTCTTCCAGCAGTTCGATCCGGCTCCGGAGTCGGGAGCGGACAGCCAGCGGGCGTAGTTTTCCTGATGAAAAGGCAGATAATCCATCAAGCGGTACGTACAGGGCTGATCGGTCATGTGCAGCGCCCACTCCTGCTCCCGCAGCCAATGGATGCGCAAGGGCAGCGTTTGCCCACCGAGCGTAAGCTGAGCCGTACGCAGCAAAAACTCCCGCAGCAGCGGCACGCCTGCCTCCACCCCAAAGAGCGTAGCCCGCCCCTGCCAGGTGCGATAGTGCACAAGGGGATAGCGATAATGGTAGGCAGTTGGGATATTCGGCGGCGAGTCGGGAGCACTTTCGGTCTCATTGTCGTGGTTGTGCAGCAGGTCGTATTCCTGCCCGAAAGCCTCCACCACGGCTCCGCGAAACTGCGCAATCTGCCGGGGCAGCAGCGGCAGATCGAGGGTAGCGCCAAGCGTAGTGAGCGGAAAAGGAACTGCAGGCTGCTGGCTGCTGTGGCTGATTTGCTGGTGGTGCTGGTGCAGGGTCATGTAATGGTGGGTTTTTAGAAGTAAATAAATGTAAAAATCAGGAAGCTACATTGGTATGAAATGCCGTAGCACGGGTGTATTTCAGGTAATTGAGCATTTCAAACAACCGGGCGTGCAGCGAAAAAACCGAATTAGAAAAGTATGCCTTTTCCGGGTGCTCGCGTACAGCGCTGGACTGCCCATTGCCGAAATAAAGCACGTAGGGTTTGCTGGTATTCAAATACCGCCGGAGCAGTTGTTCTGCTTTATCCTTCGAATCGAAAGGATGGTCATCAAAAATGATAATATCGTAGTTTTCAGGATTATACTGCATCGTGGCATCGTCATAAGCTACATGCATGAAATAAGCTTCCGGAAAGAACCTTTTCATGTAAGATTTGCGCTCGGGCTGCTTGCACACCACGAGGATTTTTTCAAAGATTTCTTCCTGCAAGGAAAAGGCGGATAGCACATCTTTTTCCTCTAATGAATCAATCAAATCCATCAAGCGGACCTTCAAATTATTGGACTCCTGAGTCAGCGTTTCCTGGCTTTGCACATTTTGCATTTGCCGGTTATTCCACTGCTTGAACTCACCCGCCAGCACTAATAAAGTATTATAAGAAGAGCTATCCGGTTTGAGTATTCGCTCTAATTTTTTGAGCACGTTGCCGAAATTATCGGCAATCATTTTTTTGAGGTCGAACTTGAGGCGGTCGAGGGTAGGCATGGTGTTTATTATTGTATTTTATATTTTGCCGTTTATTGCCTTTGTTGTGCTATTCGGTCTTGGTATTTGAGGGTGTTGAGAAGGTTGCCGTAGATTTGGGCAGGGTTGGTGGTGAAGTTGATACGCTTTTTTAAATCGTAATCTCTAATTTCCCAGATAGGAAAAATTACATTTGTTTCATTATAATAAAAAAAGCAGACAGACTGTTCCTTTGCTTGCATCATTTTCAATATTGCTTGAAAAGCTTCATTATGCTTACGCATTTCTTCGTTATACTTAGCTTCATCATATTTTTGCCCATTTTTATCTTGAGGCTTAGCAGGTAGCAGTTCACCATTTAAATTGTTAAAGAATAGAATATCATATTTATTTCTTTTTGCTGTATCTTCATCCAAATAGACATTTTCCGAATTTATACCATTTTCGATCAAAATATCTCTGACTTTCTCTTTACCGGTTCCACCAGCAATGTAAATCCGCTTGTTTTGTCGCAAAAACGATTCTTTATTATAACTATTCAACATATTGCGAATCGCTTCGCTTCTACCTCTGATCGCATCTGCTATTTTTTCATCCACTTCCAACTTGGCTCTTTTTTCAATCTCTTTTGGAATTAAAAATAAAAGCGCATAAAACCCTGCGAGCGTCCCAATTCCTAAAAATGTAACGAAATAAGCAAATAAACTTTGCTTGTGTTTTTCTAACTCTACGATAAAGCGTTCAGTTTGAAACTTTTGATTTTCCTGCTGTAAAACGAGGTATTGCGATGAAACTTTAGAAGTATCTAACAAAGCCAAAACAGAGTCTCTCTGAATGTGCAATTTTCCTATTTCTTTTACAAAATGATTTGCTTTGTTAAAAAAGCACCATTGGCTAATTATAAGCGCTACAAGAAAAACAACGGCAATGCCAAGAGCTATTTTTGCAGAAATTTCTAATTTTTTCATCATTTTTTGTGTTTATATGATTTATTCTAATTCGCCAACTGAAGCTCGCCGGTACGCTGGCCAGCGTTGTTTACCACAATTCCATTCCTTTCCAGTATCTCCAGTCATTCAGAGCTTGCAGGTTGTTTTCGTTGGTGATTACCTTTACAATATCCTCTATTCCAATAGTGTGGATATAATCACTGCCCGGCAAAACATAGCCCAGACGCGGTTCCGCTTCTTCCTTGGAAGCAATAGATATGATACGAATGGGAACCTCCTCGACCTTACCATCCTGTTTGTGCAACTTAATAATTGCTTCAATCGGAAATTCCAGATTGTCTTCAAAATAATAATACCAGCCCATATTCTCCTCTGCCTCACCGTAGCAATCCACAATGATTTCATAATTAATGCGGTATTGTCGTTCAGCGTCTTGTTTTTTCGACATGTTCCAATGTTTAAAAGGTTTTTCAAATAAAAGCGTGACGAAATGTATCGGCGGCTTCAGCCGCTGGCGTTCGGCGACTGAAGCTCGCCGGTACCATAGCCCACCGCTGTCTTCGCGCCGATGCCGTGTTCAGCTAGCGCAGCTTTGAGCCAATCGGCGAGGTTTTTGTCCTTCCAAAGCGGATCGTTTATTTTCATTTGCTTCGAGCCAAAGAGGAACTGGAACGGCGTATCCTCTACGGTAAGAAAGAAAACCGGTACGGGTGATTGGGTATCGGTGGGGGCTATCGGGTTTCCTCGATTATCTTTTTTATTACCATACCAATCCCCATAATGCGGGTTCATAATATCCGGTTTGATCTTAGGCGCTTTCGTAGGGAAAGCATCGAAGAAGGTGACTTGACCTTGTCGCGCTTCTTCATAGTGAGACTTGAAGTTTCGTTTACCATTTTCTAATTCGACCGAGAGTTCAGCCGGACAGCCAAAGACATCGCAAAATAATTTATCTCTTATCGCTTCACCTTCATTAACAAAATGCGACGTTATGACATAACTCCGCAATACCCCCTTAATACTACTCGCCGGGATGTAAGGAAAGCCATAAACATGATGCAAAGTGATACTCGTCTCATAGACCGACTCACCACCTAAGCCGACGATGAGGCGCCAATTGGGGGTGAAGGTGTGGTGTATGAGATTATCATTGCCAAGTAAAGCAGCAGCGTGGACAGCAGCGCGAGCAGTTATTTGCTGAAAGTTGGTATGCCCATAATTTTCATGGATTTCGAATTCATTTAATAAAGTCCGCTTTTCATTAGTTTGCCTATCTCTTTCCTCCCGCTTTTTAGGATTGAAAAAGTAAAATTTTTCGTCGCTCTTTACATTTTCAAACCGAGCGAAGCGATTGAGTTTTAGAGAGAAATTATCTACCTGCTTTTTGTCAATTCGTAAAGCTCGGACATCACTGGGAACTTGTGCCTTTTGTAAGTCAAATGAATCAGGTAGCTTTCGTCGCTCTTTTAAAACATTTTCAAAATCATTTTCTATCACTACATCCGGTTCGGTATCGCGTAATTGAGAACGCCATGAGCGCTGCTCCACTTTTTTCGGGCTTTCAACCTGCTTAGGCGTTTCGACTTTAGGTGGCGCTTTGTAAATATTTTTCCCGTCTATGATTACATTTTGTGCTTTAGGTAAATATTGGCACTCTTTTCCATGCAGTGCGCGAATCGCATCTGTAACGAGCAAATCTTCCAAACGGATGATGCCATTATCTGCACGACGAATCGCTGCAATGAATCGCCCATTTTCTTCTAAAATAATGAATATTCCTTTTTTCATAAGTCATCTCCTTCTGCTTCTCCTTGAATTAATCCCTCTGCAAAACGCCGCAGCCATGTCATCAACGCAAGTGTTTCAATGGTCACAGCGCGATATTGAAAGGAATTCATAGCAATTACATCCTTTACTAAATCTATTGATTTTTCATTAAAATATGATTTGGTCAAATTACACTCTACGGAAAGCCATTCGGTGAGTTGATCGTAGATTTTTTTGTATGCCTCTTTTTTTTGTTTTGACTTGACAAACGCCAATGCAGAACCCAACCCATTTGTCTTAATCATCATGGGAATTTTGCGTGTATAGGATTTGTATTCTTTTGCCTCAGCGCTATCCTCGACTTTATTACCATCTTTTGTTTTTGGCCCGCCGCCCAATTTTTTCCCTGCTTCTGCATATTTATAGGCAGCCGTTGCCCGTCCTTGCTCGATTCCTTGTCTTGACATAACTATTCATTTTTAGCGTTTATTAATAATTTGCTGTGCACGATGCCTTTGCCCAGCGTAGCATTACCGCCGATTTGAAAAACCTCCGGTGTATTGTCTTTGACAAAAGTGAGTACCTGGTCTGCACTCATACCTTTGTTTTCTGAAAACTCCGGATTTGCCAGTACAATGGAATACAGTACACTTTCAGCGGGTAAATATTCCTCCGTAAAAAGGGCGCCATCCTTTACCGTTCCTTTCAGATTGTCAATGCCGATGCGGGTAATGACTTCGGTCGAAAGATTGACAAAATCTTTGAAGTCATCGTCGCTCAGGATGACAACATCTTTCTGGATTTTTTTGTGCCAATAGCTTTCTTCCGTGAATAGCTTTTCCGCCAGCCAAGTGGCAAGAGGCTTATTTTCTATCTTAAATTCCTCGAATGGCGCAATTGCTTTAAAAGCATACTCTTCCAAAACTATATGGTCACTCTTATTAATTTTAAGATCGCTATCATTATTTAGTAAGTAACAAGAGTTATTTACTTCTTTTTCTTCTTCTGCCTGATCGGCATCAGGATTCGTTAGCTGACCGATTAATTTAAAATCAGGATTTGACATTTTCATATCCTTTTCAAACTGTGTAAGTACTCGAAGGCAAGTAATCCATGCAAACACACCCTTCATACTCTTGACTGGAAAGAGCAGCAGGCGAGCGTCGGTGAAGCCGATTGCGCCAGCGAAGTCGGTTTTTGCTTCCTTTTCTTTTCCCGTTTCTTTGTCTTTCTCTGTAAAAAGACTGCGCAAAGCTTCTTTTGAAAAGTGTTTTAATGCGCCATCATCAAAGCCAAAGACAATATTGAGCTTTTTAAGAAGTGTTTTTACATCTTCTAAATTCGATTTGTCTTCTTTTAATTGCGATACAACTTGCTCTTCAAACGCCTCCCGTAGTGCTCCTTTCAGGCTGGAAGCTTCAATTTTGGGAAAAGAAGTGTGCCGCTCGCGCTGGATGGGCAAATCTACTACACCAAGTGCATCGCCGCTACCGGCGTGCAGGGGTGTTTCGCAGATCAAAAATAAGGTTCCGGAGTTTTTAAGCATATCAATCTGTTTTTTAGATGTTTCCAATAAAGGCAGCGCCAAAGCCCTGCCGTGCTGAATCAGGTAATTTATTTTCTGGAATACCCTTGAAACTATATTTAGAATCAAATTCAGAAATCGTTTTTCCGTGAATGTCTTGTGCTATTGCATTAATGTCCTTTTTACTATCACTTTTGAGTTGTACATAATACACCGAACCAGCAGGTACCGCTTTGAGCATGGGCTTAGGTCCTCTTTTTACCATATCAAAACCGCCGAGATGTAGCGGCTTCCCAACTGCGGCGGCTATTAATTCTAAATCATGTTTTGCCAATAAATTTTCAGGATACCAGCCCGCTTCAAAAAGTGCGGGCGTAGCGAGGTAGATTTTGAATTGGTTGCTTTGCAATGTTGGACGAGGAAGAAGGTTTTCGATAGACAATTGACAAGAATTAATGTACGTCGCTTTTTTATCACCACCAATCCGTACCCAGGTTTCGGTCGGCAAAATAATACCGTCATATTGTACCCAAAAAGATAGGGACTGCCAAGTTTTATCCTCTTGTTGTTTTTCTAGGCGCACCATTTCCATACGGTAGAGCATGCCTTCGTCGCTGGTGCGGGTAGCATTGCTGCGTGCAATACCGAGTTTGGTTTCTTTTTCCGTGAAGTCTTTGAGCGGAACGTTTTTAAACGTCGGCTGCTGATTACCGTTATCAAGATAATCTTTAAGTATTTCCAATGTCACCAATCGCGGCTGACCGTCAGGTTTACCATTGGTATTATGATAGAGCATTTGAGGTGTGGGAATACTCGAAACAGGTACTTCTTTTTCTTTTTTCAATTCTGGAAAAGTAATATTTCCGTCCTTATCCACAAACAAGTCCGCCGGAAGGGGCGCGTATAAAATATCTTTATCCGATTTTAAAAATAGGTTATGAATAGTTAATGCTCCTGTTGCTGTAATAAGCGCAGAAAGTGGCTGACCAGTAGTATCGGCTGCCATATACGCGGTGCGCAATGCACCATATAATACACTCGGTGGGGGCGGAAAAATCCCTTGCGCGTAGGTATCTTCGCCCATATTGAAAGGGCGACCATCCCGGAAGAACAGGGTATCGGCGGCATTAATTTGTAGGCTATACATTGGCTTCTTGTTTAACAGGGTTTAAAGTGCGGTGTAAAAAATCGCAGATATTGAGCATTTCAAAGAAGTTGCCAAGCGTGGCTTTTGGAGATTCACTCTGTTGTGACAAAAAGAAAT
>CALMSO010000052.1 GCA_937872385.1 uncultured Saprospiraceae bacterium
CCGACGAACCCGTGCTGGTGCGCGTGCATTCGGCCAGCGAAACCGGCGACGTGATCGGTTACCTTTTTGAAGACTATGGCGCTTGCCTCGAAAGGGCCATGCAAACCATTGCCCGCGCAGAAAAAGGCGTGGTACTGTACATGCGCCAAAGCGAAAAATCGGATATTATTTTGCATCGCTTACAGCAATACCAGCAGGATTACGAAGGCAAAACGCTCATGGAGCAGCGGGCCGCGGGCATGTCGCAACGCGATTTTGGCATCGGTGCCCAGATACTGCGCGACCTCGGCATCAGCAAGATCCGTCTGATGACCAACCATCCGCGCCGCCGGGTTGGCCTGATTGGCTATGGCCTCGAAATTGTAGAAAATATTGAATTGTAGTGCTGTTCGCTGTTTACTGTACAGACATCTGAATATCAGTGCTTTAAAAATTTTTTACTAGAAAGTTAGCCCAACCATTATGAACTACTGGCTTGTAAAATCCGAACCCGCCGCTTTCAGCTACGAGCGCTTAGAGCAGGAAGGTGCTACTATGTGGGATGGAGTGCGCAATTACGCTGCTCGCAACAACCTGCGCACCATGGCAGTGGGCGATCTGGTGCTTTTTTACCATAGTGTGCAGGGGCTGGAAGTGGTGGGTATTTGTCGCGTCACGCGTGCCGCCTATCCCGACCCCACCGCTGAAAAAGGCGACTGGTCGGTCGTAGATATGGTGCCTGTGCAACGCCTAAGCCGCCCGGTATCGCTGCGTACTATTAAGGAAACGCCCGAATTGCAAAACATTGGGTTGGTGCGTATCGGCCGACTTTCGGTAATGCCTTTGGAAAAAAACGAATTTGATTGCATCCTGCAACTTGGCGACACCGAGCTGCCGCCCGCCTGATGCTTAATAACAGACATTGGACAAGCGATTTTAGACAGCCGTCGGACACTTTCAACCTTTCAACTAAAACATTATCATTCCTGATTTGAGACCTCTTCCTGCTCCCTGACTGATTGAACTGTAGCTCAACGGACGTTTCTCGGTGCGGGAAGGGACTACCTTTGCAGCCGATAGCCTATTCAAAACGCTGCCAAAACCCGTAGTGAAAATTATGAACACCAAAACGATTACCTATATTTCATGGGCATTGCAACTGCTCATTGCTATTATCTTCTTGCAAACTTTATACTTCAAATTTTCTGCGCACCCCGATTCGGTTTATATCTTTTCTACGCTGGGCATGGAGCCTTACGGACGTATCGGAACAGGTATTGCAGAACTAATCACCGCCGCCCTGCTGCTGATTCCTGCGACAAAAATATACGGGGGCATCCTAAGTCTTGGCCTTATTTCCGGGGCGGTGCTGGCACACCTCGGTCCCCTCGGCATCGAAGTGCAAGGCGATGGCGGCAAGGTATTTTACCTCGCATTGACTGTTTTAATCGCTACGGTACTTTTTTTATGGCTGAATCGAAACGCATTATGGCAAATAATAGCTGGTTTTACACGACGTAAAACGGCTGTGAAATAGAAAACGAACGCCCTGCAGTGATTGATACCGCAGGGCGCTCGCTCCAAGCTCAAATCTCTCCACCCGGTGCTACCACTTCTACCCACCGGCCCGAGCTGCGGGCATTGATGGTGTGGTCGTACA
>CALMSO010000053.1 GCA_937872385.1 uncultured Saprospiraceae bacterium
GTACGCAAGATGCGCTTTCTGATTGCCGAAGAGCAAAATAATATACCGGTAGCCAATGTATCAAGCTTTGTAAGTGAAAGCCGCCGCAGTGGCTACGCCGACCTGATTTACGTGCGCTCAGAAGACGCCACCGTGAACATCATGGGGCAGATTAAAAAAAACGACAAGTTTAAAAACCTGATTATCATGGTGCAGGAAGAAGATACTTTCCTGTTTTTTCATATGAAATCCAATATTCGGATGAAAGACCTGTCGGAAATGATTAATCATTATATGAATGAATTGCCGATTAATAAAAAATCGCGGAAGGCTGAAAAAGAAGAAGCCCAAAAGCAGAAAAACCGCAAGGCACCGAGGGTGTGAGTATGTAAGATTGTTATTTGGGGCAATGTTATTTGTTAATTGTTGATGGGGGAATGGGGCAAATGGGGGAATGGGATGAATAGGGGAATGGATGAATGGGGGAATGGGATGAAAGTGCCGTCCTGAAATAGGTTGAGAAGGGTTGAGAGGTTGAAGGGTTGAAAAGGGGAATAGGATGAATGGGGTTTAGAAAGGTGTAAAGCTTCAGAGGTGTAGGGTATAAGGCCTGCTGAGTGTGGCGAACAGCGAAAAGCAAATAGCAAACAGCGAACTGTGTCTCGTTCTGAAGTCTGGCATCTAAAAACCTGGCACCCGAAATCTAACTGTTGATAATCAATGATTTACAACTTTTTATATTGAAAATAATTAGTTGCGAGTGCTTTGCATAAAAAAAACGCCATGAAAAAAATCATTCTGTTAGCTGTTTTCGTGTGGTTGGGGAGTGCACTTTTTGCGCAAACTAAAGCGATTGAAAAATTTTACGAGCAATACAAAGGCATGGAGGAGGTGACCGACCTCAAGCTGCGAGGCTGGGTGCTCCAGTTGGCGTCAAAATTCAGTGAAGAAGCGGAAGCAGCTCAGTTGCTACGCAAAATCACTCAGTTGCGCATTCTCACTATGGAAAACGGCAATTTGGTCAGCCCGCAGGCATATCGCCAGTTGGTGAAAGACTTGCAAGGCGATCGCTTTGAAGACCTTTTTAAGGTGCAGGAGAAGGGACAAAACATTCAGTTTCTCATCCGCGAGCAGGGCGATACCATCACCGACGTGCTACTGTTGGTAAGCGGCGACGACCATTTTGTGCTACTTAGCTTAGAGGGTGCGCTTCGTTTCAGCGACTTGCAGAATTTGCAAATAGACGTGGAAGGCTCGGAGCATTTCAAAAAATTGCCGCGCCATAAAAAAGACATTCCGAGGGCATAATGCTCATTATCAATGCTTTTCATCGGTATAGAACAGGGTGTGGACCGACATTTGTAGCAAGTAATCGCCGAATGTCACACAATATTTTTTGTCATAATGCTTTTTTGTAATAGCTTTAAATGACAAAACAATAAGCACCGGAGGCGCAGAATAAAGGATGCTGTTTTTCCGGCGCGTCGCCCAAAACCGATTACCGCATGAGAGGTCTATTTTTCTTGACTACTATAATGGTAGTGCTACAGGCCTATGGCCAAACCGACGATACCCGCATCGCTGCGACCAAAACTCCGCTCGCCGCCGTCGAGCAAATCGTGTTTTCTGCCCTTGATAACGAAGCTTTACGCGCTCATGAGCTCCAGCGCCGCACTGTCGAGCTTGGTGTCGCTCCTCGTTTTGCAGAAGCCATTTCGGTAAATATCAACCCTGATACGCATGGCCACTGGGAGCTGCTCCCCGACGGGCGGGCGCTCTGGCGCTTGCGGCTACACTCGCCGGGTGCGTATTCGCTCAATCTGGGCTTCCGCGATTATTTCATGCCGCCGGGTGGGCTGCTGCTGCTCTATGACCCAAGTCAACGACAAATGCTGGGGCCATTCACCCCAACGGACAATGCCGCGCACCAAGAACTCTGGACGCCAGTATTGCCGGGCGATGAGTTAGTGCTGGAAGTACAATTGCCCGCCGACCAGCGCTCCGCATTGCGGCTACAACTAAAAAGCGTTAATCACGATTTTATGAACTTCTTTGCAAGTGCCTCCGGTGCTTGCAATTTAGACGTGGTGTGCGGGAGCGCCAATGGCTGGGGTATCGTTGAAGCCTACCGCGACGTCATTCAGTCGGTGGCGGTTTATGGCCTCGGTGGCACGCAGTTTTGCACTGGTTTTCTGCTCAATAACACCCAGAATGATTGTACACCTTATTTTGCAACGGCTAATCATTGCGGTGTAACGGAAAACAACGCCGCGTCGCTCGTCGTCTATTGGAATTATCAGAATAGTGTCTGCCGGCAGCCGGGTACGCCCATCAGTGGTGGTATTGGTGATGGGCGGCTCACAGATTTCAATTCCGGTGCGGTGCTGCGCGCCAATTATGCACTCACCGACATCACTCTGCTGGAGTTAGACGATCCGGTGTCGCCTACGGCCAATGCCTTTTTTGCTGGCTGGTCGCTGGACACAGAAGTGCCTACCGATACGCTCGCATTAGTGCACCACCCTGGCACGGATGAAAAGCGCATCAGCTTTCGCTTTGACGGGAGCTTCGCCGGTACTCGGGGCGGGGGCGGTCGGCCGGTACCAGACGGTGATTACCTGATTATACCCAACTGGAATATTGGCACTTCAGAAGGCGGCTCTTCCGGCGCCCCGCTGTTTGACAAAAACCGCCGCGTGGTCGGGCAGTTGTTTGGCGGCACCGCCAGTTGCCTTTTTAATGGCTATGATATATTTGGCTGGTTTCAGCGCTCGTGGGCAGGCGGGCAGCTACAACCTTGGCTACACCCGGCCCAAACGGCCATTCCGCACTGGGACGGCAAGTGGCAAAGCACCTGCAATTTGAATTTGGAGGTCAATAAGCCTTTTGAGGATGTGTGCGCGGCTACGGCCGCTGTGTTTGCAATAGCTGTGAGCGAGGAGTTTACTGATTTGGTGGAACTGACCTTGGAAGGGTTGCCCGCTGGCGTCAGCCCGGTTTTTAGTCAGAATCCTGTTATTCCAGGGCGAAATACTACTTTAACGATTGCGACAGCCAATTTGCCCGTCGGCGAATATGCCCTGCGTTTGCGCGGCACGGATGGCATGGCAGCCGCAGATATTGCCCTTGGGCTACGGGTGGCAGGCTCAGCGGCGCCTTCGGTCACTTTACAAACGCCCGCCGATGGCGCTCGGAACACGTCCTTGTTTCCAATTTTTACCTGGGCAACGGATGCTGCGGTAGCTGAATTTGATGTACAGATCGCAACTGATAACGGATTCAGCCAGTTAATTGCGACGATGGACGCCTTGTCGGCAATGCAGCTGAGCAATATACGGCTCAATGCACTCACCACGTATTACTGGCGGGTACGGGCCCGCAATGCCTGTGGGGTGGGGGAGTGGTCAGAGATCCAAAATTTCACTACCGCAGATGTCACTTGTGTCAGTGCTACGCCAAGTGATGTGCCGCAGACGATTGTCGGCTTTGAGCCGAATATGGTCTTTTCCGAAGCAAATATAACGCTACCGGGTGTAGTGGTGGACGTACGCATCAATAATTTGGACATTACCCACAGCTGGGTAGGAGATTTAGCTGCCTCCCTGCGCCCGCCAAGCGGCCAGCGGTTGCTGCGCCTGTTTGATCGGCCGGGCGTACCGGAAGACATTTTCGGCTGCGATGGAGCCAATTTGCAACTCAGCTTCCGCGATGATGCGCCCAACACGGCGATACAATTGGAAAATACCTGCGGCAACAATCCGGCTATCGAAGGTGCTTACCAACCATTAGACCCCTTTGCCTCGCTGGCTGGAGAATCTGCCGAGGGGCTTTGGACTCTGTTTGTCGAAGATTTTGAAGAAGGCGATGGCGGGCGGCTCAATGCTTGGACACTGGAAGTGTGCGCGGTACTCCCTCGGGATGTTTTTATTCGTACTGCCGCCGATTCGCTGGCGATTTGTGCCAATGAGGAATTGTCCTTTGAGGTATTTGTCGGCACCGATTTTGACGCTGCGGGGGTACAACTTCAGTCTGTAGGATTGCCACCGGATGCGGTAGCCATTTTTAGTAAAAATCCAGCTGCGCCAGGCGATACGGTACGTTTAGTCATTAGCAATCTCGATGTCGGCGATACCTACGATCTGACCATTTTAGCCACCGATGGCATGGATACCGCTAATACGGAAGTGCGCCTGCTGGTACTCGATAGCCCGCGTGATTATGCCCTGCTTTTTCCTGATGACGGGGCACAGAACATTCCGCTCAGCACTTCTTTCGAGTGGGAAAGCGCACCAGGAGCCGAGCGTTACGTTATTTTTATAGAATCGGCGGATGGCGGCTGGGCTGTAAGCGACACGCTGCCGGGGCCGTTTTATTTTGTTAGTAATTTAGAATCAGGCACCGTTTACAACTGGCGGGTACAAGCCATCAATGCCTGCGGCGTGGGCGAGTCGGCGGTGGCACAGTTCACCACCATTCCCGACGTAAGCGTTACGGCTACTCCGGTGCAGGTGAATGCCTGCCCAACTGACCGGCCGGCTTTTAATATCTTCATCGGGCCTGGCTACGCGGCACCTGCCTCTATTATGTATGAAGTAACACCCGCTGCCGACATTGCGGTTAGTTTCAATGCCGATACCTTGGATGTGCCCGCCGGTACGACCATTCGCGCCACATTAGGCAACCTAAGCACTACCCCGCCGGGTGAATACACCATTCGATTTCGCGTAAGCGACGGCATTTATACCAATGAAGACGAAGTGACGCTGCGCCTGCGTGGTGTGCCGGGTGTGCCGGCCCTGCTTGAGCCTGCCGATGGTGCCATCACCATGATGACCGAGCCTGTGCTGCGCTGGCGCGCCGACCCAGATGCCCGAAGCTACCGTGTAGAATTGGCCCGCGACGATCGCTTCACCATGATGGTACAAGTGCTAGAAATAGGTGACACCACCTACACGCCAACCGAGCCGCTGGGCGCCGGCGAATACCATTGGCGCATCACGGCACTCAACGAATGCGGCTTTTCCACCTCTGGCGTTTTTGACTTTTTGTTGCAAACCAGCAGCATTCACTACTGGCAAGGGCAGCGCGTGACCTTCCGACCCAACCCGACCAATGGATTATTGCAAATTGACTTTTCGCAACCGCTTTCCGGGCAGGTGCAAGTAGCGGTTTTCAGTTTGCAAGGACAACTTTTGCAAA
The DNA here is from genome assembly GCA_937872385.1 of uncultured Saprospiraceae bacterium. Lineage (GTDB taxonomy): Bacteria > Bacteroidota > Bacteroidia > Chitinophagales > Saprospiraceae > JADJNW01. Next base: position 5,179 of record CALMSO010000053.1, read on the forward strand.
GTGGTCAGCACGAACAAGCTACTACCAGTCTGTCGCTTGACTTGAGTCATTATGCTATTGGCACTTACATCTTGCGTGTAGTGCATGGCTCGGCGGTGCTTACTCAAAGAGTAATATTGCAAAAATAATCGCTCCGCTCCCGGCCAACGAGTAGCCAGGGGCGGACTTTCCGTTTTTTGCTGTGGCGAATGCTTGAATAGCGCCGTTTCTATCCGTACCTTTGCCCGACAAATTGGATGAAAAATGACGAGAGCTAACAACCCTAATCTCCGTTCGTGGGTACAAGTACCCCCCGATAGTGACTTTCCTATTCAAAATCTGCCTTTTGGTGTTTTTAAAACTCCTGGCCTAACGCCCCGCCTTGGCGTAGCCATTGGTGAGCAGGTAGCCGACCTGCAAGTACTGTCCGAGCACGGTTTTTTTGATGATTTGCACCTTGATAAAAATATCTTTGCACAACCCTATCTGAATGATTTTATCGCTCTGGGCAAAGCCAAGACTTCGGCCGTACGTAGCCGCTTGTCGCAAATTCTCGACAATGACCTCGAAGAATGGGATGCCAGCGAATTAGCGCCGTTTTTCTTGCATGCGCAACGCTCCGTACAAATGCTGATGCCAGTACGCGTAGGAGACTACACCGATTTTTACTCCAGCTTAGAGCACGCCTCCAATGTCGGCTCGATGTTTCGAGACCCTGCCAATCCGCTTTTGCCCAACTGGCGGCACTTGCCGGTGGCTTATCACGGGCGCGCTTCCTCGATCGTGGTATCGGGTACGCCCATTCATCGCCCCAAGGGTCAAACCCTGCCAGATGGTGCCAGCCAGCCGGTATTCGGACCCACGCAACTGCTTGATTTTGAGTTAGAAACCGCTTTTATTATCGGTAAGCCCACGCAACTGGGGCAATCCATCACCACGGCCGAAGCCGAGGAGTACATCTTTGGGATGGTACTGTTCAATGACTGGTCGGCACGCGACATTCAACGCTGGGAATACGTACCGCTGGGGCCCTTTCTTAGTAAAAACTTTGCTTCCACCATTTCACCTTGGGTAGTCACCCTGGAGGCGTTGGAGCCTTTCCGTACCGCTGGCCCGCCGCAGGAGCTGGAGGTATTGCCGTATTTGCAATATGAAGGGCAGAAAAGCTTTGATATTCACTTGGAGGTGGCGCTACGCACCGATTCTGGGGTGGAGCAAACGCTTTGCCGCTCCAATTTTAAATATTTATACTGGAACATGAGCCAGCAGCTGGCGCATCATACGGTCAGTGGTTGTAATATGAACATCGGCGATATGCTGGCTTCGGGCACCATCAGTGGATCCACACCCGATAGCTTTGGCTCTATGCTGGAATTGACTTGGCGCGGCACGAAGCCCATTACTTTGCCCGACGGCACCGAGCGCAAATTTATGGCTGATGGCGACAGTGTGATTTTGCGTGGGTATGGCGCGCGCAATGGCCTGCGCATTGGCTTTGGCGAGGCGGTAGGGCGTGTTGAAATGGGCAATTGACTATTTTAGTACTTGGGTATGATTATTTTTAAAAATATAAGTAACTAATTATTAATATTTTAAGTATTATTATGGATAATAATTAACAAATAATATTTACAAATAACTATACTCCATTAATTATTTTCCGAAAAGGAAACGAATAGAAGGCTTAGGGGTGTTGTACTGCCGTATGCATCCGGATGTAGATTAACCTTGCTGTAAAACCCGTTTATGAAACTACGATTTTCTGCTGTTTTAATCGGTTGGTTGTTGTGCATGGCACTAACGAATTGCCGACAGGACAACCGCAATAACGAACAAACCAACAATGGCTTCCCGGAGCCGCCACCCCTCAATGAGACCGACTCTTTGCACCCGGCCAATGGCACGCGCAGCCCTGGAATTGCAGAAGATTATACAACTACCAACCGTGTCATCTGGCAAAAACCGGATATGATTATTGATTTGCTGGGCGATGTGAGTGGCAAAACCATCGTGGATATTGGTGCGGGCACCGGTTTTTTTGCCTTGCGCTTGGCGCCAAAAGCGAAAAAAGTTATTGCAGTAGATATTGACAAACGCTTTACCGAGTATTTGGACAGCGTGAAGGTGCTTGAATTGCCGGAAGGTATGCAAAATCGTTTGGAAACGCGCCTCGCCTCGCCCCGCGACCCACTGTTGCAACCCAGCGAAGCAGATATTGTATTGATTGTCAATACTTTTATGTATATTGAAGACAAGCCAGGCTATCTTAAAATCTTGCATCGGGGCATGTCGGAAGGGGGGCAACTGCTGATTGTGGATTTCAAGAAAAAACGAACGCCCATTGGGCCGCCTTCGACCATTCGCGTGCCAATTCATGTAGTAGAAGAAGCCTTATACGACGCGGGTTTTCGCAATATCGTAGCCAATGATACCTCGCTGGATTATCAATACATTGTCACGGCGCAAAAGTGAGTACTCGGCGTACTTATTTTAAGTATAATAATACATAAAAATTTGGTTATCAAAGATAAAAAGGCTTTCGCCCAGATAAAACCGCAAATAGGTAGATTTTAGATGATAGACGATAGATTTGAGATGCCAGATGCCAGATTTTTAGACGCCAGACACGATTAATGTCCCACCACCTATGACCTATCACCCTATTTGCCCCATTCCCCCATTCAACCTTTCTCAACCTTAGCTACGCTTGCCGCAATTCGAGTACGGTTACTTCAGGTAGAATGCCCACCCGCCCCGGGTATCCGAGGAAGCCCAAGCCGCGATTGACGTATAAAAACTGCTCGCCTTGCCGATACAAGCCTGCCCATTGTTTGTAAATAAACTGCGCCGGGCTCCAGCGGAAGCCGGGAATTTCCACACCAAACTGAAAACCGTGCGTATGCCCGGAAAACGTGACGGCAATGTCCGGAAATCCTTTGATAACTTGCAAATCCCAATGCGTTGGATCGTGCGACAGCAACAGTTTCAGGGCTGCGTGGTCGGTGCCAGCGTGCGCCCGCTGCAAGTCGCCGTGCCTGGGAAAACGCTCTAATGCCGAGTAGTTTTCTACTCCGATTACAGCCACTGCTTGCCCTTTGATATCAATGGTTTCGTGCTCATTGACGAGTAGCCGCCAGCCCAATTGCCGATGAATATTTTTCAGATTTTCGAGGTTTTTTTGTTTCGCTTCGGGCGTGGCCCAGGGCACATAGTCGCCGTAATCGTGATTGCCGAGCACAGAAAAAACGCCATATTGGGCTTTAATTTTGTCGAATACATCCATATAGGGCTGCATTTCTTCGGCGCGATCGTTCACCAAATCGCCGGTGAAAAACACCAAATCGGGTTGCTGAGCATTGATGAGATCAATGGCCTGGCGCACGGGTTCTTTGAAGGTAAAACTTCCGGCGTGGATGTCGGAGATTTGTACAATGCGCAGCCCATCGAGGGTGGCGGGTAGGTTTTTGATGCGGGCGGTTTCCCGAAAAACCTTGTACCTGTAAGGATTCCGGATGATGCCATACGTAAGCGAAACGAAAGGAATGCTGCCGAGGAGCAAGCCAAACTGCGCAAGAAAACGCGAGCGGCTCAGGTCGTGTCTGGGTGTTTGTGGATTAAAATAATCGGTCGTCCAGAAGATGAGCCGGCGCAAGTCATCAATGAGTAAAACCGGTAGGATGAGCAATTTGGAAATATAGGCAATGAACACCAAGGTGCGCAGGATGGAGTAAGCTGCCTTGTTGGTTTGGGAAAAGTCGGTATAACTTGCCACCAGCACCAGCACGAGCGTCAGTATTGGAATGGCCCAAAACACAATGGTAAGGGTATTCTTGAGCGTCGCCGACCAGCCCTGGGCTAAGGTGCGAAATGCCTGAAAAGCGTATAAATCAATGGCTAATAAAAGCCCGAGCAGCAATAACAAACGCATGAGGTATTGTTTTTGGTAAGCAAACCAATTGCTATTTAAATGAGTCGAGTGGTTCTTTTGTTGTAATCGGCTGACAACTTTACGTCCGCAAGGTAGCGCTTTGTAGGATATTGCAAAACAAGCTTCCGTTTTTTGTTTTCTTGGCAAAAGAATCGGTGTTTCTATTTGTCTAATGCAAAAATGGAATTTCCTTTTTGATGAACGTATTGCAGCATACCCGCACCTTGCCGTGGCTTAGGAGCGCTTTCGTGGCGCTACTCTTGGGCTGTGTGGGCGTATGCGCTGTGGGCGAGTACCTCGTGGTAAAAGCGGTGCAATGGGATGTGCGCCGCGATATAAAACAACGGATCAAAGCGGGTATTCCGAAAGAAGAATTGATCGTATTACAGTTTTCCAAGCACCAATCGCCCGCGAATATCGTATGGATGCACGCGCGTGAATTTCGGCACGAAGGCAATATGTACGACGTTGTAAATCAAGAAGATATAGGTGATTCTATTCGATATTATTGCATCCTCGACGAGCGGGATACCTGGCTGTACGCCAATCTTGAAATGCAAATCCGGCAAGAACTAACCGGCAACCCGCAGCGCCAACACCAGCAAACCGAGCTGTTGCAACAAATTCCTAAATTTTTCTGGCTGCCTGCTAATCCAATTGAATACGGTTTTAAGCGTTTTACCCCCAAGCCGATGCACACAGCGTACGCCATGATCGCATACGCACCCAGCGTACCTTCGCCGCCGCCCGATGCTTGCCTGCTTTTTCCCTTTAGGCTGTAAAAATCAATTCATTTGCAAAAACAGATGCCGGTCACTCGCTTCAGTTTACGGACGAGATGTATCAGCGCATAAACTATTGATTATGAAACGTTTCCTACTCGGAAGCATGCTTTTGCTGTGCTTCTGGCAGGTGCAGGCGCAGCAAGTACGCGTTATAGATCGCTCTACCTTAGAGCCGCTCGAATTTGTGAATGTCTATGACTTGCGCACGCAAACCGTTGCTCAAACCGATGCAAAAGGCACTTTTGATATAGCGCTGTTCAATCAATCCGACAGCATTACTTTCTCGTTGCTGGGCTTTCGTACGCTTACGCTGAACGTAGCAGACATCAGCCGCGACAAGTTTTTGGTGAAATTGGGCGAAAGCCGCATTGCGCTAAGCGAAGTAGTGGTAGCTGCCAATCGTTGGGAACAAAACAAGAGCGAAGTGGCGCAGCGCATTGCCGCTATTCAGGCGCGAGAAATTGCTTTTCAGAATCCGCAAACGGCCGCAGATTTGCTTACGGCTACCAATCAAGTGTTTGTACAAAAAAGCCAAATGGGCGGCGGGAGTCCTATGATTCGGGGCTTTGCGACCAATCGTGTGCTGCTCGTGGTGGATGGTGTGCGCATGAATAATGCCATTTTTCGTAGCGGCAATTTGCAAAATGTCATTTCCTTAGATGCCGGCACGATCGAAAACGCCGAAGTGTTGTTCGGCCCCGGCTCGGTCATCTACGGTAGCGATGCCATTGGAGGAGTGATGGATTTTCACACGCTCACACCTAAGTTAGCCACTGGCGAAGGGCTGCGTATATTGGGGAATGCCATGACCCGTTGGTCGAGTGCCAACAACGAAAAAACAGGTAGCGCCAACATCAATATCGGTGGCCAGCGCTGGGCCAGCGTCACCAATTTTACTTATTCTGACTTTAAAGACTTGCGCATGGGCAGCCGTGGCCCCGACGAATACCTGCGCCCAGAGTACCAAATCCGCCGCGACGGCCGCGACCAAGTCATACCCAACGACGACCCGCAGGTGCAGGTAGCCAGCGGCTATAGCCAATGGAATGTATTGCAAAAGCTACGTTTCCGGCCCAACGAGCGCTGGGATGTAGTGTATAATTTTCAATACTCGACCACCTCAGATGTGCCGCGCTACGATCGCCTCATCGAGTACCGCAGCGGCCGCCTGCGCGATGGCGAATGGTACTACGGACCGCAGCAATGGATTATTAATAGCTTGCAAATCAAGCATTTCAGCGAAAGCAAGCTCTACGACCGCGCCCGCCTGACGCTCGCACATCAGGACTATCAGGAAAGCCGGCACAACCGCAATTTTGGTAACAACAATCGCAACAACCGCACCGAAACCGTGCAGGCGCTTTCGGCGAATCTCGATTTTGACAAAACACTCAACGAACGAGCGAGCGTGTTCTACGGGCTGGAAGCTGTGCACAATTTAGTGGGTTCCACGGCTTTTGCTAATAACCTCGAAACGAATGAGGAGCGCCCTATTGCCACTCGCTATCCCGATGGCGCTACCTGGCAGTCTTACTCAGCGTATTTGAGTTACAAAAACAACCTCAGCAAGCAATGGACCATACTGGCTGGCTTACGTTACAGCCAGTTTTTGCTCGATGCCACCTTCGATAGGGCTTTTTATCCTTTCCCATTTGACGATGCTAATATCAACGACGGCGCTTTGACGGGCAGCCTGGGGCTGGTGTTTCGGCCTGGTGCCAACTGGCAAATCAATTTCAACACTTCTACCGGATTTCGTTCACCAAATGTAGATGACATCGGTAAGCTGTTTGATTCGGAGCCAGGCAACGTGATTGTGCCAAATCCGAACCTTACATCCGAATATATTTACAATGCCGATTTGGGTTTTGTCAAAACATTTGCCAACCGGGTGAAGCTCGATGTAACCGGCTTCTACGCCATTCTCGACAATGCCATTGTGCGCCGCGATGCTGCCTTCAACGGGCAAGACAGCATCCTCTACGACGGGCGGCTGAGCCAAGTGCAAACCTTGCAAAACGTAGCCCAAGCGCGCGTGTATGGCATTCAGGCTGGGCTGGAGGTAGAACTGACCAAGCAGTGGTCTTTAGCCAGCTACGTGACTTGGAACAAGGGTGAAGAAGACGATGAAGAAACTGGTCAACCTGTGCCCTTGCGTCATGCGCCACCATTGTTTGGCACTACGCATCTCGATTTTGAGGCCAACCGCCTGCGCCTGCGGCTCACGGCACAGTACAACAGCGAAGTGAGTTTTGCCAACTTGGTGCCGACGGAGCAAGCTAAGCCACAATTATACGCTCAGGATGCCGAGGGCAATCCGTATGCACCGGCTTGGTTCGTACTCAATTTCCGCGCCAGCTATCAGTTCAACCCCGCTTTGCAACTCAATGTGGGAGTAGAAAACCTCACCGACCT
>CALMSO010000054.1 GCA_937872385.1 uncultured Saprospiraceae bacterium
CCAGCGAAACCTGAGTTTTGTATTACAATCACTTCATTGTGCCCGATTTCGATGATGAAATCGAGTATGCGCTCGAAGAGCCGCCCCTGGTGGAAGTAGCGTACCGGGTATTTGCGGTGGATGGTTTGGATGGTGAAATGCTGCTCCAAGGCCTGAAAAAAAGCTTGCATTTGATGATGTAAATCGTTGATTTTGAGCGATTTTTCTAAGTTGTAGCGCTGTATAAAACCTTCTAACAGGTCGGTCTGTTCTGCTGGCGGGTAGTCGCGGTGAAATCCGATCAGACTGGCTTTGAGCATCTTAGCTACTTGATAGCGGTCGGCGTCTTCGGCCAAAGGGATAGGCGCGGTGTAGTGATATGCGGCTCCGGGTTGGGCTTGCATTTCTTGGCTAAAGTGCTCATTATCAGGGTCTATGGTGTAAGTTGGATGTTGTTTTTTGCCGGTGCGCGGCTCGATGAAACGCACGTCTTGGTCGGTCATTGCTGTTTGCGGGAAGTCTTTGGGGTAGTAGAATACTTCGGTTTGTTTGGTCAGCACTTGCGCTTGCCACATCCAGGGCGTTTCGTGGCTGTGGTGGTCGAGGGTAGGGTAGTCCTCCTGCCCTTCGTGCCAGACGCGGTTGAGCCATTTGGTCGGCTTGGCGGTAGTAGGCAGCACGAGGTAGTCGCGGGCGCGGGTAAGGCCGACGTACAGCAGCCGGGCTTCTTCCTGAAGTGCCTGTTCGTCTTTGGCGGCTTTGGCCGTGCTCTCCTCGATGCGCGCTTCGAGCGGCGTGTGGCGGTACTGGTCGTTGTAAGGGTTTACCCAATAGCGCAACCATCTGTTGTTCAGTACATTATCTAAATCTACGGTTTCGGTTTCTGGCATTATGTCAATGCCCCAAATGCCAGCGCGCAGGCTGCCTTCGAGGCTGTGGCAGATGACGACGGGCCATTCTAAGCCCTTGCTTTTGTGGTAAGTCATTACATTCACTGCGTCGGGGCCTTCGCCAGAGCCTTGCATATCGAGGTTGTTGTTTTCTAAGTCATTGAGCCACAGCAAGAAACCACCGAGCGAAGCGGCCGCGTGCAGGCGGTTGCAGGCTTCTTCGTATTGCAAAGCCAAGCGGCGCAGCACATCCACATTGTCGAGGCGTTGTTGGGTATTGCCCCAGGCGGCAATGATGCGGCGCAAGTCTAATTCTTCCAATAAGAGATTCAGGATTTCCGAGCTGGACAAGTCGGCTGCTTGTAATCGTAAAATGTTGATTTTCTGAATGATAGCATCGTTTTCAGCCCATTTGCTATGGGTGCGTTGTTGTTCGGCTTTTTCTAAGAAATCCAGCCGGTCTTCGATGATGTCTTCAATATCTTGGCCGCTGGCCAGCAGCAAAATTTCGGCCACCGAGAGCGAGTCGTAGGGGTTGAGTAGGTATTTCAAACCGGCAAAAATGAGTTTGGCTTCGGCGGTGTTCAGCAAGCCACTTCGGGAAATCGCTGCGCGCAAACCCGCGCGGTGCAGGGCTTCGGCTATGCTTTGACATTCGGCATTCGAGCGGCAAAGGATGGCCACGTCGCCCGGCTGGGCGTTCCGGTAGTTTTTTTCGCCTTTCGGCAAAACACGAATGCCCCGATCCAATATTTGTTTCAAGCTTTGCGCAATACAATTTTCCATCCAGGGTTTGCCGGGCTGCCGTCCATCGCCGTCATAAATAAAATGCCAGTGCATCAAGGCATCGTTCAGTTCGATGGGGTCAGCGTTTTTGGTGCGTTTGGGTTCGAGTGCTACCTGCTCGGCGGGTATTTCGTGAAAGGCTTTAGTAAAAATGGCGTTGGTGGCAAACACAATATCCGTGCGCGAGCGCCACGAGTGTTTTTGAATATTTTCATCTTGAATGCCACCCATTTTGTCAATAATCGCTTGCATCAGGCGTGGCTCCGCCCCCCGAAAACCATAGATGGACTGTTTGGGGTCGCCCACCCAGACCGAATACTTGGCAAGTTTCGATAATTTAAGAAAAATTTCTAACTGTATTGGGCTGGTATCCTGAAACTCATCTACCATCAGCAGATCTAATTCCTCGCGCAGCACTTCCTGTACGCCTTCGTTTTCTAACAGGCGCTTCACGAGCACTTCCATATCGGTGTAATCAATCAGTCCGCGCTGTTTTTTATATGCATCATATTCGCGTAAAGCTTCCGTAACAATATCAAAAAGGGTGTAAATAAAATCTCGGATATCATCATGGAAAGTAGCAATAGTATCATGTTTTGCAGCAAAATCTTTCAAATTTGTAATATCGTCGCGGCTTTTTACACCTACATCCAATTTGGCGATTTTTGCCCACTGATGCCAGTATAGCTCGCCGCGCAGCTCCAATTCGCGTTGTAGCCCCTTGAGTTGCAGCACTACATCGGCGGTCTTTTTAGTTGTATCGCCATTATGACTTAGCGCTGTGATGGTCTCTTCGAGCCATTTTTGCAATTCCGTTTTGAAATATGCTTCCGGCTGCTCCGACGGCTCGCTCAGAAACTGCTGGAAACGCGCAAACGATTGCATTTTACTTTTTTCCAAAATAGCTAATGAAAAATCATTGGCGCGCGCCACATCGGTCAGTTGTTTCACCTCGCGGCGCCAGTCGAAATAGTCGTTTTTATTGAGTCCCAGCCGATCGCAGAGGCGCTCCATGGTCAGCACGCGCGCTTCGGTGAGCACCATAGCCAGCGACAGATTGAACAGCGTTTGTTGGTCTTCATCCGCAATGATAGACACCTCCGGCGACACGCCCGCCTCGAAAGCAAAGCGTTGCAGCAACTTCACGCCCATGCCATGCACCGTACCGATGAGTGCATTGGTGAGGTCGTCGGCCTCGCGTGTCAGGCCCGCTTCGAGCAAGCGCACGCGCACGCGCTCCTGTAGTTCTGCGGCCGCTTTGGTCGTGAAAGTCGTAGCAATGATGCCATTGGCGCGCACCCCATTTTGCAGCAGCTGCACCATTTCTGAGGTCAGGCGATAGGTTTTGCCGCTGCCCGCCCCAGCGGAGATGATTTTGAAGTGTGTGGACAT